>JAAWDY010000014.1 GCA_022793995.1 Coprococcus sp.
ATGTGTCGCAGTCTGTATTCAGTAGTTTTGACGCAGGGAGGAAGCCTTCTAAAAAAGAACCGGAACGATTTTACCACGGCTTTGTGTTAGGGCTTATGGTGGAGCTTCGGGGGAGATATGTGCTGACCTCGAACCGGGAGAGCGGCTTCGGCAGATATGACGTGATGTTGGAGCCGTTGAATCAGAAGGATGACGCGGTCATTTTGGAATTTAAGGTCTTTCAGCCGAGAAGGGAAAAAGAACTGATCGATACAGTGGAAGCAGCCCTGCGGCAGATTGAAGAGAAGAATTATGAGACGGCGCTTGTTGCGAAAGGGATTGCAAAAGAGCGGATACGCAAATATGGATTTGCATTTCGGGGAAATGAAGTTTTGATCGGCTAAAAATGGTATTAAAGTTTGACCGGGGCAGAAATGTCCCGGTCCTATTTCAGTATATAATGGCGATTTCTATACGTACCCACGATATCTATTTTTCCCTGCTCCACCAATTCCTTTAATATAACTTTGGTACGGCTGATCTTTACATCCAGTACCTCGCAAAAATCGGCGGCGGTATATTCCTGGTCGGGACGCATAGAGTCAAGCACGGCTTTGTATTGCATTTGTTTCTTATCGCTGATTTTTACCGCCACTTTTTTTACAAGTGGTAATGTCAATATGGTCCTGTCTGGGGCATACTGTTCGGTTACAGTGGGTTCTTCCCACCCCTGTTCCTCCCATACGGAATAGATATCCGGTACTCCGCTTCCTGCGCGTTCACCGATATTGATTAGATTGAACATTTTCATCAATGTTTTATTTCTTGGATCTGAAATGCCGCCTTTTATCATCTGTCTCTTTCCAGTTCGGATACTGCCGGGATTTTCAAGAGTAATTTTCCCTGGTTCTACTTTGATGACGACTGCCTGTGGAAGGTAATAATCTGTATTGACAAGACAGTTTGCGAGCGCCTCACGAAGAGCTTTGTGGACGGGAGTATCATCAATTCGGATCCCATTTTCCATTCTAAACGGTGTTTTGATTTCCTTTAAAAGTTTGTTATAGACCATAAAGAAAAAATCAAACACATTCACAGACCATTCCCCGGAACTGGACTGGACCCGGTCTGTCCACCGCATGACGGGATCGAGCATTTCCCGGTAATCCAGAAAATATTCTGGAAATTCCCGCACAATATGAAATTCTTCGCCGAACATCAAAAGTCCAGCCGACGTTGGGTGAAGTTTTCCGCCTTCTTTTGAAATTGCGATAGCCCCGAGCTGCTCCAAATAGTCTTCATAATTTAATTTTACCCAAGGATGCCCAGGCTTGTATGCTGAATGACGATTACGATAAGCTTCCACGCTTTCGCGGCTGATATATTCTATTGGCATGAAATCCAGAACTTTCATGTCCATAGTTGTCTCGGGTTGATCTCTCAGCATAGCTTTGATCTCCTGGGCGGAGCAATGATAGTCGCCTTCCCAGTTTCGCCTATAACTATTTCCGAACAAATCTCCATTCAGATAAATGGGGCGGTTTTCACGTTTGGCAGGCGGAACATGAATAACCATGATAACATCTTTGGATTTTTCTACATGAAACAGTTCCACATCTTTGCTTCCTTGTATTCATCGAATTTTGAGAGATCAAATAACAAATTTGCTACCTCCGCTTCCTACCCCATTATAGTTCCATCGTTTTCAACATCTCTACAATATCCGAAAATTCCATGCCATGGGACGCTTTTACGAGGAGCGTATCTCCTTTCTGCACTACATTGTTTATTCTATCCAGAAAAGTTTCTTTTGTTTCAAAGTAGAGGATAGCGCTGCTTTTAGCCTGCGCCTTTGCGCCGTCGCGCATGTGTCTGGAAAGGTCGCCGATACAGCAGATGACGTCGATTTCTTTCTGGGCGGCGTAGACCCCGGTATTATAGTGCAGCTCATTTTCATTTGCACCCAGCTCGAACATGTCTCCCAGGATAGCGACTGTACGTCCTTTGGCAGTGGCAAGGATATCCAGTGAGCTTTTCATGGAAACGGGATTGGCGTTGTAGCAGTCATCAATAATGAGGAGAGAATCTGTGTCAATTAAGTTCGTCCTTCCGGATATGGTTTTCAGGCTTTCAATGCCCTTTTTTATCTCATCCAGAGTAAGCCCCAGAACAATTCCGGTGCAGGCTGCGGCCAGTGCATTATAGATCATAGGATTCCCAGGAACAGGGATGTGCGCACGGACCGTCCCAATCGAAAGATGCAGAGTACAAAGCGTGCCGCGAAGCCCAAGATCTTCGAGCTCATCCGCATATGCGTCCAGACTGTTGGAAAGACCGAAAAAGACAGGCGCTTTTCCATCGACTGAAGCGACGGTAGACAATTTGTCGTCATCACCGTTCAGTATCACCGAAGCGCCAGGCCTTAGGTGATCGAATATTTCCGTTTTCGCACGCAAAGTCCCGTCCCGGTCGCCAAAATTTTCCATATGGGCAAGACCGATATTCGTAATGATGCAAAGGTCAGGGCGGCTGATGGAGGCAAGCCGATGCATTTCACCAAAATGATCGATCCCCATCTCCAGTACTGCGACTTCATGTTCCTCACTAATATTGAAAATCGTGAGAGGAAGACCAATCTCGTTATTGAAATTCCCTTCTGTCTTTAACACCTTGTATTTTTGAGAGAGAACAGAAGCGACTGTCTCCTTCGTACTGGTCTTTCCTACGCTTCCGGTGATGCCGACCACCCGGATATCCAAGATATTCCTGTAAAACGCGGCAATATCTTTCAGGGCTTGCGCACAGGAAATGACGTGGATGTAGGGATAATCTACATCGCCTAATTCTTTTTCCGATAAAGTGACAAGAGCCCCGCTTTCCATCACCTGCGGGATAAAGTCATGTCCGTCGACCCTGGCGCCCCGAATTGGAACAAACAGGCCGCCGGGCATGATCTTTCGGCTGTCGATGGCCACGCCGGTAATCTTAGACGTAAGAAGACCCTTATCACCGTGATAAGTACCATGACAGGCAGAAGCGATATTTTGCAAAGTCATATCTTTCATTACATTTCCTCCATATAGTCCGCGCTTTTTGGACATAAAGGTATGCCCTTGGGTATATTACCTCCCATCGCCGAAGGCAGTACGGTTTAGCAGTAGCGGGCTTCCATCGATTTTTCAATAATCCGTTCGCACAATTCGCCATATTCAATGCCAGCGGCGGCCGCCTCTTTGGGCAGCAGGCTTGCAGGGGTCATGCCGGGGAGAGTGTTGACTTCCAGGCAGTAGATGTTGCCTGCCTCATCTAAAAGAAAGTCAGCCCGGGAATACACGTTCAGTTTCAGCGCGCGAAATGCGCGTTCGGATGCTTTCATCATCTGATGAGCGATCTCATCCGGTATGTCTGCCGGACAAATTTCCTCGGTGAGACCAGCTTGGTATTTATTCGCATAATCAAAAAAACCGGTTTTAGGTATGATCTCGATGACAGGAAGCGCCTTGCCGTCAAGAACCCCGCAGGCAAACTCTCGTCCTTTGATATAGGTTTCCAGCACAACGCAGGTTTCCTTTTTAAATGATTCGTCCAGGGCTTTGCGGTATTCTTCTTCTGTATGACAGATATACACGCCGATACTGGAGCCTCCGGAACAGGGTTTTACAACCACAGGAAGATTAAGGCCAAATTCGGATAAAGGTTTATCTTTCGATTTCTTATAGAGCCAGGTTCCCTCCGGCGTGGGGATATGGTTCATACGGAAAATCTGTTTTGTCACGCTTTTATCCATGGCGAGCGCATTTCCCAGAGAATCCGGGCCAGTGTATTTGATGCCGAGAATGTCGAAAGCAGCCTGAAGCCGTCCGTCTTCTCCGACGCCGCCATGGAGTCCGAGAAAGGCAATATCTGCAAGCCGGCACAGCTCGATGACGTTTGGTCCTAGGAAACAGTCCGAGGAGTCCTTCCGGGATGCTTTTACGGCGTCGATGTCCGGTTCGCTTGCGGCGATTCCCTTCGCGATCGCAAGATTTCCATCCGGAAGGTCGAATACTTCTTCCAAATTTTCAGGCGCGTCCGGCATACCGAGGAAGACATCCAGAAGAATAGCCTTGTGTCCTCGATCGCGTAGGGTTCGGCAGATACCGGCCCCTGATGTCAGTGAAACATCACGTTCGGTACTAAGCCCTCCGGCTAATACGATTATTTTCATGATAATACTCCTTACCTATTAAAATTCATCGCCGAATAGGCGATTGAGTTCAGGGATCCTGAGTGCAAAGCACGAGGGGTAAACCCGTCAAAAATTCATCGCCGAATAGGCGATTGAGTTCAGGGATCCCGAGTGCAAAGCACGAGGGATAAACCCGTTAAAATTTCATCGCCGAATAGGCGATAGTACGTCACTATTCACAGTCACTCCGCACACATGCGCAGAATCAGCCAGCAGAGCTGTCTGGCGCTGCTTAGCAGCTTAGTATTCTGCTTATGTGCGTTGAGTGACTGATTCCAGCCACATAAAAATCATCATACAGCTTCGTCCGGGCAAGCCCGCGAAGCTGCCTTCTGATTTTATGTGACTGTGAATAGTGACTTTTAATCGGTCATGCTCATCTGGTCGAGCAGACCCTTTTTAACAGTATACAGTTTTTCAGAAAGATCAATGTACACTTTATGCGGATTGAAAAGACGCATCGTTTCATCCCAAAGTGTATCTTTTTCTTTTTTGCAGTATTCGGCAATTTCTTTTACACTTTGGGATTGGTACACGCATTCGCCACGTATGAAGACCGGCAGCAGCATTTCCCGAACCGTGTAAGTGCCCCCTTTGAGTTTTGTCTTTTTCCAGGTCTCGATCGGGTCGAAGAGTAAAAGATCCTTATCGGGATCCAGAGTTTCGTCTGCGAAACAGATCAGATCCGCCTTCATCTTGCCCGTATCCTTTTCATAAATCCGGTAGATGGTTTTATTCCCTGGATTGGTGATCTTTTCCGTATTTTCCGAAAGCTTGATCTTGGGGACAAATTCACCCTCCTCATTCTGGATCGCCGCAAGCTTATATACGCCGCCGAAGGATGGACTTCCTTTGGAGGTGATCAGGTTTGTACCCACGCCCCAGGAATCAATGGCAGCTCCCTGGATTCGCAGATCGTGGATCAGATATTCATCCAGATCATTGGAGGCGCAAATGATTGCCTCGGGATGGCCTGCCGCATCCAGCATTTTGCGTGCTTTTTTAGAAAGATACGCTAAGTCGCCGCTGTCCAGACGGATTCCAATTTTCCGGGGAGAAACGCCGGCGGCTTTCATCTCGTCAAAGACGCGGATCGCGTTCGGCACGCCGGACTTTAATGTATCATAGGTGTCAACCAGGAGCGTACAGCCTTCTGGATACAGGTCGGCGTAAGCCTTAAATGCAGTATATTCATCCGGAAAGCTCATGATCCAGCTGTGCGCATGGGTCCCCATGATCGGTACGTCGAACATCTGCCCGGTCAAGACATTAGAAGTGCCGACGCATCCTGCGATCATAGCAGCCCGCGCACCGTAGATCCCGGCGTCCGGTCCTTGCGCCCGACGAAGTCCGAATTCCATCACGCCGCCGGGACCGGCCGCGTAAACGATACGGGAGGTTTTGGTGGCGATAAGTGACTGATGATTGATGATATTAAGGATAGCAGTTTCAACAAGCTGCGCCTCCATGATCGGCGCGATCACTTTGAGGAGCGGTTCCTTTGGGAAAATAACGCTTCCTTCCGGGATCGCATAAATGCTTCCTGTGAAATGGTAGCCGCTTAAGTATTGGAGGAAATCCTCGGAGAAAATGTGCAGGCCGCGCAGATAATCGACGTCTTCATAACTGAAGTTCAGGTTCTTGATGTACTCAATCACCTGTTCCAGCCCAGCCGCGATGGAATAACCCGAATTGCATGGATTATTGCGGAAAAACACATCGAAAACCACCACTTCATTTTCCTGCTTTTCAAAATATCCCTGCATCATCGTCAGTTCATACAGGTCGGTTAATAGTGTCAGATTTCTGTTATTCATGTTAAACCCTCTTTTCTTATGAAATCGCTTTTTGGCGATATAATCTTTATATCAACCCGGCATTGCGGGTGATCGTCTCGCGGATCAGGTCCTCGCAGTATCGGCCGAGGTGTTTTCGAGTGTCGGCATCCAGAGCTTTAGGATAGATCGGTTTGCCGTATTCCAGGATAACGTGTGTCTTCTTGATTTTTGGGAGATGATTCTCAAACATTTCGGCGGTATTATTCATACTAATAGGTATGATAGCACAGCCGGTCTTATCCGCGATTTTTAAAGCGCCGTCTTTAAATGGAAGCAGACTGAGTTCTTCACCGCTGTTGCGTGTACCTTCTGGAAAAATGCAGATGGAAACACCCTGTTTTACATACTCGATGGCCGTCAGAATCGTTTTCAGGCTTGCCCGCATATCCTTGCGATCCATGAACAGGCAATATAGATATTCCATCCATGTAGATAAGAGAGGATACCGCTTCATCTCCTTCTTGGCAACATAACCGGTCAGGCGCCTGCAGCGAGAGTAGGTCAGCAAAATGTCGAAATAACTGCGGTGATTCCCAATAAAAAGAACCGGCTCATCCGGTACATTCTCTTCACCGATGACCGTTACCTCCACGCCGGTTATCCACAAAATGACCTTGAACGCCCATTGGACAATACGTAGGGAACTCATATCCTTTTTTTGACGATCGAACTTTCCAATCACCCATTCCACAAGAAGGACGGGAATCGACAAGACTAAAAAAAGGAATAAGAACAAAGCAACACAGATAAAACGTATCATTTGTAACTTTCCTCACTTTCATTCTTAAATACCCCCGGATTGCTGCGCGCAAGGCGCTCCTGCAATCCTAAAAACATTCGTAATCCGCCCTGGTCGGGCTACTTGCTCATACTTCATCCCCGGGATGATGCGATACCCCCGGATTGCTGCGCGCAAGGCGCTCCTGCAATCCTAAAAACATTCGCAATCCACCCTGGTCGGGCTACTTGCTCATGTTTTTGCGGGTCAAAAGGTCGTGCGTTTTCATGCGAGCATAAAACGCATGACTTTTTGACCCTGGTATCTTTGAATTATTATACTATTCAGGGAATGAAAATACAAGGAAGATAATATGATATTAGAGAGAATATGCAAAAAGGAAAGCGATGAAACGACTGCTCATCTGGATGGCCGCAGCTTTGCTGCTATGTATTTTGGCCGGTTGTTCCGTGGAGAAAAAAGGAGAGAAGAAGCAAAATGATGTGGAATTTACCATAGTGGACGAGGAAGAGATTCCAAAGGAGATGGCAGGGGTGATCGAGGAACAGAAGAGAGAACCGTTTCAGATCACATACGGGGACAAGGAATATTTGTATATCGGACAGGGGTATGGCGAGCAGCCGACCAGCGGCTACAGCATCAGCGTAGATTCGTGTTATGAGGCGGAACACGCCATTTATATACATACCAGTCTGCTCGGACCCGGCATGGAGGAGGAGATCAGTGAAAACCCGACCTGCCCCTATGTGGTGGTAAAAGTGAAGTGGAGTGAAAAACATGTCGTGTTTGAGAGCTGAAAACGAACTGTATCGCCTAATCGACGATGAAGGGTCACAAGGTAACCCCTCGTGTACACTCGGGAACCCTGAATTCAATCGCCTATTCGGCGATGAAAGATTACAAGGTAACCCCTCGTGTACACTCGGGATACCTGAACTCAATCGCCTATCGGCGATGAAAGATTACAAGGTAAGGAGGAATCTAAATGGAATTGATTAAAAAGAAGGTCAGAACGAACATACTGGGAAAGACGGTTATCGACCAATTCATGATCGATGACGACTACAACGTACCGGATGCCAAAAGCGACATAGGGAGAGTGGTGTCTGGGGAGGGTACGCTTAAGGTAGAAGAAGTGAGACGTGTGGAGAACTACCTGCGAGTCACGGGAAAGCTGTATTTTAAGGTGCTTTACGTGACGGACACGGGCGATCCTTCCCTGGCATCCTTAGATGGGAAGCTTCCCTTTGAGGAAGTGGTATATATTGAGGAGGAGGACGGAGGAGATTATGTAGTCCAGGTGGCACGGATCGAATTTTCCGCATCGCTTATTCACTCTCGAAAACTTGCGATAAAGACAATGGCGGAGATTGCCGTACATACAGAGAAGACAGTGGATGAGGAGACGACCGTGGACGTGGAGGAAGACGAGGAGAGGCTGTTTAAAAAGCAGCGGCCGCTGGAGCTTCTGGAACTTCACACAAATAAACGGGATATTTACCGGATTAAAGAGGAGATCACGATTCCGGGGACAAAGGAGAATATCGGGACGCTCATATGGACGGATGTGGAGCTGCGAAAGCTGGATACGAAGCTCGCCCAGGATGCACTGGAGCTTACCGGGGAACTGCAGGTGTTCTGTTTCTATGAATCCCAGGAGGGGAAGACAGACTGGGTGGAGCAGACGGTGCCCTACGAAGGGCGGATTGAATGCATGGGGGCGGATGAGCGTCTCTACCATCATGTATACAATGAACTAACGGATGTGAATGTGGAGGTACGTATGGATGAGGATGGTGAAATGCGGTGCCTGGGCGTGGAGGCTACGCTGGAAATGCGGATCCTGCTTTATGAGGAAGAGAAAATGGAACTTTTGGAGGATGTATATTCCCTGGATCAGGAATGTGTTCCTCAGACAAGAGATGTCCTCTATGAAGAGCTAATCCTGCAAAATCATTCTAAATGCAAGATCGCAGAACGTTTGAACCTGCCGGAATTGAAGGAAGAAATCCTGCAGATTTGCCATAGCGGGGGCGGGCTTCAGGTGGAGAATATGAAAGTAGTGCCGGAGGGCGTACAGATCGAAGGCGTGCTGCATGTGAATTTCCTCTATATTAAAGCGAACGATGCGGTTCCGTTTGATATGTGGCAGGGAATGGTACCTTTCTCGTACTTGCTGGAGAGCGGAAGGCCATGTCCCAATATGCGCTACGATATCACTTACGGGGTGGAGCAGCTTGCGGTGGATCTGTCGGGCAGCGACGAAGTGGAGATCAAGGCTGTGGTGGCATTTAGAAGTTTCCTGAGATGCCCGATCAAGACCGAAGTCATCACAGATCTGACCTTCCAGCCCTTTGACGAAGCTCAGATGGGAAAACGCCCGGGAATCGTCGGATATATTGTAAACAAAGGAGACGATCTGTGGAGTCTGGCAAAACGATTCTACACTACGGTGGAGGGAATCATGGAAATCAATGATATGTCGTCAAACGAAATAAAAGAAGGGGATAAGATATTGATTTTTAAGGAAAATATGAGTATACTATGAGTATAATGTATACAGAATACAGGAAGAGGTTACAGGGAGAAAACGCATGGAGAAACTGGAATTAAAAGCGCTGGGAAAAATTAATTTAGGACTGGATGTGCTGGGAAGGCGGGAAAACGGCTACCATGACGTGAGGATGGTTATGCAGACCGTTTATCTGTACGACAATGTGATATTGGTGGAAAAACCTCACAATAAGATCGAGATTGACACAAATCTTCCTTATCTTCCCCGGGATGAGAATAATATTGCATGGAAGGCAGCAGCTCTTTTAATGGAGGAATTTCAGATTACGAGGGGGATCAAAATCATCCTGGATAAGCATATCCCGGTCGCTGCGGGAATGGCGGGAGGAAGCGCGAACGCAGCGGCGGTCCTCTACGGGATGAACCGGATGTTCCGCCTGGGACTTAGTAAGGAAGAACTGATGGAGCGCGGGGTGAAGCTAGGCGCGGACGTTCCGTATTGTATCATGCGGGGAACCGTACTTGCGGAAGGGATCGGAGAAAAATTGACGGCGCTTGCGCCGCTTCCCAGGTGCCAGATCTTGATTGCGAAACCATCCGTCAGTGTTTCCACGAAGACGGTGTATGAGAAGCTGGATAAGGAACCGATCAAAGAGCATCCGGATATCGACGGGATCATAAAAGGGCTGGAAGCGCAGGATATTGGAAAAGTGGCATCCTCCATGGGAAATGTACTGGAAAAGGTGACCGCTGGGGAGTATCCGGTTATCACAAAGATCAAGGAATGTATGTTAAGGCATGGCGCGCTGGGAGCTATGATGAGCGGAAGCGGACCCACCGTATTTGGAATCTTTGAGGACAGAAGAAAGGCAAGGGAAGCATACCGGAGTATTAAGATACAAAGACTGGCGAGGCAGGCGTATATTGCCGGCGCGCATAATGTCAGGAGGAAATGGTAAAATGGAACCTAATTTTGAAGTGGACATGAATGAGTATCTGCCTCTTCGGGACGTGGTATTTAACACGCTCAGGCGCGCGATCCTAAGAGGAGAACTAAAACCCGGAGAGAGGCTGATGGAGATCCAGCTTGCCAATAAGCTCGGAGTCAGCCGGACGCCCATCCGGGAAGCGATCCGTAAGCTGGAGCTGGAAGGACTTGTGCTGATGATCCCTAGAAAAGGGGCGGAAGTGGCGAAGATCACAGAGAAAAATATGCAGGACGTTCTGGAGGTACGCAAAGCGCTGGAAAAGCTTGCCGCCGAGCTTGCCTGCGACCGAATCTCGCCGGAGCGGGTCGAGGAGATGAAAAAGGCGGCAAAAGATTTTCAGAGCATTTTAAAGACCGGGGACGTAACACAGATCGCGGAAGCGGATGTACGTTTCCATGATGTCATCTGCTTTGCGACAGAAAATCAAAGACTGATTATCTTGTTGAACAACCTGCGGGAGCAGATGTACCGTCTCCGAGTGGAATACCTGAAACAAAAGGAGTGTTATCCCCAGCTTTTGGAGGAGCATGAGCTGATTATACGTACCATTGAGGAGGGGAGAAAAGAAGAAGCCTGCGCGATTGTGGAAAAGCATATCTATAATCAGGAGGTCAAAGTTTCCGATGTGATACGGGAGCAAAAAGAATAAGAATAGAAATGAATAAGAATTAGAAAGGAATAGGCTTAGAAACGGCTGAAAGCGGGGAATCTGCTTTCAGCCGTTTGATGTTCAGGGGGATAAGACCAACATCCCGAATCTACACAGCCGTATCTTCCAATGTATCGATTGGATTTACATGTACCATAATGTGCTTTACCTTCGGAAAATGCTTTTCTACCGAATCATGCACCCGCTGCGCGATCTTGTGAGTCTCTTTTAAGGGCATGTTCCCATTCGCGCCAATTTCCACATCTACGTAAATTCTGTTGCCGAATATACGAGTGTTCAGATAGTCTACGGTCAATACGCCGTCTTCCGACTCGACACAGTTATATAGCTGCGTTTGGGTCGCTTCATCGCAGGAGTGGTCTACCATTTTATCAATCGCATCCATGAAAATATCATAAGCGGCTTTCGCAATAAAGAAACAGATCCCTAGACTGGCGATCGAATCCAATATAGGATATCCCATTCGGGCGCCGCCGATCCCGATCAAAGCGCCGACGGACGAAAGCGCATCCGACCTGTGATGCCATGCGTTTGCCATTAACGAGGTGGAGTCAATACGCTTGGCATTGATCTTGGTGTACCAGAACATGGCTTCCTTCGTTACAATGGACACGACCGCGGCGATCAGCGCCAACACACCGGGTACGGTCAACTCCGAATAATCGCCGCTGACTATGTTCTGTACAGCATTATATCCGATCGTAAGGCCAGTGAACAGCAATACCACGGACAGTACGATGGCGGCGACACATTCTATCCTTTCATGCCCATAAGGATGCTCCTTGTCGGAAGCTTTCGAGGAAAGCCTAACTCCGATAATGACGATAAAGCTGCTGAACACATCAGAAGCCGAGTGGACAGCGTCGCTGATCATTGCGCCGGAGTGGGCGATGATACCTGCCAGAAACTTAAAGATAGAAAGGATCAGGTTGCCGACAATACTGACAACAGATACGCGGTTTGCCACACGTTGAAATGTAGCAGGGGTGCAAGGCTCATTAGGCGCCCCTTGTGATGATAAATAATTTTTTTCCATAATAGTTACCTCCATAACATCATAATATGATTAGCGATAGCTCTATGGCACCTGCGGTGTGGGGCGTTTTATATTTACCTTAGCCGGAAAAAGGTACAAAAAAACCCACGAACCAGTATGCAGATTACTTACTGTCCCGTGGACGCGGATATCCACTGTCACCTTTGTGACCCGGCTCCCTAGCTTCTAGTACGGGTCGTACTAGCTATGGCCTGCTCAGTTTGTACTGTAGGTTAATGCAGTGCAAAGAGTATTTTATACAATGTAGCAGATAAAAGGAAGGGTGTCAACAGAAATAATGAAAGATTTAAGCAAAGTTTTTCTTAAGATTACAAACGATATCGCCTTTTTCGACAAATACTGAGTGCAAAAGACAGAAAAAATGTCGAATTTTCACGAAAATAAATTGACAAACAAATAAAGTAGTGTTAATATAAAGTTGTAAAGACAACTTAACAATATATGCGCGGACTGCTGAATTTTACTTTGCTCGGTTTAGCGGAGAACTGGAATCAAGTAACAAGGAAAAAGGCCGGCATATACAGGGAGGTAAGCATGAGGTTTACTATTATTGGTGGAGGAAGAACAGGACAAGCTGCAGCGGCATACCTCACGTCGAAAGGCGCAGAGTGTTTGATAAAAACAAGGGATGCTGGGAAGGCGGCGATATTCAACCAACATGGAATCACAGCGGAAGGAGGGATAAACGGGAACTTTAAAGTCAGGGCTACGACCGATATGCAGGAAGCGGCGGATTTTTCAGATATGATTCTTGTCATGACGGTTGCCAATGCCCATAAGGAGGTGGCCGGTCAGTTAGGGCCATGCCTTAAGCAGGATCAGAAGATACTGATCTTCAATAGTAACTGGGGAGCTTTAGAATTCAAACAGGTGCTTGGCGACAGCCGTAAGCTCAGGAATTTGATCGTGGCGGAGACGGGGGCGCAGCTTTTCGTAGCCTCTTCGGAGGAAACAGGGCGCGTTAACATGAGTGTGAAAGCAAAAATCACTGTCAGTGCAGTAGAGCCGGAGGACACACAGCCGCTACTGGATTGTATAAAGGAATATTTCCCGCAGTTTGAAAAAGGAAGCTCCATCATTGAAACGACAATGTCCACGACAAATCCGGTAATCCATGTACCGATCACACTCCTTAACGCCGCGAGGATTGAGAACGCACAGCCCTTCTTGTTTTACGGAGACGGGGCATCCAAGGAGGCGGTTCAGCTGATCGAGAATGTGGATCGGGAGCGTATAGCGGTAGCGAAGGCGCTGGGCTGTGAGATAGACGACGTGCTCACAGGAATCAATCGCTTCTGGGAGAAAAAGCACGACAATCTGTTTGATGCGCTCACGAAAAATAGCACCTATCTGCATGCGAAAGGACCGGGAACGCTGGAACATCGCTATATCACAGAGGATGTGCCGTATGGGATCGCCCCGATTGCAAAAATAGGAAGGCTTTTTGGGATTGAGACACCCTATACCGACGCGCTTCTTGGTATTTTGGGATGCATATTTGGTACGGATGTGGTAAACGGAGGAATTGAATTCAGAAGGGAGGATTTTGAGGGGTAGTATGGTAAATACTAATTTAGGGTAAAGAATTGGAAGTAAAGTGGAATAATATTTAGCAAAATATGAAATGACGGAGGGAATGACATGGAAAAAAAGGTTAACGTAGGAAAAAAGAAATTTAGCGCAGTTGATTTGATTACCGTAGTTGTATTTGCAGCATTGGTCCGTGTTCTATGGATTGTATTTAAATCGGCCGGAGTCGTGTTCCCATTCAACCATTCTTTTATGCACTTTTTTAACAGCTTTTGCCTTGTTGCGTGTATAGCTGTTGTGAAAAAACGGTGGGCGGCTTTTTATTATACGGTTGGCTGGTGCGCGATTAACTTTTTCCTCCAGGGAGAACATTGGTCCTACTGGGCGCTGGTCGTTTTGACCCCGATAATCCCTGAGCTTATCATGAAGGCGAGGGCGAAGAGCTTTGAGAATCCGGACGATGTATATCATAGCTTTAAGGATCTTTTGGTATTTGCGTACATTTATACCATCGTTTACTTTGTATTCGTATGGTTCACATTGTTAAAGATATTCTTGATACCGATTAACTGGGGGCTTTCTGCTCTTGCGTTTGGACTTGCACTGGTACTTGTTATCCCTGGATCATGGTTCGGATATAAGCTTGGCAAGAAGATCAGCACTTTGATCAACTAGGATAGGAGGAGGTACAATGGGAGGCTCTGATTTTAGCTTAAATTATGAAAAAAAGACTTGGGTCCATATGCTGGACCCAAGAACAAAGCTGGTATTTATTCTTGTGTTCGCCACAGTTCCACTCTTTTTTACAAAATTTGAATACCTGCTTGCATGTGCATTACTGGTGCTTCCTGTATGGATATCTGCGAGGATAGACATACGCCCGATCAAAGGGCTTCTGTTTGCAATTTTGATTTTTGCGGTCGTTTCAGTCGTTTTTGCGACCTTCTACAATTATGAGTATCCTGGACAGAAGATTCTCTTTGAGCTGGGACCACTAACCGCGACCGACGTCGGATTCCGTTCAGGATTGATGCTTGGTTTCAGAGCGTCTATTCCGGCGGTCGTAGCGCTGATCCTGATCTGTACGACAGACCCGGCGCGTCTTGCGAAAGCGATGATGAAGGTACATATACCGCTGAGCGTTGCGTTTATGATGATGGGGGCGCTTAAGATGTTTCCGTTGGTTTCCGGTGAAATGTCGAATATCAAGACCGCTCAGATCATACGCGGAGTAAAGTACAATGGAATGAAGAACAAATTTAGGGCGTTTCGTCTGGCGGTATTCCCTCTCATAATCAATTCTCTCCGTAAAAGCCGCGTCACGGGCGTGGCAGTAGAGTCAAAGGGGTTTGGAAAACGTGCATGGAAGGAATATTATCAGGAATTTAAATTTGCAAAGGTGGACTATATCATGTTATTCCTTTGCCTTGCGATCGCAATAGGGGCTGCGGTAGTACGTTACTATTTTGGCTTGGGCGTTGACCCGTTTGTTACTGGAGCATAGCCGTATGGCAGGAGGTGGAATAGAGTGAATAAAACGGTGATCGAAACAAAAAATTTAAGCTTTATGTATCCTGATGCCCAGGAAAAGGCAATTGACGATCAGAGCTTGAAAATAGAAATGGGTGAATTCGTACTTCTGTGCGGCTCGTCCGGGTCAGGGAAAACAACTCTGGCAAAGTGTCTGAATGGAATCATACCGCACCTATCTGTAGGAGACATGTATGGTGAGGTAAAGGTAAACGATCTCGTTACATCGGAAGTCGAGATTCATGAGCTTAGCGGTAATATCGGAATGGTATTCCAGAATCCGGAAGATCAGATCTTTTCAATCCGGGTCAGTGACGAAGTGGCGTTAGGCGTTGAGTGCCAGGGTTATAAGCACGACGAGATTGTAAAGAGGGTGGAGTATGCCATGCGTAAGCTCCGTATCACCGATATAGCCCAGAGACTTACCTTCTCACTTTCAGGTGGACAGAGACAAAAAGTGAGTATTGCGTCGAATCTTGCGATCCTGCCCAAGATCATCGTGCTCGACGATCCCACGACCGACCTGGATCCGATAAGCAAGCAGGAAGTGATCGATATACTGCAGGAATTGAAGGACGAGATACAGCTTACGATTCCCGGCACGGACGAAAAGGGGAAAATGACCTTCCTTGTGATCGAGCATGAGCTGACCGACTTGATGGAGTTTACAGATCGAGTCATGGTAATGCACGAAGGAAAAATTGTGCTAAACGGGGAGCCGGGCGTTATATTTTACGAGAATTATGATTATCTTGATAGTATCGGCGTTAGGATACCGGATCAGATCAGGCTGGCGAAGTATCTCATGGATCAAGGCTTAAGTTACGATAAAGTCAAATATCCGGTAAAGAAAGAAGACGTACTTGATTTTGCATGTAAAGTGCTGAAAAACAAAGAAATTACGTTTCCGACGATCAAATATAGAGATTACACGATAAAGAACAGGGAAAAAGTTGCCGAGATCAGGAATTTAAGTTTTCGATATCCCACTGCTGAAAAAATGACGTTGAAGAATATCAATTTAGATATTTACAAAGGTGAATTTTTTGCGATTGTCGGACATAACGGATCAGGCAAATCAACCCTTATGAAGAACTTGCTCGGGATCCTGTATCCGACGGAAGGCGAAGTCATCATAAACGGACAGAATACCAAGGAGGTAGAGATATCCAAGCTAATCTTAGATATCGGATACGTATTCCAGAACCCGGATAACCAGTTGTTCTGCAATTCCGTACGTGAAGAAATTGAGTTTGGCCTGAAGAATAATAAATACCCACAGGATGAAATCGATAAACTGACGGACAGGGCGCTTGAAATCGTGGGTCTTACAGACCGTCAGAAGGAGCATCCCTTCTCGCTGTCCAGAGGGCAAAGACAACGTCTTGCTGTAGCGACCATGTTAGTCTCCAATCCACGGATTATCATGCTTGACGAGCCTACGACAGGACTGGATGAGAAGGATTTAAGAGGAATCCTGCAGCTTATGCAGGAATTGATCGAATATCATGACGGAACGCTGATTATGGTAACGCACGACATGGAAGTGGTAGCGAAATACGCCACAAGGGTCGTGGTAGTAGACGATGGACAGATTGTGCTCAACGATGATCCGGATAAAATATTTAAGGATAATGTGGATAAGCTGGAAAGCCTGAAACTGAAACCTACGATCATCGCAAGCATAACAACGAAGCTGGCCGATTATGGTATGCCGTATGTGCCGAATTGGAGCTTTTTCGAGGAACAGGTCATAGGTGCAAAATAGAGGGAGAACCTGCGGGTTCTCTCTCTATCCAATTAACAGGAGCGTTATCGTAAACGTGTGAAATTATGGGATTCTTATGGAAAATCTTTCATATATCCCTGCTGGAATATCCTCCCCAAAGGAGTATTCTTCCATTGTTTCCCTCTCAAAGCTATAAATGATAACATATTCTTTCATTGGATCAACGATCCAGTACTCCCGAACGCCCGCGGTACGGTAAGATGAGATGAGATTATCTCTGCTACCTGATTAGGTGTTGTGTCTATATTCACTTTTTTGAAACCACCTAAGAAATGGTTTGTTTTTTTTGCAAACATTTTTTCTCTAATCGATATCTCTTTGTTTCAAACTTAAAGCGCCTCCTGTTTTTAAGATTATTATGGGATATATTTTTGTGGGTACAACTGATTATTGTAAGTAACTATCGTAATAAAATACAGACCGAAGTTCAAGGGCAAAAATATTGAAATATCCTTTTTCTGGAAGTATAATGAAAGTAAGGAAAAGACATAAAAGAAAAAACATCAAGCAAGAAGGAGAAATCACTATGCGTTACGTTGGCAAGGATAAATTTCACGTCTATTTAAAATGCGGGAAGTGCAAAGAAGTACATGCATATAAAACACTGAATCCACCTAAAGACGAGAAAAAGTGTGCTAATTGTAGAACGAGGTATCGCTTCTAGTTCTTTGCACCTTTTAAACTAACGATGTTGTTTCCTTGGCTTCCGCCGATTATCATGGCGTTATTTTTTGCAATGATTATATTCCTATTATCATTTTCGCCGTTCCTACAATATTTTTAATTCAACCAGATCGTAACCACCTCCAATTCATTGTTTACCTCCATTGCGGTTCCGGTAGTCGGCTCGGTGATCTCGATCCTTCCATACATACACACAAAGAAGGATACGCATGTGTCTGTCGAAAGGAGCATACCCTTGCTGGTGGTTTTAGCGGAGGTGATTGTACTGGTTTTTGTGATGAATAATATCATCGAAGCCAATTTCAATTCTTTGATGTTTAATAACCCCGTAACGGGAGAACCACAGCAATATTTTGGAACTGTAATCGGCAACGTCGCATCTGGAGAAGGGCGGTTATTTGACCATCGTGGAAATCTGATTTATTGTGGCGGATTCAACAACAACTTATATAATGGTTACAGTGTTAAATATGAGCAGATCAATGCAGTCCACAGCAGCATGTCTGTGGGAGAATATGAATGTGTATATGAAGGGGAGTTTTCAGAAGGCGAATATAACGGTCAGGGCAAGGAATACCGCTACGATGCGGAATACACCTTTGAAAAAGAACTTGGGAAATCTACACAGCTTTACTATGAGGGCGAATTTTTAAAAGGAAAGCATTGTGGACATGGCACTTTATACGAAATAACCCCAAAATATCAAGGTGGTTTTTTTGATGGGATTTATAATGGTTATGGAATGAAATGGTTCCTGAGTGATAATGAAATTTACCGAATGGAAGGATACTTTAGGGATGGACAAATGAATGGGCATGGAGTCCAATATTACCCTAACGGTCAACCATTTTTTGAAGGTGAGTATATGGACGGCTTAGGGGTCTCAGGCACATTTTATTTTGAGAATGGAAGTATCAAATATGAGGGTAGTGTGCAGTCGGATAAGTATCATGGTAGCGGGATCCTTTATTGGGAAAATGGATATACGTGCTATAAAGGTGATTGGAATGAAGGAATGCGGCAAGGTGAGGGGATCAGCTATAGTGAGCAAACAGGTTTACAAACGTACAGCGGTGGTTGGCAGAAAAACGAGTGGAGCGGATATGGTACAAAGTATTATGAAGATGGTGTCACTCCTTATTATATCGGGTATTGGGAAAAGGGCCAGGAAAGTGGCTGGGGCGTGAGATATTATGAGGATAGTCATAATGAAGAATACCAAAAAGCGAAGGAGGGTACTTGGAGTGACGGACGATTGAACGGGAAAGGCACAGCCTATTATGAAAATGGTGAAGTAAGATATACGGGTGGTTGGGTGGATGACGAATATTCTGGGGAAGGGGAATGGAACTGGGATAATGGTCAGCTATATTTCAAAGGGCATTTTGAGAATGGCATGGTAGAAGGGAATGGAACCACGTATAACAGGGATGGCACCCGTATTTATGAGGGGGATATTTCCGGCAACAAATGTAATGGTTATGGGACATGCTACTGGGAGAACCAAAAGATTAAATATCAAGGTGAATGGAAGGAAGACAAATATTCTGGGGAAGGAAAAGAATACAGCAAAGACGGCGAATTGCTTCGCGAAGGTACATTTATGAATGGTGAGTTTATACCGTAAAAGTGGTGAGTTGAAGCGTTTCCAAAACCGAAAAGTGTGCTATGGAAGGTTTGGTTTAAAATACGCGTCCCAAAACAAATGTCAGGCGGAAAAACTTTTGTTATATTGTATCTGATTGTCATGCGTGGTATAATAGGAGCACTTGGTGAGGTGTTTACACGAACCTAGTACAATGGAAACTAAGTTTGTTTATGTTAAACTTGTCTCCAATTTCGTCTGCTATGTCACAAAATCTAGTCGTAGTAACCGCTACGCCGTTGCTTTTGTTCCTTGTAGATGAAACCGGATCCTGCGTTTATCCTTAAACAACTTAATATCCATTGTACTAGTGCGAATTACCCCGAGGGGTAATATCCAGGAAAACATTGGACAGGCCGGCGGCCTTTGGGCGCGTACTGCGAGAATACAATTTGGGTGGGGACAGAAGATGAATAATTATACTCCGAAATATGTGATTGTTCAGAATTACATAAAAGATAAGATCAAGTCAGGCGTGCTAAAGCCGGGAGATAAAGTGCCTTCGGAACATGATTTATCCAATATGTTCAAAGTTTCGAGGGTGACGATCAATTCTGCGATCACACAGCTTAGGATACAAGGAATCGTTGAGAGTATCAGGGGGAAGGGAACGTTTGTCAAGTCTGCCGACGATATTTTCCTCAAGATTGACGATGATAAGAAACCGAACTTTAAGATCTCCAGCAGGGGACATAATGACAATCATAAACTGATATCGTCAGAGATTCTTACCACAGGTGAAGACAAGACGAATAAATTAATGCTTCTGCCAGGAGAGAAGTATCACCGCATTACCCGGCTGATGTATTCCCAGGATAAGGTCATCTCAGTAGAGTATTTGTATTTTCCATATGAATTTTATCCACAAGAAATAGACAGGGAGATCATAGAGGGGAGTTATCTGTATAGCTTTCTGGAGGAGCATTGCAACAAGAAGCCGAAGTATATGCATACGCACATCGACATTACTTACCCGGATGAGCTGGAACAGAAGTATCTGAAGGCATACAAGAATGAACCGCTTCTTCTGTGGTACAGCGCAGTGATCGACGGGAACGATATGGTTCTCGGATATACGGAGAACTGTGCAAGGCCCAATGATTTCCGGCCCTATCTGAGACAGTCATTATAGATATTATAAACAGAGATACATATAAAAACCCACGAAAAGGAGCGATCCTTTACCGTGGGTTTTTGATATGTTAGTGTACTGTTTTATAAAATAGGCAGGATGACGGCACGAAAATATTGGTCCAATTCTTCCGGCGTATGTTTTTTCTTATCCTTTAACCACCATAGGACCATCTCGACAAAGCTGCCGGAAATGTGGTTAACCAAAAAGTCCTGGGGCAGGTCAAGATTCTTCTTGCGGTCATGATTTACAAATTGTATCTGAATCAATTCGTTGAGACTTTCTTTAAAATATCGCAAAAAAATTTCACTGCTTTCGCAGGAAAGCAGATCTAGGATATGATTGTCATTTTCCTGTAAATGCTGCAGCAGATGGCAGAAAACAGACTGCGGAGCCGTATCATTTGAATATAAGCCATGTGTGTGAGTCTGATCTACAGCGCTGTCGATGATATGGCCGAACAATTCCTTACACACGACCTCCAGTAATTCATCCTTTGTCCCAAAGTGAGCATAAAATGTGCTCCTTCCGATATTCGCCTCATCCAGTATTTCCTGTACGGTTATTTTCCCATAACGTTTCCTCTTAAGAAGTTTCGTAAATGCTGAGAAAACGGCTTGCCTTGTTTTTTGTTGTCTTCGGTCCATTATGTTCCTTTCAGAATAATTTCATCATTTTGTTCAGTAACAAATGAAACGGCTGTTTTGATCGTTGATACATAAGCGGCGCCCGGATTATACTAAATACAGAACAAAATATTTTGTATCATATAAAATGTACCATAACTTTAAAGGCAAGTCAATATGATAGAAAGAGGAGTGTTTCGGGATATGTTAAAAAAAATCAATGATGTTCTTGCGGGGCTCCCCATGACGATCGTAAGCGGTATCTTTCTTGCCGCCAGTCTTGTACTATCGCTTGCGGGGCTCACTGTTCTGATCGACCCGGCCTGGGTAGCGGTCATGATCAGCGGTATTCCATTGGTGTATCTTGCTGTCTGGCGACTCATCCATAATGCAGGTATCAGCAAGATTTCCTCCGCGCTTCTAATCTCCATTGCCATGGCAGCCGCCATCGCGATTCAAGATCTGTTTGCCGCAGGGGAGGTGGCTTTTATTATGGCGATCGGCGCGATTTTAGAAGAGAAAACCACGGAGCGGGCGAGGAAGGGATTAAAGGATCTTGTCAGCCTTACTCCGCGGCAGGGACGCAGAATATCGAACGGCAAGGAAGAAATGATGAATATAGAGGATATCGTGAAGGACGATTTGCTAAGGGTACTCCCCGGCGAAGCGATTCCCGCTGATGGAGAGATCATCGCAGGAACAACGTCCGTCGACCAATCGATCATGACGGGCGAGTCACTTCCTGTTGATAAGACTGTGGGAGACAGTATGTTCTGCGGTACGATAAACTTATTCGGAGCCGTAGATATCCGTGTTTCCAGTGTGGGTGAGGAGAGCTCTCTACAAAAGCTGATTCATATGGTAGAAGAGGCGGAGGAGAAAAAGGCGCCGATGGCCCGCATTGCCGATCGGGCCGCGAGTTGGCTCGTCCCAGTGGCTTTACTCATCGCGGTCGTTGCTTATGCCGCGACGAAGGATATCGTTCGTGCGGTAACCGTACTTGTGGTGTTTTGCCCTTGCGCCTTGGTGCTCGCCACACCGACGGCGATTATGGCTGCGATCGGGCAGGCGACAAAGCACGGAGTGATTATCAAATCGGGCGAGGCTCTTGAAAGAATGGGGAAAGTGGAGGTGGCGGCTTTTGACAAAACAGGTACGCTTACGAACGGAAATCTTATAGTGAAAGACGTTTACCCGTTTTATGACAAAATAGATGAATCTGTCCTGTTACAAATCACAGCCTCCGCCGAACGCTGTTCCGAGCATCCACTTGCCAGAGCGGTCCTATCTTATGCGGAACAGGAACATACCAGACTGTTTGACGTAGAAGATTTCCAAATGTTTCCGGGAAGAGGAATAACGGCAGTGGTTGATGGGGAAAAAGTTTTTTGCGGCAACGCGGCGTTCCTGGAGGAACAACATATCGTAATCCACATCGAGGCGGCGCAAATACTGGAACAATTCAGAAATGAAGGGAAAGCGGTCATCCTTGTGGCAAACGAGGGATACCTTCTGGGCGCCGTAACATTTTCCGATACACTTCGCAGCGCGGCGGCAGATATGATCGGCAGGCTTGAAAAGTCAGGCGTTCAGGCCGTATTGCTTACCGGCGATCATAAGCAGACGGCAGAGTATTTTGCGAAGCAGATTGGAATGACAGAGGTTCATGCAGGACTTTTACCGGAGCAAAAGGTGATGGAGATCAAGGCGCTTCAAGCGGAGGGCAAAAAAGTCTGTATGATAGGCGACGGGGTCAATGACGCTCCTGCACTTAAGACTGCCGATGTCGGCGTCGCTATGGGGGTTATGGGAAGCGACATTGCGGTGGACGCGGCAGACATTGCGCTGATGAGCGACGACATCGAGAAGCTGCCGTATTTAAAGCGGCTGTCCAACGCATGCGTAAGAACAATCAAATTCAGCATTGCACTATCGCTTTGCATCAATTTGGTTGCAATCACATTATCTCTTTTAGGGCGGCTTAACCCGACTACAGGAGCGTTGGTACATAACTGCGGATCTTGTTTTGTCGTATTGGTTGCAGCGTTATTGTACGACCGAAAATTTGAGTAATGCAAATAGATTCTAAAAAATGGAATAAGTCTCCTCATTTTTGTACATACTTGGGTCATAAGGAACGGCAGATTTTATCGGCCGTGCGTATAAAATTGACCGGGGAGGTACATAAAAGTGAAACAGGGACGAAGCGAAGTATATTTACCGGAGGAATATGAGAAGCTGTATACAGCCAGGAGAAGGCGGAGAAAGAGCAGGATTTGCATGTTTATCGCTGTGGCGGCGGGATTGCTTCTGACCGGGAGCGTCCTGCGTGTCAGGCAGGTGAACGCGAAGGTACAGGAGACGCAGCAGGAGTTGGCGGGCGAGGTGTTCCGTTTCCATGTGCTGGCAAACAGTGACAGCGAAAAGGATCAGGCTTTGAAAATGAAGGTGAAAGAAGAAGTGCTTTCTTTTATGAAGAGAGAGCTTCCAGATGCGAAAAGCGCAGAGGAGACGAAGGCATGGGCAAAGGAAAACCTTGGGAAGATTGAGGAATTGACAGAGACGGTCGTCCGCAATGAAGGATTCGGATATACAGCTCATGCAGAGGTGGCAATGTGCGATTTCCCGGACAAAACATACGGGGACGTGACCTTCCCGGCGGGGCGCTATGAGGCGCTCAGAATAGAAATCGGAGCGGGAGGAGGGCATAACTGGTGGTGCGTCCTGTACCCGAATCTCTGCTTTCTCGACGCGGTGCATGCAGTCGTGCCGGACGAAGGAAAAGAAGAACTGAAAGACGTGCTGACAGACGAGGAATACGACCTGGTGACGATGGGGACGGATTTTAAGATCCGCTGGTTCTTCCTGGGGGATTAAAGCTCCGTGGGCGGCGAAAAAAGGGATATTTCCCTTGCAATTACGGAGGAAAATGTGTAGAATAATCCTCATGGGGCAGATGGAAGGATTTCAATCTTATGACGGATTTTTTAGTAAAGATGTTCGTAAAAGAATATAATGAAGTGGAAAAGGTGTCCGTTCGTACCGCATACGGTGTGCTTGCGAGTATGGTGGGCATCTTTTGTAATGTATTCCTTGCGGGAATCAAAGCGGTGATCGCTCTTCTACTCCACAGTGTCTCGGTACTGGCAGATGCTTTTAATAACCTGTCGGACGCGGGTTCTTCCATCATTGGTCTTGTGGGAGTGAAGCTTGCTGAGAAACCTGCGGATGAAGAGCATCCCTTCGGGCATGGGAGAATGGAGTATATCGCGGCGCTGATCGTCTCGTTTCTTGTGATCGAAGTGGGATTTACTTTTTTCAAAGATTCCATTGGGAAGATCCGGCATCCGCAGGAACTTCAGTTCCGGCTGGCCTCTGTCATTATTCTGGCTCTTTCCGTCGGAGTAAAGCTGTGGCTTGGATTTTTTAATAAGAAGCTTGGGCGTCGCATTGATTCACAAGTGATGATGGCAACGGCTGCGGACTCTTTAGGGGATGTCGTCACGACGTCGGCAACGATTTTGTCAATTGTTTTTTGGCGTGCGACGGGAATCAATATCGACGGCATCGTCGGCGTCGGCGTTTCACTGGCTGTAATGTGGGCGGGCGTCGGTATTGCGAAAGATACCTTAAAGCCGCTGATCGGCGCTGCCGCCGCGCCGGAGGATTTCCGTAAGATCAAGCAGTTTGTCGAAAAGTATGAAGGAATCGTAGGAAGCCACGACCTCATCATACATAACTATGGACCGGGCCGGAGTATGGCGAGCATCCATGCTGAAGTGCCAAATGACGTGTCGGTGGAGACTTCCCATGAGGTTATTGACAAGATCGAACGGGATGCGGCGAAGGAATTGGGTATCTTTCTGGTGATTCACATGGATCCTTTGGAGATGAAAGACCAGGCGGTGCTATCTGTAAGGAAGAAAGCCGAAGAAGCCGCCGCAGAGCTGGATCCAAACTTGGGAATCCATGATTTTCGGATGGTGACGGGGGAGGAGCAGATCAATCTGATCTTTGACCTGGTGATTCCCTGGGAGTATTCACAAAAACAGGGGGATGAATGGGTGCGTGAGCTGACGCATCGGCTTCAGGAAATGGATAGGCGGTATCAATGCGTAATCACGGTGGAGCAGAGCTACATTCAGAAACCTGAATGATAAGCGCCTATTCGGCGCTGGGAGGAAAGAGGTAACCCCTCATTGCGTTCGGGATACCTGAATATAAGCGCCTATTCGGCGCTGGGAGGAAAGAGGTAACATGGCATATACGTTTGAGAGCAGGGTAAGGTTCAGCGAGGTCGACCATACAGAGCAGATGACGCTTCCTTCGCTGGTTAATTATTTTCAGGACTGTAGTACGTTCCAGTCGGAAGAACTGGGGCTGGGGATCAATACTCTGAAAGAAAGAAAAAAGGCTTGGGTGCTGTCTTCGTGGCAGATTGTGGTGAACCGTTATCCGCGGTTTGGCGAGAGAATCAGTACAGCGACTTGGGCGACGGGGTTCGACGGATTCTTCGGAATCAGGAATTTCCAGATGACGGACCAGGAAGGACAGGCCGCGTGGGCAAATTCAGTATGGATATTCATGGACATAGAAAGAGGACGTCCTGTGCGGCCCTTGGCACAGGACGTGGAGGCCTATGGGATGGAAAAGCCCTTGGAAATGGAGTTTGCCCCGCGCAAAATCGTGCTGCCGAAGGAGACTCTGGAGCAGGAGGGCTTTGCGGTGAGGGCGGACCAGATTGATACCAATGAACATGTGAATAACTGCCAGTATATCCAAATGGCTTCGGAGGTTATGCCGGAGTGCGCAAGATCTGGCCAGATTCGGGTAGAATACCGGAAATCGGCAGTGCTCGGGGACAGGATTTATCCGAAAACAGCAGTAGAAACAGACAGGAAGATCGTAGAACTATGTGATGCATACGGCAGGCCGTTTGCAGTAATCGAATTTAAGGAGAACGGACAGGATGGAACTAGGTAAAAAACAGGTGTTGACAGTAGTAAAACGAGTGGATTTCGGGGTGTACTTAGGAAGCGATACGGAAAAGGTGCTGCTGCCGAAAAAGCAGGTGCCGGAAGGGATTGAGCCAGGCGACCCGGTAGAGGTGTTCCTGTACCGGGATTCTTCGGATCGGATGATCGCCACCACTAGGGAGCCGAAGCTGACATTGGGGCAGATTGCGTGTCTTGAGGTGGTCCAGGTGGGCAAGATGGGGGCGTTCCTGGACTGGGGGCTGGAAAAGGATCTGTTTCTTCCTTTTAAGGAGCAGACGATGAAGGTAAAAGAAGGAGATCGATGCATAGCTGCGCTTTATGTGGATAAGAGCGGGCGGCTTTGTGCGACGATGAAGGTATATCCGTATCTTCGTAAAGACTCGCCTTATCAGAAGGATGATGAGGTGGAAGGCGTCATCTACGAATCCAGCAGGAATTTCGGAATGTTTGTTGCAGTGGACGAACAGTACTGTGCTTTGATTCCAAAGAAAGAAGTCACAGGAGAACTAGAGGTGGGGCAGCGTATCCATGCGCGGGTGACAGAGGTGAAAGAGGACGGCAAGCTGGGTTTAAGCGTACGGCAAAAGGCATTTATCCAGATGGAAGAAGACGCCGCGCGTATCTTTGAACGGATGGAGCAGCTTGGGGGGGAGCTTTCTTTCAACGACAAGGCGGACGCCGAGGTCATACGAGCCGAATTTGGCTTCAGTAAAAGCGCGTTCAAGCGTGCGGTAGGCCATCTTTATAAACACAGAAAAATAGAAATTCGTGAAAAAACACTTGCAATTACAGAAAAATAGTGTAAACTGAATGTCGAAAGAATAGTATGAAGAGAAAAGAAAGGAGTTGTACATTATGAAGGTACAGAATATTACAAACATTGAAAAGTTCTTTAAGGTGATCGACAGCTGCTCCGGAAAGGTGGAACTGGTTACAGGCGAGGGCGACAGGCTGAATCTGAAATCTAAGTTATCCCAGTATGTTTCCCTGGCGAACATTTTTTCAAACGGCGAGATCCCGGAGATGGAACTGATCGCTTATGAGAAAGAGGATATTGACAAGCTGGTTGATTTTATGATCAACGGGTAAGACGTCCCATATGCGGATGCATTTGGGATGCCTGAACTTAGATCGCCTGCTTGGCGATGGATTTTAAATTAAATAGGAAAGCATTAGCGGCAGATGAGGCTACGCCCGTCTGCCGTTTTTTAACATAGGAGGGCGGTGGTGAGGTGAATTTTGCACATTTGCATGTCCATACGGAGTATAGCCTTTTGGATGGATCCAACAAGATCACAGAGTATGTCTCGCGTGTGAAAGAGCTGGGGATGACCGCGGCGGCGATCACAGATCACGGCGTGATGTTCGGCGTCATTGATTTTTATCGTGCCGCGAAAGCGGCGGGAATCAACCCTGTTCTGGGCTGTGAGGTCTATGTGGCGCCGGAGTCCAGGTTCGACAAGGAAGCGGTGGGGAAATCGGAGGACAGGTATTATCATTTGGTGCTTTTGGCAGAGAATAATACGGGATATGCGAATCTGACGAAGATCGTATCAAGAGGATTTACCGAGGGATACTATTATAAGCCGCGAGTAGATTACGAGCTTCTTGAGGAGTATCATGAGGGACTGATCGCCCTTAGCGCATGCCTAGCCGGGGAAGTGCAGAAGAATCTGGCGAGAGGGATGTATGAGGAGGGTAAAAAGGCGGCCCTTAAGTATCAGGATATTTTTGGGAAAGGCAATTTCTTCCTGGAACTGCAGGATCACGGGATCCCAGAGCAAAGGACGGTTAACCAGCAGCTCCTTCGGCTCGCGCAGGATATAGGCATCGATTTGGTGGCGACGAACGATGTGCATTATACCTATGCAGAGGATGAAAAACCGCATGATATCCTGCTATGTATGCAGACTGGGAAAAAACTGGCGGACGAGGACAGGATGCGCTATGAGGGCGGACAGTACTATGTGAAGTCACCGGAGGAAATGGCAGAACTCTTCCCCTACGCGCCGGAGGCTTTGGAGAACACGCAGAGAATCGCGGACCGGTGCCATGTGGAGATCGAGTTCGGTGTGACAAAGCTTCCCAGATTCGACGTCCCGGAAGGGTATACCTCCTGGGAATACCTGAACAAGCTGTGTTTTGAGGGTCTGCAAAGACGGTATGAGAATCCAGGGAGCGAGCTGATCGAACGGCTGAATTATGAGCTTGGTGTCATTAAAAATATGGGATATGTGGATTATTTCCTCATTGTGTGGGATTTCATCCATTTTGCAAAAGAGAACGGGATTGTGGTCGGTCCGGGGCGGGGATCCGCAGCCGGGAGTATCGTGGCGTATACGTTGGAGATCACGAACATCGACCCTATCCGTTATCAGCTTCTTTTTGAAAGGTTCCTTAACCCGGAACGGATTTCCATGCCAGATATTGATATTGACTTCTGTTTTGAGCGCAGGCAGGAGGTCATCGATTATGTGGTGCGTAAATATGGAAAAGAGCGGGTCGTGCAGATCGTAACGTTCGGAACTTTGCAGGCGCGGGGAGTACTGCGCGATGTGGGGCGGGTCATGGACATGCCGTATGCGTTCGTGGATTCGATTGCGAAAATGATTCCGAAGGAGCCCAATATTACATTGACCCGCGCCTTGGAGATGAACTCAGAGCTAAGAAAGCTGTACGGGGAGGACGCGCAGGTCAAAGAATTGATCGACATGGCAAAACGTCTGGAGGGACTGCCGCGGCATACCTCCACCCATGCGGCTGGGGTTGTCATCAGCCAGAAGGCGGTGGACGAGTATGTTCCACTTGCCCTGGGGACGGACGACGCGGTAGTCACACAGTTTACAATGACGACGTTAGAAGAGCTGGGGCTTCTGAAAATGGATTTCCTTGGACTTCGGACCCTTACCGTTATACGGGACGCTGTGCGGCTTATTAAGGAGAGCGCCGGCGAGACGATATCGGTGGAAGATTTGGACTATAATGACGAGGCTGTGTTTGCCCTTTTGGGGAGCGGGAAGACGGACGGCGTGTTCCAGTTAGAAAGCGCCGGGATGAAGAGCTTCATGAAGGAGCTAAAGCCCCGGTCGCTGGAAGATATCATTGCCGGGATCGCGCTCTATCGCCCTGGCCCGATGGACTTCATCCCACAGTATGTGAAGGGAAAGAATCACTCGGAGCTGATTACCTATGACTGCCCTCAACTGGAGTCGATCCTGTCGCCGACCTACGGCTGTATTGTGTACCAGGAACAGGTCATGCAGATCGTGCGGGATCTGGCAGGTTATTCCCTTGGGAGGAGCGATCTGGTGCGGCGGGCCATGAGTAAGAAAAAAAGCGACGTCATGCTGAGAGAACGCCAGAATTTTGTGTATGGGAATCAGGAGGAAGGGATACCGGGCTGTATCGCCAATGGGATACCGGAACATGTGGCAAATAAGATTTTTGACGAGATGATCGATTTCGCTAAGTATGCATTTAACAAGTCGCATGCAGCGGCGTACGCGGTGGTGGCTTATCAGACGGCTTATCTGAAATATTACCATCCGGTAGAATTTATGGCGGCGCTCATGACTTCCGTGATTGATAATCCGGGAAAGGTCGCAGAATATATCTATAGCTGCAGACAGATGGGAATCGAGATTCTATCGCCGGATATCAACCGGGGAGCCGGATATTTTACTGTGGATGGAGGAAATATCCGCTACGGACTGGCGGCGATCAAGAGCGTGGGAAGGCCCGTGATCGAATCAATCCTTGAAGAGCGGCGCGAGCGCGGTGCATTCCGGGATCTCCGGGATTTCATGGAACGCGTTTCCGGGAAAGAGGTAAATAAGCGTGCTGTGGAAAACTTTATCAAATCCGGTGCATTCGACGGCTTAAGGGGGACAAGAAAACAGAAGATGATGATCTACGTCCGAATCATGGACCAGGTGAACCAGGATAAGAAATATTCCATGGCGGGACAGATATCGCTTTTTGATATCGTGGACGAGGAGCAGAAAAAAGCGTTTGAGATCACCATGCCGGATGTGGGAGAGTACCAGAAGGAAACGCTGCTCGCCTTTGAGAAAGAGGTGCTGGGAGTGTACTTGAGCGGGCATCCTCTGGAGGAATATGAAGAGAAGTGGAGGAAAAATATTACCGCGACCACGAGGGATTTCCAGCTGGATGAAGAAACCGGACGGACGAAGGTGCGTGATGGAGCAAAAGAGACTCTGGGCGGGATGATTATAACCAAGACAATCAAGTATACGAAGACGAATCAGACTATGGCGTTCATCACCATTGAGGATCTGATGGGGACGGTGGAGGTGGTGATCTTCCCAAGAGATTATGAAAAGAACCAGCAGTATCTACAGGAGGATAACAAAATATTCGTGCGGGGACGGGTTTCCGAGGAAGACGACAATGCAAGCAAATTGATCTGCGAGGCTGTCATTCCGTTTGAGCAGACCCGACGGGAGCTGTGGATTCAGTATAAAGATAAGGCGGCGTTTTTGGAGGATGAGGAGAATCTTTACCGGATGCTTTCGGACAGCGAAGGTGAGGACGAAGTTGTGATCTACTGTAAGGCAGAGCGTGCGGTAAAACGTCTGCCGAGGAACAAGAGTATCCGAATCGAGCCGGGAATTTTAAGCAGGTTGACGAATTATTATGGAGAATCTTGTGCAAAAGTTGTGGAAAAAGCGATTGAAAACCATTGGTAAAAGGGTTAAAATGAACGTAAAAAACAGGTGTGGACACGGAGGGAAGGATCATGGCAGAAAAAATTATACGGACGATCGGGGTGCTGACAAGCGGCGGGGACGCGCCGGGAATGAACGCGGCAATCCGTGCGGTGGTTCGTACAGCGCTGGGAAAAGGCCTGAAAGTTCGGGGGATCAGAAGAGGATACTCCGGGCTTCTGAATGAAGAGATCATTGATTTAAGCGCAAGGGATGTTTCCGATACGATCCAGCGCGGAGGGACAATCCTCCAGACCGCGCGCTGCGAGGAGATGCGCACGGTAGAAGGGCAGCAGAAAGCGGCGGCGATCTGTAAGAAATATGGAATTGACGGATTAGTCGTCATCGGCGGAGACGGTTCGTTTAAAGGGGCGCAGAAGCTTTCCGATTATGGAGTGAACACGATCGGACTTCCAGGGACGATCGATTTGGATATCGCTTGTACGGAATATACGATTGGCTTTGATACAGCGGTCAATACAGCAATGGAAGCGATCGATAAGGTACGTGACACCTCAACTTCCCATGAACGGTGCAGTATCATTGAAGTCATGGGGCGCGACGCCGGATATTTGGCGTTATGGTGCGGGATTGCCAACGGTGCGGAGAGAATTCTGCTTCCAGAAGAGCATGACTATGATGAAGCAAAGATCGTGGAGGACATTAAGGAAAACAGAAAGCGCGGTAAGAAACATTATATCATCATCAATGCAGAGGGAATCGGAGATTCCATGAATATGGCGAAGCGGATTGAAGAGGAGACAGGCATGGAGACTCGGGCAACTGTCCTGGGACACATGCAGCGTGGCGGAAGCCCTACGGCAAAAGACAGGGTGTACGCGTCCATCATGGGAGCGCTTGCGGTGGAACTTCTGATGCAGGGAAAGACAAACCGGGTAGTAGGTTATCGTCACGGAGAATATATTGATTTTGATATTGACGAGGCTCTGGCAATGCAGAAAGGAATTCCGCAGTTCCAGTATGATATCGCAAGACAGCTTGCACTGTGATTATCGAGTGAAAAATTAGGCGTTACAGCCCGGAACATAAGGGCTGTAACGCTTTTTTACGAAAGTTCGGAAGAGCTATTGACAGGGGGTTAAGGATTATATATAATGACTATACAAGTGGGAATAGTCAAATGGGGGGATTGATGTGCCAAAAAGCTATTCGGAGCAGGAACGGGAATATATCAGGAAGCGATTAAAAGAAGAAGCCGCGAAATGCCTTGCGAGATATGGCGTCCGCCGTACGACAGTAGACGAGCTCGTGAAGCGGGTCAATATTCCCAAAGGAACATTCTATCTCTTTTATAAATCGAAAGAACTTCTTCTGTTTGAAGTGATCCAGGAACAGCAGAGAAGCATCAACGATAAACTGTACCAGGCCATTTCTGATATTGTTGATACATCATTTTCAGCAGAAAAGCTGACTGATGTGATTTTCGAGTTTTACAAAAAGACAGAGGAAATGCTGATTTTAGGGATGCTCAATGTAGACGAAGTGGAACTGCTTGCGCGTAAGCTGCCACGGGAGATCGTGGAGGAACATTTACAGGACGATACCGACACGATCGAAAAGATGCTTGCCCTGTTCCCTGTAAAAAGAGAAGTAGACATAAAGGTCATCAGTTCTGCATTCCATGCGGTCTATTACGCAACGCTGCATAAAGCGGAGATTGGTGAAGAACATTATGATAAGGCGTTGCGTGTTTTGATCTATGGTATTGTAACGCAGATCGTATAATAGAGTCCGGCTGCGGGCCGGACTTAAAACAAATCGTTAATTGACTATTAAAATAAATTCAGTCATATGATATAAGGAGGAATATATGATACACGTCAGCAATCTTTCGTTCAGCTATACGAAAAGGTCTTTTATTTCCAACATGAATTTTTCTGTTGCAGAAGGGGAGATCTTTGGCTTTTTGGGACCGTCCGGGGCGGGGAAAAGTACATTGCAGAAAATCCTGATCGGAATGCTAAGGACCTATCAAGGCTCCGCAGTGGTGAATGGTATTGAGTGCAAAAAGCGAACAAAGCATTTTTATGAGAATATCGGGGTTGACTTTGAGTTTTCAACAATGTATGAAAAACTGACGGCAAAAGAGAATTTGCATTTTTTTTCATCGTTGTATGAAAGAAAACCGCGCCCAGTCGATGAACTTTTGGAAATGGTCGGACTGGAGCATGACGCGGATAAACGTGTAGCTGATTATTCAAAGGGTATGAAATCCCGTTTGAACTTTATAAAAGCGTTGCTGCACGACCCTATTTTACTTTGTCTTGACGAGCCAATGAGCGGACTTGACCCCACAAACAGCCGTGTGGTGAAAAATATGATCTTAGAGGAAAAGACAAAAGGGAAGACGATTCTGTTAACGACGCACAATATGCAGGACGCATCCGAACTTTGTGATAGAGTAGCGTTTATTGTGGATGGAAAAATAAGCGCTCTGGATAGTCCGCATAACTTGATTATGTCAAAGGGCGCGGCAACCGTAACTTACACATGGGTTGGAGAAGATGGGGAGCATAGCGCAAGCTGCCCACTTAGGAGCCTATCTTCAGATGAACGGCTGAGAGACTTGATTCATGAAAATCGTCTGCAGTCCATTCATAGCAGCGAGCCGACCTTAAATGATATTTTTGTCGATATTACAGGGAGGACACTGTTATGAGGCTGCGGAGTCTGTTTTTATTGGATATGCGTTTTCAGGCAAAATATGGTTTTTACTTTTTATATGCAGTATTGACTGGCATCTACGTGATTATTCTTTTGGCGATTCCTGAAAGTTGGCGGGAAAATGCTGCCGTCATTTTAATTTTTTCCGACCCGGCGGCAATGGGATTGTTCTTTATGGGAGCGATCGTCCTTTTGGAAAAAAATCAGCATACGCCGTGCGCATACGCAGTTTCACCGATCCGGGCAGAGGAATACATAATTGCTAAGACCGCGTCATTGTCAACTGTTTCGCTTGCGGTCGCCGCCATATTAGCGATAGACGCAAATGTAGATGGATTATGCGTTATATTGCTAGGTACAGTTATATCCAGTGTGATATGTACCCTTTGCGGAATAATCATTGCAGTTAAAATAAGAAGCCTTAATCAGTTTATTTTATGGACGGCGCCGGTCGAGGCCGTATGTTTTGTTCCTGCCATCTTACATTTGTTCAAGGTCACGCCGGCATGGCTGCGGTATTATCCCGCCAATGTTTGCATGGATATGGTTTCAGGCCATGTGCCGTCTGTAGCAGGTTTTTTGGGCGTAATAGCAGTGACGGCGATTTTGTTTATCTTTTCAAGGCGTTGTGTCCTCAAAATGTGGGATCGCATAGGAGGTGTAAAGCTATGAAGGCAGTCCGGCTGAGTTTTTTTCAAATGGCAGTAGCTATGCGGCGAGATATGATGCTATACGCAGCCTGCCTGACGCCAATCCTGGCTGGTTTTTTCTTTCGGTTTGCCATACCCATTTTGGAGGCTCTTTTAATGGAGCATTTCCAGATACCGGAAGTCATTTCCCCCTATTACAAGTTGATCGATATATTTTTTGCGATGCTGTCGCCCACGATGTTTTGTTTTGTCTCGGCGATGGTTTCTTTAGAAGAGGCTGATGAGAAGACAGCGGGATACCTCTTCATCACGCCTTTAGGGAAGACGGGCTATCTGATCGCACGGTTTGGCATACCTGCCTCCGCCGCCCTCCTTGTAACCATGATTCTGCTTCCTTGTTTTAAACTGACAGTTTTTTCGCCGCTTTCTATTTTATTATTTGTGGCTGCAGGAACTTTGCAAGGCGTGATCGTCGCGTTGCTGGTCCTGACCCTTTCGTCAAACCGGTTAGAAGGCATGGCGGTGACAAAACTGTTCACACTGACTATTTTCGGCGCGGCCATCCCGTTTTTTATCAAAGATAATATACAGTATGTACTGTTTATACTCCCATCGTTTTGGATAGGGAAAGCGGCCTGCGAGGATACATTGCTTTATATAGTTCCGGCTTTAGCATTATCGGCTGTGTGGATTTATTTCTTATTAAAATGGTACTTGCGTAAAATATAGAAATATAGAAAAACAGGGAAAACAATACTATTTTTCGACGGGTATGCTATAATAAGAGCGTTACCGCCCCTATACTGGTAACAGGAAGGGGATGTATCATTTGACTTTGCTCCTATCTCTTTGCCTGTCGGCATTATAGCATATGTAAGATTCGATTGCAAATGTACTTGAATGTTTGGTTAATTCAGGATTTACATGGATTTACACTTGTGGGACTCTGCTGAAAAGCGAAAAATCCTGAGTCATGCTTGGAATATCACATAGAATATGATATGATATATAAACTTAGAATAAGAGTGGGGGGTGAAAATATAGAAAAATACCAGAGCACTGAATGTCCGGGGGATATGCGTTTAGTGCCGACCGAAGCGGAGTATAGACCGTGGGAGTGCATAGCACGGAACAATCCGTATGGCATTTTTTGACCCCAACAGAGAATTGTAATAACAGATTGGAGTCTAAAAATATGGATGTGAAAAATATAATTGTCTTGCCTTATGATGAAAAATGGGTTGATGATTTCATTAAAATAAAAGCCGAGTTGGAAGAAATAATATCAGACCTTATTATTGGAGTCGAACATGTGGGTAGTACCTCTGTCAGAGGCTTATCTGCAAAGCCGATTATTGATATTGATGTCGTTATTAAAGATTATTCTATATTTAACAAAGTTGTGAAACGCTTAGCTTCTATCGGGTATATTTATGAGGGAGATTTGGAGATAGAGGGCAGAGAAGCATTTCGGTATGACAATAAGCCACATTTACAAGAACATCATGTATATGTGTGTCCAGAGCAATCGAGGGAATTGCACAGACATATAACATTCAGAAACTATTTAAGAACACACCCTGAAGCTGTCACAAAATATAGTAAAATTAAGTTGGAAGCTTCAAAGTTATATCCGAACGACATTGAAAAATACCTTAAACATAAATCTTCTGTTATTGAGGAAATATATAAGCAGTGTGGATTGATTTAATATGATTATTTCAACAACTTATACTATATGAAACACATCGCCGAATAGGCGATTAGATTCACGAGTCCCGAGTGCTGATGCACGAGGGATACTATATGAAACACATCGCCGAATAGGCGATTAGATTCACGAGTCCCGAGTGCTGTTGCACGAGGGATAGTTTGTGAAACTGGTTCCAAATTCCGCATTGGTTTCCTAAACAAAATTGCTTGCAATGTGAATTGGAACATATTGCTATTATCCGCAGTTACATAGCAAGTGTTATCAATGCCGAAATAAAATGATAACATTAGCTCATATAGGCAGGATAATATGGATATATCAAATAATCAAAAGAACTACGAACATGACAGAGAATAGTATCTAAACAAAATTGATTAGCGGTTGTCGAGCTGGAATAGGAAAAATATATGACAAAAAAAGTATTATTGACAATTTCGGGACTCCATATAATGGAGATGGCGGGGGACGATTCAGAGGAGAGCGAGCCGATCGAGGTAATCACCCCGGCCAGCTATTACCTCAAAAATGGAAAACACTATATTCTTTATGATGAAGTGATGGAGGGAAGCTCCAAAGTAACGAAAAACAAGATCAAGATCACGGGGAATGAGGCGCTGGAGATCATAAAGAGCGGAGCGACATCCTCCCACATGGTATTTGAGAAAAATAGGATGAACGCTACGAGCTATGAGACGCCTTACGGGGAGATCCAGGTGGGGGTCTTTACAAAGTCGATGTGCGTTGAGGAGAGCGAGGACTACATCGGCGTGGAAGTGGAGTACGGCCTGGATGTGAACAGCGAGTCGGTGGCGGACTGTCATATCAGTCTGTCCGTACGGCCTGGGAACGCAAGGGTACTGTAAAAATACCCCTCCGGAAATCCATCCCGGAGGGGCTTTCTTTTATCCTTTTTTATTTTTCTTCGTATCCTTCGGCGTCTCTTTTACCTCTTTCAGCTCTTTGTCCGCCTTATCCCGAAGCTTTGCAAAAAAACCTTTCTTTTTCTTCGGCGTCTCCAACGGGCCTCTTACGCCCCTGACTGCGGTTATGTAGATGCCGCTCACAGTAGCCTTGACTTCCTTCTTGACAGGAATCAGTTCGTAGACCTTCTCGTCGCACATCAGTGTCATGATCCTCGGCCCGACCTTGGCCTTCACGATCGGCACCTTGGAACGGCGCAGATACTTTGGAGTCTGTTCCAGGACAACGGCGGGTAGATTCGCGTCTTTTAGGCGCATCCGGGCTTTGTCGATAATCAGCATGGACATCTGCTGCGCGGAAGCAGCGATCATCTCTTCCTGCTCTTCCTGCTTTTTCTGCATCTTCTTTCCCAGAAAATACAGGGCGATGACAGCGGCGATTAAAATACCTAAAATCACTAATAAAACAATAGTTACTGTATTCACAGGCAATCCTCCTCAAAACATAATTCTTCATCCCACTAAGATATTGTAACATCCTTTGTGGACAAGCGCAAGAGATTTACTGTTTTCAATTTCACAGTTATGTGGTATACTGTTCATTACGGAAAACTTGGAGGTACAGACTATGAAGATGAAAATAGCAATGCTGGCGGCGGCACTCTTTTCGGCGGTACTTTTTCTTACCGGCTGTTCAGGAGAGCTTTCTAATGAGTATGTGACGATTGTCCAGTATAAAGATATGGAAGTAGAGAAGATAGAGCCACAGGAGGTGACGGACGACCAGGTCGAGGTGTATATCCAGAGCGTACAGGAGTCCATGGCAGAGACGAAGGAGATCACGGACCGTGCAGCTGAGCTTGGGGACACCGCGGTGATCGATTATGAGGGAAAGAAGGACGGGGTGGCCTTTGACGGAGGCACGGATACGAATTACCCGCTCGGACTGGGAAGCGGCGCCTTTATCCCTGGTTTTGAGGAAGGGATCGTAGGACATTCGATCGGAGAGACGTTTGACGTGCCCCTGACGTTCCCGGAAACGTATAAGAATAATCCGGATCTTGCCGGGCAGGAGGTCGTATTTACGGTGACCTTGCATTCGCTTTCACGCAGAGAGGTTCCAGAGCTGGACGATGCGTTTGTAAAAAATGTTTCCGAGACGTCGAATACGGTCGAAGAATATAAAAAGGAAATACGGGAGTCCCTCGAGGAAGCAAGCCGCAAGGAAGCGGAGGCAGCTTTTGAGGAGAGCGCATGGAACGCATTGCTCGAGAATACGTCGGTAAATCGGTATCCAAGGGAAGAATTGCAAAGAACAAACGCAAAGATCCAGGAATACTATGAAGGCTTAGCCGAGAGTTATGAGATGGAGTTTGCGGATTTCCTGGCGGCATCCATGAATATGGATGAAGACACGTTTCAGGCAGAGGTGTTCAAGGAAGGGAAGCGGCGTGTGAAAGAATCCCTGATCATCGGTTTGATCGCGGAAAAGGAGGATATCGACCTGTCAGACGAGGCGAAAGAGCCGATGTACGACCTGCTTGCCGAGGACAGACAGTTTGACAGCGCCGAGTCGCTGAAGAAGGCAATTGAGGCGAACGGGCTCGAGGAGGAATTTGACCAGGAAGCGCGTTTTATGCTGATGAAGAAATGGCTGGCGGCGAATTGTAAGCCGGTCGAAAAAACTACGGAAGAATAATAGCTGCCGTATTTGGCAGATAAGGAGTCATGATAAGACAAAAAAAGGAGGTCCGGCCTTATGGCAGACCTCCTGATTTCTTAACAGCAAATAGATTCCGCCTGAGCGGTTGAAACTGCGACTTGCGGCATTATGCCCCATAAAATGAGGAGAACCGATGTCCAGTTTCCTGAACATCGGCATTTATGAAAAAGAAAAATATATGTGAAAAAGTTATCGTCCTTGTATGATATTAGTATAAAAAGAAAATATGATAAAAGTGTGATGAGTTTTTAAAAGAATTGTGAATAGAACGTGAAGATTTTTCGCAACCGCACAGGCGGCAATTTTGAAAGAGGAGGTATTGGAGGATGAGCGGCGGTGCAAAGCGGAGAGAAGAGATGCTCTCCATGATAAAGAGGAGCAAAAAGCCGGTTCCAGGGAAAGAATTGGCGGAGATGTTTGGAGTAAGCAGGCAGGTCATCGTGCAGGATATTGCGCTCATACGGGCCTCGGGACACGAGATCCTTTCCACGAACCGTGGGTATCTCCTGAATGAACCACGTACAGTGAGCCGTATTTTCAAGGTGAGCCATACGGAAGATGAGCTGGAGGACGAGCTTTGTTCGATCGTGGACTTAGGCGGAGAAGTTGTAAATGTGATGGTGAACCATCGGGTTTACGGGCGGATGGAAGCGCCTCTTCACATCACTTCCCGGCGGAGGGTGGCGGAATTTATCGAGGATATCCGAAGCGGCAAGTCCAGCCCGCTTATGAATATCACCTCACACTATCACTATCATACCGTGGAGGCGGACTGCGAGGATACCTTAAATCTCATTGAGGATATGCTACGCAGAAAGAAGTATCTGGTCGAAGCCAGATAACACGCTGAGCGTAGACAAATACCCCGCAGCAAGCTTGCTTGCCAGTGAGAAGAAGGCTTTATTGCACGCCTCAATATGAGCATGAAGTGGTGCGAAGCAACACGGGAATGCGAATATGGGTGGGATTGTGGAAGTGAGAAGTACGAAACAATCCGTGGATATCATTATGAAGTACAGCCATACGATAAAAATGCTGAAAGTAAAGGAACGATAGAGTGAAGGAGAGAATGGCAATGGGAAGAGAACTTGAGATCAGATGGCATGGAAGAGGCGGACAGGGAGCGAAGACAGCGGCGCTTTTGTTAGCGGACGTGGCGTTCAAAACAGGAAAACACGTACAGGGGTTTCCAGAGTATGGACCGGAACGAATGGGGGCGCCGATCACCGCTTATCATACCAAGTCTGAGAAGGCGATCTATACGGAAGGGGCGAGTTTCCTCAATATTATGGCGCCCTGCCCGAGGGGATGGCGGTATGAGACTTCCGATATCATGAAGATCTGCAAGCTGGCAGTGGAGACTTGTTATTGGCCTCTCTTCGAGGTAGATCATGGAAAATGGAAGCTGTCTTAATCCTCGGGCTTACGCCGTCCGCGATCAGCCATGCCATCTCCTCAATGGAAAATGAGCTGGGATTTTCCGTACTCACCAGGGGAAAGTCAGGTGTCACCTTAACGAACTGCGGTGAGCAGCTTCTTCCTTATATTAATGCGGTGCTCAACAGCGATGAAAGCGTAAAACAGGTGATCGCGGAGATGAACGGGCTGAGGCAGGGTAAGGTAAAGATCGGTGTGTTTTCCAGCGTGTGCACGAACTGGATGCCGGAAATCCTTCAGACTTTCCATAAAAAATACGAAGGCGTTACGGTAGAAGTATTCCAGGGGACGTATGACGATGTGTTCTATTGGATTAAGAACGGAGTCGTTGACCTGGGCTTTCTCTCCGTTTCCAGTGCAAAGGACATCCCCATCGAGCCGCTTTACCGGGATCCGCTCCTGTGCGTGCTCCCCAAAGGAATGAAGAAAAAAGGCTCTGACGAATATATGGACATTGAGGAAATGCGGAGCTATCATTTTGTCACCCAGAGGGATTGTACGGACGCGGATATCCAGAATTTCCTGCGGGCGAATTCTCTACACATTCAGTCAAAATACCATGTAGTGGACGACCTTTCGACTGTCGCGTTGGTGGAAAAGGGATTCGGGATCTGCCTGATGCCAGAGCTGGTGATGAATGATATTCCGTATGAGGTGGACTGTTACCGTATCCGCCCGGAAGCGAGCAGGATTATCGGGATCGCGGCATTAAGTCCGGGGTTCATGGCGCCGGCGGTGAAGAAGATGTATCACCATATTCTGGAGAGGTATCGGGAGGAGGAGTTTGGGTAAGGGGAATGTTTGGGTAAGGGAATGAAAATTGGAATTGACTTTTTGCTTTGAATAAGATATACTACGCATACAAAATAATTTAAAATGTATGAGAAAAGTAGTTGAAAAGGAGAAGACAATATGGCAGAACAGGTTTTGAACCAATTTCGTTCGGATAAAACTCTAAGAGAAGACTGTATTGCTATTTATGAAGCGATGGGTATGGATTTGAACACAGCGTTTCGTATGTTTATGGAGCGCACCCGCATGGTAAGAGGGCTTCCGTTTCCGGCGGTACTTCCAGAAACAAGAATGACCAGAGAAGAAGCAAAAGGTGTAATTGATAGCATGCGGACAGAAGCGGCAACTCTTCCGGAAATGACGCTGGATGAAATCAATATGGAAATCAAAGCGGCGAGGGAGGAACGGAAAGCAGGAAGATGATGTGTTATGCGGTATTTGATACAAATGTATTGATATCCTCTCTATTAACGAAACGAACAGATTCAAAAAATTTTGCTGATGATCCGTCAATTCGGTTTAGCGGTCAATCCAAGTCCTACAGGGCAAATTCTTGTGGATATGGACGACCTTGTTTTTTATGAAATTGGGATGGAAAAGAGAGATGATAACGCATATTTGATTACGGGAAATATCCGCCATTTTCCGAGACGTGATTTTATTGTCACACCATCGGAAATGATAGAAATTATTTATAAAGATTCTGCTTTATAAATGAAAAAACCTATTGTCTTATACAAGCGGTTTTCCTTGACAATACTGGTTTGTTTGTGCTAGTCTGGTATGCAGAAAAACTATCGGGAAAACTTAAGGATTCAGGGGAAGGGAAAAGAAAATGGCAGACAAACCAAAGTATTACATCACAACAGCGATTACCTATACATCCGGAAAACCGCACATCGGGAACACCTACGAGATCGTCCTGGCGGATGCGATCGCGCGTTATAAGAGGAGCCGGGGCTTTGACGTGTTCTTCCAGACCGGAACGGACGAGCACGGACAGAAGATTGAGATGAAGGCGGAAGAAGCGGGAACGACTCCGAAGGAATTCGTGGACGGAGTGGCGGATGAGATCCGCAGGATCTGGGATATGATGAACACGTCTTATGACAAATTTATCCGTACCACAGATGATTACCATGAGAAAGAAGTGCAGAAGATATTTAAGAAATTGTACGACAAGGGAGATATTTACAAAGGGTATTATGAAGGGATGTATTGTACGCCCTGCGAATCCTTTTTCACAGAGTCCCAGCTTGTGGACGGCAAATGTCCGGACTGCGGACGTCCGGTACAGCCGGCGAAGGAAGAGGCTTACTTCTTCAAGATGAGCAAATACGCGGACAGGCTGATCGAGCATATCAACAGTCATCCCGAGTTTATCCAGCCGGTATCGAGAAAGAATGAGATGATGAATAATTTCCTGCTTCCGGGGCTTCAGGATTTATGTGTGTCACGTACATCTTTTAAATGGGGAGTTCCGGTAGATTTTGATCCGAAGCATGTGGTCTATGTATGGCTTGACGCGCTGACGAACTACATCACCGGAATCGGGTACCACTGTGGGGACGACAGTGAAGAAATGTTCAATAGGAACTGGCCGGCAGATTTGCATCTGATCGGGAAGGATATTATCCGTTTCCATACGATTTACTGGCCGATCTTCTTGATGGCGCTTGACCTGCCGCTTCCGAAGCAGATATTCGGGCATCCGTGGCTGCTCCAGGGGGACGGCAAGATGAGCAAATCCAAGGGCAATGTACTCTATGCGGACGAGCTGGTCGATTTCTTCGGGGTAGATGCAGTGCGGTATTTCGTCCTGCACGAGATGCCGTTTGAAAATGACGGCGTGATCTCCTGGGAGCTGATGGTGGAAAGGCTGAATTCAGACCTTGCGAATACGCTGGGGAACCTGGTAAACCGTACTGTTTCCATGACAAACAAGTATTTTGGCGGAACTGTTACGGATAAAGGCGCGGCGGAAGAAGTGGACGCGGATCTGAAAGCGGTCGTATCCGGTACGCCGCTTCTTGTGGAGAAGAAGATGGAAGATCTGCGCGTGGCGGATGCGATCACAGAGATCTTCAATCTCTTCAAACGCTGCAACAAATATATTGACGAGACGATGCCGTGGGTACTGGCAAAGGACGAGGATAAGAAAGACCGACTGGAGACAGTGCTCTGGAACCTGATTCAAAGTATTTCCGAAGGCGCGCGCCTGCTGGAGTCCTTTATGCCGGAGACGTCTGAGAAGATTCTCGCGCAGCTCGGCGGCGGACATGTGACGGATAAGCCGGAGATCCTGTTCCAGCGGTTGGATATCAAAGAAGTTCTGGAAAAGGTGGAAAAGCTTCATCCTTCTGAGCCGGAACAGGCGGAAAGCAAGGTGGAAGAGCCGGTGATCGACATCGAAGCAAAGCCGGAGATCACCTTTGAAGATTTTGGGAAAATGCAGTTCCAGGTGGGCGAGATCATCGCCTGCGAGGAAGTCAAGAAATCACGGAAACTTCTCTGCTCCCAGGTAAAGATCGGAAGCCAGGTGAAACAGATCGTGTCCGGAATCAAGGCGCATTACACGGCCGAAGAGATGGTCGGCAAGAAGGTAATGGTGCTTGTGAACTTAAAGCCCGCGAAGCTGGCAGGAGTCCTCTCCGAAGGGATGCTGCTCTGCGCGGAGGACGCGGACGGGAATCTTGCACTGATGACGCCGGAGAAGGCGATGCCGTCCGGCGCGGAGATTTGTTAGGAGAACATTATGCGTAAAAATACGCCGGGGCTATGGTGATGATGATACGATAACCCCGGCATATTTTTGCGTTTTTTGTTTTGTTAGCTGAGTTCTACCTTCAGCGCCTCCTCCGGCTTAAATTCGTTGCGGAGGTCATACATGTTATGGCCTGTAGACTCTCCCAGCACTTTCCCCTTCAGAGAATAGCAGCGGATAAAACGTCTGTTATCAATGGAAGACCAGTGCTCCACATCCCAGGTGATATAACCGTCGTCGTCCGTCTTCTCAGCTTTCAGATAGACGTCCACCTGCCGTCCGTCCACCATGATGTCGACGAGTTTTTGTGTGTCGGCCTCCAGTTCCACATCATTGACAGTATCATATACTTTCATTTTCAATCTCCTCCTTAAAAGATGCTGTACTTATTTCTAGTATACATAAGCTGAAAACTATGGGCAAGTAAAAAATAAATTTTCCAGGAAGTTTTACCTTAAACGGTTAATATCAATCGTCAAAGGCGTGATAAATATCCTGGATGGTTAAAAGCGTAACCGCTCCCTTTGTGGCGGGTTCTATTAAAGGAGGCTTGAAACCACTTTTTGAAAAAATATAATAATGAAATTTGAGGTTTCAACCACGCAGGTAGAATTATTTTTTCGGGGATTTAAAACATGACATACAGTGTCAGGATATATATGCTATAGTAAATGTCATAGCAACATCGTTATATATAAAGTTTAACCACATTTAAAACGGAGGTAACAAAATGAACAAAATGAACCAGAGATTTTGCCAGTGCTGCGGTATGCCGATGGGAGATACAGACGAACTGTACGGAACAAATGCCGACGGAAGCAAAAATGAGGAGTACTGCAGGTATTGCTTTGAAAACGGTGATTTTACTTTTCCTGGCACAATGGAAGAAATGATCGAGATCTGCGTGCCCAAGATGGCGGCTGCGAATCCCGATATGAGCGAAGAAGAAGCGAGAAGGGGGATGTTGGAATGGTTCCCGACTTTAAAGCGGTGGAAAAATAACTAAATAGGCGGTAAAGTAATGCGGTCTATTTTCAGCCGCACAGTTAGAAAGTTTTTGAAACCGTCTCATTGCAAAGCTATACTTTTTAGGATATGCTCTGAATAAGGAGGTGCTGGATTATGGCAAATGAAGATCAAAAAGATTTTAACGCGATGCTTAACGACAGCAAAGATATGCCCAAAATTCAGACGATCATGGATGAAAAGAGCATAAAAAAATATGGGGGAGACAGGATGTATTTTGCGCCGCCGATGGATTATGACAGAGTAATGCGCCTTGTACCTTTTGGAAAACTACTCACAGTAGGAATGATACGGGATTATTTTGCAAAACAAAGCGGCGCCGATTTTACAGAGCCGATTACCGCGGGAATATTTGTTTCCATTGCCGCGTGGGCAAGTTACCAGCGAAAAGATGATAAAACGCCCTACTGGAGAACGCTTAAAGCGAACGGAGAATTAAATCCGAAATATCCCGGCGGGATCGAGGCGCAAAGGGAAATGCTCGAAAAGGAGGGCCACACCATCATTCAAAAGGGCAGGACGAATATAAAGTATTATTGTAAGGATTATGAGCAGTCACTATTTTCACTATGACATGAAGTCTCCAGGTTTACCATGAAGGAAAACCTGGAGGCTTCAGCTGTTTTGCTAAGCGCAGCTGAAACGGATATTGCGGCAGATGGGTCTATCTTTTCTATTTTGTATTTTTGACAATCTCCCAGATTTCATCGTCAAACATCTTGTCTTTGTAATAATATTTTCTATCGTCCTCGGTAATTTCTCTGATTACTTTACAGGGATTGCCTGCGGCAATTACCCCGGCGGGAATATCTTTTGTCACAACGCTTCCTGCCCCGATCACTGTATCTGAACCAATGGAAACGCCCGGCATAACGACACAGTTTCCGCCAATCCACACACGGTCCCCGATCGTGATCGGTATCCCGTATTCATAACCGGACTTCCTGCTTTGTGGATGAATTGGGTGTCCCGCCGTATATAAAGAAACAAAAGGGCCAAACATGACGTTGTCTCCGATCGTGATTCTGCCCACATCCAGCATCGTGCAGTAGGCATTCGTATAGAAGTTTTCTCCAACTTCAATATGCGTCCCGTATTCGCAATGGAACGGTGGTTCAAAATACATGCTTCCCTTATGTATGATCCCTGCTTCCTCCAGGCACTTCATTCCCTGTTCTGTGTCAAATGGCATGCATTCATTGTACCTGCGGATGATACGTTTCACCTTTAACTGTTCCTCTATGACGGATTCATCCGAAAAATACGCCATGCCGTTATCTCTTCTCGCTCTATTATCCATAATCTCAGCCTCCTTGTGATTTGACATTTCATGTTTTGAACTCTATAATAATACAATGAAACGGATAGAAAATCTACCAGTTTTATGCCGGAATAGCGCAATTTTGTTTGACGATATTAAATGCACGCGTAGCGGAGACAATATCCGGTTAGATCAAAAAAGGGGATACAAAATATTTAAACATAAAACCATCAATAATGAGTTACCGTTTGTTTATTTAGAAAGGTGTCAATATGATTGATTTACAAGACAAAAATATCTGTCCTGCCATTGAGGAAATAGGCGAATATGTTAGAAATCCTGTTTTCACACAGTTTTGTTCGGAGATTAAGAACATATATAAATGTAATGAAAAAATAGAGTACAGTTCATGCAGCTGGGAAAAGGGTTGGAACATTAAATTTAAAAAAGCTGGAAAAACATTATGCACCCTATATCCAAGAGAAAGTTATTTTACAGTTATGATCGTTGTCGGAGTAAAGCAAAAAACGCAAGTTGAGGCAATACTTCCAGAATGTACGGTCGAATTGCAAAAGATTTATAAGCAGACGCAGGAAGGAAATGGACAAAGATGGCTGATGATAGACCTGGAGGATAAAGATGGTTTGTACAACGATCTCTTGCGTTTAATACAGATACGCAGAAATAGCTGAATTTCTGTTCGCGGTCAGATCAGAAAGCATCCGTTGGTTTAAAAGCAGGAAAAAGGAGGGGAAGTCCGTGCTGCCGACAAGAGAAGAAGCGGAAGAACTTTTAAGGGAAGCAGAAAAGTGTAATCCTGGACCGTGGGGGAATCACAGGCGCCAACGGCGTTCTGGATATTGAGGAACGGATGGACGATGTAAGACGGCGGTATGGTTCATATCCCCAGGAAAAATGGGATAATAATTTAAAGCTTAAAAATTATTTTGAAAAAAGGATGGGGAAGGATCTTTACAGCGTAGTGGGAAAAGACGTTTTTAAACCTTAAGGAGCATATGCGGATGAAGGAGAAAGAGGTTTCAATTATAGGGGGCGCAGACGGACCGACAAGTATTTTTATAGCCGGCAGACCAGCGAAGAAGTCTCTAAAGGAAGGAGTCAGGAAATGCATTTACAACTGCAGACGGAAAAGGGCGGAAAAGGGAATCCGTGCAAATCCGCATACATTAAGGGCGGTCGCCGTATATGCGGTAAGAAAATACGATGCCGCCGAGCTTCCCAAAGCACAGAAAAGATATAAAGATCAATATAAAGGCGCAAAAGAAAGCCTGATTATCATGCACAGACCCGAACTATTAGGAGATCTAGGAGAAATTAAGCGGCCGGAAACATTTGACGAAGAATCGCTGAAAGAGATGTACCGCCGGATCCAGCTCCGAAGCGAAATGGCCGCCAATATCCCCGACCATGAAATGCCTATGGATTTTCATGTTTATGAGATTAAGATGAAGGAAGGACATTTGGAAATGGAAATGGACTTCCGGTGGGATTTTTTCAGTGTGTCCTATTCTGCGCCGAGTAAGAAGACGATGAAAAAGCTAAAGAAAATATCCCGGGAGCTGTATATGTATTACGGGGTGTCCAAGGAGGATATTAAAAACAGGACAGAAAGATATTTAGCATTATTGACAGTATTGAGCAGTAAGTCACTGTAAGGAAGGAGAAAATAAGCATGGAGTATAAGATCATACGGCTTACAGACCAGCCGGAAATGAAGGTGCAGGCGGCGCAGTGGTTCCATGAGAAGTGGAATATTCCCTTAGCGGCGTACATAGAAAGCATGGACGAGTGCCTGGCTGGAAAAGCTCCTTTTCCCCAGTGGTACACGGTGGTCTGCGACGGCAGGATTATCGGAGGGTTAGGGGTTATTGAGAATGACTTTCATGATAGAAAAGACCTTGCGCCAAACGTCTGCGCTGTTTACACGGAGGAAGACAAGCGGGGTAAAGGTATAGCTGGCGCTTTGCTGAATTATGTCTGTGCCGATATGAAAGAAAAAGGAATTGATACCTTGTATCTGGTGACAGACCATACCTCGTTTTATGAGCGTTACGGCTGGGAATTTCTTTGCATGGTACAAGGAGATGGGGAGCCTGAAATGACAAGAATGTATATTCACAGGGAGTAGATGTATGATAAAAAGAGAAGGACTGGGATGGACATTTGATACGGTATCTGATATATATGAAAAAATGCGGCCGGGGTATACAGGCGAGTTATACCAGGCGATTTTTGATTATATCCCGGTTAATGAGCTGAGCAATGTCGTCGAAGTCGGTATCGGGGGCGGCCAGGCGACGCAGCCCATCCTGCGGACTGGGTGTAGGCTTACGGCTGCAGAGTACGGGGAACATTTCTCTGAACTTTGCAGGGAAAAATTCAAAGAATATCCGAATTTCTCAGTTGTTACAAATAAATTTGAAAATATCGATTTTGAAGAAGATACCTACGATCTGGTCTTTTCTGCCAGCGCCTTTCACTGGGTGCCTGAGGAAATTGGGTATCCTAAGGTTTTCTCCATGCTAAAAAGCGGCGGGGTATTTGCAAGATTTGCGAATCATCCGTATTTTGATAAGGGCAGACCCGATCTTATGGAGGAAATTCAAAAGATTTATGGCGAGTATTATTATAAGTTCTACAATAAGAGACAGGAAATCCCCGAAGAGTACGGAGAGGAGGAGGCCCGGCTCAGGGCGTTTGTGGCGCTGAAATATGGTTTTCGTGATATTCAGTATAGACTGTTTTTCAGAACGCGGACGTTCCAGGCAGAAGAATATACAGCGTTGCTCGGCACGTATTCAGATCATATCGCCATAGAGGAGACGATAAGGAGGGACTTTTTCGCTAAGATTAAAGAAGCGATCGAGTGGCACGGCGGCGAGATTACGATCTATGATACAATGGATTTACAGCTTGCAAAGAAACCGTAGGTTTGACGGGTACTAATAAAGATAAGCAAGTTAGGTGGATCGTTTTATACACCGTCCTGCATTGTAAGGACTTTGGCAGAGATGACTGAGTCTTTTGAAGGACAAATTTTTGTCTACCCGATAAGCACAGGAAGAGAGGTGAGGTCATGGGAATATATGTAAATCCGGGGAATCAGTTGTTTAAAGAAGCGGCAGATCAGTGATTTATGTGGACAAAAGCAAGTTGATTGATTATACGAACAGCGTTCTGAAAACATAAAGGAAAAATATGTGTGTCAGCCGTCCGCGACGTTTTGGGAAATCCATGGCAGCGGATATGCTTGTTGCTTATTATAGCAAGGGCTGCGATTCAAAGGAGCTTTTTTCCAGGCTCAAAGTGTGGAAGCAGGCCCAATGTATATCGGCTAAAGAGATGGAAGAAGAAGCCCGGCGGTTAGAAATATATGAGACAAATCTGAACCAGCACAATGTGATCCGGTTTGATGTGCAGAGATTTCTGTTTGACAAAGCGCATGTAAATATTTTTATCAAAGGAATTCAGGATGCTATCAACAGCGTGTTCCGTTTGGCGAAGGAGGATGCGGAGATACAAAAGAAGTATCTCGACTTTCTGCGTGGATTTTTCAAAGGGGCTGAGTATGTGGAATTGGCTTATATGACGAGGCTGGGGAAGGCTTATGGAAGCTTTAAACCGTTCGGAAGAGCCTGTGAAGAACACATGGGAGATGGATGCAAATGCAGTGGCGGAAGGGGCTATGAAACAGAGCGAAGACAGGAAATATGTGGAATGGCTCAGGAGTTATACTGGCGATATCCTTCTTATAGCGATCAATTATGATAAAAAGAAAGACGTCCATGAATGCATAATTGAAAAATGTACATTGTGAAATATATTGCCGATTAGGCAATTCGATTAAGGGGTCCTGAATGCGGAAGCATGAAGGGCACCTTATGAACCCCATCGCCGAATAGGCGTGGGGTTAAGGAAGCGTGAAAGGCGGAAACTGACATGATATTTGACACACATGCCCATTATGATGATAAGCAGTTTGACAAAGACAGGGAGGAGCTTCTGGAATCCATGCCGCGGCTCGGAGTCGGAACGATCGTCAATGTAGGAGCGTCATTTGAGGGATGCCAAAAAGCCGTGGAATTAGCGGAACGTTTTCCGCATGTATATGCGGCTGTGGGAATCCATCCGGATGAAGTGGGAGCGCTTGATGAAGAGAAAATTGTGGAGCTTAAGAAGCTGTGCACTGCGGAGAAAGTCGTGGCGGTCGGCGAGATCGGACTGGACTATCATTGGGACATCGAGCCGCGCGAGGTACAGAAGAAATGGTTTATCCGTCAACTTGACCTTGCTCGGGAGACAACGCTTCCGGTGCTGGTTCACAGCCGGGACGCGGCGGCAGATACCTTGGCCGTTATGCAGGAGTATGGAAGGGGGCTGGGCGGAGTCATCCACTGTTTTGGGTATTCAAAGGAGCTGGCGATAGAATATGTGAAAATGGGATTCTATATTGGGGTAGGCGGCGTGGTGACGTTTAAGAACAGCCGAAAGCTTAGGGAAGTGGTGGAGGCAGTACCTCTCACCTCCATTTTGCTGGAGACAGACTGCCCATACCTGGCGCCGGAGCCGTTTAGAGGAAAACGTAACCAATCATCCTATCTTTCTTATGTGGTGGAAAAAATTGCTGAAATTAAAGAAGTCACACCGGAAGAAGTGATTGACGTGACAGAGAAAAATGCTAAAATAATGTATAGATGCCAGGGTCATAACCCTTAATACCACTGCGTGCTCGCACGCAAGTGGTTTTAAGGATTAATGACCCGCCCCGATATGAGGATGAAAGCGGGGCGGATGCCGCGCGAAATCCGAAAATGGGGGCGGATTGTGAGAGCGCAAAGCGCGGAACAATCCGAGTGGCATCTATATGAGAGCTGCAAAGGAGGATGAAAGCGGGACAAAAGACCCGCAGACGGAAGCAAGGAGGACGAGGTGGGAGAACCGACGTTAGGAAATCCGCAGAACACAATTGCGGTCTTGAAAAAATATCAGTTTCATTTCCAGAAGAAATTCGGGCAGAATTTTTTGATCGATCCGCATGTACTGGATAAGATCATTTCCGCGGCAGGAATCACGGAAGAGGATTTTGTGCTGGAGATTGGGCCGGGGATCGGCACGATGACGCAGTACCTTGCATGTGCGGCGCGCAAGGTCGCCGCGGTGGAGATCGACGGCGCTCTGCTCCCGATCCTGGCGGATACCCTTGCGGATTATGAAAATGTGACCGTGATCCATGAAGATATTCTGAAACTGGATATCGAGGCTTTGGTGCAAAAGGAGAACGGCGGCCGGCCCATCAAGATCGTGGCGAATCTGCCGTACTACATCACAACGCCGATCATCATGGGACTTTTAGAAGGGCATGTACCATTTGAAAATATGACGGTTATGGTACAGAAGGAAGTGGCGGAGCGGATGCAGGCAAAGCCGGGGAGTAAGAGCTATGGGGCGCTGTCCCTCGCTGTCCAGTACTATGTAGAACCGTATATTGCGGCTAACGTACCGCCGAACTGTTTTATGCCCCGTCCCGCGGTGGGATCCGCTGTCATTCGTCTTACACGGCACGAGCGGCCACCGGTCGCGGTACAGGATGAGCGGCTGATGTTCCGTATCGTCCGGGCGTCGTTCAACCAGAGAAGAAAGACGCTTGTGAACGGGATGAAAAATTCGTCTGAGATGAATCTTACGAAGGAGGCGGCGGCTGAAGCGGTGCGTCTCTTGGGAAAAGACGAGAACGTCAGGGGGGAGACTCTGACACTGGAGGAGTTTGCACGGCTTGCGGATATTGTGCGCGGGCTGATGTAATAGATCAAATTCCATCTGTCTGGTTGAAGTTGCGACTTACGGTATCCCACCAAAATTCGCAAAACCTGCCATGAATGGCAACCATACAGTTGGAAAAATGTAAGGAGGAGATCGTTATGCGATACCAGATTCAAGGAGAAACATTACCCGTAGTAATCTGCCAGCTTGAGGCTGGGGAACAGATGTTGACGGAAGGGGGAGCTATGGCATGGATGTCGCCGAATATGAAGATGGAGACGACCAGCAACGGCGGAGCTGGAAAGGCGATCGGGAGGATGTTCTCCGGAGAAAAATTGTTCCAGAATATTTACACATCACAGGGCGGCGAGGGGCTTATCGCTTTTGCGTCAAGTTTTCCGGGAACCATTAAAGCATTCCAGGTGGGACCGGGTCAGGAATATATATTCCAGAAAAAGGCGTTCTTGGCCTCAGAGATGGGCGTGAATCTTGCGGTGCATTTCCACAAAAAGGTGGCTTCAGGGCTGTTCGGCGGAGAAGGGTTTATCATGCAGAAAGTGTCCGGCAACGGAATCGTGTTTGCGGAATTTGACGGACACGTAGTGGAATATGACCTCCAGCCGGGCCAGCAGATCATCATTGATTCCGGCTATCTTGCGGCGATGTCCGCTACCTGCCAGCTGGATATTCAGACTGTGCAGGGGCTTAAGAATAAAGTATTCGGCGGCGAAGGCTTTTTCAACACGGTCATCACCGGGCCGGGACATATCTGGCTTCAGACAATGCCGATCAGCAGTGTGGCAGGGGCAATTCGTCCATATATTCCGACTGGAAATTAATCCCTTAGGCGAAAGCCAAGAGCCAAGAACTTTTATACTTGATATTTTCGATGAGGATGCACAGTTTTTTGCGCATCCTCTTTTTTGGTGTACCAAGGAGCAGTGGAGGCGCCTAAAAAAGGGGGATGGCAGAAAGGAATGTGGGCTGAGTTCCCGCTTTGCAAACCGGATTTAGAGTTGCAGCCAGACTCTTACATGCAAGCATGACGAGTCTGGCTGTAACTTTAGCGTGGCTGCGAATAACAATAATAGTGACAATTTAATAAAAATGTCAGAATTGTGCGATTGCGTTTTCCTTGTCGATTTAGTATAATAGACAAATACATTGCTTCTGAGAGCAAAAGATAGCACACGGATTGTGGAAATGCAGAGCACGAAACAATCCTACCCTATATTCGGATATCGCGGAGCTGGCGCTCTACGGTTATCCTCATATCGGGGCGGGGCATTAAGCCATAAAACCACTCGGGTGCAAGCACTCTGTAGTTTATGCTTTTTGACCTTGGTATCATACATGATGTAAAGAAAGGGGAGATGAAGGATGGCTCAGGTAAAGGATTTGGATGAGGTGTTGTTTGATATCACACCGAAAATAAAAGAGTTGGCGGAACTTACTGAGAAGTGCAATGAGATTGATAAGGAGCTGTATACAAAGTTTGAGGTGAAACGGGGGCTGCGTGACCTGAACGGGAAGGGCGTGCTTGCCGGACTTACGAATATTTCTGATGTATGTGCGAAGAAGGTGGTGGACGGCAAAGAGATCCCGTGTCCAGGGAATCTGTATTACCGGGGATATAATATTAAGGATCTGGTAAGCGGTTTTTTGAACGCAGGGAGGTATGGATTTGAGGAGACAGCGTATTTGCTGCTTTTCGGCGATCTGCCAAGCGTGAAGCAGCTTGAGGATTTTAAAGAGACGCTTTCCGAGAGGCGGACGCTTCCGCCCAATTTTGTGCGGGATGTGATCATGAAAGCGCCGAGCCGCGATATGATGAACAGCCTGTCGCGTTCGATCCTGAACCTGTACTCATACGACGCTAAGGCGGACGACACCAGCATTCCGAACGTGTTACGCCAGTGTTTGAACCTTATCAGCGAGTTTCCGATGATGATGGTCTACGGCTACCATGCGTATAAGTATCGGCGAGGTGAGGATTTGTTTATCTATTCGCCGGATGAAGATAAGTCTATGGCGGAAAATATCCTGATGATGCTCCGGGAGGACAAGAAGTACACAGATCTGGAGGCAACTCTTCTTGATATGGCGATGGTCCTACATATGGATCACGGCGGAGGTAACAATTCAACATTCACTACTCATGTAGTCACATCTTCTGGAACAGATACATATTCTACGATGGCGGCGGCGATGGCCTCCCTAAAAGGACCGAAGCACGGCGGCGCGAACATCAAGGTGACCCAGATGTTTTCTGATATGAAGCAGGAAGTGAAGGATTGGGAGGACGACGATGAAGTTCGGGACTATCTGGAAGGCCTGCTGAACAAAGAGCGGTTTGATAAGAAGGGGCTGATCTATGGAATGGGACATGCGATCTACTCTGTTTCAGACCCAAGGGCGGAGATCCTGAAAGTCTTCGTGAAGCAGCTTGCCAAGGAAAAGGGATATGACAAAGAATATGCCCTGTATGAAAAGGTAGAGCATATGGCGCCAGAGATCATTGCGCAGAAGAGGAAGATGTATAAAGGCGTCAATGCGAACGTTGACTTTTACAGCGGGCTGATCTACAGTATGCTGGGGATTCCCGAGAAGCTTTACACACCGTTGTTTGCCGCGGCGCGTGTCGTGGGATGGAGCGCGCACAGGCTGGAGGAGCTGAAGAACGTGGATAAAATCATCCGTCCGGCGTATATGCCTCTCGCGCCGTACAGGGATTATGTAAAATTGGAGAACAGGTAACAATATTCGGTATGTTTTCGCTGCGTCTGCATATCATCAAGTAAATGAGATAATATGGAGATGTTGTGCCAAATGGAACGAAATGAAGCATGTCTGACAAATACTTGCAGTTTTGCAGGCGTAAAACCGATCATGATGGATCTGCCTTATCCGCCGATCCAGGTGAGGAGGAAGAATCCGGCTTATGCGAACCTGCTGAGCGTAGATTACTGCGGGCCCGTGTCGGAGCTGTCCGCAATCACGCAGTACATTAACAATGAGAACCGCATTTCCCATGAAAGATGTCCTATGGCGAAGACGCTTCTGGGAATCGCGGTTGCGGAAATGATGCACCTGCAGAAGTTGGGCGAGCTGATCTGTCTGCTGGGCGGAAAGGTGGATTTTGTCGCAAGACCGTATAACGGGCGGCCTGGAATGTGGACGCCGGAATACCTGACGATCCCAGAACATGTGGGGAAGATGCTGCAAGCAGACATAGCGGCGGAAGAAGATGCGATTAAGCAGTACCATATGCATATTAAGATGATTGACGACGACTGTGTTAACGCAGTGCTGAGACGGATTATTCAGGATGAGGAATATCATGTGCTGTTGCTAAAAGCATTGGCGCGTGAATGTTAAAGCTGAATAGGAGAATAGATAACAAAAACTGAATATTAGTTATCAAGATGACAGAAATACTTGTCAAGAGTTGAGAAATGATTATCAAAACTTGACAAGTGTTTTTTTGTTGGATATGATAAGAATAGGAAATAATGTAGGAGGTTCTGGATATGCAGGCAGAGGAGCTTAAGAGACTTGTTCGGGATATAAAAGTGTTGAAAGCTGAAACGCAGACAGTGGAATTAAAAGCTGCTGAGTACGGGTGTCCGACCAGGCTGTTTGATACACTTTCCTCTTTTTCCAATCAGGATGAAGGCGGGATTTTAATCTTTGGAGTAGATGAAAAAGATAATTATGAAATCAAAGGGGTTTATGATGCACAGGATCTACAGAAAAAGGTGACGGAACAATGTAAACAGATGGAACCGGTAGTTCGTGCATTGTTTACGATGTGTGATTTGGACGGCAAGATTATTGTGTCGGCGGAAATCCCGGGAGCGGATATTTCTGAACGGCCGGTTTTCTATAAAGGGGTAGGACGCATTAAGGGTTCTTATGTCCGGGTAGGTGAGGCGGATGAACTGATGAGTGAATACGAGATTTACAGTTACGAGGCGTTCCGAAAAAGAATCCGTGATGACATTCGTACTGTTGATAACATTCGGCTGCAGCTGTTTGATGAAAACCGGGTGGAAGACTATCTGTCTGCTGTAAAAGCGGAACGGAGAAACCTGGCGGAGAATGTTTCGGATGAAGAAATATTGGAATTAATGGGTATAAAAATCAATCATGTTCCGACGCTTGCAGGAATCATGTCCTTTTCAAAATATCCCCAGGCATATTTCCCGCAGCTATGTATTACGGCGGTATCTCTTCCCGGCACGGAGCAAGGAACAGTCGGCGACGACGGCGCAAGATTCATAGATAACAAGCGTATTACAGGGGCGATTCCGGACATGCTGGAGGAAGCGGTTGAATTTGTGCGGAAAAATTCCCGTACAAAAACCATTATTGATGATAACGGCCGCAGGACTGATAAGCCGGAATATCCCGTCAAGGCTGTACGGGAGGCGATTCTAAATGCCTTGGTACATCGTGATTATAGCGTGCATACGGAGAATGTGCCGATACGTATTGAAATGTATCGTGACCGTATGGAGATCGTAAATAGCGGCGGGTTATATGGTAAGCTTACGATTGACGCTCTTGGTAAGGTTCGCCCGGAGACGAGAAACGCCGTACTTGCAAATATATTAGAACTTTTAAAAATAACGGAGAATCGGTATTCCGGGATTCCTACTATGCGCAGTGAATTTTTAAACGCTGGACTTCCGGCTCCGATTTTTTCTGTTCGCCATGGCGAATTTAAGGTGACAATGAAAAATGGGTATTATCCCGAAAATGTTTCGATTTCGGAGGCGATCATTGAATTCTGCAGTGTGCCGAGAACTCGTGCAGAGCTGATTGCATTTACGGGAAAATCCCGTACGTACACTATGGGGCAGCTTGTTCAGCCGTTAGTAGATCATGGTGCGTTGCGGCTTACGTTACCTGAGAAACCGAAAAGTTTAAAACAGAAATATGTAAAAGTGTAAGATAAGGAGGAACGGATATGAAACAGGAATGGAACTATTTGTCAAGGGATGGCGTGACGCAGATCCATGCTATTGAGTGGAGGCCGGCCGGCAAGGTGAAGGCAGTTCTGCAGATTTCCCATGGAATGGTGGAGTATATCGATAGATATGATGAGTTTGCGCGCTTTCTGTGCAAGGCAGGATTCGCGGTGGTGGGGAACGACCATCTGGGCCATGGGGCATCTGTAAGGGGAGATGAATATCTGGGGTATTTCCATGAGACGATGGGGAATGAATATGTGATCGGGGATATTCATAAGCTCAGGGAGATCATGCAGAAGAAATATCCGGAAACGCCGTATTTTATGCTTGGACACAGTATGGGTTCTTTTTTGATACGCCAGTATATGGAGTTATACGGAAAAGGACTTTCCGGTGTGATCGTGATGGGGACAGGCTCGCATCCGGCAGCAGAACTTGCGGCAGGAAGAATGCTCTGCCGGATCATAGCGGCATTTAGGGGATGGTCTTACCGGAGCAAGTTCATTGACAACATGGCGTTTTCCTCTTATAACAAACGGTTTGAGCCGGCGCGTACGGATAAGGACTGGCTGACAAAGGACGAGAAGATCGTGGACGCGTACCGGGCGCATCCCTGGTGTACGTTCCGTTTCACGATCAATGCCTACTATCATATGTTCCGCGGAATCCAGTTCTTGCAGGACAAGAAGAATATTGTCAGGATCCCGAAAGAACTGCCGCTTTTTCTGGTCGCGGGCGCGGATGATCCGGTAGGCAATTTCGGAAAAAGTGTGAAGTATGTCTATGAGACATACCAAAAAGCGGGAATCCGTGACGTGCAGATCAAACTCTACGAAAATGACCGTCATGAGATCCTCAACGAAACGGACCGGGAAGATGTGTACGAGGATCTATTGGTGTGGATGAGAAGTAAGATGGCAGAGAGCAAATAAGAAAAGGCTAAATATGAAAACTTTGTGAAATCAGGAAAAAACACTTGACTTTATTTATGTTTAGAGTAAAATATGTTCTGCACCGAACAATTTATGACCGAACAGTTTGACACAGAACAATTCGGGAGCAAACAGATTCCCCGACAGGGGACAGGATGCAGGAGGAAAGAAGAAAGCAGATGAACAAGAAAGAATGTGAAAAAGGGATAGGCTTTTCAATCCACAGGCTGGACCACGGATTCAAGAAAAGGTTGTCTGCCGGTGTAGAGAAGGCTGGGCTTGATGAGATCACGCTGATGCACGGCTGGATCATCCGGTATCTCTATGAGAGACGCGGGAGCGATGTGTTTCAGAGAGATATTGAGAAGAACTTTTCCATCGGACGGTCGACGGTCACGGGGATCATTCAGCTTATGGAGAAAAAGGGATATCTTCGCAGAGAATCAGTCGAACAAGACGCGCGGCTGAAGAAGGTGGTTTTAACTGAGAAGGGAATTTATGCCCAGGAATCGATCGAAGGTATCATAGAGGAGCTGAACAGCCAACTCATGCGGGGGATTGGAGAAGAAGAGCTTCAGACATTCTATGAGGTGCTGCGTAAGCTGGAGGCAAATCTGTTTGAAAACTGTAGGTGTAAAAGAGAAGATCAGCGATAGGTTTTATAAGGAAGGAGGAGATCGAAGGTGCAGATGATACGGACGATCTTGCGGGAAGTCAAGGAATTTAAGACAGTATCGATACTCACGCCGCTTTGCATGATCGGGGAAGTGCTTATGGAAATGGTGATTCCCTTCTTGATGGCATCGATCATCGATTACGGAGTTAACGCAGGAGATATCGGGCATATCTATAAAATCGGCGCCGTCATGGTAGCGGCCGCGGCCTTAGGGCTCATAGCAGGACTTCTCGGTGGAAGATTCGGCGCTAAGGCATCGACAGGTTTTGCAAGGAACTTAAGAGAGGCAATGTTCAACAACATACAGACATTTTCATTTTCTAACATCGACAGATTCAGTACCGCAGGGCTGGTGACACGGCTTACAACGGATGTGACAAATATCCAGAATGCGTACCAGATGGTGCTCAGGATGTTCACACGGGCTCCGGTAAGCCTGATCTGTGCGATGGCGATGGCATTTTACATCAACGCACGTCTGGCAAGCATTTACCTGGTGGCGGTCGTGATACTGGGGGTTATTTTGTTCTATATTATGAATAAAGCGACCCGTTATTTCCAGCAGGCGTTTCCCAAGTATGACGATATGAATGCATCCGTGCAGGAGAATGTTTCCGCGATCCGCGTGGTGAAGGCTTATGTGCGGGAGGAAGAGGAGACGGGTAAGTTCCGGCGCGCCAGCGAAAATATCTATAAGATTTTCTTGAAGGCGGAGAAGAACCTGGTTTACAACGCGCCGATCATGCAGACGACTGTGTACAGTTGTATCCTGCTAATCAGCTGGCTGGGGGCGAAGATGATTGTGGCGGACAGCCTGACGACAGGCGAGCTGATGAGTCTTCTTGCCTACTGTATGAATATTTTAATGAGCCTTATGATGCTATCCATGGTATTCGTCATGATTACGATGAGTATGGCGAGTATGAAGCGTATTTCGGAGGTGTTGAATGAAGTCAGCGATCTGAAGAATCCGGAGGAACCGATTTTTGAAGTGGCGGACGGAAGTGTCGAATTTCGCAATGTGGATTTCGCGTACAATAAGGATTCCAAGGAACCGGTATTGAAAGACGTGAGCCTACGCATCCGTGCCGGGGAGACGATCGGGATCATCGGCGGCACCGGAAGTGCGAAAACCAGCTTAGTGAACCTGATCAGCCGGCTGTACGATGTGACAGCGGGCGAAGTCTTGGTAGGCGGTCTGGACGTGCGCAAGTATGATATGGAGACTTTGCGTAACGAGGTGGCGGTCGTGCTGCAGAATAATGTGTTGTTTTCGGGCTCGATCCTGGAAAACCTGCGATGGGGCAATAAGGAAGCCACACGTGAGGAATGTGTGGAAGCCTGCCGCCAGGCGTGTGCGGATGAATTTATCCAGAAGATGCCTGATGGATATGATACTTATATTGAACAGGGCGGAAATAACGTATCCGGCGGCCAGAAGCAGAGGCTATGTATCGCCAGGGCGCTCCTTAAGAAGCCGAAGATACTGATACTGGACGACAGTACCAGCGCGGTGGATACGGCCACGGATGCGAAGATACGGAAAGCGTTTGCCGAGGAGATACCGGACACAACGAAGATTGTGATTGCCCAGAGGATATCCAGCGTAGAGAAGGCGGACCGGATCATCGTTATGGAAGAGGGACGAATCAATGGGTTCGGAAGCCATGAGGAGCTGCTTGCAGGAAATGAGATCTATCGTGAGGTATATGAATCCCAGACCAAGGGCGGCGGCGATTTTGACGAAAAGGGAGGTGAATAGATATGCCTGGACCAATGGGAATGCATGGTAGGCGCGGCATGCGCGGGGCGAAACCGAAGGTGGAGAATCCGGGTAAGTTATTCGCGCGTATCATGAAATATGTATTTCGGAGTTATAAAATACACTGCTTTTTTGTATTTGTATTTATCTGTGTAGGCGTTTTGGCAAATGTCCAGGGGACGCTCTTTACCAAGAATCTGATCGACGATTATATCACGCCGTTCTTGCTGACAGAGCATCCCGATTTCGGACCGCTCGCGCGTGCAATCGGCAGGGTCGCTGTGTTCTATGCAATCGGCGTGGCTTCCGCATATCTTCATAACCGGATCATGATTAACGTGACGCAGGGAACATTGCGGGATCTGCGGAACGATCTGTTCGCACATATGCAGAAGCTTCCGATCAAGTATTTTGACACCCATGCGCACGGCGATATTATGTCGATCTACACCAACGATATCGACACGCTGCGGCAGATGATAAGCCAAAGTATCCCGCAGTTCATCAACAGCGCGTTTACGGTAGTCAGTGTACTTATCAGCATGTTGATCCTAAGTATTCCGTTGACGCTGCTCACGCTTGCTATGGTGGGAGTCATGATTAAGTGCTCCGGGACCGCGGCGTCGTACAGCGGGAAGTACTTCCGTGAACAGCAAAAGAATCTGGGAGCGCTGAACGGTTTCATCGAGGAAATGATGAACGGACAGAAGGTGGTAAAGGTTTTCTGCCGCGAGGAAGAGAGCAAGGAACATTTCCAAGAGCTGAATCAAAATTTGTTCGAGAGCGCGGATAAGGCGAATACGTTTGCAAACGTGCTGGGACCGATCAACGCCCAGCTTGGGAATATCAGCTATGTGATCTGTGCGATTGTGGGCGGCCTTCTGGCGCTGAACGGATTCGGTGGATTTACAATCGGAGGGCTTGCAAGCTTCCTGACGTTTAACAAGAGTTTCAGTATGCCGATCAACCAGATCAGCATGCAGCTTAATTCCGTAGTGATGGCGCTTGCGGGCGCGGACAGGATTTTCCGCCTGCTGGATGAAAAGCCGGAGACGGATGACGGCTATGTAACGCTGGTAAACGCGGTGGAGACAGACGGCGGTCTTACAGAGACAAAGGAGAGGACCGGACGGTGGGCGTGGAAGCATACTCACCAGGCGGACGGCAGCGTGGATTATGTGGAGGTAAAGGGCGACGTGGTGTTCAATGGAGTAGATTTTGGATATACGGATGACAAAATGGTGCTCCATGACGTGAAGCTTTTCGCGGAGCCGGGACAGAAGATCGCGTTCGTAGGCTCCACGGGAGCCGGGAAGACCACGATCACCAATCTGATTAACCGATTTTATGATATTCAGGACGGAAAGATTCGTTACGATGGGATCAACATTAATAAAATCAAGAAGGATGATCTGCGGCGTTCGCTGGGAATCGTGCTCCAGGATACACATCTGTTTACCGGCACAGTGAAGGAGAATATCCGTTATGGGAAGCTAAGCGCAACGGATGAGGAAGTGATCGCAGCGGCAAAGCTTGCCAATGCCGACGGCTTCATCCGCAGGCTCCCGAACGGTTACGATACCATGCTGACCGGGGACGGGGCGAACTTAAGCCAGGGGCAGAGGCAGCTCCTTGCCATCGCCAGGGCGGCCATCGCAGACCCGCCGGTGCTGATTCTGGACGAGGCGACAAGCTCGATCGATACCCGGACCGAACGGATTGTGCAGGATGGCATGGATAAGCTGATGAACGGGCGGACCACGTTCGTGATTGCCCACAGGCTGTCTACGGTCCGCAATTCCGATTGTATTATGGTACTGGAACAAGGGCGGATCATCGAACGAGGCACACACGATCAGCTGATCGAAGAAAAAGGAAAATATTATCAGCTATATACAGGAAATGCCATCAGTGCATAATTAATTCCACCTGTGCGGTGGGCTGCTATGAATCGCAGTTCCAACCGCACAGGTGGAATTATTTCCCGACAAATACCATGACGCTTCTGGGGCGGACAAAGACGTGGGAGCCGGACAGCCGTTTAGGCATAGCGTCCTGGGTTTCTTCCCAAGTGTCTACAGCGATCTCCCAGCACATGGAAAACGACAGTTCGGGAAGCGTGACGTCCATCTGTTCCCAGTAAGCGTTGGAAGCAACATAGATGATCTGGGGGCCTGTGTTTTTATCCTGGCCGGCAAACATGACTCCCACATAATGGTCGTAGGAATGGAATTCTCCCTGCCAGGGAGTGACGCCATGGAAACTGGTATCCGGGAATCCGCAGGTGCCGCCGCTGATGTTTGTGCGGAGAATACGATGCTCTTTGCGGAAACGGATCATATACTTGAAAAAGTTGAAGATGTCCCGGTTCCTGTCCAGAAGACGCCAGTCGAGCCAAGAGGTAATATTGTCCTGGCAATAAGCGTTGTTGTTGCCGAACTGGGTATTGCCGAACTCGTCCCCAGCAAGGAACATAGGGATTCCTCGGCTGCACATGAGGACGGTAAACGCATTGCGGATCATACGGCGCCGCAGCGTGACGACCAAGGGATCGTCCGTCGCACCTTCAACACCGCAGTTCCAGCTGTTGTTGTCGTTCGCACCGTCTGTGTTGTTCCAGCCGTTTTTCTCGTTATGTTTTTGATTGTAGGAAAACAGGTCGTACATCGTAAATCCGTCATGGCATGTGATAAAGTTGACGGATGCATTTTGGCGATGGCTCGCCTCGTAGATATCGCGGGAACCCGCCATACGGAAGGCGGCGGCCTGCGCCATGCCGTCGTCGCCCTTGAGGTAACGACGGATATCATCCCGATAGCGGCCGTTCCACTCCGCCCAGCGGTTCCACGACGGGAAAGAACCAACCTGGTACAGACCGTCCGCGTCCCACGCCTCGGCGATCAGTTTGACGTCCCCCAGAATGGGGTCAAAAGCAAGCGATTGGAGCAGAGGCGGCTTGTTCATGGGGGTTCCGTCCTCATTGCGCCCCAGGATGGAGGCAAGGTCGAAGCGGAATCCGTTGATATGGTAGGTGGTAACCCAGTAGCGAAGACAGCTCAGTATCATCTGATGCACGATGGGGTGGTTACAGTTCAGAGAATTGCCGCAGCCGCTAAAATTATAATAATATCCATCCGGTGTCAGAAGATAGTAAATGTTATTGTCAAACCCCTTAAATGAGAAGAAGGGGCCGTGTTCATTTCCCTCGGCCGTATGGTTGAAGACAACATCCAGGTAGACTTCAATACCATTCTGGTTAAAGACCTGGATTAGATTTTTCAGCTCATTTCCTTCCCGGTTATATTCCTTGCTCGCCGAATAGCTTGTATTCGGGGCGAAAAAGCTGACCGTATTATATCCCCAGTAGTTGTATAGTTTTTCCCCGTCTACCTCACGGTAATCCTGCATCTCGTCAAACTCAAAGATTGGCATGAGTTCCACGACGTTTACGCCAAGCTCTTTCAAATAAGGAAGCTTTTCCATCAATCCGGCAAACGTACCGGGGTACAGCACATTGGAAGACTCATGTTTCGTGAAGCCGCGCACATGAAGCTCATAGATGATGAGATCCTCCGTGGGCAGAAGAGGCGGATTCATGTCAGCCCAGTCGAAATCATCCTTTACCACGCGGGCCTTGTAGTGCTGGCCGTAGGGGGATGTGGCGCCCCAGGTGCTTTGTCCGGTGACCGCTTTGGCATAAGGGTCGAGAAGATATTTGTTACGGTTAAATATCAAACCCTTTTGGGGATCGTAAGGTCCGTCTACCCGGTAGGCGTATTCAAATTCTTCAATGTTTAGTTTAAACACGATCATGGAATATACATTCCCAATCCGGTAGTGCTCCGGGAAAGGAAGAACGGCGTAAGGTTCATCCTCTGTCCTGTGGAATAAAAGAAGCTCGATCGAAGTTGCACCTTGGGAGTGTACTGTAAAATTGACGCCGCCCGGGATTGCGGTCGCACCGTTGATTTCATAAAATCCGGGACGAACCTCAAAACCGTCCACGATATCCAAAGGAACAAGGTGGATGGTGCGGGGGAGGCTCAGCTTTTCAACAAGGTCTTCTTTTTCATGTGAAGGCGTCATGCGAGGGGTCAGATCATAAGGATTGATGTTCATTCAATATTCCTCCTGTGTTTTTTATGTTTTGGCGCGTTGCCCTTTTCGTTCGTGAAATCCTGATGTCGTAATATATAATACATATCGACAGAAGCCAAGGAAATGTTAATGGGAGGAGGATGGTGTAATTGACAGAGGCAGGTGTTTGCGGTATATTTTACTTTGACGGTTCGTTATCAGGCGTCATATGAAAATCGGTTAAAGGGCGAGGGCAAAAGATATGAAAAAGGCGGGAAAGTTTTTAGTACTATTGTTTGTGATCGCGGCGCTTTTGACAGGCTGCGGCGGGCAGGACGACAAGGAGTCGAAGACAGAGAAAAAGGAAAGCGTCCAAAAGGAAGAGAAGCAGGAGGAAGAGCCAGAGATCGACCCGAAGGAAAAAATGAAGGAGTTGATCGGCGAAACGGGGGAAACGGGACAGGAGAACCCGGAGAATCCGGAGGACCAAGGAAAAATAGAAGAGCCGGAGCCGAAGGCGAACGGATTTTTGATCGCCATCGACGCAGGGCATCAGCAGCATGGGAACAGCGAACAGGAACCGGTCGGACCCGGAGCATATGAGACAAAAGCGAAGGTTGCCGGGGGGACCAGCGGCGTGGCGACGGGAGTTCCAGAGTATGAGCTTACGCTCCAGGTGTCCCTAAAGCTGCGAGACGAGCTTCAGAGGAGAGGCTATGAGGTGCTGATGATCCGGGAGACGAACGACGTCGACATCTCCAATGCGGAGCGGGCGGAGGTCGCGAACAACGCCGGAGCGCACGCGTTTATCCGCGTACATGCAAACGGCGCGTCTTCCAGCGGCGCAAGCGGGATGATGACGATCTGCCAGACCGCCGCAAACCCTTATAATGGTGCTTTGTATTCGCAGAGCAGGGCTCTGGCGGACTGCGTCCTTGACTGTGCGGTCGCATCCACCGGGGCGCGATATGAAAGGGTCTGGGAAACAGATACCATGAGCGGCATCAACTGGGCGCAGGTACCGACGACCATCATTGAGATGGGATATATGACAAACCCTCAGGAGGATCAGCTGATGGCGACGGAAGAATATCAAATGAAGATTGCCACAGGGATTGCGGATGGGATCGATCGATATCTGGGGGTAGAATAACTAGATGCTTGATTGTGGGAGCACATTATGCGGAACAATCAAGATGGCATCTTTTGCCCCCAACATCATGACAATAATGAAAGAAGGATAAGGTGAAGAAGCGATGAAATGCCAGTTTTGCAACAGAGAAATAAAGGATGGAGCGAAATTCTGCAGTTTCTGCGGAAAACCGCAGGAAGCGCCGCAGGCTCCACATCTCCAGACAGATAAGGAGAAACACACTTCAAAGAAGCCGATGATGATCGCCATGGTTATCGTTCTTTTGTTCTGCGCAGTGGGCGCCGGAGTATTTGTGCTTTCCAGACCGGGCGGAAACCATACGGAGAAAAAAGATGGGATGTTTGATATCGGGGGCGGCCAGGCGAAGGAAAACAGTCTGACACAATATCTGGAATACATCGGGACGGAGTTTGAAGAACTCCCGGATTCTTTTGAACGTGAGGTGTTAAACGAATTTGATGAGTTTGACTATGTTTGGGCGACAAAGGCAGAAGAATATGCAGGCCTTGAAGGAAAGGTATGCTTTTATGGATATGATATCAAGGATGACGCGGCGAAAGACGAGTGGGATCTGACGACCGAAATCAGCGGCGTATCCTGGATGCCAGAGAAACAGGATGAGGAAAGCGTGGAAAGGCTTATCAAACAGATAAATAAAGACTATGGGGAGTATGATAATAAGGAGATCCATACAATAAAAGACAGGCAGACAGATTCGAGCATGGAAATTGAGATGATGGAGTATACATGCTATTTCTGGGCGGCCCAGGGAGAATGGGATTATGACATTGAACTGGAGATTGTAGATGAACTGGACATAGGCGTAGAGGACTCCGGCATGTGGCGGATGCACATTACGCCCTGCATAGGAGAGCCGGATACCGAGTACCTGAAGCCGCTTCATAAGATGGAACAGGCGTACGAGGAGAGAGATACAGAGCTTATGGAAGAAGTTTTTTCGGATATATTTTATGAGAATACAAATATCACCCGTGAGGAAGTTATGGAGATGATGGAAGAACTGCAGGACAGCGCGTCAGAACATAAGATTTCCTTTGATGTAAAAAATGCGGAAATACTTTCTTCAACATGGGGATTTACAGTTTTAAACAGGGAGTATGGGATTACCGGAGACGGACTCGAAGATGTCAGGGAAAAATATCTTATTGACGCCGAGTTGGTTATGAATAAGGATGGGGAGGAAGAGAAAGGGGAAGTGACCCTTGTTGTTGGAAAAGAGAAAGGGGAATGGAAGATTATTTTTTGGGAAATTTTATAAAAACCTCTTGCATATTCTGTAAAAGCGTGGTATGATAATTTTCGGTCACCGTCGAGTGATAAGCGACATGGCTCCGTGGTCAAGCGGTTAAGACATCGCCCTTTCACGGCGGTAACACGGGTTCGATTCCCGTCGGAGTCATTATTTATACTGATTTTGCATAGAATAGAGGTAAGGCGCAGTAGCCAAGTGGTAAGGCGTGGGTCTGCAACACCCTGATTCACCGGTTCAAATCCGGTCTGCGCCTCTTAGAAAAGCCCGGAAATGTAAATTCTTACAGTTAGAGGGTAGTAATTTTAGATTAGGCGGTATAGCCCCATTACAAGGGCTGTACCGTCTTTTCGATTTCCTTGCCGTTTCGGTTGTGTGGCAGAAAGAAAATTGATTTCCCCTACAAAGTTGAAAACAATATCTACTTTTTGCACCCGTTTCCCGTCCAACTTTTCCGGCACATGGACTATGATTTTCTTGATAAATTCATTGAAGAAAGCTAGAATAAAAAATTAGTTGAGTTGAATGACTTTTCATGCTAAAATAAAAAAAGATTTAAGAACCTTTTGCCGCCGGGTAAAGGGGATCAGCGTCAGTCTTTCTATCATTAGGCCATTGAAGATAGAAAGTGCCGGCGTTATTTTTTTCGGTTCAGGAGGGTAAGCGCATGGAACAGCAGACTTGTATTCAGGAATTTATCCGGTATATAATTTTATTCACGGTACAGGATTAATGCTTGGTATGCGCGGTGCGACAAAATTTTCTGTCTGTAAAAGTCAGGGAAATCAAGAGTTGGTAAACAGAGTTTTTACAAATACCATATATCTTGCCATATTGTTTTCAATCGCATTTATGCTGCCTGGCTTTTTCTGTTCCAGACAGTTGGTTCTTGTGTTAGGCGCGGATGGGGCAGTGCTGGAAATGACGGTTATTTATTTACGGTGGCTGTTACTTTTTTCTCCGGCTTTTATTTTGAATGATGTATTGCTTTGTGAGAAATGACGCAAGTCCACAGCTTGCTATGTGTGCAATGCTGATTGGGAGCTTTTCCAATATAATACTGGATTATATCTTTATTTTTCCCTTAAACATGGGAATTTTCGGAGCTATCTTTGCGCCAGGAATATCACCAGTTATCAGTATTTTCATGATGGTTCCCCATTGGACGAAAAATAAAAATTCATTTCATTTTGTAAAAACACGAATCTGTATGAAAATTGTTCGGTGGGATTTATCGCTGGGTTTTCCTTCCTTGATCGCACAAATCTCATCTGGAATTGTAATGATTACTTTTAATGCCATTATTTTGAAATTAGAAGGAAATACCGGCATTGCTGCCTATGGTATTATCGCAAACATTTCTCTTGTTGTCGTTGCGATTTATACAGGAATTGCACAAGGAGCGCAGCCACTTATCAGCCGTTTTTATGGGCAGGGAGATAGAGGACAAATTCAAGCCGTACAGCGCTATGCCATATTTACTATATTCGCATTATCAGGTATTTTGTATGCGTTGATTTTTGTTTTTGCTCAACCGATTGCAGCAATTTTTAACAGCGAATGTAATGCCATGCTTCAGGAGATTGCTGTAACAGGTTTGAAATTGTATTTTATATCAGCGCTGTTTGTGGGATATAATATTGTCCTTTCAACTTTTTTTACATCAATAGAGAGAGCTTTCCCGGCGCATATTTTATCTATACTGCGAGGACTTGTTTTCGTAATTCCGACAGCATTTCTCCTGTCTTATTTATGGAAAATGACGGGTGTGTGGTTGACATATCCGGCAACAGAAATTCTTGTAGCGTTGCTTGGATTTGTAATATATAAAAATGAATATAGAAAGGAAAAAATGTAGAATCATTAAGTTCAAGATTCTTCACTAAGAGTTCTGGAACAAGCACTGTGCTGTCTGCATACATCTCGTTTGCCGTCAGGCCCTTTTTGGTTTCCCGGCGGTTGAGAGCAAGAATCGCGTTCTGGTTGTAGGTCTGCCGATGGTACTCCATTCCATAATCAATGCAATCTTCATATGTCCTCCTAGTATAGTCCAATTTAATTACACATATGTTTTATTTAGTGGTATAATGCCCTTATCCAAGGGAGATCACGTCATGCTGCATTGAGAAATATAATTCTGGGCGCATCGAAACCGCCCTGCGTGGCACCAAGGGGCGCGGGCGTAAGGCGGAAATCACGGACTCCGATATTGCCTGGGTCATAAACAAAGATCTGAATGCATTCCTTGATTCGATTATACACTGGGGGGCTTTGAGAAATCAAATTCCCTTTTTAACCCCAAAAAACCAAGTCCAAATGGGAACGATTGAAGTGTGCCTCTCTTTGAAGTATGCGATTGATGGAAGATATCCCCATATGGCTATTACTAAAAAGACTTGATGGTTTAAGGCGTTTTAATGACAGCTTTTGACTTTGCAGTAGACGAAAGGAAATCTGTATTTTATAATAGCATAAAAAGGGCTTGAAAGGATGGGGTTTTATGCAATATACGACAACGTATCAATCGCCGTTAGGTGAAATTCTCCTTGCGGCGGATGAAATCGGTCTTACAGGCCTTTGGTTTGCGGGAGAAAAGTTTTATGCGGCCGGCCTTGCCCCGGAACACGAGGAAAGAGCGGTTCCTGTGTTTGACATTGTAAAGAAGTGGCTGGACATCTATTTTTCCGGCCGGGAGCCGGATTTTATGCCGCCGATACATTTGATTGGATCCGAATTCAGGCGGCAGATATGGAATTTCTTGCTGGAAATTCCATATGGAGAGACGACTACGTATGGTGCGCTGGCGAAACGGATTGCAAAAGAAAGAGGATTGGAGAGAATGTCAGCCCAGGCGGTAGGCGGCGCAGTAGGGCATAATGAAATCTCAATTATCGTACCATGTCACCGCGTGGTCGGCTCTGACGGGAGTTTAACCGGATATGCGGGTGGCATAGATAAGAAGGAAAAATTGCTCACACTGGAAGGCGCGAAGATGGGAGACTCACCATAAAGCTGCTTCCTTGTAAAGGCTTGCTTTTTACGGTGATCGTTCCATGATGCAGTTCTACGATCCTTTTGACAAGTGTAAGCCCAAGACCGTTTCCTTCGGAAGCATGAGAGGAGTCACCCTGATAAAACTTGTCAAAGATATTGCGCTGTGTTTTCTCATCAATTCCGCAGCCATGATCCGTTATTGTAACAGTGATCGAATCGCCTTGTCTTGTCATTGACAGGGCGATTTCGCTTTTTGCAGGTGAAAATTTTATGGCGTTGTCAATCAGATTCGTCCAGACTTGTTTTAGCAATTGTTCATTACCGCTTATCTCTGACCCCAGCAGATCAAAGAGAAAAGAAATTTCTTTTTCCGCCCATTTTCTTTCCAGCAGTACGACGCATTCACGAATCTGTTCCCCAACATTAAAACCCGTGGAATCGGTCAGAAGAGACATGCTTTCTACCTTAGACAGGTTAAGGATATTGGTAGAAAGTGCAGTCAGCCGTTTGGCCTCCTCGATGATGATATCCAGATATTCATCCCTTTCTCTGGGAGTTAGTTCCCCCCTTTTTAATAGTTTGGCAAACCCAAGGATAGAAACGATCGGTGTTTTGAACTCGTGCGAAAAGTTATTGATAAAATCAGAGCGCAGCATTTCGATTCCATCCAACTCTTCGGTCATCTGGTTAAAACAGCGGGATAATTCCCGGAATTCCTTTGGGTGTTCCAAATATATCTTGGTTTGGAAATTGCCCTCAGATACGGAATGGATCGCCTGTATGAACGTATGAATCGGCCTGAGTGGTAAATGTCCGATACAGAAAGTGAGGACAGTCCCGATCAGAATGCTGATAACACCGGTACGCAGAAGGAATGGCAGCAGAGACATTCCCGGTTCCGGCGGCCGATCCATAAATCCATGCTCTAATAAAAAGATAATGATAGCATTGCTTAAAAACATGGTTATTGTGAGAAGAATAAAAATAATGCCAGTGCTGATTAGTCCAATGTTTGTAGGAAATCCGATGCCTTTTTTCATGGCGCCTACAGCATTTTTCCCCTGATTTTCGCCGCCCTTTATAGTGTGCATAAAGTGTCCTCCTTGATTTGTGCTTTATATCCAAGTCCGCGTATCGTAATGATCGAAAAGTCCGGACAACCTTCAAAACGATTCCGTAAACGATTGATGTGGACGCTGACGGTTGCGTCCGAAGAATCAGAAGAAGGTCCCCAGATATCTTCCATTAACTGCATCCGTGTAAAAATCTGATTGGGATAAGACAGAAGTTTATAAAGAAGGTAAAACTCTTTCTGAGGCAGTATCTGTTCACTTGAACCATATTTTATGGATAAGGTATCATAATTTAACGTAGTATTACCCACAGTTAGCTTACGTTCAGACACAATCTTAGAACGTCTGAGAAGAGCTTTGACCCGCAGAATCATTTCTTCTTCGTCAACGGGTTTTGTCATATAATCGTCCGTTCCGGACAGAAATCCCCGCTTGATATCCTGAGGAAGCTGTTTGGCAGACAGCATGAGTATAGGAAGATCATTATTACAGTCACGGAGTGTCTTTGTAAAAGTATATCCATCCATATCGGGCATCATAATATCCAGTATCATCAGATCGATCTTATATTGTTCCATAACATGAAGCGCTTCTTTGACGGAATCGGCGGAAAAAGTCTGGTATCCTTCATGAGAAAGAACCGTGCACAAGAATTTTCTAATATTTTTATCATCATCTACGACTAAAAGCTGAAACATAAAAAAGCCTCCTCGACCAGATTGCTTATTGCTGATGCGGATAGTATACCATAGAAATTTAAACTGAATTTAAAGAAAACGGTTTTTGTTTGGACTTAACAGTTTTTTCACACTTTACCCGGCCATAGTTTAACTTAAGTTTAACCTGATAGGATAAGGTTATTTGGAAAATATATCAAAGGAGCATTATATATGGATAACAAGCAGATAACGAATCCTTCATCAGGAATCAGGAAGAGCAGGTATACCTGCCTGAAAGATCAGCAGTGTTCGCTTAATATGCGGATTCGTCTGGCAATGCAGATTCATGATACACGGGTGTGCGAGGATCTGGAAAAGGAGTTGCAAGAGGTTACAGAGCAAATCGATATATTGTAGGAGGACTGCGATGATAACAGTTGAACATCTAACGAAATATTATGGAGATTTTATGGCTGTAAACGATCTCTCTTTTGAGATTGGCGAAGGGCATGTGTATGGCTTTTTGGGACCAAATGGAGCCGGGAAGTCTACAACAATGAATATCATGACGGGATGTCTATCGGCGACGGAGGGACATGTACGGGTCAATGGATACGACATTTTTGAAGAAGCGAAGCAGGCGAAAAGAGCGATCGGGTATCTTCCAGAACAGCCGCCGCTCTATATGAATGAAACGCCTGCGGAGTATCTAAGATTCGTGGGCGAGGCAAAAGGGCTGAAAGGATGTGAACTTAAGCGGCAGATTGAGGAGGTGGCCGGCCAGACAAAGATAGAACACGTAATGGACCGGCTGATCTCTACTTTATCAAAAGGATATCGGCAAAGAGTCGGGATCGCACAGGCGTTGCTCGGAAATCCCAAGGTAATTATACTTGATGAACCGACGGTGGGACTTGACCCGATCCAGATCATAAAGATCAGGGATCTGATTAGGCAGCTTGGAGAGAATCATACGGTGATACTGAGCTCTCACATTCTGTCGGAGGTTCAGGCCATCTGTGAAAAGGTTTTGATTATCTCAGGGGGAAAGCTGGTTGCCTTCGACGAGCCGCAGAACTTGGAGAAGCTTTTGCTGGCGTCAAACGGTATTTCTTTTATGGCAGAAGCCTCGGAAGAAGAGGTTAAAGAGATCTTAAATGGAATCGGACGGGTCACAGAGTGGGAGATAAAATGCAGGAAGATACGCTTACCATGGCGACTGTCAAGGTGGAATCGGAGAATGAAAGGGACATCAGCCGGCAGCTCTTTTTTGCCTTTGCTGATAAGAAGAAAGCGATTTTAGAAATGACGTTGAAAAAAGCGAATCTGGAAGACGTGTTTATAGAACTGACAGAGGGAGAAGGCGGGGTGAGTAATGAATGATTGCAGTACTTAAGCATGAGTTATCAGGATACTTCCATTCTCTGACTGCTTATATTTTTTCGGCTTTTTTGCTGGCATTCGTGGGAATCGGCGCCTTGATCTATAATATCCAGTCGGCGGTTGCTAATTTTGAGTATGTACTGGGCTATGTATGTCTTGGCTTGGTGGTAATCATTCCGATCTTGACTATGCGCATTATTGCGGAGGAAAGAAAACAGAAGACCGATCAACTCCTGTATTCCCTTCCTATTCGGACGTTCCAGATCGTGATGGGGAAATACATTGCGCTTCTTGCTGTTTTTTTGGTTCCTTTATGCATTGTCGCGCTTTATCCGCTCATCTTTGCGCAGTTTGGAGAGGTTTATCTACCCACTTCCTATGGCTCTCTTTTTGCGTTTTTTATGATGGGAGCCGCAATGATCGCAGTGGGGATGTTTATTTCTTCGCTGACGGAGAATCAGGGGTTTGCAGCCGGAATCGCCATCCCGGTTATTTTGCTTAACTATTACAGTGTTACGCTGGCAGAGTACGTATCCGCAACGGCATCTGGTTCCGCAGCCGCTATCGTTGTGATCGCGGTTCTACTGGGATGCATCATCCGCCATCTGACGAAAAATGAAAATCTCGCGTATGGAATCAGTTTTGTGGTTATACTTGCTGTTTTGGCTGTGTATCTTGCGGAACGTTCAAAGCTAGAAGGGTTACTGCCGAATATTATGAGAAAGTTGTCTCTGTTTGAACGGTTTTATACATTTGTAAACGGTGTTTTTGACCTAACGGCGATCGTTTATTACATAACCGTGATTATATTCTTTTTGTTTCTCTGTGTACAGTCCCTTGAGAAAAGGAGGTATAATTGATGGAGCGAGTATCATTTGATAAAAACAGGAAAGAGAAGAATAAGAGCCATGGGCAGCTCGCGCTCAGAGGCGGCGCGTATTCCCTTGCGATGACCGGAATCGTGTTGGCGATCCTGGTGGTTGTAAATCTATTTGCCTCCGTACTTCCTGCCGCGGCGACACAGTATGATATCAGTTCTACAAAGCTCTATTCGATTACAAGCAATACGAAAGTGGTTGTAAACGCTGGAGAAGGATGTGACGATCTACTGGATCGTCCAGGCGGATAAGGAGGATAATGTGGTTGAAAACCTGTTGGCAAAATATGAGAATCTGTCGGAGTATATTAAGGTCGTGAAAAAGAACCCGGACATGTATCCGACATTTACAGACCAATATACTTCAGAGGAAGTGGCAAATAACAGCTTGATCGTGGAATGTGGCGAACGCAGCCGGTTTATCAGCTATCACGATATTTACCTGACAGAGGAAAATATGACGAACAATTCTTATGACGTATCCTTTGACGGAGAAGGCGCGGTCACTTCAGCCATTGATTACGTAGTGAGTGAAGAGCTTCCGCAGCTTTATATACTGGAAGGTCACGGGGAGGCCGAGCTTTCCACTGTATTTTGTGAGCAGATTGAGAAAGAAAATATAGAAACCACAACATTTTCACTTTTGAGTGAAGATGCTGTACCGGAAGAAGCGGACTGTGTTTTGATCTATGGACCGTCCAGCGATATTTCTGCGGAGGAAAAGGAGATGCTATCGGCGTATGTAACAGGCGGGGGGAAATTGATGGTTTTGGCAGGTCCGCTAGAAGAGGGAACACTGGAAAATTTATACAGTCTTCTGACGGACTACGGTGTAGAAGCAACAGACGGGATCGTGGTAGAGTCCGACCGTGAACATTATGCATTCCAGGCCCCGTATATTCTTCTTCCTGATATCGGAGAAAGCACGATCACGGAACCCCTGATTGAAGAAAATTATTATGCGATCATGCCGATCGCACAAGGATTAAAGGTTCAGGATACTTCCGGCGCGGTGACGGAGCTGCTCTCGACCTCGGATACTGCGTTTAGTAAGATGGCTGGGTATGATATTTCTACCTATGAAAAAGAAGAAGGGGATGTCGACGGGCCATTTGCGCTGGCTGTGTCTGTAGATTGCAAGAATGAAGGACAGATCGTATGGTTTGCATCCGCGAATCTGCTGGATGATATGTATAATTCCTATTCATCCGGAGCGAACCTGGATCTGGGTATGAATACTCTCTCCTCACTTATTGGAGAAAGAGAGGCGGTGGCGATCCGCAGCAAATCCTTAAGTTATAACTATCTTACTATCAGCGAATCGACAGCTTCGTTCCTGAAAATACTCATGATCGGCGGATTTCCGCTGGCATTTCTCGGAGCGGGGATTTATACGGTCGTAAGCAGAAGGAGGCCACAGAATGAACCGGTCTAAAAGATTATACGTTCTTCTCGGGGTTTTACTGGTTTTTTGTGTGCTGACCCTGGGAGTCAGTAAATATGAAGAGCGAAAAGAGAAGATTAAAAACAGCGACGAAATCGTCCTGGAAATCAACAGTGAGGATGTGACCTCAATTTCTTGGGAATGCGGTGCGGAAGTGTTTGCTTTTCATAAGGACGGGACATGGCTGTACGACGAGGATGAAGATTTTCCGGTAGACGAGGAGAAGGTGGGGCGGCTTCTGGAGATATTCGAGTCTTTCGGTGTTTCCTTTATCATTGAGGATGCAGAAAATTTGGGACAGTATGGTCTGGATACTCCTCTTTGTAAGATCGACATTGGAGTGGGAGAGGAAACATACAAGATCTTGGTGGGCGATTACAGTGCAATGGATGAAGAACGGTATGTGTCCATCGGGGACGGGAATGTCTATCTTGTCTCAGACGATCCGCTGGGCACCTTTGACATCGGGCTTAGCGATATGATACGGCATGATGAAGTCCCGGAATTTGATTCTGTCACAGAGATCGAGTTTGCAGGCAGTGAGAATTATAAGGTCGTATATAAGGAGGACAATAAGGTTACTTATAGTAAAGACGACATATATTTTGCGAAGGAGGATGGGAATGAGCTTCCGCTTGACCCGGAAAATGTCGAGAGCTATCTGGACATCATTCGCGGATTAAATCTGACGGAGTATGTATCCTATGATGCGTCGGAAGAAGAATTAAAAGCATACGGCCTGGATGCCCCGGAGCTGACAGTAACCTTGCAGTATCATGCAGAGGATGAAGAAAGCGGGGAGGAGAAAGAGGGGACGGCTGTTCTTCATATCTCCCGTGACCCGGAGGAGAAAAAGGAAGCAAAGTCCGAGACTGGCGATGAGATAGATACGGAATCAGAAGAGGAGCTCACTGCATATGCCCGGATCGGTGAATCCCAGATTATATATAAGATCAGCAGGATGGATTATGAAAATTTGATGAAAGCATCCTGCAACGATCTTCGCCATCATGAAGTGGTGTGGGCGGACCAAACAGAGATCAGACGAATCGAAATCTCTTTGGAAGGTATGGAGTATGAATTGACGGTAAAAGAGGAAGATGGGGAGGACGTCTGGTACTACCAGGAAGAAGAGATTGAGGCAAAAGATTTCTTTGGCGCCCTTGGTTCACTGACATCGGCTGAATTTACCGAGGAAAGGCAGGCAGGCAAAGAGGAAATCAGCCTGACCTTATATATCGACAATGAAAACCAGCCGGAAGTGCAGATTGAACTGTACCGATATGACGGGAACAGATGCCTTGCGGTTGTTGACGGCGATGCGGTATCGCTGGTTAGAAGAAGCGATGTAGTCAGCTTGACGGAGGCTGTAAATGCGATTGTACTGAATTAGAAATCGCAGCATTGTTCTGAAGAAAGATAGTTTATATATTCTGCCGCCATATCCAGACGCGGGGAGTTTTTGACGACGCCAAGGTATACGTCGCCGGAGATCCCCGCGTTCTTAAATATTCCCTTTTGCGATATTAGAATCCCCTCGGGATAGTCTTCTATTTCACACAGATACTCATTTTGCGAGAAAGCGTCAAAAGCTTCCTTGTTCATGAGGACGATATCGAGCTGTTCGTCATCGATCGAGGCGAGTATTTTCAGACGGGAAGCATCGGCATATGCATGGTTTGGGTCGTGTGGATCATCGGTGAGAAACAGACCTGTATATAGTTTCAGCTCCTCTTTAGATGCATCTGCATCGATGAAATCGATAAAACCGTCGCTCAATTCGGTTGTGAGCTGTTCGCCTGCAGATACATTCACAAGACCGATATAGAGCAAAGTTTCCTTTTTGGAAAAGTGGCCGTGTACCGTATAACCGATTATGTATAAAAAGATCAGGAAGACCACAATCGGCAGTTTATAATAATCCCAGATGTATTGTATCTTTTGTTTTCCGTGAAGAGATTTCCAATTCATAATTTTATCATCCTTTTTAGGTTTCGGATGTTTTTGCGTGGACCTCGGTCTTTTCCTGACAGAGCTGCAGGACGTTCGACAGAAGGTACGAGCAGAGCAGTGCGCAGAGGCCTTCCCCGAAAATGACCGCCGGGGTAAATATGCGGACCACGACTAATAGCATGACAAAGTGGATTACTGCCATCAAGATAGTGCATAACAGGAAACGGACGCCAATAAACATGGCGTTTTTGAACATGGCGATTACCGTATTGTCAAACCGGGCAAGCAGGGGGAAGATATACATCAGGACGATGGCGTAGGCCACCGCGGCGGCAATAAAGACCGCTGTACAAAGCGTCCAGAATACATTTTCAAACCGCATATGGTACAGGACATAACCGTCAATGCCAAGGATGACCCCCAAGGACAGAAGAATCATCCAGATTTTTGTTCCTTGTTTTAGATTACTCTTAAAAGAATGGAAAAATGCCTTTGTGACATTCCCTTCTTCATTTCTCGCCATTTTTAATGTTACATAGAAAAGCGCGGTAGTAGACGCGCCGATTGTGACGATTGGGATGCAGCAGATCAGCCACAGAATATTCAAGTAGACGCTGTAGACGATCTTGTTGATAAACTGCATGACCGGACCGTCCAGATTTAATAAATGATTCATCCTATTTTCCTCCTTTAAAAACGTTTACCTAACAGCATATTATATTGAACAGCATAAGATAATGTGTCCGCTCAATCTCCTGTGGAATCCCGATAAATCAGATCCGTTTCCGTATGCATGGTGCGGTAATTTAATGACGGCTCGCTGATACGGGACATTAACAGATTTACTGCGGAGAACCCCATGATCTGACTGTGTATATGGATGGTAGTAAGCGAAGGTGTCACAATCTTCGATTCGGGAGAATCGTCAAACCCGCACAGCCAAACATCGTCCGGTATGGAATAGTCCAGCCTTTTTAATACCTGCAGGGTGTCCAGGGCAATGAAATCATTGGCACATATGAAAACGTCCGGCATATGGGAGAGGCTCTGAAAGCTTTCTGCCAGGTATTCCTGATAATCTTCAGAAGACGGGTAGCGGACGCCTTCTTTATTCCATATGATACAATACTCGTCCGGACAAGGAAGGCCTGTCAGATACATGGCGTTTCGGTAAGCCATATACCGCTCGAAGAAGGACTGACAGTGCATGTACTCCCCGATGAATCCGATTTTTGTCTTCCCTCTCCGGGACATTTCTTTTATAAACGAATAGATGCCGGACTGATTATCCATATTCAGAATATCCGCCGCCAATGGTTCTTTTAAGTGGGTTACCGGCGCGTCTACAAATAAGATCGGCAGACCTAGATTGCAGAGCAGCTTGTCATATTCATAATGGAACATCTCGATGCAGAGGATACCGGCTGTCCGTTCCTGGGAAAAGGAGGCGGGAAGCCGGAGGGTTTCCTGCTCTTCCTCGAGTATTCTGTGTATGGTAAGGCTGTATCCTAGGCTGGAAAGCTCTTTTTGGAACTTATCCAACATAATGACGGCAAAGTGGGAACCACCGACAAAGCTAGACATAAACAACGCGATCTCATTGCGCTCTTTTGAGTTCGGTATGGAAAGTACGGTGTTTCCCGGCTCGGCGACCGTCACATAGGAAAACTGCTTGTAACCCATTTCCATAGCCTTTTTTAATACTCTTTCTCTGGTAGTATCGGCAAGGATGCCGGTATTGTTGATCGCCTTCGATACGGTGTTGCGTGAAATACCAAGCTCGTCGGCGATATCCTGGATGGTAACTCTTGTGCCCATTTGTCCCTCCTTTTATCCCTCGTGCAACAGCACTCGGGACTCATGAATCTAATCGCCTATTCGGCGATATAATTAATGATGTTGAAGCCCCAAATGCTATCTGGATTTGGTTTATGGCTATTGACCATGGCATCATAATGTGATATTGGGGTCAAAAGATGCCATCTGGATTGTTCCGTGCTATGCACTCCCACAATCCAGCCCAATATTCGGATATCGTGGAGCTCTCGCTCCACTTTTATCCTCATATCGGGGCGGGCCATTCAGCCATAAAACCACTTGTGTGCAAGCACTCTGTGGTTTATGGCTTTTGACCCTGGCATCATAATATATTATAATGCACAAATCAAAATGTGTCAAATGTAAAAATATAAAAATTTTGAGAAACTTTTCAGAGTAAAAAAACGTATTTTGATTTGTATATAGTGTACAATAAAATGAAAATATAAAAAATGAAATGTGCAAACAGCAAAAATATATTGACTAAATGTAAAATAAGTGTTATAAAAGAAATAAGAAAATCTCAGAAAGAGCAAAATGTAATTTTACATTTGCACAAATGAAAAAAGGAAAGAGATTTAAGGAAGGAGGAAGTTATGACAACGAATTCAAAAACGGTTCCAAAAGGAAGACGGGGAAGCAAGGATACGGGGCTGCACAATACATTGGTGTATATCAGGCAGCACTGGCAGCTTTACCTGATCTTTATGATGCCGGCGTTACTGCTGACATTGATTTTTAAGTATGCTCCCATGAGCGGGATATTGATTGCATTCCAGGATTACAATCCCTTTAAGGGAGTATTTGGAAGTGAATGGGTGGGGCTTAAGCATTTTACGAGGTTTTTGTCGTCCCCGGACTTTATGAGATACTTGGTAAATACATTAAAGCTGAGTGTATACAGCCTGCTGTGGGGCTTCCCGATCCCGATCATACTGGCGCTTTTGCTGAACAGGATCCAGAGTACGAAAATCAAGAAGAAGATACAGTTGGTGCTTTATCTCCCGAATTTCGTATCCGTTATCGTGCTTTGTGGTATTGTCCGGATATTCCTTTCTGTGACCGGGCCTGTTAACCTGCTTATGGGGACGGACATTAATTTTATGACAATGCCAGAGGCGTTCCGTTCCATCTATATTATCAGCGGTATCTGGCAGGGAGCAGGCTGGGCGTCGATTATGTATACGGCTTCTCTTTCTAATGCAAGCCAGGAGCTTCGTGAAGCAGCGGTTGTGGACGGCGCCAATATCCTGCAACAGATCCGGGCGGTAGAGTGGCCGGCAATCAAGGATATGGTGGTGATTCAGTTCATCCTCCAGGCAGGCAATATCATGAGTATCGGTTTCGAGAAGGCTTACGCACTGCAGACGGACTTAAACCTTCCGGCTTCAGAAATCATCGCTACATATGTATACAGGAAAGGTCTGATTGACGGTGATTACAGCTTTTCAACCGCGGTAGGTTTGTTTAACACAGTCATTAACGTCATCCTTCTGATCGCGGTGAATAAGATCGTCGCGAAGATGAACGACGGGCAGGGAATCTAAGGAGGTGCGCGTAAAATGAAAAAGAAAAAAGGATTTACAAGATACTCGGGACAGGATAAGGTGCTGCTCACAATCGGATATATACTGTTGGGGTTATTCGTAATTGCGATTATCGTGCCGATGGTTTATATTATTGTTGCATCCTTCATGGATCCTATCACATTGCAGAATAAGGGAATCACCTTTGATTTCAGTAAATGGACGGCGACTGCCTATGAACGTGTCATGACGAACAGCCAGATCTGGATTGGCTTTAAGAACGCGGTCGTCTATTCCGTAGTGTTTACGGTTGTATCCGTGGCGGTGACGCTTCTTGCAGCTTACCCGCTGTCAAGGGCGGACTTCAGGGGAAAAGGTTTCTTTAATATCCTTTTTATCATTACGATGTTTTTTGGCGGCGGCCTGATTCCTACATATTTAATAGTAAGTAATCTGGGACTTGTGGACAGTATGTGGGCTGTGATTCTCCCGGGGGCGTTCAGCGTGTGGAACATGACGATCGCGAGGACTTATTACAGAGGAATCCCCCAGGAACTTCGTGAGGCGGCGGATGTAGACGGAGCAAGCGAGCTGACATTTTTCTTTAAGATTCTGCTCCCAGTATGTACGCCGGTCATCGCTGTGCTTGTGCTTTGGCAGTTTGTGGGCATGTGGAACAGCTATTTTGACGCTATGATCTACCTGAATGATTCTGCAAAACAGCCTTTGCAGCTTGTCCTGCGTTCCATCCTCATCCAGAACCAGCCGGAGTCCGGGATGATCGCGGATATGCAGAGTACGGCGGCGCGTGCGCAGTTGGCGGAGCTTCTGAAATACGCAACCATTATTATTTCCAGTTTACCGCTCCTTGTCATGTATCCGTTCTTCCAGAAATATTTTGACAGTGGAATCATGGCGGGCGCTGTAAAAGGATAGGTGTGTTGGTTACAGACAGTAACAAGGAGAAGGAGGCAGACGATGAGCAATAGATTGGGAGATAGATTGAGAGGCAAATTTGGAAATAAATTTGGATTCCGGGATGGACGCAGATACGGGAAACGAATTACGGCGGCGGTCCTTGCGGTATGTATGGCGGCTACTCTTGCAGGCTGCGGGGGAAAGAGAAAGATTAACGACGGGACGTTCCGTCCTGTGGACGAGGCGACGCTTCAGTTTCCGCTGAAGGAGAAGACAACGCTGACAGGTATGATCAGTTACCCACCCAGTACGGAATCAGAGCCTAACAACCGGACGATTTTTAAACGGCTGCAGGAGCAGACGAATGTAGAGATCGACTGGACGGCGATCCAGTCCGACCAGTGGCCGGATAAAATCTCGCTGAACATGTCGGATCCGAATAAGTTGACGGATTTTATCTTTTCCGCGGGATTTTCGGACAGTAATCTGTTAAAATATGGGGAGTACGGAGCAATCATCCCGCTGGAGGAGTATATCGACGCTTATATGCCGAACCTGAAATCTGTATTTGACAAATACCCAGAATACCAGACCATGTGTACGGATGTAAACGGACATATCTGGGCGTTGCCCTGGATTGAGCAGCTTGGCTCCGGTAAGACGGCGATCCAGACGATCGGAAATATGAGTTTTATTAATAAGAAATGGCTGGATTTTCTGAAGCTCGATATTCCTGAGACAGTGGATGAATTCGAGGAAGTCCTGATTCAGTTCCGCGATCATGCATCGGAGCTCCAGGAGGAATTTGGAATTGAAGGAAGCATTATTCCTATGTCCTGTATTGTCAACAACGGCGACCAGGACCCAGCAATCCTGATTAACGGCTTTGGCGAGGGATACGGCGACCCGGATAAGGACCGGCATATTGCGGTTACGGACGATAAGAAGGTGATCTGTACCGCGACACAGGAAGGCTATAAAAAGGGAATCGAGTGGCTGAATAAGCTGTATGAAGAAAAACTGATCGACCCGGAAGCATTTACCCAGGAATGGTCCACCTATGTATCAAAGGGCAAATCCGGCCGTTACGGCGTATGCTTTAGCTGGGACGTGGGAAATATCGACAATTTAAAGGATTGGGTTCCGCTTCCGGTCCTGACGGCGGATACTCGGAATCTCACCCCTCAAAACGGCTCTTTCACCAGCGGATTCGACAGAGGACGCTGTGTGGTAACTTCCGTTGCGGAAAACCCGGCGCTGGTGTGCGCGTGGTTGGACCAGATGTATGCGCCGCTGCAGTCCCCGCAGAATAACTGGGGAACTTACGGGGAGGACGATGATTTTGATATCTTTGAGATGAGCAAGAATGATAAGGGAGAAGAGATGTTAAAGCATGCGCCCCTGGGCGACGCGTCCCCGGTAGAAGTAAGGGAAGCGGAGGCGGTTGGCGGACCGCTTGCGATCCTGGATGAATATTACGGTGTGTATGTGACCTGCCCGGACGACGCGCAGTACCGTCTGGACTGGATCAAAGAATACTATACGCCGGATATGCATACCGAGTATGTCTACCCGAATATCTTCATGAGCCGTGACGATACGGAGAAGCTGTCAAACCTGCAGGCTGATATCCAGAAAGCGATCAATGCAAAGAAAGCGGACTGGATTATGAACGGATTTAACGACGCTGACTGGGACAAGTATCTGAAGGATTTGGAGGCGTACGGGTTAAGCGAATATTTGGATTTATTCCAGTCCTACCTGGATAAATATTACGCAGAGACGGCAGGAAATTAGAAAGGTGTTTATTTGAAAGGAAGATAAGAACTATGACAAGTCAGACACTGCGTGAAGCGCGAAAATATGAAGACGCTTCAGGAAAATTGATTCGTAAAGAGGAGCGTCCCGATTTCCACCTGACTCCACGTACAGGCTGGATGAACGACCCCAATGGTTTTTCTTATTATAAAGGGCGGTATCATTTATTTTATCAGTATTACCCCTATGAATCCAGGTGGGGGTCCATGCACTGGGGACATGCGGTAAGCAGTGATTTGCTTCATTGGGAATATCTTCCTTGCGCACTCGCCCCGGACGAGGCCTACGACAGAGATGGGTGTTTCTCCGGCAGCGCTGTAGAACTTCCGGATGGACGGCAGCTTCTGATGTATACTGGGGTGTTAAAGGAACACGAGGAACGCGACATTTACAGGGAAGTGCAGACGCAGTGTATCGCCGTGGGGGACGGGGTGGATTATGAGAAATATGAACAGAACCCTGTTCTAGATCAGCGGGATATCCCGGCGGGCAGCAGCAGGTTTGATTTTCGCGATCCCAAGATATGGAGGAAGGTCGATGGAACCTACGCGTGCGTTGTAGGGAACCGTCCGGCGGATGGAAGCGGGCAGATCTTATTGTATGACAGCGCGGATGGATTTCACTGGAAGTTTAAAAACGTACTGGTTTCCAACCAGGACCGTTTCGGGAAGATGTGGGAATGCCCGGATTTCTTTGAACTGGACGGAAAGTGGGTACTGCTCACAAGTCCGCAGGATATGCGCCCGGAAGGGTTTGAATATCATAATGGGAATGGGACGCTCTGCCTGATCGGGGACTATGACGAAGGAGCCGGTAAATTTGTGGAAACGCATAACCAGTCGATTGACTATGGAATTGATTTCTATGCGGCTCAGACGGTATTAGCGCCGGACGGCCGCAGGATCATGATCGGCTGGATGCAGAACTGGGACGCCTGCAGCATGCGTTCGCCGGATGAACCATGGTTCGGACAGATGAGCCTGCCGAGAGAGCTGTTTCTGAAAAATGGCAGATTGTACCAGCGGCCGATCAGGGAGTTGGATGCCATGCGGCGCGATAAAGTAGAGTATAGGGACGTTACAGTATCCGGTGTTGTGAAGCTGAATGGGATTAAGGGCAGAAAGGTGGATATGGAACTGACGGTCCGTCCGGGAGACGAGGAAGAGCTATATCAGAAGTTTGCGGTCCGTTTTGCACAGAACGATACATGCTATACTTCGCTGAGCTTCCGCCCTCGAGAATCAATCCTGAAAGTGGACCGGAAATTCTCGGGTTCCAGAAGAGCCATCATCCATCAGCGGCGTAGTCTGGTAAAGACAGAAAACGGTGAACTAAAGCTTAGGATCATATTAGACTGTTTTAGCGTGGAAGTCTTTGTAGATGACGGGAAACAGGTGATGACAGCCACCATGTATACGGAACAGGAGGCGGACGATATCTCGTTTTTTGCAAATGGGACGGCGAATATAGACATTGTGAAATATGATCTTCGATGAAAAAAATAGAGTGCATGGAATGGGGGACGTTCGTCCCCCTATTTTAATGTGCTATTTTGAAGTGAATACAATTGGACAAGGATACTGATAAAATGGGTGCATTCCCCGCATTTTCCGAGGTTTGCACCCATCTGTATGTCCTTTATGATACTGAAATGATACTATAATCATATCTTCTCTATTTTTGCCACAATATCGGACTGTGCTTTGGGAAACAGGTGAGAATAAGTATCAAGGGTAATACTGGCGGATTCATGCCCCAAACGTTCCGCTACTAATACCGGATTCGCGCCAAGGTTGATTAGAGTCGATGCGTGGCTGTGCCTAAGTCATGAAACTTGCTTTTGATTTTATATTGCACCATTTCTTTGATTTTTGAAATAAACTCAATAAATTGCACTTCATTTATTTCAATATTAATGATATACTGAAAATAGATTTTTACTATTGAGGTATATGAG
>JAAWDY010000015.1 GCA_022793995.1 Coprococcus sp.
AGATACTTTACAGCTTGTATTGGAAGCGGAAACAGAAGAGCAAAGGAGCTTTTATGAAATGGTGGGTAATTTTCTTCTGCAAAAGAAACAACGACAGGTAATAGAAAGGAATCTCTTTTAGTGAAAAAATATATTTTAATAGCAGGTGTTAATGGGGCGGGTAAATCAACGTTGTACCAATCATTACAAAGCCTGCAGAGTATAATCTTTAGTAAAGGGAGTATCAGATACCTGTAAAGAAAATGAATGCTCACTGGTGGGAGGAGAAACTTCTGTTCAACCATTAGTAGTAGAATCTGGAGTTTACGTGCTTACTTCAAGTATTGCCGGTATTGTAGAAAAATCAAAGGTAATTGATGGTTCTTCGATTAAAGAAGGGGATGTAGTCTTAGCAATTACATCCAATGGATTACATACAAATGATTATTCTTTGGTACGATTACTGATGGATAAAATGCCTCAAATCAAATTGGATAAGATAGACGGATTAACATTTATAGAACAGATTATGAAACCACATACACCATATTATAGATCGATCAAAGGTTTGTTTGATAAAGATGTTATTCATGGAATGGCGCATATCACAGGCGGTGGCATAGAAGGAAATCTGTGCAGAGTAATTCCGGATGGATTGAGTGCCCAGATTGATTTGTCAAAGTTGAAAATATTGGATATATTCAAGTATATTAGGGACAATGGAAATATTAGTGACGAAGAAATGTTGTGAACATTTAATTGTGGAGTAGGTTTCAATATTGTAGTTGCTCAGAAAGACAAGGCAGCAGTTATGAAACATATCAATCAGTTCTATGATTGCTATGAGATTGGAGCAATTAAGACGGGAGATAGTAAAGTGAAGTTTGAGAATAGAGTCAATTGGTTGTAGGTATGGAGAACATTCAGTAGTAGGATCAAAGCCACTTCCAGTTCCGTATGCAGCTCTCCAAAAGATAGGCAGAAAATCTTACAGATTCAAGAGCATAGACTCCGTAGTTTTTCTGATCTATTAACATTTCAGAATATTTCGGTTATAATACCTTATGAAACACATCGCCGAGTAGGCGATTGGATTCATGGGTCCCGGTAAACCAACGTTGATCGGCCGTTGCAAAGCTTACAAGAAATGCTTACGTGTAAATACATACGAAATGGAAGATTATAAAAGGTGATTTGAGAATGAGATTGTTATATGGAACAAGTAATCCGGCAAAGTTACTTGAGATGAGAGAAAGACTGGAAGAATTAAATATAGAATTAATTGGCTTAAATGATTTAAAGGCAGAAGGGGCGATGATTCCGGCAGTGCCTGAAGACGGGCGGACACCGCTTGAAAATGCAAGACAGAAGGCAAAGGCGTATTATAAGATGTTTAAGATTCCAGTCTTTTCATGTGATTCGGGTTTGTATTTTGATAATGTGCCGGATGAAATTCAGCCGGGAGTGCATGTGCGTACTGTAAATGGGAATCATTTGACCGATGAACAAATGATAGAACATTATTCTGGTTTAGCAAGACAATACGGTCCTCTTATAGCAAGATACAAAAATGCAATTTGTTTTATAAGGGACGAAACTCATATTTATGAAGCAATGGAATCATCTATGGAAAGTGAAAGATTTATTTTATCAGACACTCCTCACAGTGCGATTAGAAGGAAGGGGTTTCCATTAGATAGTCTGTCAATTGATATAAGAACCAAGAAATATTATTATGATTTGCCGCTGGAAAGACGAAGTAAGTTCGCGGATCAAGATGGATTTTTTGCTTTTTTTCAAAATATTTCCAACTGTGCGGTTGCAATTCGCGGTTCCAACCGCATAGTTAGAAATATTTTAGCATTTGAAGAGAGAAATTAATTTCACGAATATTCTTAACATGGAAAGATATTTGGGGTATAATAAGAATACTTAGTCAGTACGTTAGTACAAGTTCCCCATTGGGAAATTACGCTTTAAGGAGTATAGGAAAATGCAAAAGATACTAATGATTGGAGAAAACCAGGAGGATACAGAATTTTTGAAAGTTATTTTAGACGAGGACTATGAATCAAAGGTTGTTTGTACTGCGAAGGAAGGACTTGCCTGTGCGGTAACTGGAGAATACTCTCTGATTTTTATAGATACAGCGTTGCCTGAGATGGAGGAGTTTGTATTTCTTAAGGAGCTTCAGGAAAAGATTATTTCCTGGCATATCCCAGTGATTCTTCTGATCGACGAAGCGGATGTGAGGAAGGGAGAACGGGGACTTGCGTTAGGTGCGGCGGATTACATAGTAAGACCTCTTTATCCAATGGTGGTGAAATCAAGGGCGCGCGCCTACGTCAGTTTATATCAATATAGAAAGAACGCGAAAGAGCAGGCGGTTCTGGTCGACTCCTTGACAGGCGTGGCATCGAGGCAACAATATGAGACGGAATGCGCCCGGAAATGGCAGGAAGCCGTACGGCTTAATGTCCCCATTTCTGTCTGCGTATTCGATGTTGACAAGTTCAAGACGTATAATGAGCGGTATGGATATCCGGCAGGCGATAAGGTCTTGATTTCTGTGGCGGAAACGATCTCTTCCTGCCTGAAACGGGGAACCGATCTTTTTGCGAGATATGACGGCGATCTTTTTGCCGCGGTGATATTGGGGGGTAAGGGAGAGGATGTTTATCGACATCAGAAGACGATCTGCCGGATGGTGGAGAAGCTCCATATTCCTCACTGGGATTCAGCTTCCGGCTGGGTCACGGTAAGTATCGGCGGCGTCACGGTAGTTCCACAGTTACAGGATTCTTGTGACGAGTTCTTTGCGATGGCGCAAAATATACTGTCCGATGCGAAAAATGCAGGAAGAAACCAGGCCATATGGACGGATGAGAAGATGAAAAAGCTGACGGAGAGGGATTTTTGAACATATGGGACGTCCTATGAACGAGTTGGAGAAATATTATAATAAATTCAATGAGGAAAAACGTCTGAATACCCGTTACGGGCAGGTCGAGTTTCTCACATCCATGAAATATATCCACGACTATCTGGATGTAGAGAGAAAGGCCAGGATTCTGGATATTGGCGCCGGAACGGGCAAATACAGTGTCGAGCTGGCTAAGGAAGGCTATGATGTGACCGCGATAGAATTGGTGCGCTATAACCTGGGGATTTTGAAGAAAAAGAAGAGCACAGTCAAGGCGTACCAGGGGAATGCGCTCAAATTGTCCCGATTCGATGACAATAGTTTCGATGTGTCGCTACTTTTTGGACCGCTTTATCATCTATATACCTTTGATGATAAAGTGAAGGCCTTGCGGGAGGCGAAACGGGTCACGAAACCGGGGGGAGTGATCCTTGCCGCCTATTGTATGAATGAATACAGTGTGATTACCTATGGTTTTAAGGAAAATCATATTCGGGAATGCATCGAAGATGGAAAACTGACGCCGGAATTTCGTGTCTGTCCAAAGCCAAAGGATCTGTATGACTATGTCCGGCTGGAGGATATTGATTCCTATAATGAGGCGGCAGGGCTTACACGGCTTAAGATCATCTCAGCCGACGGCCCTGCCGATTATATCCGGCCGGTTCTGAATACGATGGATGAGGAAACGTTCCAGATTTTTTTGCGTTATCATTTTGCCACCTGCGAACGCATGGAACTGATCGGGGCAGCGGCGCATACGGTCGATATCCTGCGCAAGCCGGAAACGTAAGTTTACTCAGACTTAAATCCCTCGCCTACCACATCGTTGGATTCCATGATAACAAGGAAAGACTTGGGATCAATCTCTTTGACTAATCTACGGATGCCATACATCTGCTTATTGTTGCAGGCGCACATCACCACATCACGTTCCTGCTTGGAATAACTGCCGACGCCTTTCAAGATCGTGGAACCGCGTCCCAGGATTTCGTCGATCTTTTCACAGATCTCCGGCCCGTGTTCTGTGACGATCAAGGAAACCTTTCCCTGGTCGATCCCGTACATAATCTTATCGACCGCGATCGAAAGCAGATAAGCAATGAGAATTCCATAGATCAGGCTTTCCAGATCCCTGGAGACGACGGCCGCACCAAGGAGGACGATGATAAAATCGCTGGCAAAACTGATCTTCCCCACGGAGATGTGCGGACATTTCGCCTTTGTGGCAAGAATGATAAAATCTGCTCCTCCGGTGGAGGAATCCCGCAAATAGATCATGGCAAGTCCCAGACCGGGAAGGATTCCGCAGCAGATCGCGGCAAGCATCCGGTCGCCGGTATAGATCGGGAATAGCGGGGCTACAATGTCCATAATTACGGAGGTAATAATGATGGAGCGGACCGAGCGTAGGAAGAAACGCTTTCCCAGGATGGGATATGTGATCAGTGCGACGGGGATATTCAGTAGCATGGTTACCGTACCGATCGGGGTGCCGAAGAGGTGATAAAAGATCAAGGCGATCCCATTAAATCCCGTCATGGGGAATTTTGCCGCGGATGCAAAATTGTATACGCCAACAGCGATCAAAATTCCTCCCGCTATGTCGATCATAATATCTTTTACAAGCTTTAAAATTTTACTCTTCTCCATTATTCTCCTCCTTAATCGGCCATGCCTTTTAGATCGTCTCATTATGAAAAACGAAAAAAAACATCTGCGGATTATAAAAGACTTTTATAATCGCAAACGCTCTTCTGATTCTTTTTTAGTATACTATAAATAATGGAAAAATGTCAACAGTCTAGCAAAAAAGGAGAAAAAGGAACATGAAAATCGTATTTTTGGACGTCAAGACAATAGGCGAGGATATTGATCTGTCAGGTTATGATGCGCTGGGCGAAGTAGTAAAGTATGATTTTACGTCTTCGCAGGAAGCTCCCAAGCGGGTACGCGACGCGGACGTTATCATTCTGAATAAGGTGCAGATCAACGAAGAGACGATCGGGGACGCAAAGAAGCTGAAACTCGTCTGTGTGACCGCAACGGGAACGAACAACCTGGACAAAGAATATCTTGACATGCGGGGCATTGCGTGGCGGAATGTGGCGGGTTACTCCACAGAATCGGTGGCGCAGCACACCTTTGCCATGCTGTTCTATCTGTTGGAAAAGCTTCGCTACTATGATGAGTATGTAAAAGAGGGACGATATGTGAATGATACGATATTTACCCACTTTGCGGAGCATTTTACAGAAGTTTGCGGGAAGACCTGGGGGATTATAGGGCTGGGAAATATCGGCCGCCGTGTGGCAAAGATCGCCCAAGCGTTTGGGGCCGAAGTCATTTACTATTCGCCTTCTGGAAGTCCGGCGCAGCCAGGATATACACAGGTTGGACTGGATGAGTTGCTGGCGTCTTCCGATATCGTATCTGTTCACGCTCCTTTGAATGAATATACAGAGGGGCTTATGAATGCAGATGCATTTCAGAAGATGAAAAAAACGGCAATTTTTTTGAATCTGGGACGCGGGGCGATCGTAGTGGAAAGGGAACTTTTTGATGCCTTAAGAAACGGAGAAATTGCGGCGGCAGGCCTAGATGTGCTCTGCCAGGAACCGATGAGCAGTGACAATCCGCTGTTGTCAATAAAGGATAGCAAAAAACTGCTCATCACTCCCCATGTAGCGTGGGCGAGCGTTGAGGCCCGCACACGTCTTATGGGAATCATCCTGGATCAGATCAAAGCGTTTATGCAGGAAGAACAGCGGCGTATTGTTTCACCAGTTCCATAATGATATCCACGGTAAGGTCCATGCCTTCCACTGTAATGTGTTCGTAAGGACCGTGGAAGGCAAAACCGCCTGTTCCAAGATTCGGGCAGGGAAGTCCTTTGAAACTAAGCTGGCAGCCGTCGGTGCCGCCCCGGATCGGGAGGATAAGCGGAGTAACGCCGGACTTTTCGCAGGCAGCTTTTGCATTATCGATCAGATGCATGTATCCTGCGATGATCTCCGACATATTTTGATATTGGTCGGTGATGGTAAGCTCTGCGGTGCCCTTGCCCCATTTTTCATTGATAATCTTTTCAATGTGACGTAGTGTGTTTTTCCGTGATTCAAACATATATTTATCATGGTCGCGGACAATATAATGCAGAGAGGCCTCAGCGACATCGCCGTTCATACTCATCAGATGATAGAAGCCTTCGTAGCCTTCTGTGCCGCGTGGAGTTTCGCACCCTGGAAGCAAGGAATTGATCTCCATGGCGACAAGGGCGGCGTTAATCATCCGATCTTTGCTGGAGCCTGGATGGACGCCCAGTCCTTGAATCTTGAAATCAGCCTTGCAGGCGTTAAAGTTTTCATACTGGATCTCGCCCTCGATACCGCCGTCCAGGGTATAGCCGTAGTCTGCGCCGAATTTTTCTATATCAAAATGCGAAGGACCTGCCCCTACTTCCTCATCCGGTGTAAATGCAATGCAGATCGTCCCGTGAGGAATTTTTTCCTGGATCAGCCGCTCGGCCAGGGTGAGGATCTCGGCAATACCTGCTTTGTCATCTGCTCCCAGGACCGTGGTTCCGTCGGAAGTGATTAAAGTCCTTCCTTTCAGTTCTTTTAGGTGTGGAAATGATTCCACGCTCAATGTGCGGCCGCTTGTCCCAAGAGTAAGGCTGCCGCCGTCATAATTTTCATGAACCACCGGGACAATATCATGGTCGCAGTAATCAAAGACTGTGTCCATATGGGCGATAAAGCCAAGCTTTGGCCTGTCTTCATATCCGGCGGTCGCCGGTATTACTCCGTAAACATAGCAGTGTTCGTCAAGACTGACATTCTCGATACCAAGCTCCTTCATTTCCTTTTCCAGAAGCCTTGCAAGGTCAAACTGGCATTCGCTGGACGGGACGGCAGAATTACTCTCGTCGCTTGGGGTGCGGATCACCGCGTAATTCAAAAATCTTTGATATGCTTTCATAAGTTCCTTTTCTCCTTTGCTGATATTTATTTTAAAAAGAGGTGGATGAGCCGGTCGTTCAGCCTTCGGTACGGCTGATAACGCATGGGAAGATCCAGCCACGTCTTTTTATCCACAATACTTTTATAATGAGTAAAAGTGTCGAAACCATCTTTCCCGTGATACGAGCCCATACCGCTTGCGCCAAATCCGCCGAAGCCCATCTCGCTTGTGGCAAGATGGATGATGGTGTCGTTGACGCAGCCGCCCCCGAAGCCGCAGCGTGAAAGAACTCGGTCAGCCGCCCGTCTGTTTGCGGTAAAGATGTAAAGCGCCAGCGGGTGAGGCAGGGAATGAATCTTTTCGATGGCCTGATCCAGTGAGTCATAGGTTAGGATCGGCATGATCGGTCCGAAAATTTCTTCCTGCATGACGGCGTCGTCAAATGTGACCGTATCCATCACAGTAGGCTCGATCTGCAGAGTTTCCGGCTCTGTATTACCGCCGCAGACGACCTTATTCTTATCGATCAGCCCGCAAATCCTCTGGAAATGCTTTTCATTGATGATTTTTCCGTAATTTTTATTTTTTAGCGGATTCTTTCCAAACTGCTTCTTGATCTGACGCTGGATTTCCTTCAACAAAGCGTCTTTTACAGCGGCGTCACAGTATATATAATCAGGCGCCACACAGGTCTGCCCGCAGTTCAGGAATTTTCCGAAAACGATCCGTCTTGCCGCGAGCCGGAGGTTGGCGCTTTTCTCTACAATGCAGGGACTCTTCCCGCCTAGTTCCAGAGTGATTGGTGTGAGATGTTCGGCGGCGTGGCGCATGACTTCTTTACCGACAGCCTGGCTTCCGGTAAAGAAAATATAGTCGAAATCTTCATCAAGCAGGCAGGTGTTCTCAGAGCGACCTCCGTCTATGACCGAGACGTAGGATTCCTCGAAACACTGACGGATGATTTTTTCGATGATTTCCCCTGTGTTCGGGGAATATGCACTTGGCTTTAAAACAACGGTATTTCCGGCGGCGAGCGCATCCACGAGAGGATCGAGTGTCAGAAGGAAGGGGTAATTCCAGGGACTCATGATGAGTACCACGCCGTAAGGCGAGGGTTTTTTGAAACTCCGTGAATGAAACTGTGCCAGCGGCGTGCGTACTGTCCGTTCTCTGGCAAACGAATGAATATGTTTCAGCATATAACTGATCTCGCCAAGGACCAGACCGGTCTCACACATATAGCTCTCAAAATTGCTCTTGCCAAGATCCTTGCGGATCGCTTCGTTGATCTCCTTTTCATAATGCAAAATGCAGTCTTTCAGCCTTTTCAACGCCTGAATTCGTCCGTCAATATGTAAAGTTGCGCCGGAGCGGAAATAATCGCGCTGTCCGTTTACGATTTTTTTAATTTCCTGCTTTGTCATGACTGGCCTCCTTTATGGTTTCCGCGGATTCTTCTGTGTTAGAGCTAGTTGGCTCTTCCATCAGTGCATAGTAGAAATCAGCCAGCTTTGACGCGTCCATAAGAACCGGCACGGGATAGAGCGGGTTTGCTTCTTTATCCGCATAGTGGGAAAGCTTAGGGATGTCCTCTTCCCGGATCTCTTTGATTGTATCGCCGATTTGGAACCGTTTTTTCATCTCTTTTATTGCCTGGATCAATGCTGCTGCAGCCTCTTCGCATGGCGTGTCTTTTGAGGCGACCCCAGCGGCGATGGCAAGACGCGCCAGTTTTTTATGGATACTTTCTCCGTAAGACTCCAGTACGATGGGAAGAAGGACCGCGTTGGCAAGCCCGTGGGGCACATTGTATTCTCCACCAAGGGAATGGGCGACGGCATGGACATATCCTACATAGGATTTGGTAAACGCGCATCCAGCATAAAAAGATGCTTTCAGCATATTCCTGCGCGCTTCTATATTATTGCCGTCCGTGTAGGCTGTATCTAGGTTCTGAAAGATCAGTTCCACAGCCATCAGCGCATTCTTTCGTGTGCCGGGAGTCGTGGAATTACCAATATATGCCTCCACAGCGTGGGTAAGGGCGTCCATTCCCGTTGTGGCGGTGATAAAAGGCGGCAGGCTTAACGTGACCTTGGGATCCAATACCGCATACTTCGGAATAAGCGGGAAATCGTTGATCGCATATTTGTGCCGGGTCTTTGCGTCAGTGATGACTGCCGCTAAAGTCGTCTCGCTCCCCGTTCCTGCTGTGGTGGGGATGGCGATTAAAAGCGGTAAGGGATGATGTACTTTCAAGATTCCTCTCATCTTAGCAAGCGGCTGCCTTGGCTTTACCGCACGCGCACCGACAGCCTTAGCACAGTCCATACTGGAGCCGCCGCCGAAACCGATAATCACGTCGCAGTGATTTTCAAGGTACAGTTCCAGCGCTTCGTCCACATTCGCGGTAGTAGGGTTGGCGACGGTTCTGTCATAGATCGTATAGTTGATTCCCGCGTCTAAAAGAGCCCTCTCCAGACGATCCGTAAGGCCCAGACGGCGGATGCCCTGATCCGTAATGATGAGGACCTGACTGCATTTCTTCTTTTGAATAATCTCCGGAATCTTCTTGACGCTGCCTACGACGCCGGGAGTACGGTAGGGAAGGAAAGGGAGCGCAAACTTTAAGATTCCCTGAAAAACCCGGCAATAAACTTTTTTTACCTGATGCATGATTTTTACATACTCCTTATTTAATATGAAATAATCTTTACAGTATAAATGTATAGCATTTCTTTTAGAAACTGTCAAGAAAATGCGGAACCCCCCGTGATAATGTGGGGATGCTTGAAGACGGGAGAAATGGGGGACCAAGAAGTGTAATTTGGAAAAATACTGTATTTGTAAGGGATAATATATAGCATGCTATAGGAAGATGTTTAGGGGTATTTTTTTCTTTATTTTATTCAAAATCATATTGACATAGGAAGAAGAGAAGAGTAATATATACATATGAACAGTTGCTCATATGTTCAAAAATAAAACAGCATATGGTACCTAATTTAAATCGCCTAAAGGCGATAGAACTGGAGGAATCCCCTCACATACGTTCGGGATACCTAATTTAAATCGCCTAAAGGCGATAGAACTGGAGGAAAAAAGGATGAAGAAAAAATTTAAGATGGTTGATCTGGATTGTGCAAATTGTGCGGCAAAGATGGAGAATGCGATCAAGAAGATCGAAGGGGTAACAGATGCGAATGTCAGCTTTATGACACAGAAATTGACGATCGACGCGGATGACGCGAGATTTGACGAGATCATGCAGGAAGTAGTCAAAGTGTGCAAAAAGGTAGAGCCGGACTGCCAGATCAAGCTATAGGCTGGATAGCGGTCGTACGGGTGAAAAATATATAGCATAGTATGTAAATTTGAGAGGTGCGATATGACAAAGAAACAAAAAAAGATGCTGTTCAGAATCATTATAGCTGCCATTTGCTTCGCTTTACTCATGACGCTGGAACATATGGGGAGGCTAGAAATGGTGCGGGAGTTCCCGATGAGATTCCTTCTTTTTATGATACCGTACGTGATCGTCGGATGGGATATCATTTACCGGGCAGTGAAAAATATCAGTCATGGACAAGTGTTTGATGAAAATTTTCTGATGTGCATTGCTACATTCGGAGCCTTGGGTGTTGGGGAATACTCAGAGGCGGTTGCGGTCATGCTGTTCTATCAGATCGGAGAGCTGTTCCAGGGGTACGCGGTGGGACGTTCCCGCCAGTCCATCAGCGATATGATGGATATCTGCCCGGAGTATGCCAATATTGAGAGAGACGGACAGATCGAACAGGTAGACCCTGATGATGTTGGAATCGGGGATGTGATCGTCGTAAAGGCGGGAGAACGGATTCCGTTGGACGGAGTGGTGATTTCGGGTAATTCTTTTGTGGATACTTCCGCGCTTACCGGGGAGTCCGTGCCGCGTAAGGTGCGGGAAGGTTCGGACATTATCAGTGGATGTGTCAACGGAAGCGGACTTTTAAAGGTGCGTGTGACGAAAGAATTTGACGATTCTACGGTTTCTAAGATACTGGAGCTTGTGGAAAACGCCAGCAGTAAAAAGGCGAAAGTTGAAAACTTCATTACAAAATTTGCCAGATACTATACGCCGGTCGTAGTCTGCGCGGCTGCTGCGCTGGCCGTGTTGCCGCCGTTATTTCTTGGAGAAGCGTTTGGGGAATGGCTTACGAGGGCCTGCATTTTCCTGGTAATCTCCTGCCCTTGTGCACTCGTGATCTCCGTGCCGCTGGGATTCTTTGGGGGAATCGGGGCGGCCTCCCGGCAAGGCGTACTGGTGAAGGGAAGCAATTACCTGGAAGTTCTTTCTGAGATGAAGACAATCGTATTTGACAAGACAGGGACGCTGACAAAAGGGGAATTTGTCGTGACAAAGATGGAGCCTGTTGGTGTGACGAAAGAAGAGCTTCTGGAACTGGCCGCGCTTGCGGAAGGATATTCGGATCATCCAGTCGCGGGAGCGTTAAAGGCGGCATACGGCAAAACGCCCAATATGGAAAGGGTGGCGGATACGGAGGAGATTCCAGGACACGGAATCCAGGCAGTGGTCGATGGCAGGACTGTATATGCGGGGAATGCAAAACTGATGGAACAAAAAGGCGTCGTATATGAGTCGAATCCGGATGTAGGAACCGTCGTGTACCTGGCGAGAGAAACAGAGTTCCTTGGTTCTATCTTGATTTCCGATACCGTGAAACCGGAGGCGAAGGAGGCTCTTATCCAGCTTAAGAAGAGCGGGACGGCCAAAACGGTTATGCTTACCGGAGACCGCAAAGAGGTCGGCGAGGCGGCGGCGCGTCAGTTGGGAATCGACCAGGTCTATGCAGAGCTGCTTCCAGGCGATAAGGTGGAGAAGGTGGAAGCGCTTTTGGCAGAGCTTGGCGAGAAGGAACGTCTGGGATTCGTGGGCGACGGTATCAACGACGCGCCGGTTCTGGGACGCGCGGATATCGGGATCGCAATGGGAAGTATGGGATCCGACGCGGCGATCGAGGCGGCGGATATCGTACTTATGGACGATAATATTATGAAGATTCCGGCGGTTATGCGGATTGCAAGGAAGACGCTTCGGATTGTGAAACAGAATATCGTATTTGCGCTCGGAGTAAAGGCGGCGGTTCTTATATTAGGGGCGTTCGGCGCGGCGAATATGTGGGCGGCAGTCTTTGCTGACGTCGGAGTCTCCGTGATCGCGATTCTGAACTCGATGCGGGCGCTTAGGACCGAGTGATCCATATGGCATCTTTTGACCCCAACATCGTATAACGTAATAAAGAACAGCAGAGTTTTCTAGGGGAAGGGACTCTGCTGTTTTTTGCTGTAACAATTATGTAACAAATTTCAAAAAAATGTTGCCTGTAGGAGCGAAAAGGGGTAGAATGGTTTTGAAATTTTTGTAATTGTGCGGTTGCGAATTTGGAGCGGACTGCCGTGAATCGCAGTTTCAACCGTACAGTTAGAAATCCTTCAGGTTAAATGAGAACGTACAGAGTGAGGTAAGAAGATGAGGCAAATAATTTTAACGGGCGATCGTCCCACCGGTCGTCTTCATATCGGACATTATGTCGGTTCCCTGAGGCGCAGAGTTGAACTGCAGAACTCGGGGGTATATGACAAGATATTTATCATGATCGCAGACGCACAGGCGCTTACAGATAATGCGGACAACCCGGAGAAAGTACGGCAGAATATAATCGAAGTGGCGCTGGACTATCTTTCCTGTGGATTGGATCCGGAAAAATCCATCATGTTCATTCAGTCGCAGGTGCCGGAACTGACTGAATTGTCGTTTTATTATATGAATCTAGTCACTGTTTCCCGTCTTCAGAGGAACCCTACAGTAAAGACAGAGATACAGATGCGCAATTTCGAGGCCAGCATCCCGGTAGGATTTTTCACGTACCCGATCAGCCAGGCTTCCGATATCACGGCGTTTAAGGCGACCACAGTTCCAGTAGGGGATGATCAGCTGCCGATGATTGAGCAGTGCAGGGAGATCGTCCACAAGTTTAACAGCGTGTACGGTGAAACCTTGGTGATGCCAAAAGCCTTGATTCCTGAAAATGAGAGCTGCAGCCGTCTGCCAGGGACCGACGGGAAGGCAAAGATGAGCAAATCGTTAGGAAACTGTATTTATCTTTCTGATTCTGAGGAAGAGGTGCAGAAGAAGGTTATGAGTATGTTCACTGACCCGGATCATTTGAAAGTGTCAGATCCGGGAAAGATCGAAGGAAATACCGTGTTTATTTATCTGGACGCATTCTGCAGGGATGAACATTTTGCAAAATACCTGCCGGATTACAAGAACCTGGATGAACTAAAGGCGCATTACCAGAGAGGAGGACTTGGGGATGTGAAGGTGAAGCGTTTCCTGAACGCGGTGATGCAGGAAGAACTCGCGCCCATACGTGCCAGGAGAAAGGAACTGGAGAAGGATATCCCCGCTGTCTACGAAATCCTCCGCAAGGGGAGTATCGAGGCTGAAAGAACGGCGGCACAGACTTTAAGCGAAGTAAAACAGGCGATGAAGATCAATTATTTTGACGATATGGAGTTGATCCAGGAACAGGCAAAGCGTTATTCAGAAGGTTAACAATATTTACGGATTGGCATGATAATTGCGAGGGTAAAATATAATTAGGAATAAAGAAGAGGAGACTAAGACAATGGGAAAATATTTTGGGACGGACGGATTCCGCGGCGAAGCAAATGTAAATCTGACAGTAGAGCATGCGTTCAAAGTGGGGCGTTTCCTTGGCTGGTATTATGGACAGGATCATAAGGCACGGGTGGTGATCGGTAAGGACACCAGGAGAAGCAGCTACATGTTCGAGTATGCATTGGCGGCAGGGCTTACCGCATCCGGCGCGGACGCATATCTGCTCCATGTGACGACAACGCCGAGTGTTTCCTATGTGACAAGGACGGAAGATTTTGACTGCGGTATCATGATTTCTGCAAGCCATAATCCTTACTATGATAATGGAATTAAGATCATTAATGGAAAAGGACATAAGATGGAAGCCGAGGTAGAAGATAAGATCGAGGCGTATATCGACGGCGTAACCGGGGAAATTCCGCTGGCTAAGAAAGAGAAGATCGGGCGTACGATCGACTATGCGGCTGGGAGAAACCGTTACATTGGATATCTGATCTCCCTGGCGACCCGCTCTTTTAAGGATATGAGGATCGGCCTGGACTGCTCGAATGGAAGCGCGTTTGCGATCGCAAAAAGCGTATACGATGCATTGGGGGCAAAGACTTATGTGATTAACGATGACCCCAACGGAATGAATATTAATACGAACTGCGGATCCACCCATATCGGGATCCTTCAGGATTTTGTGAAAGAGAAGAAGCTGGATATTGGTTTTGCGTTCGACGGAGACGCGGACCGCTGTATTGCGGTAGACGAAAACGGAAATGTAGTGGACGGGGATCTGATCTTGTATATCTGCGGAAAATATTTGAAAGAACGCGGGCAGCTTAACGGGGATACCATTGTGACAACCATTATGTCCAATATCGGTCTTTATAAAGCCTGCGACAAGGCGAATCTTCGGTATGAGAAGACGAAAGTCGGAGATAAATATGTATATGAAAATATGGTCCAGAACAATTTTGTTCTCGGCGGCGAACAGTCCGGCCACATTATTTTCAGCAAGCATGCGACCACGGGAGACGGGATTCTCACTTCACTTATGATCATGGAAGTAGTCATGGAGACAAAGAAATCTCTTGCAAAGCTGGCGGAGCCGGTGAAAATCTATCCGCAGCTTTTGAAAAACGTGAGGGTTTCTGATAAAAAGACGGCGAGGGAGAACCCGGAAGTCGTAAAAGCGGTGGAGGCCGTTCAGGAAGCGCTTGGCGACGACGGCAGGATCCTGGTACGTGAGAGCGGCACGGAACCGGTCATCCGCGTGATGGTGGAAGCAACGACGGATGAGCTGTGTGCTCAGTATGTGGGGCAGGTCGTGGATGTGATGGAAAAAGAAGGATTGATCGTGGAATAGAAAAAGCGTCTTACAGCGCCGGCAAACGCAGAGGAACACAGTGCGTTTGCCGGCGTTTTGTCAGTTTAATAGCGGCTTTTTTCGTGACGCTTAAAAATAGCATTTGAAAAATCTTTCCATCTGTGCTAACATGTGTATAACAATCGTGGCAAAAGAAAAAGAGGAATGTGATATGCTCATTAAAATTGATTTTAACAGCAGTGAAGCGATTTATATGCAGCTCCGCAATCAGATCATTATGGGAATCGCAATGGAAGATATCCGGGAAGGGGATGAGCTTCCGTCTGTGCGTCAGCTTGCGGATCACATCGGGATCAATATGCATACTGTGAATAAGGCGTATAACGTTCTGCGTCAGGAGGGGATCATCCAGCTTGACCGGAGGCGCGGGGCGGTCATCTGTATCGATGTTGACCGGCTTCAGGCGCTGGAGGACATGAAAGAACAGCTTCGCATCCTGCTTGCGAAGGGAAGCTGCAAGAGAATCACCAAGGAAGAAGTGCATGAATTAGTGGATGAGATTTATGCAGAATACGGCTGCAGCAGAGGTGAGTAAAAGCAGGAATCGGCATAAGGAGACAGAAATAGGAATATGACAGAGAATCTATATACGAGACAGGCGCAAGAAGCACTGAATATGGCAAAGAAAATAGCGGAGGATTTGAAGCATCCCTATATCGGCACAGAGCATTTGCTTCTTGGACTGAAGCGGATCTATACCGGCGTCGCAGGGCAGGTCCTCGATAAGAATAAAGTGGATGAAGAACAGATGATGAAGGCGATGGATATGCTAGTATCTGCGCCAACAGGAGGAGGGGGCGTAAGGAAGCGGATCGAGAGAAGTCCAAGGCTGGAATATATTCTGGAAGAGAGCCGGGCTGAGGCGTCGCGCTTCCGTTCCCGAAAGATCGGCACAGAGCATATGCTGATCGCCATGTTGAAGGATGCGGAATGTGTCGCGACAAGGATGCTTATCACTCTGAATATCAATATTCAGAAGATATTTCAGGATCTTCTTCTTGCGATGGGGATGGATCCGAAGGAATACGCACAAGGACAGAATGATTGGAATGTTCAGGGCCAAATCATGGAACAGTATAGTACGGATCTGACGATGGAAGCAAGGGAAGGGAAGCTTGACCCGGTCATCGGGCGGCAGGAGGAGATCGCGCGTATTATGCAGATCTTAAGTCGACGGACCAAGAACAACCCTTGCCTTGTGGGAGAGCCGGGAGTCGGCAAGACGGCGATCGTAGAAGGACTTGCCCTGCAGATCGCGGACGGCATTGTGCCCGAGAGTATGAAGGATAAACGGATCCTCGTTCTGGATCTTCCGGGGATGATCGCAGGATCCAAGTACCGCGGTGAGTTTGAGGAAAGGATGAAACGGCTAATCAGCGAAGTGAAGTCCTCGGGTAATGTGATCCTGTTTTTGGACGAACTGCACACCATCATCGGAGCAGGCGGAGCGGAAGGCGCCATCGACGCCTCCAACATCTTAAAGCCGTCTTTGGCCCGGGGAGAGCTTCAGCTCATCGGCGCCACCACTTTGGTAGAATACAGGAAACATGTTGAGAAAGACGCGGCGTTAGAACGCCGATTCCAGCCGGTTTCGGTTGAGGAACCGGATGAGGAACGATGCCTGAAGATCCTGGAGGGGCTAAAAGGCAGATATGAGGCGCATCACGACGTTACTGTGGAAGATGTTGCGCTTAAGGCGGCGGTATCTATGTCCAACCGGTATATTAATGCAAGGTTCCTGCCGGATAAAGCGATCGACGTCCTGGATGAGAGCTGTTCCAGGGTGAAGCTGCGTGGATTCAAAGTTCCGGAAAATATCCTGAGATTGGAACAGACTTATAAAGAACAAGGGATCGAGAAAGAAGAGTGTATCAGGCGCGGCGATATGGAGAGAGCATCCGCTCTCCATAGGGAACAGAAAGAGAATTTGAAAAAGCTGGAGGCGGCGAAGGCGCGGTTCGATAAACGCAACGAGAATAAAAAGGTCGCCGTGACGGAAGAAGATGTGGCGGAAGTGATCTCTGCATGGACCAAGATTCCGCTCAGCCGTTTGAACGAGTCGGAGAGCACGCGCCTTAGCAAACTGGAGAAAATATTGGAAAAGCGGGTCATCGGGCAGGAAGATGCGGTGAAGGCCCTGGCAAAGGCTGTAAAACGTGGAAGAGTGGGGCTGAAGGATCCGACGCGCCCGATCGGTTCTTTCTTGTTCCTGGGACCGACCGGAGTGGGAAAGACCGAGCTTTCCAAAGCGCTTGCGGAGGCGCTGTTTGGGAAGGAAGAAGATATGATACGGGTCGATATGTCTGAATATATGGAGAAACACAGCGTGGCGAAGATGATTGGTTCTCCTCCTGGATATGTGGGACATGACGACGGAGGACAGCTCAGCGAAAAAGTGCGGCAAAATCCATATTCCGTTATCCTGTTTGATGAGATCGAAAAGGCGCACCCGGACGTGTTCAACATTCTGCTTCAAGTGCTGGATGACGGACATATCACGGATTCGCAGGGAAGAAAGGTGGATTTTTGTAACACGGTGATCATTATGACCTCGAATGCCGGTGCGAAGGCGATCGTAGAGCCGAAAAAGCTTGGGTTTACCCAAGAGGAGGATACCGCCGGCGACTATAAACGTATGAAATCCAATGTGATGGACGAGGTGAAGCAGTTGTTCCGTCCGGAATTTCTGAACCGGATTGACGAGATCATTGTATTCCATCCGCTCGACGAAGGGCATATGAGACGGATTGCAGGGCTTATGTGCAGGGAAGTCGTGCAAAGAGCGAAGGAGCAGCTTGATATCACGCTTATTGTGCGGGATTCAGTCAAAAAGCATATTGTGGAAACTGGGACGGATAAGAAGTACGGAGCAAGACCCCTGCGTCGTGCGGTGCAGAGCCAGCTGGAAGATAAGCTGGCGGAAGCGCTTCTTGGAGGCGAGATCAAGCGGGGAAGCCAGGTCGAAGCCACGATTTCTAAAAAACAAATAAAATTTATTTCCAAAGAGATAAACGACTAGAAAAAGATTCCGTTTTATATTATAATGAAAACAGAATTGAGGAAACTCAAAAGAGAAAGACCATTAGGAGGATAGATACAATGACGGTTGTCAATGAACTTATCAGAAGCGAGGCTGACGGAGCGATTAGTTTTGGGGATTACACTCTGGAGAAGAAGACAAAAAAGGATGGATTTGAGTTTCAGGGCGACTTGTATAAAGTAAAAACCTTTAAAGAGATCACTAAGCTGGAGAAGAACGGAATGTTTGTTTACGAATCTGTTCCCGGGACGGCGGTAGAGCATTTTACGACAGGTGAAGACGGAGTGTTCTTCCGGGCATTTGGGGAAGGGGACGCACAGATTACACTGGAGATGGAGGCGGATTCGGAGTATACTGTGTATATCGATGGAGTGAATGTAGGAGACATGACGACGAATCTTAGCGCGAAGCTTAGTATCAGCGTTGAACTTGCGAAAGAAAGCGTTGAAGTGAAGGTTGTTAAAAAATAAGAAAGACGGAATACACCTTAAGGAAAAGGACTGTATAGATGCAGTCCTTTTCTTATCGTATTGGAAAGGCGATGAAAATGGCAAAAGGGAAAAAAACAGTTTTTTTCTGCCAGAACTGCGGGCATGAAGAGAGCAAATGGCTGGGACAGTGTCCAGCCTGCAAAGAATGGAATACATTTGTGGAGGAACAGATCACAGCGGCAAAATCTACGGCGGCGAGAGGGCGGGCAGAGAGACAGAATCAGAATCGGCAGGCTGTGCCCCTTGTGAGGGTGGAGACAGAGGAGGAAGAACGGGTCGGTACGGATATCGAAGAGCTGGACAGGGTTCTTGGGGGCGGAATTGTTCCAGGCTCCTTGATCTTGGTGGGAGGCGACCCGGGAATCGGAAAGTCGACCCTTCTACTACAGGTATGCCAGAATCTTGCGCGCAAAGAAAAGAAGGTGCTCTATATTTCCGGCGAGGAGTCACTGCGGCAGATTAAACTCCGGGCGCAGCGGATGGGAGAGTTTACGGAGCAGCTCCTCCTTTTTTGTGAGACAAATCTTGAATTTATCAAAGAAACCATCGAACAGGAAAGACCAGAGACCGTTGTTATTGATTCTATCCAGACGATGTACAGCGAGGAAGTATCTTCGGCTCCGGGAAGCGTGTCACAGGTGCGCGAGGCGACCAATACCCTGATGCAGCTGGCAAAGGGATTAAATATCACCATTTTCATTGTAGGGCATGTGACAAAGGAAGGGACGGTAGCAGGTCCCAGGGTGCTTGAACATATGGTAGATACCGTGCTGTATTTTGAAGGGGACAGGCATGCCTCCTATCGGATATTGAGGGGAGTCAAGAACCGTTTTGGCTCCACGAATGAGATTGGCGTGTTCGAGATGCGCCAGAATGGGCTTAAGGAAGTAAAGAATCCGTCGGAATTTATGCTGGATGGAAGACCGGAGCACGCTTCCGGTTCGGTCGTCGCATGCTCTATGGAAGGGACGCGACCGATTCTACTGGAAATACAGGCCCTGGTCTGCGAGAGCAATTTCGGTATGCCCCGGCGGACAGCAGCGGGAACGGACTATAATCGTGTGAATCTTTTGATGGCGGTTTTGGAAAAAAGAATCGGCTATCGTCTGGCAAATTACGACGCCTATGTCAATATCGCAGGGGGAATCCGGATCAGCGAGCCTGCAGTGGACCTGGGGATCGTGATGGCGATTGTGTCCAGCTATAAGAACAGACCCTTTGACGAAAACATGCTGGTTTTTGGGGAAGTAGGTTTAAGCGGGGAAGTTCGTGCAGTCAGTATGCCGGAGCAAAGGGTAAATGAGGCGAAAAAGCTGGGGTTTCAGTCTTGTATTGTGCCGTCGGTTTCTCTGGAGAATGTGAAGAATATAGAAGGAATCAAGATTGTCGGGGTTAAGACGATCAATGAGGCAATACAGCTTTTATAGAAACGGCTAAAATTTTTTTGACAGTTTAGCCATCAGCTATAAAACAGGTGAATCATGCTTGCGTGAATGAGCATGTCTTATAGCCGATAAGCCGAGCACTCAATTATGAGCAAAGTTCGCTGCGTTAGCAGCGGGAAAGCGCCGTAGGCGCCTTTGCGAATGGCGCGGGATGAACGATTACAAATTTTTTAAAAAATTGGAAAAAGTTGTTGACAAATGAAAAATGGCGTGATATTATAACAAAGCTGTCGCAAACGAGAGAAACAAAATGCGACGGCAACGAACTTTGATAACTGAACAATAGACAACAACCCTGAATTTTCCAAAAAGGCAACCGGGGAACTGGGAGCCAAGAGAAATTCAAGAACGAAGCTGGATGAAAATCCAGCGACAACCTAAGACAGTAAAGAGGACA
>JAAWDY010000016.1 GCA_022793995.1 Coprococcus sp.
CTCCAGTTCCGGCCGGAGCTTAGAGATGGATGAACAAGAATAAGATAGCATTAAGAATACATAACTTCCACACCTGTATTTGGAAGTAGTAAGTTCCGCATGAAGTTAAATAGGGGTGGAAGTAAGTTTTACAAATGAGCTTGGGACAAAATTTCAGGCAAATGTGTGGATTTTACATTGACTGTCCTTCAAGTGCTGTGCTATAATATTGCACGAGCTTAGTGCGAGTAACCCAGCGGGTCATAGGAGCGTTTGGCAGGGGATTACGCAAGTTTATCAGAATGACAGGAGGGAAATGTGATGAAGCATATCAAGACATTGAATACACAGACTTTGAACCATACAGTAAAGAAGGGCGGATGCGGCGAGTGCCAGACATCCTGCCAGTCCGCTTGTAAGACGTCCTGCACAGTCGGGAATCAGACATGCGAGCATAAGAAATAGCGAAGTGGAAGAATAGGAACTGAGAAAAGGCAGGCAGCGGCTTTTTAGCCGCTGTCTATTGACGTTTGAGACAGAAGAAGCAAAAAGAAAGGGGTACGGATTGTGATTCATCAGTACCAGAATAATGGATACCGCATTGTGCTGGATGTGAACAGCGGATGCGTCCATGTGGTGGACGAGCTGGGGTACGACGTGATCGCCTGCATAAGAGAGCAGAACGAGGAACAGACAGCGGAAAGTTTGCGGCAGTCTGGGATGAGAGATTATCTGTTTTTGCAGCTCGGGGAAAAGTATCCGCAAGAAGAACTAGAGGAGATGCTGGAGGATGTGGCGGCTCTTACAAAGGCTGGGCAGCTTTTTTCTGCGGATACCTATGAGTCTTATGCGGGAGAAGTCATGAAGCATAAGACGGTTGTCAAGGCATTATGTCTGCATATCGCACATGATTGTAACCTTGCCTGCAGATATTGTTTTGCAGAGGAAGGCGAGTATCATGGAAGACGCGCGCTTATGAGCTTTGAGGTGGGAAAGAAGGCGCTTGATTTCCTGATTGAAAACTCAGGAAGCAGGAGAAATCTGGAGGTAGATTTCTTCGGCGGGGAACCGCTGATGAACTGGCAGGTCGTAAAAGACCTGGTAGCGTATGGGCGCAAACAGGAACAAAAGCATAATAAGCATTTCCGTTTTACCGTCACTACGAACGGTGTACTACTAAACGACGAGATTCAGGAGTTCATCAACCAGGAGATGGATAATGTGGTGCTCAGCCTGGACGGTAGGAAGGAGGTCAATGACAGGATGCGTCCGTTTAGAAACGGCGGCGGAAGCTATGAACTGATCGTTCCTAAGTTCCAGAAGCTGGCGGATTCCAGGAATCAGGAGAAATATTATATTCGTGGTACATTTACCAGGAATAATCTGGATTTTTCCGAGGATGTGAAGCATTTTCATGAGCTGGGATTTAAGCAGATGTCAATCGAGCCTGTGGTGGGCGACGCGTCGGATCCTTATGCGATACGTCATGAAGATCTCCCGCAGATTTTTGGAGAATATGACAAATTAGCGAAGTATATGATCGAAGAGGAGAAAAAGGGAGAAGGTTTCAATTTCTTCCATTTTATGATCGACCTGGAAGGCGGACCATGTCTGGCAAAGCGGTTATCGGGCTGCGGGTCGGGGACAGAGTACTTGGCTGTGACCCCATGGGGAGATTTTTATCCCTGCCATCAGTTTGTCGGTGATGAGAAATTTTTGATGGGCAATGTGGACGAAGGGATTACAAGACCGGAGACGGCTGATGCGTTTAGAAACTGCAATGTCTACACAAAGGAAAAGTGCAGGAATTGTTTTGCGAGGTTCTACTGCAGCGGTGGTTGTACGGCAAATGCCTATAAGTATGGGGACGGTTTAAAAGACTCGTACGACATTGGCTGCGAGATGGAACGAAAGCGCGTAGAATGCGCAATAATGATAAAGGCTGCGATGGCAGAAGAAAGGAAGTAGAACATGAAAAAGAGTAAAGGCATAATCAGCCTCATTCTGACAGTGGCGCTCATCACGCTACTTGGCTTTACGTGTTGGCAAGGATTTGGCTCTTCCCACGCAGGATCCGCGCAAAATATCAAACTGGGACTGGACTTGGCGGGCGGCGTTAGTATCACCTATCAGGTAAAAGGAAAAAACCCGACCAGTGAAGAGATGAACGATACGATCTATAAGCTGCAGAAACGTGTGGAACAGTACAGTACAGAGGCTACCGTATACCAGGAAGGGGACGACCGGATTAATATCGAGATTCCCGGCGTGTCCGACGCCAACAAGGTATTGGAGGAGCTTGGTAAGCCTGGTTCACTGGAATTCCGGGATCCGAACGGGGAAACCGTATTGACAGGAACAGATATAGCAAGTGCGGAAGCGCGTTCCCAACAGAATCAGACCACAAAGAACAATGAGTTTGTGGTGGCTCTGGAATTGACAAAAGAAGGAGCGGAGAAATTTGCAAAAGCCACGGAGGAGAATGTCGGAAAGATCATTTCCATTATCTACGACGGGGATGAGATCAGCATGCCGAGAGTCAATACCGCGATCACAGACGGGCAAGCGGTGATCGAGGGTATGGAAAGTTATGAGGCGGCGGAGACACTGGCCTCTACGATCCGTATCGGCGGACTGAAACTGGAATTGGAGGAACTGCGTTCCAATGTGGTGGGCGCGCAGCTCGGCGAGGAAGCGATCAGCACCAGCCTGAAAGCGGGCGCGATCGGCCTTGCGATTATCTTTGTATTTATGTGTATCGCATATCTTCTGCCAGGACTGGCGTCGAGCCTTGCGCTTCTGATTTACACAGGGCTGGTGGTCGTACTGTTGAATGCATTTGAAATCACGCTGACTTTGCCGGGTATCGCAGGGATTATCCTGGGCATCGGTATGGCCGTGGATGCGAACGTCATTATATTTGCCCGTGTCCGCGAAGAGATTGCGGCGGGAATCAGCGTGCGGTCCGCTCTTCGGAACGGATTCAAGAAAGCGACGTCTGCAATCGTGGATGGAAATGTCACGACTTTAATCGCAGCGATCGTGCTGGGATTAAAGGGTTCTGGTTCCGTGAAGGGATTTGCACAGACGTTGGCGCTTGGTATTGTGGTTTCCATGTTCACAGCGCTGCTCATCACCAGGATCATTATATTTGCATTCTATGCGATTGGGATCCGGAATGAAAAGTTCTATGGCAGGAAGAAAAAGAAAGAAGAAAAGACGATCAATTTCCTGGGCAAAAAGACGGTGTTCTTCGCACTTTCGATCGTCATGGTCGTGGCAGGTTTTGCAGCCATGGGAGTACAGTCTCAGAGTGGAAACGGCGCGTTAAACTATAGCCTTGAGTTTAAGGGCGGAACGGCGACGAATGTAACTTTTGATAAAGATTACACGATAAACGAGATTGATTCGGAAATCGTACCGGTCGTAGAAGAAGTGACCGGAGATAAGAACGTACAGACACAGAAGGTAACGGGAACCAATCAGGTGGTTATCAAGACACAGACATTGGCCTTAGCTGAACGCGAAGCTTTGAATTCAGCGCTTGCAGAGAAGTTTGGCGTGGACAAATCCCTTATTACAGCGGAGAATATCAGCTCTACCGTAAGTGCAGAGATGCGCTCCGACGCGATTGTCGCGGTCCTTATCGCTACGATTTGTATGCTTCTCTACATTTGGTTCAGATTCAAAGATATCCGGTTTGCCACAAGCGCGGTTATAGCGCTGCTCCACGACGTATTAGTCGTACTGACATTTTACGCTGTCGCGCGTGTGTCCGTGGGTAATACATTCATCGCATGTATGCTGACGATCGTTGGGTACTCGATCAATGCGACGATCGTTATTTTCGACCGTATCCGTGAGGAACTGCCGGTGAAGAAGAAAGGCGAGGAACTCGCGGAAGTTGTGAACAGGAGCATTACCCGTACTTTGACGAGGAGTATTTATACTTCTGTGACGACATTTGTGATGGTGTTTGTGCTGTTCATTATGGGAGTCAGTTCCATCAAAGAGTTCGCAAGCCCGCTGATGGTAGGGATTATCTGCGGAGCATATTCTTCTGTATGTATCACGGGTGCTCTGTGGTTTGTCATGCGGACTAAGTTTACTGGGAAGGAAGAGCCGGTAAAGGCAGGCGGTAAGAAGAAAAAGTAGAAAAAATGGCCGGAGAGGATTTAGAGAAAAAGGTGTCGGGAAAAATTTCGGCGCCTTTTTCATAATTTAGAGGAGAAATAGTATGGAGAACTGGGTGCTACTACGTAAAGGGGCCGATTTCCAGCATATCAGTGAAAGGTTCCACATCAGTCCTCGGATCGCGTCTCTGATCCGAAACAGGGATATAGTCGGCGATGAGGCGATTTCACATTACCTGAACGGGACGATTGCGGAACTATGCGACGGGATGAAAATGAAGGACATGGACAAGGCCGTGGATGTGCTTTCAAAGAAAATACAGGAGGGAAAGAAGCTCCGTATTATTGGGGATTATGATGTTGACGGTATCCAGTCCACCTTTATTTTGCTGGAAGGACTTCGCTATCTGGGCGCGCTGGCAGACAGCGATATCCCGGACCGTATGCGGGATGGATATGGTCTGAACGAGAATTTGATCGAGCATGCCTGGCAGGGAGGCGTGGATACGATCGTCACCTGTGACAACGGGATTGCGGCGTATCGGGAGATTGCGCTGGCGAAGGAGAAGGGGATGACGGTGGTGGTGACGGATCACCATGAGGTGCCTTTTGAGGAGACGGACGGAAAGCGGGAGTATTTCCTTCCGCCCGCGGACGCTGTGGTGGATCCAAAAAGAGAGGATTGTTTCTATCCTTTCAAGGGACTTTGTGGCGCGGCAGTTGCCTATAAACTGGTGACAGCGGTTGCCTCCGTGATGGGAGCGGATGTATACGGGCTGGATCATCTGATGGAGAATGTGGCAATCGCAACAGTGGCGGATATGATGGATTTGACTGGGGAAAACCGTATCTTTGTAAAACAGGGGTTGGAGATGCTGGGCCGTACCCAAAATAAAGGGCTTCGCGCCCTGATACGATGTACCGGAGTGGACAGCACAAGGCTTTCCGCATATCATATTGGTTTTGTCTTGGGTCCCTGCATGAACGCCAGCGGCCGTCTGGATACGGCAAAGCGTGCGCTTGAGATGCTGGAGGCAAAGACAGAGAAGGAAGCGGATCTTCTTGCGGGAGATTTAAAGGCGCTTAACGAAAGCCGGAAAGAGATGACGGCAAAGGCAGTGGAGGCGGCGCTGATTCAGATAGAGAACAGCGAGATCCGGGAGGACGACGTGCTGGTGGTGTATCTTCCCGAATGCCATGAAAGTCTTGCTGGAATTGTGGCAAGTAAGGTGCGCGAAAAATATTATCGTCCTGTATTTGTACTGACCGACGCCAGGGAAGGACTGAAAGGATCCGGGCGTTCGATTGAGACATGGCATATGTACGAAGGTTTGAACCGGTGCAGCCACCTCTTGAACCGGTTTGGAGGGCATAAAATGGCCGCTGGGCTGTCCATTGATAAAGAAAAACTGGAAGAATTTCGGAGGGAAATAAACGCCCGCTCGGGAATTTGTAAAGAAGATCTGGAAGAAAAGATCCTGATCGACATGCAACTGCCCTTTTCCTGCGTGACTGAAGCCTTTGTAAACGAGCTTCATGTGCTGGAACCTTTCGGAAAAGGAAATCCGAAACCGCTTTTCGCTCAACGACAGATCTTGGTAAGAAACGCACGTATCCTCGGAAAAAACCGAAATGTTCTAAAGATGAGAGTCTCAGATGAAGGCGGTACAGAAATCGACGCCCTGTATTTTGGAAATATAGAAGGATTACTGGATTACATAAAAGGAAAATTTGGAACCACGTCTTTGGAGCATATGTTAGGAAAACAACGGGCTGCAGGGACGGATCCCGTGGTGATGGCGTTTACCTATTATCCGGACATCAACGAATACCAGGGGATACGCACGCCCCAGATAATCATACAAAATTATAAATAAATTTTGAAAAATGCGCAAGATGTGGTATAATATCCACGATGGCAATGAGCAGTGCGAAAAAAGCGAAGTGAATTTTCGTCATGCTTGCATGTAAGAAAATTCATTTTGCCTTTTTTCATAGGGCGAAGCCCGTGAACGAGTAAGCCCTTTAGGGCTTACGAGTTTAGCACGGCGTCGTGAGTGGAGTCGAAGCGCAAGCGAGTAAGCCTTCAGGGCTTACGAGTTTAGCACAGCGTCGTGAGTGAGGCTCAGCAGTTATACGAATGAGAAAGGGTGGAGGGTTATATGAAGAAGATCGAAGATTATGTAATCAGTATCCCGGATTTTCCTGAGGAAGGGATTATTTTCCGGGATGTTACCAGCATTCTTGAGGATGCCGAGGGACTTCATTTAGCGATAGATCGAATGCAGGAGAAGCTTACTGGGATAGACTTTGACGTGATAGTGGGACCGGAATCCAGGGGATTCATTTTCGGGATGCCGATCGCTTATAATTTGCACAAACCGTTCGTACCGATTCGCAAGAAGGGAAAACTTCCCTGCGAGACGGCGTCGATTCAATATGACCTGGAGTACGGGAGTGCGGAGATCGAGGTTCATAAGCGCTCAATAAAACCGGGGCAGAAGGTCGTGATTATTGACGATTTGATGGCTACCGGAGGGACAGTGAAGGCGATGATCGAGTTACTGGAAGGTCTGGGCGCTAGTGTGGAGGGAGTCGTATGCCTGATGGAACTGCAAGGGCTTCACGGAAGAGATAAGCTGGGAGGATACCGGGTGGAAACGGTCATCCAGTATTCCGGCAAATAAGGTATAGCAAAAACAGGCTGTAAAGGAATGATAGATTAACTCAAATAAAGAGTTAACGCAGATAAAGAGTGAGAGGAAGGGGAAAGATATGGCGGACAGCATGGGATTTCAGGAGGATCATCTGATTGAATCGAGCAGAAAACAACTGAATATTGTAGACGGTCATGCGGTGAAAGAGCCTGCGGATTATCAGAACCCGGAAGAGCTTTTTCGCAGCCTGATTGATCGGATTCGGAAATACCATCCTTCAGCAGACACCTCAATGATCGAGAAAGCATATAAAATTGCCAAAGGCGCGCATGAAGGGCAAAAGAGGAAATCCGGTGAAGAGTATATTATCCACCCTCTGTGGGTAGGGATTATCCTTTCCCAGCTTGAGATGGATAAGGAGACGATTGTGGCGGGGATTCTGCACGATGTGGTGGAGGATACCGTGATGTCGGATGAAGAGATCAAGGAAGAATTTGGGAAAGAAGTGGCGCTCCTGGTTGATGGTGTTACCAAGCTGGGACAGCTCTCGTATTCTTCTGACAAGTTGGAGGTGCAGGCGGAGAATCTTCGGAAAATGTTTCTTGCCATGGCAAAAGATATTCGGGTTATCATCATCAAGCTTGCTGACAGGCTGCATAATATGCGTACCTTGCAGTATATGCGCCCCGAGAAACAGAAGGAAAAAGCGAAAGAGACAATGGATATTTACGCGCCGATTGCCCAAAGGCTTGGTATTTCACGCATCAAGATCGAGTTGGATGATTTGGCTCTTAAGTATTCCCAGCCGGAAGTGTTTCAAGAACTGGTGAAGCAGATTAATGAACGGCAGACAGAGAGGGAAGAGTTTGTACGTCAGATCGTGGATGAAGTTATCAGCCATATGCAGCATGCGAATATCAGGGCTGATGTGAATGGGCGGGTGAAGCATTTCTTTAGTATTTATAAGAAGATGGTGAACCAGGACAAAACGGTGGATCAGATCTATGATCTGTTTGCCGTGCGCATTATCATGGATTCTGTGAAGGACTGTTACGCGGCCTTGGGAGTGATTCATGAGATGTATACCCCGGTCCCAGGCAGGTTTAAGGATTTCATCGCCATGCCGAAGCCGAACATGTACCAGTCTTTGCACACCACGCTGATGGGCCCAGTGGGGCAGCCTTTTGAGATTCAGATTCGTACCAGGGAGATGCATAAGACGGCGGAGTATGGAATCGCCGCCCACTGGAAGTATAAAGAGTCCAACGACGGCAAAAAGAGTGTGGAGACAAAGGAAGAGGAAAAGCTAAGCTGGCTGCGCCAGATTCTGGAGTGGCAGCGGGATATGTCGGATAACCGGGAGTTCCTGAATCTTCTTAAGGGGGATCTGGATCTGTTTGCGGAAGATGTGTACTGTTTTACGCCCAACGGGGATGTAAAGAATTTGCCGAACGGTTCGACTCCGATTGATTTTGCCTATGCGATCCATACAGCCGTGGGAAATAAGATGGTGGGAGCCAGGGTGAACGGTAAGCTGGTAAGCATTGAGTATAAGGTACAGAATGGAGACAGGATTGAGATCCTAACTTCTCAAAATTCAAAAGGACCGAGCCGCGACTGGCTCAATATCGCTAAGAGCACGCAGGCAAAGAACAAGATTAATCAATGGTTTAAAAAGGAGTTTAAAGAAGAAAATATTATCCGCGGCAAAGAGATGCTCGCCGCGTACTGCAAGGCGAAAGGCTTCGTATTTTCAGACTTGATGAAGCCGAAATACATGCAGGTTGTCCAAGAAAAATATGGATTCCGTGACTGGGATTCGATTCTAGCGGCAATCGGGCACGGGGGATTGAAAGAAGGGCAGGTCATCAACCGTCTGGCGGAGGAGTACGGGAGAGATCACAAGAAAGAACTGACGGACGAGAGCGTGCTTGAGAAGGTTGCGGAGGCAGCAAGGAATAAAGTTCATATCACAAAGTCCAAGAGCGGGGTTGTGGTAAAAGGGATCGACGATATGGCAGTGCGGTTTTCACGCTGTTGTAATCCGGTCCCAGGCGATGAAATCGTAGGTTTCATCACAAGAGGGCGGGGAATGTCCATTCACCGCACAGACTGCGTCAACATGCTTCATCTCTCTGGACCAGAAAGGATGCGCCTGATTTCGGCAGAGTGGGAAAAACCTGCCGAAGGAGAAGGCAGTGGAAGCTACCTTGCGGAGATTAAGATGTACACCTATGACCGGAAAGGTCTTTTGATGGATATGTCGCGAATACTCACGGAGATGGGCATGGACGTAAAGACCATGAACGTACGGACCAGCAAGCAGGGAACCGCGACGATTGAGGCAGGGTTTATTGTGCATGGCAGGGAAGAGCTTGCCAAGGTGATTGAAAAGCTGCGCCAGTTAGATGGCGTATTGGATATAGAACGGGCAGTGGGATAGGTAAGCGAAAAGCATGGACTTATGGAGGTATCGATGAAGATTGAGTTATTTGTGACGGGAATTATCAGTACAAATTGTTATATTGTATCGAATGAGGAAACGCGTGAGGCTGTCATTGTAGATCCGGCGAATGTTTCCAGACGGATGAAAGAGTATATTGAGTCAGAGGGGCTTACGGTAAAGGCGGTGCTTTTGACGCATGCCCATTTCGACCATATTATGGGGATCGATAAACTGATTGCGTTATACGGCAGTATGCCGGTATATGTAGAAGAAGAAGATTTGGAGCTTTTGCACACGCCGGAAATGAATGAATCGACAGTTTATACGGCAGGGTACAGCTATCCGGGCGGAGAGGTAATCCATGGAGGAGAGATCCTTCATCTGATTGGGCATGATTTTCAGGTGATCCATACGCCGGGACACACAGCCGGCGGCGTATGCTATTACGTGGAAAAAGAAGGGGTATTGTTTAGCGGCGACACGCTGTTTTGTTGTTCTGTGGGAAGGACTGATTTTGCGACAAGCAGTACTTCGGCTCTGGTCCGGTCAGTCCGGGAGAAGCTTTTCCTGCTTCCAGATAAGACGGTCGTATATCCAGGGCATATGGGGGCGACCACGATCGGAAATGAAAAGGTGAATAATCCGTTTGTATAGAAAGGGCTGAAGATATGATTCAGATAGAATGCCGAAATGAGCGATTTACCTACGATATGTATCATATCGTAAAGTCCTTTTTTCCTGATGCGGCAATCATCCAGACAGTAGAACCGGAACAAGAATCACTGATTCATATAAGAATCGACGGTGATTCTTGTTTTTGCTCTCAGGAATTTCAGATAGTTGAGGAGGAAATTTCGGAAATCGAGGATAAAAGGGAACAGAAGCGTTATATTAACCGGAAACTGTATCGGATGCTTTCCGACTTGACCGGACAGGTCCATGCATGGGGTGATATGACGGGTGTGCGCCCCACCAAGATGGTGATGGAGAAGCTGGAAGAGGGGAAAAGCGACCAGGAAATCGTCGACTTTATGAAAGACACGTACGAGGTCAGCGAGAAGAAAGCGAAGCTTGGTATCGAGATTGCAAAACAGGAGAAGAGGCAGCTTGAAAAGCTAGACTATGAAAATGGATATAGTCTTTATATTGGGATTCCATTTTGCCCGACCACCTGCAGTTATTGTTCGTTTACTTCCTATCCGATCGTCAGATGGGAGAGCCGTGTAGACGCGTATGTGGAAGCGCTGTTAAAGGAACTGTCAGGGATTGCAAAAAAGGCGGGCAAGAAGAAGTTAAATACGATTTACATAGGAGGAGGGACGCCTACGACGCTTGAGGCAGTCCAGCTTGAGAGGATATTTTCCCATTTGGAGAAAAATTTCTCCTTTGCAGATTTAAAGGAGTTTACTGTGGAAGCGGGGCGCCCGGACAGTATCACGCAGGAGAAACTTGCGGTGATCCGCCGTCACCCGGCGGTGGATCGTATTTCGATTAATCCGCAGACCATGCAGCAAAGAACGCTGGACGCGGTCGGAAGGCGGCATACGGTGGAGGACATACGGAATGTATTTTCCCTGGCAAGAAAGATGGGATTTCAGAACATTAATATGGACTTAATCGCAGGGCTTCCGGGGGAACACCCGGAAGATATGGAGGATACATTGCGGCAAATTGAGGAGCTTGCGCCGGATAGCCTGACCGTTCACGCTCTGGCGATGAAACATGGTTCCCGTCTGGCAAGGGAGAAAAAGGAAAGGCAGATGGAAGAAAATCCGGAGGATAGGCTGGAATATACGAGGATGGCGCGGGAGCTGGAGGAGATGATCGATATGGCGGCCAGGTATGCGGAAAAGATGAATCTTGCGCCCTACTATCTTTACAGACAGAAGAACATTGCGGGGAATTTTGAAAATGTAGGTTATGCAAAGGTTGACAAAGCCGGAATTTACAATATACTTATTATGGAAGAAAGACAGTCGATCATCGCGGCGGGAGCTGGGGCGACGACAAAAATGCTGCTTTCCGAGGAAATCGACGCGCCAGGAAGCAGAAATGGAAGAAAGACGAATCTTATCCGAATTGAGAATGTAAAGGACGTGGAGGAGTATATCTTGCGGATTGACGAGATGATAGAGAGAAAAGGAGAATGGCTATGGCGTTGAAGAAGAAACCGATGACTGGCATGAACGACATCCTTCCGAGAGAGATGGAGATCAGGGATTATGTCATTCAGATGATAAAGGATACGTATAAAACATTTGGGTTTACATCCATGGAGACTCCCTGTGTGGAACACATTGAAAACCTATGCAGTAAGCAGGGCGGAGAGAATGAGAAACTGATATTTAAGATTTTAAAACGGGGTGAAAAGCTAAAGCTTGCTGAGGCGAAGGAAGAGGCGGATCTGGTGGACGGCGGACTTCGTTATGATCTGACGCTTCCACTTGCCAGATATTATGCAAACCATATGAATGAACTTCCCGCGCCGTTTAAAGCGTTGCAGATCGGCAGCGTGTGGCGTGCCGACCGCCCGCAGCGGGGGCGGTTCCGGCAGTTCATGCAGTGTGATATCGACATTTTAGGCGAGCCGGGCAATCTGGCGGAGATCGAGCTGATCCTGGCAACCACGGCTATGCTCGGAAAACTGAATTTTCAAAATTTCACAGTAGCGATCAATGACAGGAATATCCTGAAGGCCATGGCAAAGTATAGTGGTTTCCGGGAAGAAGACTATGACGAAGTATTTATCATCCTGGATAAGATGGACAAGATCGGCGCCGAGGGCGTAGCAGAGGAACTGGTGAATCTGGGGTATGGGAGAGAGGAAGTGGACAGTTACCTGGGGTTATTTGATGAGGCGACGCCAGATTTGGAAGGCATTCGATTCCTGAGAGGAAAGCTGTCCGGTTTTATGGACGAGTGCGTGGCGGATTCCATGGAACAGATCATCTCCTGTGTGGAGAGCGCGAAAGAAGCCGAGTTTCGGGTAAAATTCGACCCCACGCTGGTGAGGGGGCAGTCCTATTATACCGGGACTATTTTTGAGGTTGTGATGGACGAATTCGGCAGCTCGGTTGCAGGAGGAGGGCGTTACGATAAGATGATCGGGAAATTTACAGGACAGGATACCCCGGCATGTGGATTCTCGATCGGATTTGAGCGGATCGTGATGCTGCTTTTAGAAAACGGATACCAGATTCCCGCTAAGAAGGAGAAGAAAGCGTATCTGCTTGAAAAAGGGATGCACCAGGAGGGGATTCTTAAGGTCCTCGGCTTGGCGAGAGCGGACAGAGAGAATGGAAAACAGGTGTTGATCGCGAATATGAAGAAGAATAAAAAATTTCAGAAAGAGCAGCTTGGCGAGGACGGATATGGAGAAATCGTGGACTGCTACCGGGATTCCGTGTTGGAATTATAAGAGGATATTCCTATTCGGCGATGAAGAGAAAGAGGTAACCCCTCATGCCCATAAGGGGCAATCGGGATACCTGAATGGAATCGCCTATTCGGCGATGAAGAGAAAGAGGTAACCCCTCATGCCCGCAAGGGGCAATCGGGATACCTGAATCGAATCGCCTATTCGGCGATGAAGAGAAAGAGGTAAGGAGGAAATGGGATGGCAGAATCAATGCAGGGTTTGAAGAGGTCGCACCGATGTGCAGAACTTACGGAGGCGAATCTCGGGGATGTAGTGACGATCATGGGATGGGTGCAGAAAACCCGGAATAAAGGAGGGCTGGTCTTTGTCGATGTGCGGGACCGTTCTGGATTAATACAGGTGGTGTTTGAGGAGGGTGTAACCGACCAGGCGATGCTGGATAAGGCGGCAAAACTGAAAAGCGAGTATGTGGTGGCCGTGGTCGGAACAGTCAGGGCACGCCGGGGGGCGGTGAACCCGAATCTGGCGACAGGGACGATTGAGATCTGTCCTGAGGAACTTCGTACTTTGTCTGAGTCGGAGACGCCTCCTTTCCCGATTGAGGAGAACTCGAAGACCAGGGAGGAGCTGCGTCTGAAATATCGGTTCCTGGACCTGCGAAGACCGGATATCCAGAGGAATTTGATGCTGAGAAGCCAGGTTGCAACTCTGACCCGGCAGTTTCTTTCCGAGGAAGGGTTTCTGGAGATCGAAACGCCGTTCCTTATCAAGAGTACGCCGGAGGGAGCAAGGGATTATCTGGTGCCAAGCCGTATCCACCAGGGAAGTTTTTATGCGCTTCCTCAGTCGCCGCAGATTTTTAAACAGCTTTTGATGTGCTCGGGCTACGACCGATATTTCCAGATTGTGAAGTGTTTCCGTGATGAAGACCTGCGGGCGGACCGGCAGCCAGAATTTACACAGATTGATATGGAGCTGTCTTTTGTGGATGTGGACGAAGTCATTGATGTGAATGAAAGGCTGATGGCAAAGCTGTTCCGCGAGGCGCTGGGAATTGAAGTGCCGATCCCGATGCCACGGATGACTTGGCAGGAAGCCATGGACCGTTATGGTTCCGATAAACCGGATATCCGCTTTGGTATGGAACTCGTAGATGTGACGGATACGGTAAGAGGATGCGAATTCGCCGTGTTCAAAGGAGCCATGGAGAACGGCGGCTCTGTGCGGGGCATCAATGCGAAGGGGCAAGGCGGCATGCCCAGGAAGAAGATCGACAAACTGGTAGATTTTGCAAAGGATTACGGCGCAAAAGGACTCGCCTATATCGCACTCCAGGAGGACGGTACGGTAAAGTCTTCGTTTGCAAAATTCATGAAAGAAGAAGAGATGTCCGCTCTTATTGAGAAGATGGGCGGGGAAAATGGTGATTTGCTCTTATTTGCGGCAGATCAGAATAAGGTGGTCTGGAGCGTGCTGGGCGCGCTTCGTCTGGAACTGGCCCGCCAGATGGAGATTTTGGATAAGAATGAATATAAATTTGTGTGGATTACAGAGTTCCCTCTCCTTGAGTGGAGTGAGGAAGAGAACCGTTTTACCGCCATGCATCACCCGTTCACTATGCCGATGGAGGAGGATATCCAGTATCTAGAATCCGACCCAGGGAGGGTCCGCGCGAAAGCGTACGATATTGTCCTGAATGGAAATGAAATCGGCGGCGGAAGCGTCAGAATCTTTAACCAGGAAATACAGAGCCGTATGTTCGAGGCGCTTGGATTTTCACCGGAGCAGGCAAAGGAACAGTTTGGCTTCCTTCTGAATGCGTTCAAATACGGCGTGCCGCCTCACGCGGGACTTGCTTATGGTCTGGACCGGGTTGTGATGCTTATGGCAAAGCAGGACAGCATCCGGGATGTGATCGCATTTCCAAAGGTGAAGGACGCGTCTGACCTGATGACCGAGGCTCCGGCAGCGGTCGACATAAAACAGCTTGAAGAATTAGGACTGGAACTGGCAAAGTCTGAGATTGAGAAATAGTAAACGTTAGAGACACTTGTATCCGGCGGGAAACGGCTGCATCAAGTGTTTCTTCTGCCAGAGAGGAGAAAACACGATGGATGAAGAGAGAATGTGGCTGAAGCTGATGAAGGAAAAGTATCCTACCAAGCAGGCGGTATGCAGGGAGATCATTAACCTGAACGCCATCATCAACCTGCCAAAAGGGACGGAGCATTTTATGAGCGACCTACACGGGGAATATGAGGCGTTTTTACATATCCTGAATAACTGCTCCGGCGTGATTCGGGAGAAGGTTGATTCTTTGTGGGAGGAAGAACTGAGTCTGAACGACAGGGATGAGATCTGTACGTTGATCTATTACCCCAGGGAGAAGATGAGCAGAGTGGAGCAGAAGCAAGGAATATCAGAGGACTGGTACCGTATGATGCTGAACTATCTGATCGAGCTTGCGAAAGCGGTCTCTTCCAAATACACACGTTCCAAGGTGAGAAAGGCGCTGCCGGAGGATTTTGGATATATCATTGACGAACTTCTGCACTTCATGCCGGACGAGGATGGAAACCAGTTCATTTACCATGAAAAAATTCTGGATACGATCATCGGGATCGGAAATTCGGAAGAATTTATAGTGGCGCTGGCAGAGCTTATCAAACGTCTCGCGGTCGACCATCTCCATATTGTGGGGGACATCTTTGACCGCGGGGACAGCGCGGATAAGATTCTGGATCTTTTGATGGAGTATCATTCCCTGGATATCGAATGGGGAAACCACGATATTCTCTGGATGGGAGCCGCTGCGGGAAGTGAAGCCTGCATCGCGTCGGCCATCCGCAACAATGTCAGGTATGGAAATATTGAGATTCTTGAAAATGGATACGGAATCAGTCTCAGGAGCCTTACGCTGTTCGCTGAAAAGATGTATCCAGACCTAACGCCCATGGAAGCGGCGATGAAAGCAATATCCGTGATTCTCTTTAAGCTGGAAGGCCAGATCATTCTGCGCCGTCCGGAATACCAGATGGAAGACCGGCTACTTCTAGATAAAGTGAACTATGAAAATAAAACCGTGGTGTCCGCAGGGAAGACTTATGCGATGAACGATACATTTTTCCCCACAGTCGATCAAGAGTCGCCCTACATGCTTTCACCGGAGGAAGCAGAAGTGATGGCAGATCTAAAGTTTGCTTTCCTCAACAGCCAGCGGCTACAGAAACATATTAGATTTTTGTACGAAAAAGGAGCCATGTATCAATGCTATAATGGAAACCTTCTTTACCACGGCTGTATCCCTCTGGACGAGGAGGGGAATTTTTACGGGATTCGCCTGGATGGGAAAGTCTATATGGGGAAACGCTGCCTGGATTATGCGGAGCAGATTGCGCGCAGGGCGTGGACCAAGGACGCCCGTCAAAAGGATCTGGATTTCATGTGGTATCTGTGGTGCGGCAGGAAATCCCCGCTTTCCGGGAGAAATGTCAAGACGTTTGAACGGGCGTTTATTGACGACAAAACAGCGTGGCATGAGGAGACGGATCCGTACTACAGGCATTATTATACAGAAAAGACCTGTAATATGATTCTCAGGGAGTTCGGACTGTACTCAGAAATTTCCCATATCATCAACGGGCATACCCCGGTGCGGACAGGCGAAGGAGAAGAACCAGTAAGAGCGAACGGAAAGCTGGTCGTCATCGATGGCGGGCTTAGCAAAGCGTACCATAAGACTACGGGGATTGCAGGATATACTTTAATCTATAATTCCCACGGGATGCGTATCAAGGCGCACCAGCCTTTTGAAAGTGTGGAGAAGGTGCTGGAAGAGAATAAGGATATCGAGTCCAATTCCGAGATGTTCGAGACGGAGAAGAAGCGGGTCCTGGTAGGAGACACGGACGACGGCAAAGAGATCAAAGAAGACATTACTACGCTCACGGAGCTTCTGGCATATTATCAGAGGAGATTGTAAGATGGAGAATAATTTGGAATTGGTGGAGCAAAAGGCGGCGATTTTGATCGACGCGCTGCCATATATCAGAGATTTTAACCAGAAGACCATTGTCATAGAGTATGGCTGCGGCGAATGGTTAAGCGGAGTGGAAGAAAAACGTCTCATGCAGGATATCGTCCTTTTAAAGAGTATCGGGATGCGTCCCATCGTGGTTCATGATACACGTATGGGGATGGATAAGTTCCGGGAAAATAAGCGAATTGCAAAGCTTTTGGAGCTGTGCGGCGTCAAGGCGGTGGGGATCTGTGGCGTGGACGTGCAGACTTTGAATATGATTCTGGACAATGATTACATTCCGGTGATCGTGCCGAATGATATTGATAATGAGACGGAGTATATTGACCCAAGGGATACGGCGCTTGAGATCGCGGAGAAGATGCAGGCGGACAAGCTGGTCTATCTATCGCGTTATCCAGGAATCTTCAAGGACGAAAGTCGTAGCGAAGTCTATTCCCGGCTTACCGTGCCGGAGGTGGAGAAAATTAAGGCTGAGCGTCATTTTCCAGAGGAGTTTGGGCAACTTGTTGATTACGGGATCCGGGCGGCAAAGGCAGGGGTGAACAGAGCGCACATTCTGGACGGACGGATACGGCATGTTCTTTTGATCGAATTTTTCAGCGTCGTCGGAGCAGGGACGATCATTATCAGCGACGAGGGTAAGTTGTATGGGCATGAGTTGGACGAACGGAGAGAAGCATGAAGAAAATGAAGGTTAAAAATATGGTAATGCTGGTTCTGACCGCACTGATCTGGGGAACCGCTTTTACTGCGCAGAGCGTGGGGATGGATTACCTCGGGCCGTTTACTTTCACCAGCGTCCGCAGCCTGATGGGGGGAATCGTCCTTCTTCCTGTGATTTGGGTTTTTGATAAAGTGAACGCAAATGCGGAGCGCGGCAGGGAAGAAAAGGCGGAAAAAGACAGGAAGAGACGCGACCTGATCTGTGGCGGCGCATTGTGCGGGCTGGCATTATGTACGGCATCGAACCTGCAGCAGATCGGAATCCAGTATACGACAGTGGGAAAGGCGGGCTTTATTACCGCGCTTTATATTGTTCTGGTGCCGATTTGCGGATTCTTTCTCGGAAAGAGGGCGGGCCTTAAGCTGTGGGGAAGCGTCGTCATCGCGGCGGCTGGTTTGTATCTTCTATGTATCACGGAAAAATTCACCATCGGGAAGGGTGATTTTCTGGTACTGCTGTGCGCCGCGGTATTTACCGTCCATATTATGCTCATCGACCATTATTCACCGCTTGTGGACGGGGTTAGGATGTCGTGTATCCAGTTTTTTGTGACCGGGGTATTGTCGGCGATTCCTATGTTTTTGTTTGAGAAGCCTTCTTTATCACAACTCGCCGCAGCGGCAGTTCCGCTTCTTTATGCGGGCGTCCTTTCCAGCGGCGTTGCCTATACTTTGCAGATTGTAGCCCAAAAGGGAGTCGATCCTACGGTGGCGTCTCTGATACTCAGTATGGAATCAGTGTTTTCCGTCCTGGCCGGGTGGCTCATCCTGGGGCAGAGCCTCAGCGTACGGGAGATATTGGGATGCGTGTTGATGTTTACAGCGATTCTGCTTGCCCAGCTTCCTGAAAAACCGCGGGAGGTAAAAAAGGCGTGAATTATAACTTCCATTTTAAAAACAGGTATGATATACTCTAATCTAGGTATAGACGGAAAACTGAAAACAGACAAAAGTAGGAGCAAAAGAAGATGAAAAGAGTTCTTTTAAAGTTAAGCGGGGAAGCCTTGGCAGGCGATAGAAAGACTGGTTTTGACGAAGCGACTTGTATCGGGGTAGCAAAACAGGTCAAGCAGATCGTAGATCAGGGGGTTCAGGTCGCGGTCGTTACCGGGGGCGGCAACTTTTGGAGAGGAAGGACAAGCGAGACGATAGACCGGACGAAGGCGGATCAGATCGGGATGCTTGCCACGGTTATGAACTGCATTTACGTCTCGGATATTTTCCGGCATGTCGGGATGAGGACGGAGGTGTTTACCCCGTTTGTATGCGGCGCATTTACCACACTGTTTTCCAAGGACGCGGCAGTGGAGGCGCTCGGCGCAGGGAAGGTGGTTTTCTTTGCGGGCGGTACGGGACATCCGTACTTTTCGACGGACACGGGAGCCATTCTCAGGGCGGTTGAGATCGAGGCGGACGCGATGTTGTTGGCGAAGGCAATCGACGGAATCTACGACAGTGATCCGAAGGAGAATCCGAATGCGAAGAAGTTCGACGAGATTTCCATACAGGAAGTCATTGACAGGAAGCTAAGGGCTGTGGATTTGACAGCCTCTATTATGTGCCTGGAGAATCGGATGCCGATGCTTGTGTTCGGGCTGAATGAAAAGAACAGTATTGTTGAGACTATAAGCGGAACCTTTACCGGAACGAAAGTGACTGTGTAGGGACGCTGGGATAGAGGAGGTAACATGATGAATGAAAGGTTAAATGTATACGAGGACAAGATGCAGAAGACCATGAAGAATCTGGATGAGGAGCTTGCTTCCATCCGTGCGGGGCGCGCCAACCCGAATATTCTGAATAAGTTGACGGTCGATTATTATGGGTCGCCGACGCCGATTCAGCAGGTTGCGAATATCTCGGTTCCGGAAGCACGGATGATTCAGATCCAGCCGTGGGAGAAGAAGGTCATCCGGGATATTGAGAGGGCAATCCAGATGTCCGACATTGGTATCAACCCGACGAACGACGGCTCAGTTATCCGTCTTGTGTTCCCGGAACTGACGGAGGAACGCAGAAAAGAGCTGGTAAAGGACGTCAAGAAAAAAGGGGAAGCGGCAAAGGTTGCAGTGCGCAATATCCGCCGCGACGGGAACGATTCTTTCAAGAAACTGAAGGGAACGGATATTTCAGAGGATGAGATTAAAGATATGGAGAGCGACTTGCAGAAGCTGACTGACAAATACATTAAAGAAGTAGATAAGCTGGTGGAAGGCAAGTCGAAAGAGGTAATGACCGTATAGGATATCGTAAAGTTAGGGATACCGTGCGGCGAAGGATGATAACAGGGAGGGGCAGCATGGTTTTGCGCCCCTCTTTTTTGCGAAGCAGCCATACCGGATTGAATTACAGAGATTATTTCATAATAAAAGAAGGTGGATTTATGAATGTACCGCAGCATATTGCGATTATATTGGATGGAAACGGGAGATGGGCGAAGGCAAAGGGAATGCCGAGGAACTATGGGCACGCCCAGGGAAGTAAGAATGTCGAACGGATTTGCGAGGACGCCTACAAGATGGGAGTCAAGTACCTGACAGTGTACGCTTTTTCCACGGAGAATTGGAGCCGTCCCAAAGGAGAGGTGGACGCTCTGATGACTTTACTGCGTAATTATATGAAAACCTGCCTGAGGACGGCTGAAAAGAACCGGATGCGGGTGCGGGTGATCGGGGATATAACCCGTCTGGATGCGGATATTCAGAAACGAATACGGGAACTCGAGGAAGCGTCAAAGAATAACGATGGACTGAATTTCCAGATCGCGATCAATTACGGGAGCCGGGACGAGATGGTGCGTGCGATGCAGCGGATGGCAAGGGACTGCGAGGAAGGGCGCCTCAGATCCAGCGATATCACGGAGGAGAAGTTTGAGTCGTATCTGGATACTTACGGAATCCCGGATCCGGATCTTCTGATCCGGACCAGCGGGGAAATGCGACTTTCCAATTATCTTCTGTGGCAGCTTGCCTATACGGAATTTTACTTTACAGAGGTTCCCTGGCCGGATTTTACAAAAGAAGAATTAGAAAAAGCAATCTGGCAATATAATAATAGGGAGAGACGTTACGGAAAGATAAAGGAGGAACTGGAGCATGTTTAAAACCAGGCTTATCAGCGGTATCTTGTTAGTTATAGTTGCGTTTGCCACTATTTTTTACGGCGGGGACGTCCTGTTCGCCACTCTTCTTGCGGTCAGCCTGATTGGGCTTATGGAGCTCTACCGAGCTGTTCAAATCGAGAAAAGCTTTCTGGGAGCCGTCGGATATCTGGGGGTGGCGGTTTACTATGCCTTGCTTCGTTTTGACAGAAAGGAAAATATTCTGATGCTGGCGATTCTGCTTCTGGTGGCGATAATGGCAGTGTACGTGTTTTCCTTTCCGAAATACGTTTCCGAGCAGGTGACGACGGCGTTTTTCGGAGTGTTCTATGTTGCGGTCATGCTTTCGTATATTTACCAGACCAGGCTTCTTGACGAGGGGCTGTATCTGGTGGGGCTTGTCTTTCTATGTTCCTGGGGATGCGATACCTGCGCCTACTGTGTGGGAGTCCTGATCGGGAAACATAAGATGGCGCCCAGACTTAGCCCGAAGAAATCAGTGGAGGGAGCCGTAGGCGGCCTATTGGGTGCGGCGCTATTGGGCGCTTTGTACGCACTTGCCATCCGCAAGTGGGGAGGAGCAAACGCAAGGTGGGAGATCTACGCCCTGATCTGTTTTGTGGGGGGAATGATTTCCATGGTAGGTGATCTGGCGGCGTCTGCTATCAAGCGGAACCACGACATCAAGGACTATGGGAAGCTGATTCCCGGGCACGGAGGAATTCTGGATCGGTTTGACAGCGTTATTTTTACCGCGCCGGTGATTTACTATCTGGCGTCGGCGATGGCCTGAGGAAGGAGAGCGGAAAATGAAGAAGATAGCCATACTGGGGTCGACTGGCTCGATCGGGACACAGACCTTGGAGGTTGTAAGAGAAAATAAAGATATCGAAGTGGCCGGGATTGCCGCGGGAAGCAATATTCGGCTAATGGAACAGCAGATTCGGGAATTTCACCCCCGTATCGCGGCAGTGTGGACCGAGGAGAAGGCAAGAGAGCTGCGGGAGCTGGTTCATGACACGGATGTGAAGGTTACAAGCGGTATGGATGGTCTTTTGGAGCTTGCGTCCATGGAGGAGAGCGAGATTCTTGTGACCGCGATCGTGGGTATGATCGGGATCCGTCCGACAATTGCCGCGATTGAGGCGGGAAAGGATATTGCGCTTGCCAATAAAGAGACATTGGTGACAGCCGGGCATATTATCATGCCGCTTGCAGAAAAAATGGGAGTAAAGATCTTGCCGGTGGACAGCGAACACAGCGCCATCTTTCAGTCCCTTGGCAAAAGCCCAACAAAGGAAGTCCATAAAATCCTTTTGACAGCGTCAGGAGGTCCTTTCCGGGGAAAGAAGAAGGAGGAGCTTTGTGATATTCGGGTGGAGGACGCCCTGAAGCATCCGAACTGGGTGATGGGGAGGAAAATCACCATTGATTCCTCAACCATGGTAAACAAAGGACTGGAAGTTATGGAAGCGAGATGGCTCTTCAAAGTGAAGATCGATGATGTGCAGGTCGTGGTGCAGCCGCAGAGTGTGATTCACTCTATGGTAGAATTTGTGGACGGCGCGGTGATCGCGCAGCTCGGGACACCGGACATGAAGCTTCCGATTCAGTACGCGCTGTATTATCCGATGAGGAGATACCTTCCCGGGGAAAGAGTGGATTTCTGGAAGATCGGGCGTCTTGATTTTGAGGAGCCGGATATGGAGACTTTCTATGGACTTAAGCTTGCATATGAGGCGGGGCGAAAGGGAGGAACCCTTCCTACGGTCTTTAACGCCGCGAACGAGATGGCGGTCGGCCTTTTCCTGGATCGTAAAATATCCTACCCGGAGATTACAGAGACGATTGAGGACTGCATGAGGGTGCACCGGACGATCCCGGATCCTACGGTGGAGCAGATATTGGATACAGAAGCGGCGACATATGAAAGAATTCAAAGCAGGAGGTAACTAGATGGGGATTATCATTGCTCTTTTCATTTTTGGTTTTATTGTATTTTTCCATGAGCTGGGACATTTTATTCTGGCGAGGGTAAATGGGATCGACGTAAGCGAGTTCTGGATCGGGATGGGACCGACTCTCTGGCACAAGAAAGTAGGGAACACGGACTACTGTCTGAAATTGTTTCCGATTGGCGGAGCCTGCCTGATGGGAGAAGACGAGGCGGAAGATGAGACGGAAGGGAATTTTAACAGCAAGTCGCCGCTCAGAAGAGTATCGGTCATTGTCGCGGGACCTGTTTTTAACTTTATCCTTGCCTTTTTGTGCGCTATTGTTTTTATCGGTTTGGTCGGGATCGATAAGCCGTATCTTAGTGGGGTGACGGAAGGTTCCCCAGCCGAAAGCGCGGGTCTTAGAGCCGGTGATGAAATCGTGGCCCTGAACGGCAAAAACGTCCACATTTTCCGCGAGATCTCCATGTACAACCAACTGCATCAGGGAGAAGCAGTGGAAGTCACTTATGAGCGGGACGGAACGCGAAAGACGGTTGTCGTGGAGCCAAGAGCGGATGAAACCGGGTATTATATGATGGGAATTGCAAGTTCGGGCTATGAAAAAGGAAATATCCTGGAGATGATATCATACGGTGCCTATGAAGTGAAATATTGGATCAGTTATACGATCGAGGGTTTGGGGCAGCTTCTAACTGGAAAGGTAGGAGCAGACCAGCTCTCCGGTCCGGTAGGCGTCGTGGACGTTGTCCGTACCACCTATGAGGAAAGCGCGGAGGGCGGAGCACTTTTAGTGTTCCTCAATATGCTTAGGATTGCAATTTTGATCTCCGCAAATCTCGGGGTTATGAATCTGCTCCCGATCCCGGCATTGGACGGAGGGCGGTTGATGTTTCTTTTGGTAGAATTGGTGAGGGGAAAACGAGTGCCGCCGGAAAAGGAAGGCTACGTTCATCTGGCGGGGATGATTCTGCTTTTAGGGCTGATGGTATTCGTTATGTTTAATGATATCCGCCGGCTGTTTATGTAAGGGATTGGGAGGTCGGACATGAGGGAAAAGCTTACGAAAAGCGATGTAAAGAAAATCCAGGAAGAGATCGATCACAGAAAGCTTGTGGTGCGCAAGCAGGCGATTGAGGAAGTAAAAGAGACCCGTGCGCATGGAGACTTAAGTGAAAATTTTGAGTATCATGCGGCGAAACAATTTAAAAATAAAAATGAAAGTCGGATCCGCTATCTGGAAAAGATGCTGAAAACGGCGGTGATCGTATCCGATAAGTCGGAGGAGGGAGTCGCAGGAATCAATAACCGCATTACTGTGTACTTCCCGGAGGACGATGAGGAGGAGACATACAAACTCGTGACTTCCATCAGAGGAAATTCTCTGAACGGCTATATCAGTACAGAGTCCCCCCTTGGGAAAGCAATCTTCGGACATCGGGCGGGCGATACCGTGGAAGTGAAAGTGAGCGAGAAGGTTGCTTATGAAGTAGAGATAAGAAAAGTGGAAAATACTACGGATGATGAAGAGGACAGGATCCGGGGATATTAAAATCATGTTTCAGACCATGAAGCAAAGATCATGGGGCAAAGCCTCTGGATTAGATACCACAGCAGATACAGGACAGAGGCGCCGAGTACGGTTCCAGCAAGATAGGAGGCAATCCCGGCAGAATTGCCAAATTGATCTGTGATACGGCGGAAAAAGACCTGGTTCATCCGGAAAACAGGATTGATATAGAACATATTGATACTCCCAAAGAAAGAAATAATCCAGTTCAAAAATGTGGCGGCAAGGCAGCAGACGCCGTAAAGTAAAGAGGCATAAAAGAACAGCCTGATAGATAGCCGAGTGTTCCGGAGTAACATGACGCCGGAAATGATTCCAACGGCGATCAGAAGGAGATGCCAGAGATAGGAATGGATCGTCAGGATAGCAAGGGGATAATGCATTCCGCTGGTGTCAAAGAACACGGCGACGCCGCCCAAAAGACTGTAAGTCATAAAAAAAACCAGAAGAACTCGGCGGGCCAAGGTGGATTTCAGATGCCGGTAGAGCGGAAGAAGATACATGGGCACGCTGCAGAGCTGGAAAGGGAAATACCACCAGTCATAGCGGCCGTCTCCTACCATAAAGGTCAAAAGAAGCTGTTTTATAAATTCACTTATAAGCATAGCACTGCCAAGATAGAAGAAAAGGGATTCCACTTTTTTCATGGCGCGTTGCATGCCTCCTTCCTGGGGATATAGTCCTAGTATAGCATACCGCAAAATATGCCATACCGTAAAGCGTTTAGGAAGAAAAATAAATTTCTTCCTTGCTTTTTATTATGAGACGATTGTGCTATACTATGTAAAACAGCAGAAAGTTAAGAGAATATATCCATGATAAAAAAAGAACAGTATGCCCGAAACGATGATCCCATAACCTCAGCTTTATACGTGTTAAAACATAAGGATCTGGATGTGGCGATGGTTCAAATCGACAGAAGAACCGGGAAAATAGAATATATACTGGAAGTGTATCTGCCGGAGGAGATTCCCGTCGGATGTAGCGCAGATGGCAAAGGACTCGATGAATGTTGGGAGATGCGTGCGATTCCGAAGAGCGCATCTAGAGGGAAAGGAAGTTCCATGTTCTTTGAACCCGTTGTTCACTTCAGAAGAATTGGAGTTTATCCCAGCATATCAGTTGATAAAGAATTATAAGATTCCCAATGAGATTTCCGTATATGAATCACTAATAGGGCAGGCGGCGATGCTGGGAATAGATGCCCGAGAGGTCCGCAGACAACTGGAATATACGATTATGACGGACTTTGTCATTACCAACACAGACAGGCATTTCAATAATTTTGGATTTTTGTACCATCCGGCAAGACATGAGATCGTCGGTATGGCGCCTGTTTTTGACTCTGGAAACGCATTGTTTTATGACAGAGAGATCATCCCAAATAAAAGGAATCTGCTGAATATTGCCGTTCATTCTTTTAGCAGGAAAGAAATGCGGATGCTTCGCTATGTTCGGCAAAGTGACATAATAGACCTGGAAAAATTGGAGGATTTCCCATCGGAGGTGGAAGAAATACTTATTTCCCATACAGAAATGCCAAAAAGCAGAGCGAAACGTATTGCGGGGACTGTGAAACAGAAATTGGAATACCTTACATTATTCCAACAGGGGAAGAAGATTTGGAAGCAGGAAAATTATTGGTAGGGGGGCTTATGGAAACGATCAAAATAAAACGTGAGGGGAATCTCATTGTATTGGGGGAATCTCCCCAGCTCATCGTGGATCTGCAGACACAGAGGAACTTTATCAAAACGCACGAAGAGGCAATTCCCTATCGAAGAAAAGTAGAGTTCAGCGACGATTTGCTTGCCGGGAAAAGGAAGCAGGTGATGGATACGGCCGTGCGCTATTATTATCGTCAGGCATGCGAAGTGGTGGAAGGAATCAAGGTGGCAGGGGCGTACCGGGCGAAGATAAACACTACGGTGAGGGAAGTAAAATAATAGAATATTCGGGCAGGCGGCCGGTTTCGGCATGTATCTCAGAGAGTGCGGCCAGCTGAAATCGGATATCAAAGGATTATGTAGCAGGAGGTGCGTTTTTGCATCTCCTGTCCGCGTTTTAAAATCGGCGCAGATACCATTTCTCAATACTCCCGATCAAGGCATAGAGAGCCATAGCGATCAGACACAGAATGCAGATGCTCATGAGCAGCCAGTCAAGTTTGAATACCTGGCTTCCGTAGATGATCATGTATCCCAGCCCTTCTCGTCCGCCGATAAATTCTCCGATCACCACGCCGACCAGGCAAAGTCCGATATTGACCTTCATGGTGCTGATGATAGCGGGAACACAGCTTGGAATGACGACCTTTGTCAGGGCATGGAAACGGTTGCCATGCAGTGTGTAGATAAGCGTAAGCTTATCCGGGTCCACTGTCATAAAACTGGCATAGAGGTTCAGGATACTTCCAAAAATGGCGACGGACATACCAGCCACAATGATCGTTGTACGATTCGCACCCAGCCATACAATAAGAAGCGGGGCCAGAGCAGACTTGGGCAGGCTGTTCAGTACCACAAGATATGGATCCAGTATCTCGGACAAACGTTCACTGAACCACAGCAGTATGGCGGCAAGAAGGCTGAAAAGGATTACAAGCGCAAAGCTGGTGAGCGTCTCAAAAAGAGTGACGCCGACATGGAGGAAAATACTCCGGTCCATTACCATTCCCCAGAAACAGAGGGCGATTTTTGACGGACTGCTAAAAATGAAGGAATCGATGATCCCTACATTTGCTGTAAATTCCCACAGGAATAAAAATCCCAGCAGGATAGCCGCCCGGGAGAAGCGGACAATACGTTTATGTTTTTTGTGCTGATTTAAGTAACGTACCTGGCCTTGGGAAAGTTCATTCATCAGGATTCAGCTCCTTCCATATGAGATTAAAATAATTCTTGAACTCTGGGGCATTGCGGCGTTCAAGTGGAGTAAGATGTGGCGTCTCGAAGACGATATTGACGGTCTGGCGTATGGTGGCCGGTCGGTCGGAGAGTACCAAAATCCGGTCGGCAAGGCTGATCGCTTCGGATAGATCGTGGGTGACTAGGATGGCGGTCTTCTTTTCCTTGCGGATGATCTGCCCGATATCATCCCCCACGTTCAGACGCGTTTGATAGTCCAGGGCGGAAAAGGGCTCATCCAAGAGAAGAATATCCGGCTCAAGGACCAGGGTCCGGATCAAAGCGGCTCTTTGGCGCATCCCGCCGGAAAGCTCGGAAGGCTTTGAATCCGCAAAGTGTTCTAGTCCGTAAGCGCCCAGAAGTTCCCTCGCCTTGGCTTTCGCTTTGGCAGTCATCATGTGCTGGATTTCCAGTCCGAGAAGAACATTGTGATAGACTGTACGCCATTCCAGAAGCTCATCCTTTTGCAGCATGTAGCCGATACTGGTGGAGCTGTCGCGCAGGTATCTTCCATTTAACTTAATCAGCCCCTTTTCAGGCTCAAGAAGTCCGGCGATCAGATGGAGGAGTGTGGACTTTCCACAGCCGGAAGGACCGACGATGGCAATAAACTCCCCCTCTTTGATCGCGAATGAAATGTGTTCTAGCGCCTTTGTCTCGCCTTCCATATTATGGTAGGCATAGTAGATGTCTTTCATTTCCAGTATATAATCCATAACAATCCTCCAGTCGCAGTTATGATATGGAAATAGTTATATACTATTCTATGAAAACCGAAAAAAAGGGTGCTTTGAAGGATTGTCATTTTTCCAGTATTCCAGTATACTGTACACGAAAGCAAAGAAAGTGAAACCTTTTTATCAGGAGGAACAGTGGAAAAAAAGAAAAATTATCAAAAAGAGATGGAGCGGGTGATGGAAGAGATGCCGGCGGAAAAGATACCGAGGCTTTTGCTTCATAGTTGTTGCGCGCCTTGCAGCAGCTATGTGCTGGAATATTTGTCCGGCTGTTTTTCGATCACCGTATTTTATTATAATCCGAATATTTACCCTGAGGAGGAATTTTACAAGAGGCAAAAGGAGCAGAAGATGCTGATCGAAAAAATGCCTGCAACGTATCCGATTTCTTTTCAGGCGGCAGACTATGACAGCGAGAAGTTCTATGTCGCTGCGAAAGGACTTGAGGATGTTCCGGAAGGCGGCGAACGATGTTTCCGGTGCTACAAGCTTAGGCTTATGGCGGCGGCAGAGCAGGCACGGACGGGAGGCTATGATTACTTTACGACGACTCTTAGTATCAGCCCTTTAAAAAACGCGCAGAAGCTCAATGAGATTGGAGAACAGGCGGGCAGGGAATGGGGAGTGCGCTGGCTGCCGTCGGATTTTAAGAAAAGGGACGGTTATAAACGATCGGTCGAACTGTCGAAAGAATACGGTCTGTACCGCCAGGATTACTGCGGCTGTATTTATTCTAAAAACCGATCCGTTCGGCGATGAAATATTAAGTATAAAATCTTTACATTGGGGAAGAAGTTATGTTACACTGAGATACAGGTAAGGAGGTATTTAGAATATGGCACAGTTATGGGGCGGTCGTTTTACAAAAGAGACAAATAAGCTGGCATCTGATTTTAATGCATCAATTTCATTTGATAAAAGATTTTATGAACAGGATATCAAGGGAAGTATCGCACATGTGATGATGCTCCGTAAGCAGGGAATCCTGCTGGATGAGGAGAAAAAGGAGATCATCGCAGGGCTGGAGAGCATTTTGCGGGATGTGGAGAGCGGGAAGCTGGAGATCACAAACAAATTCGAGGATATCCATAGTTTTGTGGAGGCGAATCTGATTGAAAGGATCGGGGAATCCGGGAAGAAACTGCACACCGGGCGCAGCCGGAATGATCAAGTGGCGCTGGATATGAAGCTGTATATCCGCAGTGAAGTTTTGGCGCTGGAAGGATTGGTGCTGGAGCTGATGCGGGAGCTTCTCGATATCATGAAGCATCATACGGAGACGATTATGCCGGGGTTTACCCATATGCAGAAGGCGCAGCCGACCACGCTGGCGCATTATATGGGGGCGTATTTTGAGATGTTCAAAAGAGATCATTCCCGGCTTCAGGATATATATAAGAGGATGAACACTTGTCCTTTGGGAGCAGGAGCCCTGGCGGGAACCACATATCCGCTTGACCGCAAGTATACGGCGGAGCTTCTGGGATTTGACGGGCCAACCTTGAACAGCCTGGATTCCGTATCCGACAGGGATTATCTGATCGAATTGATGAGTGCGTTGTCCACCATGATGATGCACCTCAGCCGTTTTTGCGAAGAGATCATCCTCTGGAACTCCAACGAATACCAGTTTATAGAGCTTGATGACAGCTACAGCACCGGAAGCAGCATCATGCCGCAGAAAAAGAACCCGGACATCGCGGAACTCATCCGCGGAAAGACAGGACGGGTGTATGGTGCGTTGATCTCGATTCTTACGACCATGAAAGGACTGCCCCTTGCTTACAACAAAGATATGCAGGAAGATAAGGAGCTTGTTTTTGACGCGATTGATACCGCAAAAGGCTGTCTGGTTTTGTTTGCCGGAATGCTTTCAACGACAAAGTTCTGCACAGAGAGGATGGAGGCAAGCTGTCTGAGTGGATTCATCAACGCCACAGATGCGGCGGATTATCTGGTGAATAACGGAGTGGCTTTCCGGGATGCTCATGAGATCGTAGGACGGCTCGTTCTTTACTGTATTGATAAGGAGATCGGACTGGAGGATATGTCCCTGGAGGAATTTAAAGAGATCTCACCCGTATTTGAGGAAGACATTTATGAGGCGATCAGTCTCAAGACTTGCGTCAATAAGAGGAAGACGATCGGTGCGCCGGGACCTGCGGCGATGAACCGAGTTATCGAACTATATACAGAGTATCTGGAGGAGTTCCATAGCTTTGACAGATACAGCGTGAAGACATATTAGAAGAAACAAAGAAGCGAGGAATCAGAATATGGAACAAAAGTTAAGAGTAGGAATTCTTGGAGCAACGGGAATGGTAGGGCAGCGTTTTATTTCTCTTCTGGAAGGGCACCCATGGTTTGAGGTAGCGGCGGTGGCGGCCAGCCCTCGTTCTGCTGGAAAGACATATGAGCAGGCGGTCGGCGGAAGATGGAAGCTGGAAACTTCCATGCCGGAGGCGGTAAAGAAGCTGATTGTGTATGACGTGAATCAAGTGGAAGAGGTTGCAAAAACAGTCGATTTTGTTTTTAGCGCAGTAGATATGGGGAAGGATGAGATACGCAGGATCGAGGAAGCGTATGCCAAGGCGGAGACACCGGTGGTATCCAATAACAGCGCGCACCGCTGGACGCCGGACGTACCGATGGTGATTCCGGAGATCAATCCGCATCATTTTGAAGTGATCGGTGCGCAGAGGGCTCGGCTCGGCACGAAGCGGGGCTTTATCGCAGTGAAACCGAACTGCTCGATCCAGAGTTATGCCCCGGTGCTGAACGCTTGGATGGAATACCAGCCTACGGAAGTGGCGGCGACCACGTATCAGGCGATCTCAGGTGCAGGGAAAACATTTGCCGACTGGCCGGAGATGGAGGGCAATGTGATTCCCTACATCGGGGGAGAAGAAGAAAAGAGCGAGCAGGAGCCGCTTAAGATCTGGGGATATATGGAAAACGGCGTGATTGTGAAGAAAAAAGAGCCGGTCATCACGACCCAGTGTATCCGGGTTCCGGTGTTGAACGGACATACGGCCGCTGTTTTCGTGAATTTTGTGCAGAGTCCCACAAAGGAAGAACTGATCGAGAAACTCCAGAACTACAAAGGGCTTCCGCAGACACTTGGGCTTCCGAGCGCACCGAAACAGTTCATACAGTATAGGGAAGAGGACGATAGGCCGCAGGTGAGTCTGGATGTGGATTATGAAAATGGAATGGGAATCTCTGTAGGAAGGCTTCGGGAAGATGTCCTGTTTGACTGGAAATTCGTAGGGTTGTCACACAATACGGTGCGAGGAGCAGCGGGGGGCGCAATTCTTTGTGCTGAGACGCTGAAGGCGCAGGGTTACATTACAGCGAAGGAATAGAAGAATCAGCAGGAATGGGAGAAAATGATGGATAGCGGGATGCTAAAATTTACCCAGAACAGAGAATTATCATGGCTGAAGTTTAATGAGCGGGTACTGGAGGAGGCAAGAGATCCTTCGGTACCGCTTTTGGAACGGATGAAATTTGTCAGTATTTTCACCAGCAATCTGGACGAATTTTTCATGATCCGTGTAGGGAGTCTTTATGATATGTCGCTGACAGACCATACTGCAGTGGACAGCCGTTCCGGCATGACGCCAAAAGAGCAGCTTCAGGCGATTTTTGCGGCTGTAGCGCCGCTCTGTAAGGAGAGGGACAGGACATACAGCGAGATCAAAAAGCTGCTTGCTCCCTATGGTGTATGCGGTCTTTCTATAAAAGACCTGGAACAGCCAGAGAAGAAGTATGTGAAAAAGTATTTCAAAGATCAGATACTTCCTGTACTGTCCCCGCAGATCGTGGACGCCAATCATCCGTTTCCCCATCTTTTAAATAATGCGATCTATGTGACCGCTAATTTGAAACAGAATAATAAAACGATGCTGGGAATCGTACCGGTCCCGCAGTTTATTTCTGAGATCCTGTATCTGCCCGGTCATGACATCCGCTATATCCGTATGGAGAAAGTCCTGGTCGAATATTTGGATCTGATTTTTGAGAAATACGAAGTGTCCGACAAAAACTATATCTGCGTTACGCGGAACGCGGATGTGTCGCCGGACGACGAATCTTTGGAGATCAATGATGATTTTCGTTTCCTGATGCAGGAGACCTTGCATAAGCGTCGTCGGATGGCTGTGGTGCGTTTGGAGACAGCGGAGCCTCTCGGCAAGGATATGGAGAAGTTTTTCTGTGACCGTTTTAAGATCACACCGGCGCAGATTTACCGTACCAAGAGCCCGATGAAGCTGGACTATATTTTTTCGATTTTAGATAAGCTTCCCGCATCCATGAAGCATTCTCTCACAGAGATGCCGTTCACCCCTCAGCCGTCCCGTTATCTGACGGAAGATGGCGTGATGAAACAGGTGAAGAAAAAGGACGCCCTGCTTTCGTTTCCGTATGAGAGCATGGACCCGTTCCTCAGAATGATAAAGGAGGCTGCATCCGATCCGAATGTCCTTACCATCAAGATCACGATCTATCGGCTTGCCAAGAAGGCAAGGCTGGTAGAATATTTATGCGCGGCGGCGGAAAATGGAAAAGAAGTTACCGTCCTGATCGAGCTTCGGGCGCGCTTTGACGAACAGAATAACATTGATTGGTCCGAGCGTCTGGAAGAAGCGGGCTGCCGGATTATTTATGGGTTTGAGGGTTATAAGGTGCATTCAAAGATCTGTCTGATTACATACAGGAATAAAAACGAGATCCAGTATATCACCCAGGTCGGGACAGGGAATTATAACGAAAGAACAGCGACGATGTATACAGATGTGTCGCTCCTTACCTCGGACCGAGGTATTGGAAACGATGCCGCCGTGTTCTTTAAGAATATGTCGATCGGCAATGCAGGCGGGAGCTATGAACATTTGATTGTTTCGCCTGTGAGCCTAAAGGCGAAGATCCTACACCTCATGGATGAGGAGATCCTGAAAGGGAAAAATGGAAGGATCATTATGAAAATGAATTCTGTGACGGACGTGGATTTTATTCAAAAGACAGCCGAGGCATCCAGGGCGGGAGTGAAGATTGATCTGATTGTACGGGGAATCTGCTGCATTCTTCCGGGAGTGCCAGGGCATACGGAGAATCTTCGCGTCACCAGCATTGTAGGGCGTTATCTGGAACATGCAAGGATATTCTGCTTTGGCGTGGGAGCGGATCAGAAGGTGTATATCGGTTCTGCTGATATGATGACGAGAAATACAGAAAAACGGGTGGAAGTCGCCTGCCCAGTCTATGACGGACAGGTAAAGTCTCAGCTTGTACATATGCTCCAGGTCATGCTTGCCGACAATGTGAAGGCCAGAGAGCTCCAAAACGACGGAAATTACCGTAAAAAAGAAAAGGGGGCGGCCAGAGTATGCGCCCAGGAGTATTTTATGAAGGAGGCTGTCACGGCCAGGCGTCCGGAACCGGAGAAGAGGAAAGGGCTATACAGCAGGCTGCGCGGATTTTTTTCCGGGAGAAAATAGCGTTTCCTTTTTGGGAAACTTGTGGTATGATGAGAAAGTGGGGTCAAAGTGGATTACACGGTGGCTTCACTTTTCGTGTTTAAGGAGTATAGTGAGATAGATGGGTAAATCAGTTTATATAGCGGAGAAACCAAGCGTGGCACAGGAATTTGCAAAAGCGCTGCATTTGAACCTGAAAAGGCACGATGGGTATCTGGAATCCGACGAGGCGATCGTGACATGGTGTGTGGGGCATCTAGTTACGATGAGCTATCCAGAAGTATACGATGAAAAATATAAAAGATGGAGTCTTCAGACACTTCCTTTTATCCCGGAAGAGTTCAAATATGAAGTGATTCCGGGAGTAAAGAAACAGTTTGAGATTGTGAAACGTATCCTAACCCGAGGAGATGTGGACAGAATCTATGTATGTACGGATTCCGGGCGGGAGGGAGAGTATATTTACCGCTTGGTTGAGCAGATGGCGCAGGTGAAGGGTAAGGAACGCCGCCGCGTTTGGATTGATTCCCAGACGGAGGAGGAGATCCTTCGTGGGATCAGGGATGCGAAAGAATTGTCCGACTATGATAACTTGTCCGCCTCCGCATATCTAAGGGCAAAAGAAGATTATCTGATGGGGATTAACTTTTCACGTCTTTTGACTTTAAAATACGGGAACAGTATTTCTAACTTTCTGGGTAGTAACTATACGGTGATCTCCGTGGGACGGGTCATGACCTGCGTGTTGGGCATGGTGGTGCGCCGGGAAAGGGAAATCCGGGAGTTCGTGAAAACCCCGTTCTACAGGGTCGTCGCACAGATCGACGCGGAAGGAAGCGTATTTGAAGGGGAGTGGCGGGTAACGCCGGCATCGCGATATTATGAATCTCCGAAACTTTATAAAGAGAATGGATTCAGAGAAAAAAAGGATGCGGAAAATTTGATTGGATATCTCAAGGAAGGGGCAAAGGACGTCCTGCTTTCCTGCTGTGTTCCGTCGATCGAGAGGAAGAAAGAGAAAAAGAATCCGCCGCTATTATTTAATCTTGCAGAGCTGCAGAACGAGTGTTCAAAGCGTTTCAAGATCAGCCCGGATGAAACGCTTCGGATTGTGCAGGAGTTGTACGAGAAAAAACTGGTCACATATCCAAGGACGGACGCAAGGGTCCTTTCCTCAGCAGTGGCAAAAGAGATCACAAAGAATTTGAACGGACTGACCCGTTACCCAGCGGCGGCGCCTTTTCTTGCGGATATTCGAAGCAGTGGAAGCTATAAGACACTGGCGAAAACAAGGTATGTGAACGATAAGCAGATCACAGATCATTATGCGATCATACCCACAGGGCAGGGAACCGCGGCGTTTGGGGCGTTATCGTCGGTGTCCGCGCAGGTGTACGATCTAATCGTCCGCAGATTCTTAAGTATCTTTTATCCGCCTGCCGTTTACCAGAAGATTTCCGCCTCGTTCCAGATCAAAGAGGAACAATTCTTTGCGGGATTCCGTATCCTGGAAGAGGAAGGATACCTTAAGGTCACGGGAACGCTCGGCCAGAAAAAGGAGGAGGGGGAACAAAGCGCGGACGCGCGGCTTTTTGCCGCTCTGAAAAAGTTGAAAAAAGGAAGGACACTTCCGGTCAATGATTTGGAAATCAAGGAAGGGGAGACTTCGCCGCCCAAACGGTATAATTCAGGCTCATTGATCCTCGCTATGGAGAACGCGGGCCAGCTCATCGAGGACGAGGAGCTGCGCGCCCAGATCAAAGGGAGCGGGATCGGCACCAGCGCGACAAGGGCGGAGATTCTTAAGAAATTATGTAATATCAAGTATCTCGAACTGAATAAGAAGACACAGATCATCACCCCTTCTCTTTTGGGGGAAATGGTCTTTGACGTGGTGGAGCATTCGATCCGCTCTTTGCTCAACCCAGAATTGACCGCAAGCTGGGAAAAGGGACTGACATATGTGGCGGACGGGGACATCACATCGGATGAATATATGGAGAAGCTGAGCATGTTTATCATCAGCCGGACGAACGGGGTGCTTGGGCTTAACAATCAGTATCAGCTAAAAGACTGTTATGACAGGACGGCAGTTTTTTATAAAAAACCCGCTGGAACGAAAGCAGGGAAAGGAAAGGGAAAAAAATCATGAAAGAAATAACAGTAAAAGAGATGTATACGCTGGATGAAACGATCGCAAAGGAAATTTTCGACGGAGTAGAGTACCCCTGGGAGGTGCTTCCGAAGATTGGTGGCTTTATCCTCGAATTGGGAAAAACACTTTCGGAGGAGGAGTATGAGAAACGCGGCGAAGATATCTGGATTGCAAAGAGCGCTAAGGTGGCTCCCACCGCTTATATCCACGGTCCCGCTATTATCGGGAAGGAAGCGGAAGTCCGCCACTGCGCGTTTATCAGAGGAAATGCCATCGTGGGAGAAGGGGCGGTAGTCGGGAATTCCACCGAGCTGAAAAACGTCATCTTGTTCAATAAGGTTCAGGTTCCGCATTACAATTATGTGGGAGACTCTGTGTTGGGATTTAAGTCTCATATGGGCGCAGGCTCCATCACGTCGAATGTGAAGTCCGATAAGAAACTGGTCGTCGTCAAGACGCCGGAGGGAGGAATCGAGACGGGAATGAAGAAATTCGGCGCTATGCTGGGCGACAATGTGGAAGTCGGATGCGGAACGGTCCTGAATCCCGGAAGTGTGGTGGGCAGGGAGACAAATATTTATCCGCTCTCCATGGTGCGGGGATATGTCCCGGCAGGAAGCATCTATAAGAGGCAGGGAGAGGTTGTGGAGAAACAGTAATAGAAATCTTTCCAAGGCATTGACGAATACAAAGGAGGAGAAAGGTTGGAACTGAAAAAATATATTGATAAAGACCTTATTAATAAATTTGAGTTTTATAACTATGGGCATGCTTTGGAAATACTCCATGATGCATTTCCTCTGGAATGGAATGAATTGCAAGAGTGTTTGCGGCGTTTGCGGCTTACTTTGGCGGATATAAAAAAAGCCGGGGGAAATGAATCGCCCATCCCTAAAAAATTTGACGATGTTCTGTATCCGTTTGGATGGAGAGAGATACGAATCAGCGGTGACTTAATAGTGAAAAAATATCCAAGGCAGACAGCCCAACGAAGAGGACGTTTTGCAGATGAACCTTATGAGACTGAAGTAATTGAAGGATATATTGACGGGCATAATATTGATTTTTTAAAAAACCGAGTTGCTTTTGATCTGGAATGGAATAGTAAAGATCAAACGTTTGACAGGGATTTACTGGCAATGAGAACTTATTTTGACTGCGGGTTGATTGATGTTGGAGTTATTGTCACCAGATCAGAGGAACTAAATGATATATTTAAGCAAGAAAAAGATGAAAACGGTCAGCCGCTCATGAAAAAATATGGAGCCAGCACCACCTGGATCGGGAAATTAAAGTATAGGCTTGACTCACGTCGCAACGGCGGATGTCCTATTTTGGCAATAGGAATAGGAAAGGAATGTGTTGAAGGATATGGCAGACTTGGCGAGTACTATAGAGAACTTACAGATATTCACTCAGGGGAGGAAGTATAACACAATTTATGCAGATCCACCATGGCAATTTCAGAATAGAACAGGCAAAGTTGCACCTGAGCATAAACGGCTTACCCGATATGAAACAATGACATTAAATGAGATAAAAGAATTACCAATCGAAGAGATAGCAGACGACAAAGCGCAGTTATATTTATGGACTCCTAACGCATTGCTTCCGGAAGGTTTAGCTGTAATGGATGCGTGGGGATTTGAATATAAGGCAAATATTGTTTGGGAAAAGGTAAGAAAAGACGGAGGACCAGATGGAAGAGGCGTGGGTTTTTATTTCAGAAATGTCACAGAATTGCTACTTTTTGGAATTAAGAAGAAAAGCGCCCCTAACCGGACACTGCAACCGGCACGTTCGCAGGTGAATTTGATTAGGACCATGAAAAGAGAACACAGCCGTAAGCCAGACGAGATCATTCCTATTATTGAAGCATGTAGTCAAGGACCTCGGATCGAGCTTTTTGCAAGAGGAGTACGAGAGGGATGGGATATGTGGGGGAATCAGGCTACAGCGGAATATGAACCGACCTGGGATACGTATGCTAATCATACCGTAGCGAATGCAAATGGGGAATAATAGGGGTTAAACTAAAGAGAAACGATAAAGGGATTATTGTCAATATACGATAGAAAAGGGAAGATATAGATATGCCAGAAAATTTAAAGATGCTTCGAGTACAGGCAAAGCTTGATGAAATATTTAAAGAAAAAATCGATTTGTCTGATACTAAAAATCCTCAAGAGAGATGTAACAAATATTATACGCGTTCCATCGCCGCGTTGGAAATAGTCATGCGTTGTGGTATTGATTATGATATTGCTGCCCAAAATGTCACAGATGGATATCACGATATGGGTATTGATGCAGTATATAATGATACCACGCAAAAAAAATTAATTATTATTCAAAGCAAATGGCGTAAAGAGGGAACGGGAGGCATTTCTCAAGAAGAAGCAAGTATTTTTGTGCAGGGATTAAAGAGAATGATAAATCTTGATTTTAGCGGCTGCAATAAAAAAATAATGGCAAAAAAGCAAGAAATAGATACGGCTATGCATGATATGGATTACCAAATAGAAATGATATTTTGTCACACAGGCAACCAGAACATGGATGATTATGCGCTTCGACCGATTAAAGAATTACTTGCTTGGGTCAATGAAGATGATTCGACAGAGCTTCTTGTTTTCTCTGAAACTAAATTGCAAAATATATACGAATATCTGGCAAACGGGTCAAACAGTAATGATATCGTGCTAGATAATGTTATATTAAATAACTGGGGAGTAGTCGATTCACCGTTAAAAGCATATTATGGTACGATACCTGTAGCAGCTGTTGGAGAGTGGTATAGCCAGTATGGAAATCGGCTTTTTGCAAAAAACATTAGATATTATAAAGGGAGTACTGATGTTAATCAAGGAATAAAAGAGGTATTAAAAAAAGAGCCGGAAAAATTTTTTTATTATAATAATGGTATCAAAATCCTGTGCAAAAAAATCATTAAAAAAGTTCCATATAGTACAAGCCGTGAGATAGGTGTATTTGTACTTGAAGGCGTTTCTTTGGTAAATGGCGCCCAAACAACAGGAGTAATTGGTTCAGTGTATAGTGAGAATCCAGAAATAATTTCTGAGGCGAAAGTCTTTATCCAAATGATTGATTTGGGAGATTCCCAAGAGGAGCAATCTATACAAATTACAAGATTGTCAAACACCCAGAATAAGATTGATGGAAAGGATTTTGCTTCTTTGGATCCAAATCAAGAGAGACTCCGTATGGAGTTGAGCCTTGGTGGAATTCAGTATTTGTATAAATCGGGCGCTAAGATTGAGGAACCGAGCAGTCAAATTTCTTTAGATGAAGCGATAATTTCACAGGCATGTTCATTGTCCGATCTCTCAATAGTTGCTCTTACGAAGAGAAATGTAGGTGCTTTAACAGAGGATATTGAAAAAACGCCATATAAGCTATTATTTAATGGTTCAACAAATAGTTTTTCTTTGTATAATGGGGTTCAAGTCCTTCGAGCTGTGGATAAATGTATTAAAGAGAATGAACCTAGAGTATCGGGAAGAAAAAGATTAGTACTTGTGCATGGCAATCGGTTTTTATTACATTTAGTTCTCAACAGAATACAAGGGATTGAAGAGTTTTATACTCGATATTTAGATGCAGAAAATACGAAAAAGATTGTTATACCTTTATTTCTAGAATTTTGGGAAAGTATTTATACTTCCATGGAAGAGCGCTTTCCAGAGGCATATCCTGCACATATTTTCAAAAATGTAGGACGTTTGAAAGAACTTATATGATATGTGAAAGATACAAAAGCAGTAAAGAAACAGTAGAAAAGCTCTTGTAAGGACAGATCATATATGGTATGATTTGACTGAAACATTTCAGAGATCTATTCTATGGTCCGGGGAGTTCGGTTTCTTTGCCGGACCATTATCAGAAAATATCGCTCTTTTTTCATAGCAAATGTTTAAAATCCAGTTGACAAAACAGAACGCACGTACTAATATATAAACAGATACAAACATAAGTTCTGTTTTGCTGAGGATAATTGAATTAAAATTAGGATAAGGAGAATAGAAACAGATGGCAAATTTAAGTGATGAGAATAAAAAGAAGGCGCTCGATGCGGCGATTGCAAAACTGGAGAAAGATTTTGGAAAAGGGACAGTGATGAAGCTGGGAGATCCGGCGGCACAGGTGCAGGTGGAGACAGTCCCGACCGGATGCCTAAGCCTTGATCTGGCTCTGGGAGTAGGCGGAGTTCCCAAGGGACGTGTGGTAGAGATCTATGGACCAGAATCAAGCGGTAAGACCACCGTAGCATTACATATGATTGCGGAAGTTCAGAAGAGAGGCGGGATTGCCGGGTTTATTGATGCGGAGCATGCGCTGGACCCAGTCTATGCTAAGAATATCGGGGTGGATATTAACGAGCTTTTTATTTCTCAGCCTGACAGCGGCGACCAGGCGCTTGAGATCACAGAGACTATGGTACGTTCCGGGGCAATCGATATCATTGTCGTAGACTCTGTGGCGGCGCTGGTGCCGAGACAGGAGATTGAAGGAGACATGGGAGATTCCCATGTGGGGTTGCAGGCAAGGCTGATGTCTCAGGCACTTAGGAAGCTGACACCTGTTATCAGTAAGTCTAACTGCGTCGTAATCTTTATCAATCAGCTCCGTGAAAAGGTAGGGGTTATGTTCGGTAATCCAGAGACTACCACAGGGGGCCGCGCCCTGAAGTTTTATGCGTCGGTACGTATGGACGTTAGAAAAGTCGAGACGCTGAAACAGGGCGGAGAGATGACAGGGAACCATGTGCGGGTGAAGATTGTCAAGAATAAGATCGCGCCGCCATTTAAAGAGGCAGAGTTCGATATCATGTTTGGGAAGGGGATTTCGCGCGAAGGCGATATCCTTGACCTTGCCGCCAAAATTGACGTAGTGAATAAGAGCGGCGCATGGTATGCTTATGGCGGAGAGAAGATCGGACAAGGACGGGAGAATGCAAAGCAGTACCTGGCTTCCCATCCGGATATAATGGAGGAGATTCAGGAAAAAGTAAGAGCTCAGTATGGATTTGGTGAGAAAGCCGATGAGAAAGATGAGAAGGGAGCCGAGGTGCCGAAGGCGGAAGGAAAGAAACCTACAGGAAAAAAGAGCGCTGAGAAGAAGAATACTGAACCGAAGGCTTCTGAAACACAGCCAGATAAGAAAGAGACGGAAGCCGTTGAAGCTAATGAGGCTGTATCTGGACAATTGGACGGCAATTAAGTATGGAAGTGACGAGAATTGAACCGGTAACCAAAACAAAATATAAGATTTATATAGATGAACAGCCCGCCTTTGTCCTGTATAAGGGCGAGCTGCGTCGATTCAGGCTAAAAGAACAGGAGACGATATCGGAAGAGACAATCCGAATCATTAAGGAACAGATTCTTCTGAAGCGGGCAAAGCTGCGGGCGCTCCATTTATTGAACGATATGGCAAGGACGGAGTGCCAGCTTCGAGATAAGCTGAAGAAGAACGGTTATCCGGAGGACATTGTGGACAAAGTTTTGGACTATGTGAAATCTTTTGGATATATCAACGATGAAGCGTATATCCGAAGTTTTATACAAAGCAAAAAAGAGAAAAAAAGCCGTAGGGAGTTGTATGCTCTTTTGGCACAAAAAGGACTGGACAGAGAGACCGTAGGCAGAATACTGGAGGAGGTATACGAGGACCATACGGAAGAGGAAGCAGTCCTTGAGGTCCTGCGCAAAAAGCGATGGAATCAGGAGGAGGCTGACGATAAGCAGAAGCAGAAGATGTATGCGTATCTTGCCAGAAAAGGCTTCCGACATGAAGATATCTGCCGTGCCATGCAAGTTTCCTTGCCCAATGCTTGACATATCTGCCAAAACAGTATAGAATTGAAGTGTTGTATTTGTACAATGAAAACTAAATAAGGAGGTGCTCCTGTGCCAATAATAAGTATAATTATTGCTGTGATCGTCACTTTAATCATAGCGGTGCCGATTACTTATTCTACGACAGTGTCCAAGCTGACGGAAGACGCGAATTCTAAGATTGGGAATGCGGATACAAAAGCAAGAGAAATTATAGACGATGCGTTAAAGACAGCGGAAGCGAAGAAGAAGGAAGCTCTCCTGGAAGTAAAAGAAGAATCGATCAAAACGAAAAATGAGCTCGAAAAGGAAACAAAGGAACGAAGAGCAGAGTTACAGCGTTATGAAAAGAGAGTTCTCTCAAAAGAAGAGGCCGTTGAGAAGCGCGCCGACGCACTAGGACAGAGAGAGAATGCTTTTACAACCAGGGAAGAAGTAGTGAAGCAGCGTGAAGCGAAGGTAGAAGAACTCAGCAGACAAAGGGTACAGGAACTGGAAAGAATCTCAGGACTTACCTCCGAACAGGCAAAGGATTATCTGTTAAAAACTGTTGAAGATGATGTGAAGCATGACGCGGCAAAGCTGATTAAAGAGCTTGGGAATCAGGCGAAAGAAGAGGCTGATAAGAAGGCAAAGGAATTTGTTGTTACAGCGATTCAGCGATGCGCGGCAGATCATGTAGCTGAAACCACGATCTCTGTGGTGCAGCTTCCGAGTGATGAGATGAAGGGAAGGATCATTGGACGTGAGGGACGTAATATCAGGACATTGGAGACACTCACCGGTGTCGAACTAATCATTGATGATACTCCGGAAGCGGTTGTGCTTTCCGGATTTGATCCGATCCGCAGAGAAGTTGCAAGGATTGCGTTGGAGCGTCTGATCGTTGATGGACGTATCCATCCGGCAAGAATCGAAGAGATGGTGGAGAAAGCGCAGAAAGAAGTCGAGGCAATGATTCGCGAAGAGGGTGAAGCGGCAGCACTGGAAGTCGGTGTGCATGGAATTCATCCGGAACTGATCCGTCTTCTGGGACGCATGAAGTTCAGAACGAGCTATGGACAGAATGCTTTGAAGCATTCTATTGAAGTTGCACAGCTTTCAGGACTGCTTGCAGGAGAGATCGGGCTGGATGTCCGCGTGGCGAAGCGTGCCGGACTTTTACATGACATCGGAAAATCGATCGACCACGATGTGGAAGGTTCCCACATTCAGATCGGTGTGGACTTATGCAGGAAGTATAAAGAATCACCGACCGTGATTAATGCAGTAGAGTCACATCACGGTGACGTAGAACCGGAAACCCTGATTGCATGCGTGGTTCAGGCAGCGGATACGATCTCCGCGGCAAGGCCGGGTGCAAGACGGGAAACTTTAGAGACATATACGAACAGATTAAAACAGTTGGAAGATATCACGAACCAGTTCAAGGGGGTTGACAAGTCGTTTGCTATTCAGGCAGGTAGAGAGATTCGAGTAATGGTAGTTCCTGAACAAGTATCGGATGATGATATGGTATTGCTGGCGAGGGATATTTCAAAGCAGATTGAGTATGAATTGGAATATCCAGGACAGATTAAGGTAAATGTGATTCGGGAATCCCGTGTTACAGATTACGCAAAATAGCAGGAAATAGCAGCTATCCAGGGAAAGACTCCTTGGGTAGCTGTATTTAATTACAAAAACACCTCGTTTTTAGTACAATGTATAGGGTGAATCATATCGGGAAAAGGATGGAAGGATAATATGGGACAGGATATCAGAAGAGTTAGACGAGAGCGTATGTACCAAGGGACGATCGTGGACATATACCGTGATTCCATGGAATTTTCCAATGGGAATACAGAAGAGTGGGACTATATTCATCATAAAGGAGCGGCAGCGGTCGTTCCGGTTATGGAGGACGGGCGGATCATCATGGTGCGTCAATACCGCAGCGCCCTCGACCGTTTTACCCTGGAGCTTCCTGCAGGTGCTCTTAATTATGCGGATGAGGAAGGAAAGGTCTGCTCCGCGCGCGAACTAGAGGAGGAAACCGGATACCGGGCGCTCAGCATGGAGTGGCTTCTTACGCTTAGGACGACGGTCGCTCTTTGCAACGAACGAATTGAAATCTACGCGGCCCGGGATCTTGTCCCTACAAACCAGCACCTTGATCCAAATGAATTTGTGAATGTGGAAATGTACACGCTTGGGGAGCTAAAAGAGATGATCTTCACGGGGAAAATCGAGGACGGAAAAACTGTGGCGGGAATCCTGGCGTATGCGCTGAAATATAAGGAAGCAGAATAATAAAACAAACCCGGCATATAATGAAGTATCCAAGAGACGGGAGGAAATGCTGTGAGGATACAAGAAAACAGACGCCATCTGGTGATACTGTATATGCTGGGTTTTTTATGCGGGATCTTTTATGCAAATTTTATTGCAAAGAATTATATTACGGTGACAGGGATTTTCCATGAATATTTCCTGAACCAGTATATCCAGGCGGAGATCGTTGAGGAAGAATATTTATGGTATTTATTCCGATGGAGGGCCGCGCCTTTTGCAGGCCTGGTTCTCGCTGGTTACACAGGTCTGAAAAAACCGGCTGCCGTATTGTGCCTGCTCTGGACAGGCTTTTCCGCAGGAGTCCTTGCGGTCGCCGCAGTGCTCAGGCTGGGGGCAAGGGGAATGCTTTTGTGTCTGGCAGGGCTGTTCCCGCAGATTTTTTTCTATATCATGGGCTATGCGGTGCTCCTGTGGTATTTTTACCGATATCCTCAGGCAGAATGGAACCGAGGGAAAACAGCTTTTGTGGCGGTCATGATGGCTGCGGGGCTTCTGGTAGAAGCTTATGTGAATCCCGCGGTCGTGCGCGGCGTGATGAAGCTGGTAATGTAGTTGACTTTTCTTCCTGAGTATGGTATTTTTACATTATAGTGCTTTAACAGGTAAAATGCTAAAAGTAAATGAGGTCGCCTGCTCGGCGATGTGAGAACAAAAGGGAAAGGAAGTAACAAAGATGCCGGTGACAGATTTATTGGAAAGGAACCACAAGCTTTACAGCGAAGAGGTGGCGCTTGTGGAGCTGAATCCTCTGGTAAAAGATACGAGGAAAACAACATGGAAGGAGTACGATCTTGTTCAGCCGACCTCGGCAGTCCCGTATCGTCGGGAGATTACCTGGAGCATTTTTGATGAGAAGGCGAACCGGGTGGCGAATATGCTGATTGGGCGCGGGATACAAAAGGGAGACAGAGTAGCGATCCTGATGTTCAACTGTCTGGAATGGCTGCCGATTTATTTTGGAATTTTAAAAACAGGCGCGATCGCTGTTCCTTTTAATTTTCGGTTTTCTTCGGAAGAAATCCAGTACTGTGCGGATTTGGCGGAAGTACAGGTCCTATTTTTTGGACCAGAATTTATCGGACGTATTGAAGCAATCGAGGAAAGACTTAGTAAAGGACGGCTTTTGATCTATGTGGGGGATGGCTGCCCGACATTTGCGGAAGGTTATCATGAGCTTGTGGCGGATGCGTCCAGCCAGGCGCCGCTTGTTCGCCTGGAGGATGAGGACGACGCGGCGATCTACTTTTCATCAGGGACTACAGGATTTCCCAAAGCGATCTTACACAATCATGAAAGCCTTCTACAGGCGGCGCAGATGGAGCAGAGACATCATCTGACCGACCGGGACGACGTATTTTTATGCATCCCGCCTTTGTACCATACGGGGGCCAAGTTTCACTGGATGGGAAGCTTGTGCGCGGGAAGTAAGGCTGTCCTGTTAAAAGGGACAACTCCAGAGATCATTCTGGACGCTGTATCGAAGGAGCAGTGTACGATCGTTTGGCTCTTGGTCCCATGGGCGCAGGATATCCTAACCGCCTTGGATAGCGGGGAACTTCGGCTTGAGGATTATGGGCTGGATCAATGGAGGCTCATGCACATTGGAGCGCAGCCGGTTCCGCCGTCACTTATTAAGCATTGGAAAGAATATTTTCCGCATCACTTATATGATACAAATTATGGATTATCCGAGTCAACAGGGCCGGGGTGCGTGCATCTTGGCGTTGAGAATATACATAAAGTCGGCGCGATCGGTATTCCAGGATATCGTTGGAAGTGTAAGATCGTGGACGAGGAAGGTCAGGAAGTCGCACAGGGCGAAGTCGGAGAATTGTGCGTGAAGGGTCCGGGCGTTATGACCTGTTATTATAACGACCCAAAGGCCACGGAGGAGACATTGAAAGACGGATGGCTTTTTACCGGGGATATGGCGATGCAGGACGAGGACGGTTTCTACTTCCTTGTCGACCGTAAGAAAGACGTTATCGTAAGCGGCGGTGAAAATATTTATCCGGTACAGATCGAGAATTTCTTAAGCGCGTACAATAAGATACAGGATGTGGCGGTTATCGGCCTGCCGGATAGGCGGCTTGGCGAGATCACCGGGGCGATCATTTCCATCAAGGAAGGAATGGAATGTACGGAAGAAGAAATCCAGGAATTTTTGAAACAGCTTCCTAGGTACAAACGTCCGAAGAAGATCATTTTTGCGGATGTCCCGCGGAATGCCACAGGAAAGATCGAGAAACCTGCGCTCCGTAAAAAGTATGGCGCGGAACAGCTTGTTGCACAACAGAACAGGGCATAGTGTATTGTAAAGAGTAAAAGGTGGGAGCTTGATCGCTCCCACCTTCACTGCGTTTTCAAATATGTATTTTTATTTCCCCAGCGCCGTTTTCTGCGGAACCTGCGTCGGCTTATCATAGCAGGCAAAGATTTCCTCCATTTTCTGTGGATCCGGCTTAGGAGTCAGAAGGCTTACTACCGGGACGATGATAAGTCCTGCCAGCATCGTGACTGCGCCGCAGTTGATCGGCGAGCGCATGAGCTCAGGGAAGATCTGCGGGGACAGCATATCCAGGATCATGATGATGGAGCCGAACAGGAACGATACCCAGCAGGAAAGCGCAGAGGTCTTTTTCCAGTAAAGGGAGTACAGGAAAGGCGCAAGGAAAGAACCGGCAAGGGCTCCCCAGGAAATTCCCATGAGCTGCGCGATGAAGGTCACGGAACTCTTGTATTGGATGAGCGCTATAATCGCTGATATCGCAATAAATACGACAACCAGGATACGGATATATAAAAGCTGTGTTTTCTCACTCATCTTTTTAATAAAATTATCTTTCAAAAAATCAATGGTGAGCGTAGAGCTTGACGCAATCACCAAAGAGGAAAGCGTCGACATGGAAGCGGACAGCACCAGGATAACCACCAAGGCGATCAGTGCAGGGCTGAGATTCTGCAGCATGGTAGGGATGACAGAATCATAACCATTTGACGCAATGTCGATCTGGTCGGAGAAAAGACGTCCAAACCCACCGAGGAAATAGCATCCGCCTGCGACGACAAGCGCGAATAGTGTAGAAATGATCGTTCCCTTTGTGATTGCCTCTTCATTTTTAATCGCATAAAATTTCTGTACCATCTGAGGAAGTCCCCAAGTACCCAGAGAAGTTAGGATGACAACGAACATCAAATTCAGCGGGTCGGGACCGAAGAAGGAGGCGAATACGCCGGGGGTAGATGCCACAGTTTCGTCTGTCGCCTGCGCCAGGCCGTCAAGCGCCGTCATAAATCCGCCTTTACTGTTCAAGACTGCAGCAATGACCGTCACGATCCCCACGAGCATGATAATACCCTGGATGAAATCGTTGATGGCAGTCGCCATATATCCACCGGCGATGACATAGATTGCAGTGAGCACAGCCATCAGTATGATGCAGACGGAGTAGTCGATGTCGAACGCCATGCCGAACAGACGAGAAAGCCCATTATACAGTGACGCGGTGTAGGGGATCAGGAAAATGAAAATGATGACAGAGGCCATGATCTTTAAGGGCTGACTTTCAAAACGCTGCCCGAAAAACTGCGGCATGGTCGCTGAATCTAGATGCTGCGTCATGATCCTCGTTCTTCTTCCCAGGACGACCCAGGCAAGAAGCGAACCGATGACCGCGTTCCCGATTCCGGCCCAAGTAGCGGCGATTCCATAGCGCCATCCGAACTGTCCTGCATATCCGACAAATACGACGGCTGAGAAATAGGAGGTTCCGTATGCGAAAGCGGTAAGCCATGGGCCTACCGAACGTCCACCCAGGACGAATCCATTGACGTCAGTTGCATTCTTACGGCAGTACAAACCAATGCCGATCAGAACAGCAAAATAAATAATCAGAATAATTAGTTTCATAGTGTCTCCCTTTCCTTAATTAAATAGTAAAATGATTTAGAGATTAAAAGCGATATCTCTTAAAAGCTATAGACAATTTAACACATAAAATCGTAGAAGTCAAGAAAATAGGAAGAATTTTGAGGTACAGTATGGTATACTGTAAATAGTAACGGTATACTATACTGAAAAGCATGCAGAGTATGTAAAACGGTAAAATACTTTTGAATGGACCATTTTGTTTGGCAGTTTACCAGGAAACAGAGGAAAAAATTACGGAGGAGACGATCATGATGAAATATCAGGGGAAGTCTGTATATAAGGGAACCGCGATTGGACCCGCTGTTGTGATAGGGAATCAAGACTGGAGAATAACACGCAAAACGGCCACAAATTCTGAGAAAGAGATTCAAAAGGTCATGCAGGGTGTAAAATCGGCGCAGGAAGAGCTGCGGATACTCTATGAGAAGACGCTTGAGGAAATGGGAGAGAGCAGCGCGGCGATTTTTGAAGTACAGCAGATGATGCTGGATGACGAGGAGTACCTGGAGGCAGTTTGCCATTTGATCCGGACAGAGAGAGTAAACGCGGAGTACGCCGTATATGCGGCCAGGAACCATTTTTTCAGGATGCTATCCACAATGGAAGACGGTTATATGAGGGAGAGGGCGGCGGATGTGAAGGATATGTCAGACCGTCTGATCCGGAATATTCTTGGCGGCAGCGATCCGGAACTTGAACTGAAAGAGCCGTCGGTCGTTGTGGCAGATGATTTAAGTCCGAGCGAAGTGATCCGGCTGGGAAAAGAAAAGATTCTTGCCGTTGTCACGGTTCATGGGTCGATCAATTCCCATACCGCGATTCTGACACGGATGATGGGAGCCCCGACGCTAGTCTGTGTCCCCATGGAACTGGATAAAATCCACACGGGGATGGCGGTCATTGTAGATGGTGTACAAGGAGAAGCAGTCTTTGAACCGGATGAAGGCATGTGTGAGAAAATAAAGCGCAGGATGCAGAAAGAGCAGGAAGATAAGCGCCGCTTGCGGGAACTGAAAGGCAAAGAAAACATTACCTTAAGCGGGAAAAGCATCCATGTGTATGCAAATATCGGAAGCGCGGCAGACGTGGGAGACGCTTTGGAGAATGACGCGGGCGGGATTGGGCTATTCCGCAGTGAATGCCTGTATCTGGGGAGAAATGATTACCCATCAGAAGATGAACAGTTTCAAACCTACAGAAAGGTTCTTGAGTCCATGGGCGGGAAGAACGTAATGATCCGTACATTTGATATCGGAACGGAGAAAGGGGCAGATTACTTCCAACTCAAAAAAGAGGAGAATCCGGCGCTCGGATACCGTGGAATCCGCATCTGCCTGAAACGGCCGGATCTATTTAAGATACAGCTGCGCGCCTTGTTCCGCGCCGCCATTTACGGGAATCTTTCCATCATGTACCCGATGATTACTTCAATGGAAGAAGTAGAGAAGGTTTATGAGATTGTAGAAGAAGTCAAGAGGGAACTGCATGAGAGGCAGGTAATATTCAGGACTCCAAGGCAAGGACTTATGCTCGAGACGCCCGCGGCTGTGATGATAAGCGATAAACTGGCGCGGATAGCAGATTTTTTCAGCATTGGGACGAACGATCTGACCCAATATACGCTTGCAGTCGATAGACTCAATGAGGATCTGGAGGACTTCTATGATCCACATCATGAGGCGGTACTTCGCATGATCCAGATGGCGGCTGACAATGCCCATAAGTATGGGAAATGGGTCGGGATCTGCGGGGAGCTGGGGGCGGATCTAGAACTAACCGAACGGTTTATAAAAATGGGGATCGACGGCCTTTCCGTCTCGCCTTCTGCGATACTGCCGCTTAGAAAACGTATCCGAGAGATCTTATAAAAAGACGGTGAAAGCTGTGGGGCTGTCGAGTATTCCGGCAGCCCCGCATTGGTTTCTGTGAAGTAGTTAATCAAACACTACAACGCCTTTCAAATAGCTGGTATCTCCATTTTCCATCATTTCATAAGCCTTGTGCATATCTTCTGGTTTGAAGCGATGGGTAATGAAGCCTCCCTCAGGAAGATATCCTTTTTCATATGCTTCGACGGCTTCTCTCATAAGTCCCTCTGTGTCCGGGATAAAGCCGGGATGTACAAAATGCAGCTCAGGGCAGCGGCACATAAGCTCGAAGCCAAGTGCGGTCGGCCACATTTCGTGTTTATCGTACACGGAAGAAGCGGCGATCATTCCACGGTCCTCGGCCGTAGGCATCTTCATCAAAGATACGGCAAGCTGCAATCCATCCAGTCCCTTAGACAGCTCAATAGCCCTGTCAAATCCTGTGCCTCCCGTCAGTTTTAATGCCTCCGGGATTGCATTTGGATCGCTGGAATCAAACGCGTAATCCGCGCCCAGTTCAAGCGCCCTCTGCCGGCGCTCCTGGAGCGGATCGAAGGCAACGACATTCTTTACATTGTGTGCTTTCAGAAGACTTAAACACACCTGTCCCATATAGCCGCAGCCGACAACCGCGATAAAGCCGCCTTCCGGCGGGGTGACCGCGCGGACGATATTACAGCAGCACATCACAGGCTCCGCCAAACAGTCATATTCGGAGACATTGTCGGGCAGCTTAACCAGGGGAGCAAATTCACTGGAAATAATATGAGACGCAAAAGCGCCTCCGCCGGCGCCGGACACTCTGTCGCCAGGCTGAAAACGGGTAACCTCGCTTCCTACTTTTTCGACGATTCCTGTAGGCTCATGCCCAAAGGAAGCAGGGTAGGGAACCGAGTCGATGATACAGGAAAATCCAAGGGGGCCTTTCATAACCATAGAGCCTTCGCCCTCATAAGTAGGCATTTCACTCCGGCAGATCCCTGCGATCGTGATACGCAGTACGATTTCATGAGGCCCTGGTTCCGGTAGAGGTTCTGTAAAGACTTCAAGCTTTTTTGCCGCAGTCATGCGGACAACACGTCTTTCTAAGGTGTTTGCAGAATTCATAAGATTCACGCTCCTTTTGATAAATCATTGACAGAATTGACATTTATAATAGCAACATTACAAATGTCATACAATTATTTGAAGGAAATGTCAATTATTTATCGGAGTTTAACGGGCATCTTTTTGTCTGTTCTTTCTGGTGCAAGATTACATCACTTCCAATGCCGGATCGACGCCCTCGTCTGCTTCTTTTGCTTTTTGTTTTTTAAGGAGCACCATAAATATCCAGAGGAAGACGTTAAAAGCGAGCGCCGCCCCGATAAACATAAGAATGAGGTTCTTGTATGCGCCTACCGTATTTCCGCCCTTTTCAAGAATATTGGCGCCCAGGATATACATAAAGGTATCCGGAATCGTCATGACTGCGGAGAAGATGCCGACTGCGGTTCCACGGGCAACCCTGGGAATACGGCTCTCGGAAATCATAGAATTCCTGGCTGGCTGCGCGATACCGAACGCGCCGCGAAGGAGAAGGATTACGATGACGACCGCGAACGCTGTGGATGGTCCCCATGGAACAAAGAACAGCAGGAGGAGTCCGCCGATAAAGAACAGATAAGCGACCTGTACGGGAATCGTAGCGGTGTGAAGCTTATCGGTTATACGTCCGGCCAAAGGAGCACAAACCACCCGCATCCCCTGGTTGGCAAAGGTGATGATAAACGCGATGACCGCTGTCGGAACCAGAAAATAGGTATTCATGAGCGGCTGGATATACGAAGTAGCTTCCGTACACATGGTAAGTCCCATACCTGTGATGAGAAGACAGATCATCATAGGGCTTTTGATGACCTTGGGAATCATTTTCAGACTAAAAGTACTTGCCTTGTCCCCGATTGTCCCTCGGTTTTCCTTATCTCCGAAATGAAGAATCAGGCTGGATATGACGCACATCACGATATAAAGAGCCATCATGGCGCGCAGGCCGGTTACAGAAGACGTTGCGGCAATGATCGCGGAAGAGATCAGGCCCGTGGAAATCGATACGATACCAATCAGCATATAATAATAGCCGAATACACGCCCCTCTTGCTCACGGGTGCCGATGCGCACCAAAACCTTCATCCAGGAACCGGATGTAAACAGGACGCCGACCACACCAAGCGCCAGATAAATCATCCTCATAGCGGAAAAACCTGGAATGGTACACACGGCGATCCCGAGGATAGAGCATCCCAGATTACTGGCGTGGATCAGAAGGTGGGAAGGCACTTTGTCCGCAAGGGGACCGCCCAGCAGGTAGCAGACAACCGCGCAGGAGCTAAAAGCGCTGATGATCGCGCCGAGCTGAGAATCGTTGAATCCAAATGCTTCAAGCCCTAATTGATAATAATAGGTAAAAAAGTACCCGATTCCTACGGTTCCGGCAAAACTACAGGCAACGCCTACAATGAGGAGCCACTGTTTCGGGGATAGTTTTGCCATTGCTTTTTCATTTGTTGACGACATAGTTCATTCCTCCATTTTCTTTCGTTGTACTAGGACGGGGTATTCCTCCATAAATCACTCGTGTACGGTATGCACACTGTGTTATATGGCTTTTTATCCCGGCATCATTATATCAATGTTGAAAGAAATCATCATTGTGTCCCGGGCACAGTAGCACGGGAAGAAATGTGCAAGAACCACAATGAATGAAAATAAAATACAGGATATACTGAAAAGGAAAATACAAAAGATGTATTACGAGGAGGAACATATGAAGTATACGAAATTAGGAAATTCTGACATGAACATTTCCAGAATTTGCCTGGGATGCTTGAGTTTGGGGGATGCGGCGAAAGAAGGGAATAATCCTTGGCTTCTGAATCAGGAAACAACGGATGCAGTCTTTGGCAAAGCATTGGAAATGGGGATCAATTTTTTTGACACGGCAAATTATTACAATGGAGGCACTAGTGAGATCTATCTGGGAAATGCGGTGAAAAAGCTGGCAAAACGTGAAGAGATCTATCTTGCGACGAAAGTGTACTATAATGAAGGAGCCTTGTCGAGGGAAGCGATTCTAAGAGAGGTGGACGCGTCACTAAAACGCCTGCAGACGGACTATATTGATTTATATATTATTCATCGCTGGGACTACAGCCATCCGATCGAAGAGACGATGCAGGCGCTCCACGATATAATTAAGGCAGGCAAAGTGCGCTATATCGGAGCGTCCGCTATGTACGCTTATCAGTTCCTAAAAGCACAGGAGACGGCCAGACATCACGGCTGGACACCGTTTATCTCCATGCAGGATCATTATAATCTAATCTACCGTGAAGATGAAAGAGAACTGTTCCCTCTCCTTACCGAAGAAAATATACAGATCACGCCCTATTCCCCTCTTGCGGCAGGTCGCCTTGCACGTTTGTGGGACAGCGGATCATTACGGTCAAAAGGGGACTCCTTCCATAAGAAAGTATATGACACAAATAAAGAGATCGACTATCCGATCGTAGAACGCGTACATGAAACAGCCGAAAAGTATGGGGTGCCGATGTCACAAATCGCACTGGCGTGGCTGCTGTCAAAAGACGTGCTGGCCGCCCCGGTCGTTGGAGTATCGAAGATGAAACATCTGGAGGATGCTGTTGCGGCGGTGGATTTAAAACTGGAGGAACAAGATATCGCGTATCTGGAAGAACTGTATGTACCGCATAAAGTACAAGGCGCACTGTAGTAAAAACTTATTGACATAAAGTATAACATCAGATAGAATTTGAAATAAAGATAATGTTATATTCTACAGTTAGAATAATTTGATGTAAGAGGCAGAAGTATGCAAACGCTGATTAAGAAGATAAGATTATACCTGAATATGAGCCAGCTTGAGTTTGCCGAGCTATTAAGTGTCACTTTTGCTACAGTAAACCGCTGGGAGAACGGGCATACCGAGCCCAACAAGCCCGCACAGTCTAAAATGTATAATCTGTGTAAAGAAAAATCTGTTCCGGTCTATGATATGACTTTAGAAGGAATTGCTGAAGTATCTGCCCGGATCAAGCTGGAAACGGACCGCATTCTCCTTTATCATGGTTCTAAATCAGGCATAAAGGGCAGTATTGAGCCAAAGAGCAGAAAACAATGTGATTTTGGCAGAGGCTTTTATATGGGTACAGATCCGAATCAGGCACTTACTTTGATCTGTGATTACGATAAATCTAAGTTTTATATTGTTTCCATCGCTGCAGGTACATTAGCGCATCTGGATGTATCGGCAGACATCGACTGGGCGATGCTTGTTGCATATAATAGAGGCAGGATGGAAAAAATAAAGGGAACGTCTTTTTATAATAAATACCGTGATATGGCGGCGGATACGGATCTTATTATAGGCAGTATCGCGGATGACCGCATGTTCTATGTGATTGATAACTTCTTTATCGGCAATGTGACAGATTCGGCGTTGATTCATAGTTTGTCTGCCTTACAGCTTGGCAGGCAGTACGTGACTGTTTCAAAGAAAGGCTGTGATGCTGTCCGCATAGAGTCAGAGATTACGTTTTCGTATCTTGAAAGACTGTATATGAAAGAAGCTGCAGAAAAGAATAGGGCAAAGGGTATCTCTCTTGCAAACGATATTTCTAAAAAATATCGCCGCGAGGGTAAATATTTTGATGAAATTCTTGATGAAGCAAGAGCCGGAGGTAAAGATGAACGAACTCGAATTAAAGCTCTGTGATATTCAGGGCAGACTTTTTGAACTTTCTGCCGAAAAAAGGTATAACAGCGCTGTATTTGTCAAAACATTCATGACCTCTGAAACAGCGAAAGCGCTTGATTCACGGTATAACCGTATGCAATGGGCCGGCGAAGAATACCTGCTGGAAGAGATTGCGTCCGAGGCTGGCGGCGTACTCCCATCAAGGGGGGAAGTTTTTTCAAAGGATGTACTCTATTGGATTGGGTATATCTACCGATACTGGCATTATTACAGTGGTGAGGACAGTGCAAAAATTTATAAACAAGCCCCTGTCAAAACGATGAAACGCAATTATGTGATGTTCCATACAATGGATCCGGTTCTTGCCATTGAGGATTTAAAGGAGATACATGGACAAAGGACGCCGGAATAGTGACCCTGTTCACGACTCCGGCGATATCGAGAAGCTTCCGCGGTGTTCGTCCGCTAGAATCTTTATCCGGGCTGTTCCTGTCAGGGTAACCGACTGGACGGAAGAGGGGGCGCTTTCAGAGAAAGTTTCAGCGAAAATGTCCTTGCCGGAGGAATCCATGATCTCGATGGAAAGAGTCCCATCTTCTGTCTCGACATCAATCAAATAATCCATTTTCTGTGAGCCGGGATATAGTTTCCGGCTCATTGTCCCGTCTAAAAGATGGTAGCTGGCGTACCATTCTTTCGTGCTTTCATGAGAGACAAAACCAATACTGATTCCAGAACGGAACGTAGCCATTCCGGAAAAACTGACTCCGGCAATGACGGCTGTCAGGAATATGAATACAATGACCCAGACTTTTCTTGTCCGGCTTTTCTCTGTGTGACTATTATCAGAGCCATACTTTTTTCCAACAATATATAAAGGTACAAAGAGTCCCGCCAGATATAGGATAAGAATCATATATTGAACGAAAAGGATCCAACTCAAATCAGAAAAAAGCATGGAAGACAGCAGACAAAGCGGCGGAAGCGTCAGTATCGTAACAATATCCCAGATACGCAAGGACTTCACGATGTGCGGCCAATTCCTGTTATTAAAGCAGATACCAGGTAGATTCATGTGGAATAAGCCGTCACTTACAGCGCTGATCTGATTTTCATCATAGTAAGCGGGCAGCCGTTCTTTCATAAAAAACCAGAAATAGATGCCGAAAATAAAACTGAGAAGCTCAAGGACGAGAAAAACGACGGAAAGTGGAGCCTGAACCCTTCCGGGCAGAAGCAGCATTCCGATCCATATTTCGAGTCCGGAGAACAGCATGCAGAAGCCGAAAAGAGCGGCATGCTTCTTTTGTCGCTCTTTCTTCTTTTCAGGAGTTTCCTCTGAAAAAGACAATGCCTTTTTCACCAGACCTTCTACCTGCACCATATCCATCTCAGAAGCATGGTCGATCTTCCTTCCCTCCAATAGTTCTGTGACGGAGACTTCCAGTATATCCGCCAGCGGAATCAGAAGGGAGATATCGGGCATACTAAGCGACCGCTCCCATTTGCTGACGGCTTTATCGGATATAAATAACTTTTCTGCAAGTTCTTTTTGCGTATTTCCTTTTGCTTTCCGTTGCTTTGCGAGAAATCTTCCGAAAGATTCTTTGTCGATCTCAAACATTTTGGGCACCTGCTTCCTACTGTTTTGAACATTCACCTCTTACTTCTGGTTTTATTTTAATACCCGGGGTGTAAAATGGCAACCGACCAGCAGTAGAATGGCAGGGAAATAAGGAAAAATGGAAGTAGAAATTAAAATGGGGATAAAAAGGAAGAATGGGATACGATGATATTTTGTTTGGAATGCCGATGGGGGAGCGGATTGTAGTCAATGACAGGAAGCCTTCGGGGATCGAGATGGCAGTCGCGCTGAATATAAAGCGGGACAAATTTGCGTTGCCGGATGTTATTAGAATGTTGTGAATATAGAACTTACCAAAAACAATAGTGTAATTTCCCTGATTTTCTGTTACAATGAAAATAAAGAAGATAGTTCGTTACGGAGAGGGAGAATCAGTGGGCAGAATATTCAATACCAGCGGGGGTTGCAGACCAGAATTGCACTATATGGTAAATATCGGTGAAATCGCAGAGCTGGTCTATGCTTACACAGCGGGGTATCCGTTCCTTGTGTCACGAATCTGTAAACTTCTTGACGAAAAAATCGCAGGAAGTGCAGAGTATCCGGATAAAAGTGCGGCATGGACACGGAATGGATTTTTTATCAGACTTTCATCTTTCCAAATCAATCGGTTTTCAAATAAATCGCTTCGGCCTGCATATTTAACAGAAAAAAATCGTTCTGTCATACTCAGGTTCAAGGTCTTTCCAAAACGCCTGGGACGGGTGATTAGGGTCACGGCATCATTATTTTCCCACCATTCTTTAATGAAATTTGTTTTGTCAACATAAAATAGATTATTTGTCACAATCTGTTCAAAATCCTGGTGACCGATTCCAATATTCCTCGGCATATCCAGTCTCCAATCCGATTATTTTTATATGCCATCTTTTTTGACACCAATATCTTTACAATAGAGTATAACAATTTTCAGTATATTAGACAAGATAAATTCAAATTATACTTTCCTGCAGAATTTCATGGGGATACGAGGATTTTTGAATGGGACAGGATGAATTTTCTCGAAAATATTGTGATTTTGTGGTATACTTTTCCTGTAATTCCGAAAGACGGAAGAGAAAGGTATCGAATAGGGAAATGCGGGAGGAATAGAGTGAAGAGGAAACGGACAAGCAATGTGATGGTTCTGTTCGTGACGATCGTTTTGTTGTGTATAGAGTGTACGGCATGCGGAGGGCAGGAAACGACGGAACAGCAGGAAGTACTGGAAACACAGAAAACGAAAGAAATGCAGGGTACGCAAAAAACACAGGAGAGCGGGACGGCTTCGGTCATGGAACTGTTCAGGAGCCAAGGGAATGTCGGCGTTACCGACGACGAAGGGGAAGATGTTTCTCTCATCGAAAATATGCATCTTTACAGCGGCTATGACCTGAAAACGGAAAGGGAGAGTTTTGCCTGGATCAATCTGGACAGCGTAAAGCTTGCGAAAATGGATGCGGCAAGCGAGATCGAAATCCAAAAAAGCGGGAAAGACTTGGCGATCCTGGTGAATAACGGGAGTGTGTTCTTTCATGTTACAAGGCCCCTAGAAGAGGATGAGACAATGGAGATACGTACTTCCACTATGACGGTAGGTATCCGCGGTACGTGCGGCTGGGTCGAGGATGTAGATGAGAATCATATGAAGGTATATATCCTGGAAGGAAAAGTGGAGTGCAGTATTGCCGGGGAATCAATCTATGTTTCTGCCGGGGAGATGGCGGAAATGGCATACACAAAAGATGGGAAGGGAGAGTTTACTGCAGATCAGTTTGATGAATCTGCGATTCCGGAATTTGTATGGGTAGAGCTGGATGAGGAGATGCTGGCAGGTTTCCGTTCTTTGATGGAAGAGACAGGGGAAAGCGAACGAAGTGCGGAGGAGCAGGCATATTATGATACATATTTTACAGGCACATATTTCTGTGACGCGACCGGGGCTACATTGACTTTCTCGTCTCAAGAAGGAGTCCCCTGGGCAAATGTGGACGCAAGGCCCGGGGATGGAATAGAGGATGGAGACGGAGGATTGATTACAGGAGCAGGGGTATCATTGGAATATTCTGAATGGAGGGACGGAGTTCTTTATGCTGGAGACTGGACATTGACCCGGCAGGACGGTCAGATCATTGTGAACCATCCACATGGAGAATTATTTACAGGTGTTTTCCATAGATAGATAACAGGGAGAAGAATTTGACAAAAGATGAAGAAATTTATGAAAGTAATGAAAATTTTATTTGTTGTATTGAGTATATCTTTACTCTGTACAGCCTGCGGCGGACAGGAAATGCCAAAACAGCAGGAAATGCGGGAAATGGAAATGCAGGAGATCGGGATGGCTTCGGTCATGGAACTAATCAGGACAGAAGGAAGTGTCGGTATAACCGACGGAGAAGGCGAGAACGTAGCCCTTGTCGAAAATATGCAGCTTTACAGCGGTTACGATATGAAAACGGACAAAGAAAGCTTTGCATGGATCAATCTGGACAGTGCCAAGCTTGTGAAGATGGATGCGGTCAGTGAAGCGCAGATTCAGAAAAGCGGTAGGAAGTTGGAAATCCTGGTGAACTCCGGAAATGTATTTTTTCGTGTCACCAGACCCCTTGAAAATGACGAGACAATGGAGATTCACACATCCACTATGACGGTAGGTATCCGAGGTACATGCGGCTGGGTCGAGGTTGTAGACGAGAACCATATGAAAGTATACATCCTGGAAGGGAAAGTAGAATGCAGTATCATGGGGGAGTCCCAAGAAGTGGCGGCCGCCTATGTTTCCGCCAGGGAGATGGCGGAGATGGTGTATACGGGAGATGGAAAAGGGGAGATCAAGACAGGGATATTCGATGAAACCCAGATTCCGGACTTTGTAAGTGTAGAGATGGACGAAATAGGACTGGCAGACGCATTTGCCGGGCAGGAAGAACCAGGGGAAGGAAATACGGATGAGAAAGCGAGGGACGATTACGAAGGGTATCTTGGATGGTATGAATGCGATGAAAATGGGGGACTCCTGATGCTCTTCCGCACAGAAGAGGGCGGTTATAAACTCCATGGGGAAAGACCGCTTACAGAAGAAGAGAAGGAAGAATCCCCGGGATCGGTTACCACGGGGATTCTGGAGCAGGAGCTTGAACTCAGAGACGGTGTGTTTTATGGCGCAGGCGAAGGACAGATAACAGTGATTCCGGATAATGGACGGCTCATACTGGAAGGTACAGAGATCGACGGTGTGTATCATAGGTCGATATAAGTAAAAGACAGAAACAGCGGGTGGGAAATCCAGATCCCCACCCGTTTTTTGATTCCCTGTTTACAGGGCGTGGGCGCACGCCAGTGTGACAATGGCAAGGAATGTGACCGCGAGCTGGCTGGCGAGAAGTCCCCAGAGGTATCCCAGGATACCGACGGAGGGAATTAGAAAAAATACGCTTCCGATTCGCAGCATCAGCCCAAATGTGTTGATACAAAAGGTGGTCGTTGTCTTCCCCAGGCCGTTTAATATACTGATTAATGTGGTATTCGTGTACAGGAACGGACAGATATATGCCAGGGTGAGAATGAATTTCCCGGCTTCGCCGCTGTGGAATATTGTATTTCCGATATAATTTCCGAAGATGAAAAAGCCGATGGTGCATGCAAATCCAAGGGTAAGGCAGGAAAGGATGACCTGGCGGACGAGCTGCTTCATCTGATTTTGATTCGATGTGGTCTGAATCTCTGCCACGGTGGGGAGCAGCATCGTCGAGACGGAATTGGTGATCGCGGACGGAAATAAAATGCAGGGCAGCGCCATTCCGGTGAGGACGCCGTATGTACTTAAGGAACCGGAGAGCGTCATACCGTAACGCTGGAGGCAGATCGGAATGGAGATGGCTTCTACACTCTGTAGGATATTGAGCAGGACCCGGTTGGCAGTCAGCGGGATGGATAAACGTATCAGTTCCCCCGAAGAGGCGAGATGTTCACGGATCGTCCCGGAACGGGTTGACAAGACGTGTCTCAGCGAAAGGACACTGTAAGCTGCGGCTATAATCTCTCCGCAGACCAGTCCCATGACAGCGATCGTGATATGAACTTCCTCTGAATAATGAAGGCCGATCTGATAGAAAAACCAGACAGAGGCGATCCGGACAGCCTGTTCTGCCAGTTGGGACACAGCGGGAATTTTCGTCTGTTTTAGTCCTAGATAGTAACCGCAGATGCAGCTATGTACGGCGGCAAAAGGAAAGGAATATGACATAACAGCCAATAAAACACCGCAGCGGTCTTCATTTAGAAGATGATGGGCGATTTCGGAGGAATAGCGCTGGAGGGCTAGCACGGCGCAAAGCGAGAGGATGATACTGATACACAAGGCGGATTTTAGCGCACGTAAGGCGTCTTTCTTGCGGTTCATCGCCATACGGTTTGCCACGATGCGCGAGAGCGCGACCTGTATGCCGGCTGCAGTGAAAGAAAAGCACAGGGCGTATACTGGGAAGATCAGCTGGTACAGCCCCACGCCCTCTGCGTGAAATATACGGCTTAGGAAAATACGGTAGAAAAATCCCATGATCCGGGTCGCGATCCCGGTGGCTGTTAAAATGAAGGTGCCTTTTAGTAGAACCGTTTTTCTGGACATAGTAACTCCCTGTAAGATCATAGTAACGATTGTTATAATATATGTTAAAAATGGCTTGACAGAACAGAAAGTTGGTGCTATCCTCTTACATGTAAAAATCCTAGTATAAAAGTAGGAATAAGCGTTGCGATTCGCGGCCGGTCAGACCATGAATTGTAATGAATAAGCCAATACGGAAAACGACAGGAAGGTGAAAGCTTGAAAATTTCTACAAAAGGAAGGTACGGTCTGCGCGCCTTCATCGATCTTGCCAGTTATGGGATGGAAGAACCCGTTTCCATCAGCAGTATTTCATCGCGGCAGGACATTTCAGAACGGTATCTGGAACAGTTGATGGCGCTGATGAAGAAGGCAGGTCTGGTAAAGAGCACACGAGGTGCCGGGGGGGGATATATGCTTGCAAAAGATGCTTCCCAGATCTCGGTAGGGGATGTCCTGCGTGCTTTGGAGGGGAATATGGAACCCGCGAGCTGCGCTGCATTAAATCCGGAAGAGACTTGTGCTGCGGAAGATACCTGTGTTACGAAGTATGTCTGGCAGAAGATTAATAAAAGCATGGCGGATACAGTGGACGGTATTATGATCGATACATTGGTGAGGATGAATAAGACCGCCGGAAAGGAAGAAAACGATGGAAAAGAGATTGATTTATTTGGATAATGCAGCCACGACAAAGACGGCTCCGGAAGTAGTGGAGGCCATGCTGCCTTATTTTACAGAATATTACGGTAATCCTTCCAGCATTTACAGCTTTGCATCGCAGAATAAAGATGCGGTGACAAAGCAGCGGGAGAGTATCGCAAAAGTGCTGGGTGCAAACAGCAACGAAATCTATTTTACAGCCGGAGGGACAGAGGCGGACAACTGGGCGCTGAAAGCGGCTGCGGAGGCGTACGGGAGCAAGGGGAAGCATATCATCACTACAAAGATCGAGCATCACGCGATTCTTCATACCGCTGAGTATTTAAAGGAGAGAGGCTTTGAGGTGACTTATCTGGATGTGGATGAAAACGGCGTTGTCAAATTGGAAGATTTGAAAAACGCGATCCGCCCGGATACGATACTGATCTCTGTTATGTTTGCCAACAATGAGATCGGGACAATAGAACCGATCAAAGAAATTGGCGCGGTTGCAAAGGAACACGGTATCCTGTTCCATACCGACGCGGTCCAGGCTTTCGGGCAGGTTCCGATCAATGTAGACGAATACGGGATCGATATGCTCAGCGCCAGCGGCCATAAGCTGAACGGACCGAAGGGGATCGGATTTCTCTATATCCGCAAAGGCGTCAGGATCCGTTCGTTTGTACACGGTGGGGCACAGGAGAGAAAGCGGCGCGCCGGTACGGAGAACGTGCCGGGAATCATAGGTCTTGGCGCGGCTGTAAAGCGTGCGGTGGATACGATGAAGGAAAGAACGGAGAAAGAGATGGTTCTCCGTGATTATCTAATAAAAAGGGTCCTGGAGGAGATTCCTTATACGAAGCTGAACGGACATCCTACGGACAGGCTCCCGAATAACGCGAATTTCAGTTTCCGTTTTATAGAAGGGGAATCTATGCTGATCCGTCTTGACATGGCGGGGATCTGCGGTTCCAGCGGCTCGGCTTGTACGTCCGGATCTTTGGACCCGTCCCACGTGCTTTTAGCAATCGGTCTTCCTCATGAGATCGCGCATGGCTCTCTTAGACTTACGCTGAGTGAGGAGATCACAAAAGAGGAGATCGACTACGTGGTGGATCAGCTCAAAGGCATTGTGTCCGATTTGAGAAATATGTCGCCTCTTTACGAGGACTTTATTAAAAAAGAGAAAAAGAACCAGGAGGGATAATCGATGTATACAGAAAAAGTAATGGATCATTTTCAGCACCCGCGCAATATGGGTGAAATTGAGGGCGCCAGCGGGATTGGAACAGTAGGAAACGCGAAATGCGGCGATATCATGAGGATTTATTTGGATATTGACAAAGAAGGCATCATTCAGGATGTGAAGTTTAAGACTTTTGGCTGCGGGGCCGCGGTAGCGACGAGCAGTATGGCGACAGAATTGGTGAAGGGCAAGAATATCCAGGAGGCAATGAAGGTGACGAACCAGGCGGTAATGGAAGCCCTGGACGGCCTGCCGCCGGTCAAGGTTCACTGTTCTCTTTTAGCGGAGGAAGCGATCCACGCTGCACTTTGGGATTATGCGGAGAAAAATGGAATTCAGATCGAAGGACTTGAGAAACCGAAATCCGATATCCATGAAGGGGAAGAGGAAGAAGAGGAAGAATATTAATGGGTCCCACGGTAGTGGTAGGTATGTCCGGAGGCGTGGATTCTTCTGTGGCGGCATACCTTCTAAGGAAACAGGGATATGAGGTTATCGGCGTAACCATGCAGATTTGGCAGGATGAGGAAGAACGTATCCAGGAAGAGAGAGGTGGATGCTGCGGCCTGAGTGCGGTAGAGGATGCGCGCCGGGTGGCCGCAAAGCTGGAGATCCCTTATTATGTGATGAATTTCAAAGAGGAGTTCCGGCGGCATGTAATCGAGTATTTCAAAGACGAGTACCGAAGAGGAAGGACGCCCAATCCCTGCATTGCTTGTAACCGCTATATAAAATGGGAGGCTCTTCTACATCGGAGTATGGAGATCGGTGCCGATTTTATCGCTACCGGACATTATGCCCAGGTGGTGCATCTTCCGAATGGAAGATACGCTATCCAGCAGTCGCAGGCACAGGGGAAAGACCAGAGTTATGCGCTTTATAGTTTGACACAGGAGCAGCTTAAGCATACTCTCATGCCGGTGGGAGGCTACTCGAAGGAAGAGATCCGAAGGATCGCGAGAGATATTTCCCTTCCTGTGGCGGAAAAAGCGGACAGCCAGGACATCTGTTTTGTGCCGGACGGCGATTATGCCGCTTTTATTGAGAAAGAGTGCAACAAGTGCGGTGGATGTAGCGAACACCTGGAAGGGAATTTTGTGACTCCGGAAGGGAAGATACTGGGAAAGCATAAAGGAATCATTCATTATACGGTCGGGCAGCGCAGAGGGCTTGGACTTCCTCTGGGATATCCGGCGTTTGTACTGGAGATCCGTCCGGATACGAATGAAGTGGTGGTCGGCACGCGGGAAGAATCTCTTACCAGGGAGGTACATGCACGCGGGTTGAATTTCATGTCAGAAGAAACGATTGAAGGAAAAAGAAGAGTATTTGCCAAGATCCGCTATAACCACCGTGGGGCGTGGGGTACGGTCGAACGTATCGGAGAGGATGAAATCCGCTGTGTGTTTGAAGAGCCGCAGGGCGCCGCTGCGCCGGGGCAGGCATTGGTACTTTACGAAAACGGCGTCGTCCTGGGGGGCGGTATGATTCAATAAGAGGGAGGAGAAAGAATGCTGTCAGACTGCCATATGCATACTCGTTATTCAGCGGATTCCGACGCCGAGCCGGAGAAGATGATACAAAGCGCTGTTGCACATGGGCTGGAAGCGATCTGTTTTACAGATCATGAGGATATCGGCCTGTTTCAAGAAGGAAAAGAATGGGTGATCGATACCAAAGCCTATTTCGAGGAACTCGGTAGATTGAAACAGCGTTATGCCCGGCAGATCGATGTGAGGATCGGTATTGAGATGGGGCTGCAGCCTCATTTAGGAGAAGAGATCAGCCAATATATCCAGAGCTATCCCTTTGATTTTGTGATCGGTTCTGTTCATGTCATAGAGGGAAAAGATCCGTATTATTCGGAATTTTTTGAAGGAAAAAGTGATGCAGAGGCTTATGCCCGTACTTTTGAGGAGACGTTTGAAGATATCAGGGCGTCGTCGGACTTTGACGTGCTGGGGCATTTGGATTATGTGGTCCGTTATGGGAAATATCGTGAGAAAGAGTATTCTTACGAGAGGTTTTCCGATAAAATCGACGCGGTCCTCCATCTGCTGATCGAGAAGGGAAGAGGAATTGAGCTGAATACGGCGGGATTGAAATATGGTCTTCCATTCGCGCATCCTTGCCCAAAGATCTTGCGAAGATACAGAGAGCTTGGCGGCGAGATCGTCACAGTAGGATCCGACGCCCACAGACCCGAGCATGTAGCTTACGATTTTGACAAGGCGAATGCAATCTTAAAAGACTGCGGTTTCAAATATTATACAGAATTTAAGGAGCGTAAGCCGATTTTTAAGGAAATATCGTAGAAAATGCGGTCGCACAGGGACAAAAATTTAAAAGGCACTTGAAATTTTTTCCTGAATTTAGTACAATAATGCTTGGTTGATGAAACTTTAACAATGAATAAATCTTTAGGAGGACTGAATCATGGCAGTAAAAGTAGCAATCAATGGATTTGGACGTATCGGACGTCTTGCATTCAGACAGATGTTTGGAGCTGAGGGATATGAGATCGTAGCGATCAACGATTTAACATCTCCCAAGATGCTGGCTCACTTATTAAAGTATGATTCTACACAGGGCAAATACGAGCTGGCGGACAAGGTAGAGGCTGGAGAGGATTCCATCATTGTTGACGGAAAAGAGATCAAGATCTACGCAATGGCTAAAGCAGAAGAACTTCCGTGGGGAGAGATCGGCGTCGACGTTGTTCTGGAGTGTACAGGCTTCTATACATCCAAGGCAAAATCAGAGGCGCATATCAAGGCTGGAGCTAAGAAAGTTGTTATCTCCGCACCGGCAGGAAACGACCTTCCGACGATCGTATACAATGTAAACCATGAGAAACTGACAAAAGATGACAATATTATTTCCGCAGCTTCCTGCACAACGAACTGTCTTGCTCCGATGGCAAAAGCACTGAACGACCTGGCAACCATCAAGTCTGGTATTATGTGCACGATCCACGCTTATACGGGCGATCAGATGACGCTTGACGGACCGCAGAGAAAAGGCGATCTGAGAAGATCACGCGCAGCAGCAGTGAATATCGTACCGAACAGTACGGGCGCTGCAAAGGCAATCGGGCTTGTTATTCCGGAACTGAACGGCAAATTAATCGGTTCTTCTCAGCGTGTACCGACCCCGACAGGATCTACCACGATTCTGACGGCAGTTGTTGACGGACAGGTTACTGTCGACCAGATTAATGAAGCGATGAAGGCTGCTTCCAACGAGTCCTTTGGATACAACACAGATGAGATCGTATCCAGCGATATCGTTGGTATGAGATATGGTTCTCTGTTCGATGCAACACAGACCATGGCTCTTCCGCTTGACAATGGAACGACAGAAGTACAGGTTGTTTCTTGGTATGACAATGAGAATTCTTACACAAGCCAGATGGTAAGAACAATCAAACATTTTGGAACACTTCTGTAGGAATTGTTTTCGGACAATAGAAAACAGCGGGATTGAATTCCAATAGACTCACGGAAAAGAGGTCCACAGGGCCTCTTTTCCGGTATATAAGATATTTTAACAATAAAAATTCGCCGCCAGGTGGGCGGCATATATTCAGGGATGCCAGGTGTGCCCGATAGATGGCGCAAGAAGGCATATAATCAGGAGGCTCGATTATGCTTAATAAAAAATCAGTAGACGATATCAATGTCAAAGGACAGAAGGTCCTGGTAAGATGTGATTTTAACGTACCGCTCATCGACGGGAAGATTACAGATGAGAACCGTCTTGTAGCGGCGCTCCCCACGATTAAGAAACTGATTGCCGATGGCGGTCGTATTATTCTTTGCTCACATTTGGGAAAACCGAAGGGAGAGCCGAAACCGGAGCTTTCTCTTGCACCGGTGGCAAAGCGTCTTTCTGAGCTCTTGGGACAGGAAGTGAAGTTTGCCGCAGATCCGGAAGTAGTGGGACCGAATGCGAAAGCTGCAGTAGAGGCAATGCAGGACGGAGAAGTCATTCTTCTGGAGAATACACGTTATCGTGTGGAAGAGACGAAGAACGGCGAGGCGTTCTCAAAAGAGCTTGCTTCCCTGTGTGACGTATTTGTAAACGACGCATTCGGAACCGCGCACCGCGCGCATTGCTCTAACGTAGGTGTCACTCAGTTTGTGGATACTGCAGTAGTAGGGTATTTGATGCAGAAAGAAATCGATTTCCTTGGAAACGCAGTAAATAACCCAGAGCGTCCGTTTGTGGCAATCCTTGGCGGAGCGAAAGTCTCCAGCAAGATTTCCGTTATCGAGAATCTGCTTGAGAAAGTCGATACTCTGATTATCGGCGGCGGTATGTCTTATACTTTCAGCAAGGCGCAGGGCGGAAACGTAGGAAAATCCCTTCTCGAAGAAGATTACTGTGAGTATGCGCTGAACATGCTGAAAAAAGCGGAGGAGAAAGGTGTGAAACTGCTCCTTCCGGTTGACAACGTGATTGCAGACGATTTCTCTAACGATGCAAATACAAAGGTTGTAGGAAACGGCGAGATCCCGGACGGATGGCAAGGATTGGATATCGGGCCGGAGACAGCGAAGCTCTATGCTGAGACGGTAAAAGACGCGAGAACAGTTGTTTGGAACGGACCAATGGGCGCGTTTGAGATGCCGAAGTTTGCGGCAGGGACAGAGGCTGTAGCAAAGGCATTGGCAGATACAGATGCAGTGACGATCATCGGCGGCGGCGATAGCGCGGCGGCTGTCAATCAGTTAGGATATGGCGAGAAGATGACCCACATTTCAACAGGCGGCGGCGCTTCCCTGGAATTCCTGGAAGGCAAAGAATTACCGGGCGTAGCCGCAGCTAATGATAAGTAAACTCTTAGCGAGGTCCTTTCGAGCTTAGAGTTTACTTACTTCGCCGCCGAAGGCGAGGCGAAGATACCCGTGCCTTGGCGAGGTCTTATCGAGCCTAGCGGGGCGGCGTGGAAGAAAATATATTTGGAGGAAGTGTAAGAGATGTCTAGAAAGAAAATTATTGCCGGCAACTGGAAGATGAACATGACTCCGTCTCAGGCAGTGGAGCTGGTAAATACTTTGAAACCGTTGGTAGAGACAGAGGATGCAGACGTAGTATTCTGCGTGCCAGCAATCGATATTATTCCAGTTATCGAGGCGGCGAAAGGCAGCAATATTCAAGTAGGCGCGGAGAATATGTACTATGAGGACAAAGGCGCTTATACTGGGGAGATTTCTCCGGCAATGTTAACGGATGTAGGCGTGAAGTATGTCGTACTCGGGCATTCTGAGAGACGCGAGTATTTTGCGGAGACGAACGAGACGGTTAATAAAAAGATGCTGAAAGCATTTGAGTACGGGATCACCCCGATCATGTGCTGCGGAGAGTCTCTGGAGCAGAGAGAGCAGGGCGTGACGATGGATTTCATCCGCCAGCAGGTGAAAGTCGGATTCCTGAATGTGACTGTAGAGCAGGCGAAAACGGCGGTGATTGCATATGAGCCGATCTGGGCGATCGGGACCGGCAAGACCGCAACGACAGAACAGGCGCAGGAGGTCTGCAAGGCGATCCGCGAGTGCATCGCTGAGATTTATGACGAAGCGACAGCGGAAGCGATCCGTATCCAGTACGGCGGTTCCGTAAACGCGGTGACAGCGCCGGAGCTGTTCGCACAGCCGGATATCGACGGCGGTCTGGTAGGCGGTGCTGCATTGAAGCCAGATTTTGGAAAGATCGTGAATTGGAAATAGCACTTTAAAAGAAAACGGTTACACTCCTGTTCATCTAGAGTGTGGCCGTTCTCTTTTGATAGCTTCATTTTTTATCCTAAGAACTGAACAATGTTCACTAAAGGGAGGGTTGTAACTTTGGCAGAGCGGTATTTGCCGCGGCCAAAGTTCAAAATAAAACTGAGAATAAAGGAGAATAAGTATGAAACGTTACATAAATATGACTCTGCTGTACGCCATTCTTGCGATGAGCGGCGGCGTATTTTATCGGGAGTTTACCAAATTCAATGACTTTACAGCCCAAACAACCCTTAAAGCGGTACATCCACACTACTTCCTGCTGGGCATGGTGTTTTTCCTGCTGTTACTCCTGTTGGAAAAGAATTTTTCCTTTACCAGCAAAAAGACTCAGCGGGTATTGGTTGCCTATCATATCGGCTTAAACCTGACTGCCGTGATGTTTGTGGTACGGGGTGTGCCACAGGTAATGAAGACTACGCTTTCCGCTGGAATAAATGCAGCAATCTCTGGCGTTGCCGGGATCGGGCATATTGTACTGGGCGTCAGTTTAGTGCTTCTGCTGATACAAATCAAGCATAGTGTCTTAGCGATGAAGGTCTGAGCATATTTTGGAGAATATACTTTGCGTCATGCTATTCTATTACTTTTTTGAATTTATCAGCCCCTTGCTTACAAATCGGGCAGATGAAATCCTCCGGAAGCGTGTCGCCTTCATAGATATAACCGCACACCTGGCATACATATTTTGTCTTTCCGGACGTTGGGGGCGCAGTGTCCGCCGTATCCTCGGGCAGATATGTGGGCGCATTTTTCGGGCTTTTTCCTTTTATGACTTTATGATAATAAGAATAAGTCATCTCAGGAAGACTGTCATAGACTTCTGCGGCAATGACTTCGCCTAAAAATACAGTATGAGTGGCGGTTTCCATTTTGTCGATCACTTTACATACAACGTAACCGCAGGTATTTTTAACGACTGGTACGCCGGATATCATCTCATAATCGACACCGCTGAACTTGTCCGTATCTTTGCCGGACTGGAATCCAAAGGTCCCGATCAGATCAGACGGGGAATTTTCCGCAAGGATGGAGAACGAAAACATACCTGATTTTTCAATACATCCATTCGTATAATTATCATGATTGATACTTGCCGCAATCGTGGCAGGAGAGGATGTGATCTGCATAATACTATTCGCAATACAGCCGGTAGGACGTTCGCCGTCCATTGTACCTACAACATACATACCATAAGACATGTTTCTGAAAATTTTTGTGTTCATAATGCCTCCTTGTAAAATAATAATTGTTAGCGTCGGTGTTATTATAACAATCTGGAAGGGATTGTCAAGGCGGATAGGCAATATGAGAGAATAAGATGATATTATTCAGAGCCGATATTTTTTTCACAATCTATTGCAACCGCTAGGAAAATCATGTAAAATAGGAAGGCAGAGTGAGATGTCCATATTTTATGGTATGGCACGATGATAAATAGTGAAGGAGTGTAGATCAGATGAGTAAAAAACCAACGGTTTTAATGATTTTGGACGGCTATGGATTGAATGAGAAGAAGACCGGCAATGCAGTCGCGCAGGCGGAGACGCCGGTTATGGATAAATTGATGGCAGAGTGTCCGTTCGTTCTTGGGAATGCCAGCGGACTTGCGGTCGGGCTTCCGGACGGACAGATGGGCAATTCTGAGGTGGGGCATTTGAATATGGGCGCAGGACGCATCGTTTACCAGGATTTGACGAAGATTACCAAGTCGATTGAGGACGGCGACTTTTTCGAGAACCCGGAGCTTTTAAAAGCGTGCAGGAACGCCAAGGAGAATGGGACGGCGCTCCATATGTATGGTCTTGTGTCCGACGGCGGAGTGCACAGCCATAATACACATATTTATGGACTTCTGGAACTGGCGAAAAGGGAAGGACTTTCCAAAGTCTATGTACACTGTTTCCTGGATGGACGGGATACGCCGCCATCTTCCGGAAAAGATTATGTGAAGGAACTTGTGGACAAGATGAAGGAGATCGGCGTCGGTGAAGTCGCGACCGTGACGGGCCGTTACTATGCCATGGACCGGGACAATAGATGGGACAGGGTAGAAAAGGCATACCGCGCCTTGGTGAAGGGCGAGGGCGTCGTCGCGGACGATGCAGTCCAGGCTGTACAGCAGTCCTATGATAAAGGAGAGACGGATGAGTTTGTACTTCCGACAGTGGTGATGAAAGACGGCGCGCCGACGGCAACGATACAGAATGGAGATTCTATCATATTCTTTAATTTCCGTCCAGACCGCGCGCGGGAGATCACGAGGACATTTTGTGACGATGGGTTTACCGGGTTTGACCGGGGAGACAGGATCAAGACCACGTATGTCTGCTTTACGGAGTATGATGTGACGATTCCGAACAAGTCGGTTGCGTTCGTTAAGACGGAGATCACCAACACATTTGGAGAATTTCTGGCGGCGAACAACTTAAAGCAGGCGAGGATCGCCGAGACGGAGAAGTATGCGCATGTAACATTCTTCTTCAACGGCGGGGTGGAGGAGCCGAATGAGGGAGAGGACCGTATTCTTGTAAACTCACCGAAGGTGGCTACCTACGACCTGAAGCCTGAGATGAGCGCATATGAGGTATGTGATAAATTGACGGAAGCGATTGGATCCGGCAAGTACGACGTGATTATCATCAATTTTGCAAACCCGGATATGGTCGGGCACACAGGTGTGGAGGCTGCTGCCATCAAAGCGATCGAGGCGGTGGATGAGTGTGTTGGAAAGACAGTGGAAGCGGTATGCAAGGCGGGCGGACAGATGTTTATCTGTGCGGATCACGGGAACGCTGAACAGCTCATCGACGAGGAGACAGGCGCGCCGTTCACTGCGCACACGACGAACCCGGTTCCGTTCATTCTGGTGAACACAGAGGGATATGCTCTCCGGGAAGGCGGATGCCTTGCGGATATCGCGCCGACGCTTATTGAACTGATGGGTATGGAGCAGCCAAAAGAAATGACCGGGAAATCTTTGTTGATTAAGAAATAAAAAGGCACAATAAAAGGACATATGATCGAAGAGCCCCTTAAGCATTTGCTTTGGGGGCTTCTTCAAACATGGAGGGGCGCTGTGAGAATAACGGACCTGAAGATCAAGAATTTCAAATCAATACGGGAGCTGCATATCAAGGATATGGAAAATGCATGTATCCTGGTGGGGAAGAACAATACCGGGAAAACGGCGGTGCTGGACGCCGTCCGCTCGGTAGGAGGGCTTTATAAGATTCGGTTGGAAGATTTTCATGAAAATTATCCCAATGTGGAGATCGAGGTAACACTTGAGATCCGGGAGAGGGATCTGCGTATGCTGCATCAGAACGGTGCGGTGGAGGCATACAGGAAGTATGACATCTGGCTTAAGAATTTCCGGGAAAAGCTGCCTTCCTTCCAGAATGGTTTTCTGACCTTTCGTTTTGTCGCGAATCGGGAGGGGAAGGTGCGCTACAGCGACGGGACGGAGAAACACAATCCATATCTTGTGGAGGTATTTCCGGAGATCTATTTTGTGGATACACAGCGTGATCTGAAACAGTTCCAGAACGCCCTGATCAGCCTCCAGGAAGACGAGCTGCTCAAGAAGATGCGTTCGGACTGCTGCCTTTTTGAGCGGACTAAGACTTGTACGCACTGCTTTTCCTGTATTGGTCTGATTAACAAGAAAAAGCCGGTGGAGCTGGACGCGTTTGAGGCGGCGAAGCTTCTGGATTACAAGCTGTACAAATTGAACCTGGGAGCATTTGCAGAGCGCGTGAACCGTAATTTCCATAAAAATGGCGGAAAAGCGAAAATCCTTTATACTATGAACCGGGACGTGGAACAGATGCTTTCTGTAACCGCGGAGATTCTGGATTTTACGCGCCATGAGCCGAGGGACATTGAGAATATGGGGAAGGGGATGCGGAGTATTTACATGCTCTCACTTTTGGAGACGTATCTGGAGGCGGGGAGCCGGACGCCTTGTCTGATTCTGGTGGAGAATCCGGAGATCTTCCTGCATCCTAAGATGCAGAAGACATGTGGGGATATCCTGTATCGGATATCCAGGAAGAGCCAGACGCTATTTGCAACGCACTCGCAAAACCTTCTCCCTAATTTTAACAGTCGGGAAATACGGCAAGTCGTACCGGACTGTGAAGGGTATTCCCAGGTGAAGGAGCGGACCGATATCAGCGCGGTTTTGGACGACCTCGGATATTCGGCAAACGATCTGATGAATGTTGATTTCGTCTTTATCGTGGAAGGAAAGCAGGATAAGAGCAGGCTGCCTCTTCTTCTGGAAAAGTATTATTCGGAAGTGTATGACGATAAAGGGAATCTGTTCAGGATCGCGATCATTACAACGAACAGCTGTACGAATATCAAGACGTATGCGAATCTCAAATATATGAACCAGGTTTATCTAAAAGACGCTTTTTTGATGATTCGAGACGGCGACGGGCAAGAACCGGAGAAGCTGCGGCGTCAGTTGTGCCGATATTATGAGGAACGGAATTTGGAGGACGTGGACCGCCTGCCACGGGTGACGGAGAGAAATGTGCTGATCTTAAAATACTATTCATTTGAAAATTATTTTCTGAATCCTGAGATCATGGCAAGAATTGGCGTGGTGGAAAGTGAAGAGGCCTTTTACGAGATCTTTCTGAAAAAATGGAAAGAATACCTTTATAAGATCGCCAGCGGAAAGAAGCTTGTGAAAGTGATTGGTTCCGACCTGCGTACAACCGACGACATCCGACAGAATATGGAACAGATACGGACATATCTGCGGGGACATAACCTATATGATATTTTTTACGGACGGTATAAAGAAAGGGAAGAAGAGATCCTGAGACAATACATTTCCTGTGCTCCGCGTGAAGAGTTTCAGGATATTCTTGATGCGGCGGAACGATTCATCTATTTTGAAAATAGAAGGACATTCGACCGTGAAAATGAATAATGAGGAATAGAAAAGTTCAAAAAAACTTTACAATGCGCTGAAAAATGTTGAAAAGGAATATAAAATGAAAGTTTTAATTGACGAAACGTCATAATGCAGGTATACTATCTACGATCGTATACTCAATAGAGATAGGATGACGGTTTCTTTGCACACGGAGGGTATGGTAAGACGGTCAATGAAGACGATCAATATGGGAGAAGGACAGCCGCCAGACGGTTTGGCTTGGGAGGTAAATGATGACAGCGTATAAAGATTTAAGCAGAGCAGAATTATTGGAGAAGAAAAGCATCCTGGAAAGTGAATTTGCGAAGATCAAGGCCAAAGATCTGAAGCTTGATATGTCCAGGGGAAAGCCGTCTAAGGCGCAGCTGGATATTTCTATGGGCATGATGGATGTACTGGACAGTGGATCCGACCTGACCTGTGAGGAAGGCGTGGACTGCCGGAACTACGGGGTGATCGATGGGATCAAGGAGGCGAAGCAGCTCTTCGCCGATATGATGGAGGTTCCAAAAGAGAATATCATTGTCTTTGGAAATTCCAGCCTGAATGTGATGCATGACACAGTGGCGCGTGCTATGACACATGGTATCATGGGAAATGCTCCCTGGGCAAAGCTGGATAAAGTGAAATTTCTCTGCCCGGTGCCTGGGTATGACCGGCATTTCGCGATCACAGAGCATTTTGGGATTGAGATGGTGAATATTCCTATGACAGAAGAAGGACCGAATATGGATCAAGTGGAAGAACTGGTACAGGCTGACCCGGCGGTGAAGGGGATCTGGTGTGTGCCGCAGTATTCTAATCCGCAGGGAATCACATATTCTGACGGGACGGTGCACCGGTTTGCACACCTAAAGCCCGCGGCAGAGGATTTCCGGATCTTCTGGGATAACGCCTATGGAATACATCACTTATATGAAGACAAACAGGATAAACTTTTGGAAATTCTGGCGGAATGTGAGAAGGCGGGACATCCCGATATGGTCTATCAATTTGCCTCTACTTCTAAAATCAGCTTTCCGGGGGCCGGCATTGCCTCGATCGCCGCGTCAACACGGAATCTGGAAGAGATCCGGAAAATGATGTCCGTTCAGACGATCGGACACGATAAACTGAACCAACTACGTCATGTGCGTTTCTTTGGGAATCTGAAGGGGATGGAGGAACACATGAAGAAACATGCGGATATCATGCGTCCCAAGTTTGAAGCGGTTCTGCACGTGCTGGAAGAGGAACTGGGGGGACTTGGTATCGGCTCTTGGATTGCGCCGAAAGGAGGGTATTTCATTTCCTTTGACGCGATGGAAGGGTGTGCCAAAGCGATCGTAGCGAAGGCAAAAGAGGCCGGACTTATCATGACAAAAGCGGGCGCCACCTTCCCGTACGGGAAAGATCCGTTAGACAGTAATATTCGGATCGCGCCTTCATTCCCGACGCCGGAAGAATTGGAAATTGCGGCGAATGTATTTGTTCTCAGCGTGAAGCTAGCAAGCATTGAAAAACTGCTTGGAGACGTCCGAGGGTAAGATCAGGAAGCGAGTATATGATAGAAAAGTATAGGATAGAAAACGTCAAATTCAGTGTACGGACTGTAAGATACTGAATTTGACGTTTTTTTATCTTTCATAAGCAATTTGCAATCTTTTCTATGTAGGAGATGCTTCCAGTTTCTTTACCGCAGTGGAGAGCATCAGCTTAATCCGGTTAAGCTGGTTGACTTCGCTGGCTCCCGGGTCATAGTCGATGGCGACGATATTAGACTGTGGGTGAAGGCGGCGTAATTCTTTGATGACGCCCTTTCCGACCACATGGTTCGGGAGGCAGGCAAAAGGCTGGGTGCACACAATATTGGGAGCCCCGCTTTCAATAAGCTCTAGCATCTCCCCTGTAAGGAACCATCCCTCACCGGTTTGGTTGCCAAGAGAAACGATCTCTTTTGCCATGGCGGCGAGATGTTCGATACGCGACGGCGGTTCAAAACGTTTGCTTGCCCTAAGCGCCTCTACCGCAGGTTTCCGGAACCATTCCAGCGCTGCGACGCCAAGACTCCCCAGGCGGGCGGAAGACTTCTTCACTCCAAGATATTGGGATTTGAAGTTCGTATTATAAAAACTATAAAGAAAGAAATCCATCAGATCCGGCACCACAGCCTCCGCTCCTTCGGCTTCCAGAAGCTCCACCAGATAATTGTTGGCGGCAGGGAGGAACTTAACCAGGATCTCGCCCACGACGCCGACGCGGGGCTTTACAATATCTCTTAAGGGAAGGGTATCGAAATCCTTCACAATCGCATGGCAGAGCCGGCGAAATCCCCGGCGGTTTGCCCGCTTCTTAGAAAGAAAACGGACTGCCTCATCTTCCCATTTTTTGTGAAGTGCGTCCGCTGAGCCGGACACAGCCTCATAGGGGCGGACATGGTATAGACAGCGCATGAAAATATCTCCCAGAACGATCGCATACATCCCTTTACAGACCAAAGGAAGGGTGAGCTTAAAACCGGGATTGTTTTCCAGGCCGCTCACATTGAGGGAGATGACCGGAATATGTGGATATCCTGCTTTTTTCAATGCGCGCCGGATAAAACCAATGTAATTGGAGGCACGGCATCCGCCGCCAGTCTGGGTGATGATGACAGCGAGTTTATCCGTATCGTATTTGCCGGAAAGGATTGCATCCATAATCTGGCCTACAACGATCAGAGACGGATAGCAGGCGTCGTTATTTACGTATTTCAGGCCTACATTTACTGCATTTTTATTATCATTTCTCAAAAGTTCGATGTGATAGCCTTCCGTTTGGAACGCAGCCTCAACCATGCGGAAATGAATGGGAGACATCTGCGGGCAGAGGATGGTATAATCCTTCCGCATTTCCTTGGTAAAAGGTATTTTTTCGATGGACGCAGGATGGATGGTGCGCGTCATTTTTTTCTGCTCCCGGACGCGGATCGCGGCGATCAGGGAACGGATCCGGATCCGGGCGGCCCCTAGATTGTTGACCTCATCGATTTTCAATGAGGTATAGATCTTATCGGAACCGGTCAGGATATCGGCCACTTCATCCGTTGTGACAGCGTCCAGTCCGCAGCCAAAAGAATTAAGCTGAATTAAGTCCAAGTCATCCCGTGTTTTTACATAGTTCGCCGCCGCATACAGACGGGAATGATACATCCACTGATCCATGACGTTTAAAGGGCGCTCCACCGGGCATAGGTGGGAGATGGAATCCTCTGTGAGCACTGCAATATGATAAGCTGTAATCAGCTCAGGAATGCCGTGGTTAACTTCCGGGTCATAGTGGTACGGACGTCCCGCGAGCACGATCCCCCTGGTCCCGGTTTTTTCCATGTACGCAAGGGTTTCTTCCCCTTTCCTGCGGATATCTTCCCGGCAGAAAGAAAGCTCCTCCCACGCGGCGTGGGCGGCCAGACGTACGTCGTGTTCAGTCAGACCGTCACGTCCTGTAAATTCCCGGATCAGCCCTTCTGTAATAATGGATTCATTCGTCAGGGCAAGGAACGGTTTCATTAGCTCTACCTCGCCGTTCACAATAGGATCCATATTGTTTTTGATGTTTTCCGCATAGGAAGTTACAATCGGACAGTTGTAGTGGTTATCAGCTTCCGAAAATTCAGAGCGCTCGTAAGGGATGCAGGGATAGAAGATAAAATCAACCCCTTCATCTATCAGCCATTGTACATGGCCGTGGGCCAGCTTCGCCGGATAACATTCGGACTCGCTGGGGATGGATTCAATGCCCAGTTCATAAATTTTATGTGTGGAAGCTGGAGAGAGTACCACAGAGTATCCCAGCGTGTTAAAAAAGGTAAACCAGAAGGGGTAGTTCTCATACATGTTGAGGACGCGGGGAATCCCGACGGTTCCGCGGGAGGCCTCCCTTTTATCGAGCGGCGTGTAGCCAAAATACCGCTCGTTTTTATAGGCGAACAGGTTCGGAATGTCACGGTTCGTCTTCTCTTTTCCCAGTCCCTTTTCACAGCGGTTGCCGGAGATAAAACGCCGTCCTCCGCTGAACGTATTGATTGTCAGTCGGCAGTTGTTGGTGCACCCTCTGCATTTTGACATGGCGGTAGTGTACTCCAGTGCGTTGATCTCGTCGATGGAAAGCATGGTTGTGTTCTTGCATTCCTTAAAGCCATATCGCTCCCGCGCGATCAGAGCGGCGCCAAAAGCCCCCATAATTCCGGCGATATCCGGGCGGATGGCTTCGCAGCCTGCGATCTTCTCAAAACTTCTGAGTACAGCGTCATTATAAAATGTTCCGCCCTGCACAACGATCCGGCGGCCCAGCTCGGAGGCGTCGGATACTTTTATGACCTTAAAGAGTGCGTTTTTTATGACGGAATAGGCGAGCCCTGCCGAGATATCGGAAACCTGGGCCCCTTCTTTTTGTGCCTGCTTTACTTTGGAGTTCATGAAAACGGTGCAGCGGGTTCCCAGGTCAATGGGATGGTGCGCGAACAAGGCCTCATGCGCAAAATCCTGGACGGTAAAATTCAGGGATTTGGCAAAGGTTTCAATAAAAGAGCCGCATCCAGAAGAGCAGGCTTCATTGAGCTGGACGCTGTCTACAGTATGGTTCTTGATCTTGATACACTTCATATCCTGGCCCCCAATGTCCAGGATACAGTCCACCTCCGGCTCAAAATAGGAGGCGGCATAATAGTGGGAAACGGTCTCTACTTCGCCTTCGTCCAGCAAAAGGGCGGCTTTGATGAGCGCTTCCCCATAACCGGTGGAACAGGAGTGTACGATGTTCACACCTTTGGGAAGCTTGCTGTATATATCCTTGATTGCGGTTAAGGTCGTTCCCAGAGGATCTCCGTCGTTCCCGTGGTAGAAGGAATAAAGAAGGGTTCCGTCTTCTCCGACCAGGGCCGCTTTTGTCGTCGTAGAGCCGGCGTCGATCCCGAGATATGCGTTTCCATGGTAAGAGTCCAAGTCGCCGACAGGGACCTGATGCTTAATATGGCGTTGCTGGAATGCCTGATAATCGCGTTCATCTTCAAAGAGAGGCTCCATCCGCTCTACCTCAAAATCCATCTGGATATGGGAAGATAATTGATCCTGCAGTGTCTTTAAGCTGGTAATGCTGTCTTTTTTGGAACTCATAGCAGAACCCACGGCGGCAAAAAGATGAGAATATTTCGGTGCAATCGTGTGTTCATCGTCAAGTTTCAGCGTCCGGACAAAGGCGGCCCGAAGTTCAGGGAGGAAATGGAGAGGACCGCCAAGGAACGCAACATGCCCCCGGATGGGTTTCCCGCAGGCAAGTCCGCTGATGGTCTGGTTTACCACCGCCTGAAAAATGGAGGCGGCAAGATCCTCTTTTGTGGCGCCGTCGTTGATGAGCGGCTGGATATCCGACTTTGCAAATACGCCGCATCGGGCAGCGATCGTATACAGCGCTTTATAATTTTTTGCGTACTCGTTCAGCCCGGTGGCATCCGTCTGAAGAAGGGATGCCATCTGGTCGATGAAAGAGCCGGTTCCTCCTGCGCAGATCCCATTCATACGTTGTTCAATATTTCCATTTTCAAAATAAATAATCTTAGCGTCTTCGCCGCCGAGTTCAATGGCAACGTCAGTCTGTGGAGCGTAGTCCTGCAAAGCAGTGGAGACAGCCACTACCTCCTGTATAAAAGGAACGCCCATATGTTTGGCGAGAGCAAGCCCGCCGGAACCCGTAATCATCGGTGATACCTGTACAGGGCCAAGATGGTAGATCGCCCTTCCTAAAAGGTCGGAAAGTGTCTCCTGAATATTTGCGAAGTGCCGCTCATAATCTGAGAACAGAACTTCATTGCTGTCGTTCAGCACAGCGATTTTGACAGTGGTCGATCCGATATCGATTCCTAGAGTGTGTAGTTTCATATGATTCATAAAAAATACTTCTCCTTATTTCCGGATAAAAATAAAATGAATTACTTCCTATTAAATGTAGACCATAGTCTTCTGCAGCATTTTTCATTATACGACAGAATATCATAAAATACAAATAGAAGTTATTGACAATGTGTAGAAAATAATTAATTTTTTGTAAAGAGATTTGGATAAATGTAAAAACATCAGAAACTCATTGTTTGAATTGACAAAGCAAAAGTCAGAGGCTACAATATCAACAGTACCAAAATATAACGACAGGAGTGGAATTATGATGAATTGGATCAATAAAATGGAACGAAAATTCGGAAAATACGCAATCCATAATCTTACCGTATATCTGCTGGCCTGCTATGGGGTCGGTTATGTGATTAGCTTTACTATCCCTCAGCTTTTGGGCTATTTTACATTGGAGCCGGGACTGATCCTGAAAGGGCAGATCTGGCGTCTGGTGAGCTGGGTTATTATTCCGCCTGTGGACAATATTATTTTTGCGGTCTTCATGATGCTCCTGTATTATTCATTAGGAAGCAGCCTAGAACAGACATGGGGGGCGTTCCGCTATAACCTCTACATCTTTTCTGGTATGTTTTTTACGATCATAGGGTCTGTGATCGTATATATCATTACAGGTGGTTTTATCGGTCTTGGAGGTCTGTTCAGCACATACTACATCAATCTTTCGATTTTTCTTGCCTGTGCGGCGATTATGCCGAACCTGCAGCTTTTTCTCTATGGGATACTTCCGGTGAAAATGAAATGGCTGGCAGTTCTGGACGTGGTTCTGCTCTTTATTGAAGCAGTCCAGGGAGGCCTGGTTATACGGATCTGTATCGGGGCATCCCTGCTTAATTTTATCATTTTCTTCATGGGCAACCGGAATATGCAGCCGTACCGTCCGAAACAGGTGATGAGAAAGAAAAAGTTTCAAAGAGAGGCAGGTCGTCCGGTGAATCATTATGCGGGCGGAGCAAAGCACAGGTGCGCTGTCTGCGGGCGGACCGAGCTGGACGACCCGAGCCTGGAATTTCGATTCTGTTCAAAATGTAATGGGAATTATGAATACTGCCAGGATCATTTGTTTACACATGAACATGTAAAATAGGATAGATAAAAAGCAGGAGGAAATGGGATGAAGAAGACAAAGGTAATCTGTACCGTTGGACCCAGCGTTGACGATCGAGAGTTGATGCGCAGCCTGATTCGAAGCGGGATGGATATTGCACGATTTAATTTTTCACATGGCACTTACGATGAACAGAAAAAACGGATGGATATGCTTAAGGAATTGCGTGAGGAGGAGAAGAAACCCGTCGCGATTCTTTTAGACACCAAAGGACCGGAAATTCGCACAGGTGTGTTAAAAGGCGGGAAGAAGGTCGTCCTGGTTCCTGAGAACGAGTTTACTTTGACTACCCGGGAGATTAAAGGAGACGCGTCGGAGGTGTCCATTACATATGCGGGGCTTGTGGCGGACGTAAAGAGAGGGAAACGGATTCTTATAGATGACGGGCTGATTGAGCTGGAAGTGCAGGAGAAAACGGAAACCGATATTATTTGCCGTATTATAAACGGCGGTGAGCTCGGAGAGCGAAAAGGAGTGAATGTACCGAAAGTTCCGGTTAGACTTCCTGCGCTTACAGAAAAAGACAGGGAGGATATTCGATTTGGCGTAGAACAAGGAATTGATTTTATTGCCGCGTCCTTCGTGAGAAATGCAGAGTGCATTCTGGAGATTAAAGCATTACTTCAGTCTCTTGGCGCGCCCTATATTCCAATTATTGCAAAGATCGAGAATGAAGAAGGAATTCACAATATCGATGAGATCATACGCTGTTCAGATGGGGTGATGGTAGCGAGGGGAGATATGGGGGTAGAAATACCTGCCGAGGAAGTGCCTTATATCCAGAAAATGTTGATAAGAAAATGCAATGACAATTATAAACCAGTTATCACTGCAACCCAGATGTTGGATTCAATGATTCGTAATCCGCGTCCGACAAGAGCGGAGGTAACCGATGTGGCGAACGCCGTATATGACGGGACGGATGCGGTCATGCTCTCCGGTGAGACTGCGCAAGGAAAATACCCGTTGGAATCACTCAAGATGATGGTGCAGATCGTAGAGAACGCAGAGGGGCATCTGGACTATCAGATGTTGCTTGAGAAGAAAGAGGAACACCGTAGAAAAGGAATCACAAGCGCACTGGCATATTCTGTAGTTGCGGCTGCGGATACATTGGAGGCAAGGTGTATTATTGCCCCGACGGTCTCAGGCGCCACCGCAAGGGTAGTCTCCAAATTCAAGCCGCGTACCGAGATCGTCGGAGTAACGCCAAATGAGGAGACGCTGCGTCGTATGCAGATTTATTGGGGAGTACGGCCGTACAAGTCGATTGCTTTCAACACAACCGATGCAGTCTGCAACGGGGCGATTGATCTGCTACAGGCAAAACAAGTGGTAGACATAGGAGATGTGGTCGTATTAATGGCAGGTATCCCCTCGTCGGATGTCAGAAGTGGTTCCCGTGAAGGGATGAGCAATATGATGCAGATCGCGGTTGTCCAGTAGGAGCGGCGCGAGAAAAGGGAAGAGGACGAGGCAGAATTTTGAGTTAGTGGAAAAAAGCGGATAAGGAGAAGGACATGGAAAAGAAACCGTTTGTGGAAAAAGACCAGTTGGAAAAAATTGCGGAGATATACCCGACGCCGTTCCATCTCTATGATGAGAAGGGAATTCGGGAGAACGTAAAGGCGCTAAAGGAGGCGTTTTCATGGAATCAGGGCTATAAGGAATATTTTGCGGTGAAGGCCACGCCGAACCCGTATATTCTTCAAATTCTGAAGGAGTACGGCTGCGGCTGCGACTGTTCGTCGTATACGGAGCTTCTTTTGTCCCAGTCAATTGGGGCGACAGGGGATGACATTATGTTTTCTTCCAACGATACCCCTGCGGAGGAGTTTCGGTTGGCGGATCGTCTGGGAGCGATCATCAACCTGGACGACATTACGCATATTGATTTTCTGGAAAAGACGATTGGGAGAATCCCGGAGACAATCAGCTGCCGCTATAATCCCGGCGGGCTGTTCAAGATCTCCAATAGTATTATGGATAATCCAGGGGACGCGAAGTACGGGATGACAACAGAGCAGATGTTTGAAGCGTTCCGAACATTGAAGGCAAAGGGAGCGAAGGAATTCGGGATCCACGCGTTTCTTGCAAGCAATACTGTGACGAACGAGTATTATCCTACGCTGGCGAAGACCTTGTTTGAGGTGGCGGTGCGGCTGCAAAAGGAGACAGGGGCGCATATCCGGTTTATCAATCTATCAGGCGGTATCGGAATCCCATATAAGCCGGATCAGGAGCCGAACGACATCAAGGTGATCGGTGAGGGCGTGCGTAAAGTATATGAGGAGGTACTGATCCCCGCGGGAATGGGCGACGTGGCGATCTATACAGAGCTGGGGCGTTTTATGCTGGGTCCTTACGGGCACCTGGTGACCCGGGCAATCCATGAGAAACACACGCACAAGGAATATATCGGTGTGGACGCCTGCGCGGCGAATCTGATGCGGCCGGCAATTTACGGCGCTTACCATCATATCACTGTGATGGGTAAAGAGGATGCGCCTTGCGATCATATGTATGACATTACGGGATCGCTCTGCGAGAATAATGACAAATTTGCCATTGACCGTATGCTTCCTCAGATCGATATGGGAGATCTGCTGGTGATCCATGATACAGGCGCGCATGGATTCTCGATGGGATATAATTATAATGGGCGGTTGCGCTCGGCTGAAATCCTTCTGAAGGAGGATGGAAGTACAGCGCTTATCAGGCGGGCGGAGACGCCGATGGACTATTTTGCGTCATTTGACACCTTTCCGGTGTATGAAAAGCTGAAAAAAGCGGTGGAAGACGCGAGGGAAGCAAACAAGGAGGAGGTGTGATCCGTGGCCGGTTTTACAAAAAAGGCAATACGAAATTCTTTTGTAAAACTACTGAACGAGAAACCGATCAGCCAGATCACAGTCAAGGATATTGTGGACGACTGTGGTGTGAACCGCAATACTTTTTACTATTATTTTCAGGATCTTCCGCAGCTGGTAGAAACCATTGTGGATGAGGATGCCGAGCGGATTATCCGGGAATACCCAACGCTCGCTTCCGTAGAGGACTGTCTGAACGCGGCGATCAGTTTTGCGCTGGAGAACCGCAAGGCAGTTTTGCATATTTACAATTCCATAAACCGGGATATTTATGAACAGTATCAGCGGAAGATTTGTGAACACACGATCACCGTCTATGTGGACAGCATCCTGTCGGGACGGAATGTGACGAAGGAGGACAGAAGCCTCATCATAGATTATTTAAAATGCGTGTGTTTTGGCTGTGTGATCGAGTGGCTGGAAAAAGGAATGCACTCAGATATTCAGTCCAGGTTCCGGCGGATCTGTGAACTGAAACAAGGCGATCTGGAAAGAATGATCGAGCGATGCGAAAATATATAGGGGCGGATTCAGACAATACGACCCCCTGTGCCTAATTTTTAGGCACAGGGGGTTTTGCTGTCTATTTTATATGTAGAGGAACTTTGCTATAGTGAAAGCACAATATGACAGACCAATATGAAGGAGGTGTTGGATATGAATAAAAAGAACGATAGAAATACGAATGATCGTATCCAGGCCGCAAAGACGGGGTACATTGTCATGTCGCTCCTGCTGTGCGCGTTAGGGATCGTCCTGATCGCAGTTCCCGGACTTTCCGCCCTGGTGATCTGCAGGGTCGGAGGAGCGATTTTGGTTCTATTCGGCATTGTGAAGATCGTCGGATATTTCTCAAAGGATTTATACAGATTGGCATTCCAGTATGACCTGGCATTCGGAATTCTCCTGATCGCTCTCGGAATGATATTGATCTTCCGATCCAATATCATGTTGAATATCGTCTGTATTTTCCTGGGTATCTCGATCTTGACGGACGCACTTTTAAAGATACAGATCGCGATTGATTCCAAAGCGTTTGGCATCAACAGATGGTGGATGATCCTTACGGCGGCTGTTCTTACCGGAATCATCGGATTTCTTCTGGTCTTACGTCCGTTAGAAAGCATGCAGGCCATGATGATGCTGCTCGGGCTGTCACTTCTCACGGAAGGGATATTGAACCTGATTACGATTTTATCGGTGGTTAAGATCATTCGGGATCAGACGACGGTTATATCGGATGCCGAGTATACTGAAATAGGAATGAAACCATTGTTTTGATGAAGACAATGTGATAGAAAGGGTTTGATAATTATGCGTTTTTCAAAAGGAGTGGTAAAGCACCACGTGTTGATCCTGATCGTGACGGTCCTGCTGATGATCCCTTCGGTTATCGGAATGGTGAGTACGAGGATCAATTATGATATGCTGACGTATCTTCCGGAAGACATAGATACTGTCATCGGACAGAATGAATTGCTGGAAGAGTTTGGAAAAGGGGCATTCTCCTTCATCATTATGGAAGATATGGAGAATGAGGATGTGGCGGATCTGAAAGCACAGATCGAGGGCGTAGAGCATGTGGAGACTGTGCTCTGGTACGACTCCCTGTTCGATCTTTCTGTGCCAATGGAGCTTTTGCCTGATAAAATATACAAGGAGTTCAACACAGACCATTCGACGATGATGGCGGTATTTTTCGACAGTTCCACTTCCGCGGATATTACCATGGATGCGATCCGCGAGATCCGTTCTCTTTGCGGAAAACAGTGTTATGCTTCCGGTATGTCCGCCCTGGTAACGGATCTGAAGGACCTCTGTGAAAAAGAGGAGCCGATTTATGTGGGGATCGCCGTGGCGCTTGCCTGCGCGGCAATGCTTCTGTTCCTCGACAGCTGGCTGGTGCCGTTCGTATTCCTTGCCAGTATTGGGATGATGATCCTTTTGAACCTGGGAACCAATTGGTTCATGGGCGAGATTTCTTACATTACGAAAGCCTTGTCCGCAGTCCTGCAGCTTGCAGTCACGATGGATTATTCGATTTTCCTGTGGCACAGCTATAATGAGCAGCGGATAAAGTACAATGACAAAAAAGACGCCATGGCTGTTGCGATCAAGGAGACGTTGACATCCGTCGTGGGAAGCTCGATCACCACGGTTGCTGGATTTATCGCGCTGTGCTTCATGTCATTCACCATGGGCAGAGACCTTGGCATCGTTATGGCGAAGGGCGTGCTTCTGGGCGTCGCCGGCTGTGTGACGGTTCTTCCGGCATTGATCCTGGTTCTGGATAAGCCGCTTCAGAAGACGCACCACAGGGCGCTGATCCCGGACATGAAGAGGTCCGCAGGAGTGATTGTAAAGTATTTCCCGGTCTTCCTCGTGCTCTTTGCCCTGATTATCCCGCCGGCTTATTATGGGTACAGTAAGACCAACGACGAGGTTTATTATGATATGGGCGAATGCCTTCCGAAAGATATGGAATACGTGATCGCCAATGAGAAGCTGACAGAAGATTTCCATATCGCTTCAACCCATATGCTTCTGGTAGACGCGGATGTCCCGGGGGCAGAAGTGCGCAAGATGATCGAAGAGATGGAGAAGGTGGACGGCGTCAAATACGTGCTCGGCCTGGAGTCGATCGTCGGCCCGCGTATCCCGGAAGAAATGCTGCCGGAATCGGTTGTCAGTATCCTCAAAAGCGACAAATGGGAACTTCTTCTCATCAACTCAGAGTACAGGCCGGCGAGCGAAGAGGTGAATACACAGATCGACGAATTGAACCAGATCCTGAAAAAATATGATAAAAGCGGGATGCTGATCGGGGAAGCGCCCTGTATGAAGGATATGATCGAGACGACTGCCCACGATTTCCAGGTTGTCAACGCGGTGTCGATCCTGGCTATTTTCCTGATCATTGCCCTGGTGGAAAAGAGTCTTTCTCTGCCGTTCATATTGATCGCGGTGATCGAAGTGTCCATCTTCATCAACCTGGGGCTGCCGCATTACTTTGGACAGAGCCTACCGTTTATCGCACCGATCTGCATCAGCACGATCCAGCTCGGCGCCACAGTAGATTATGCGATTTTGACAACGACCCGTTATAAAGCAGAACGGCTTCGCGGTAAGGAGAAGAAAGAGGCCGTGTGGACGGCGCTTGCGACGTCGATCCCGTCGATCATTGTGTCGGGCATGGGGCTTTTTGCAGCGACCTTCGGAGTTGCCGTTTACTCAAATATTGATATCATCAGTTCCATGTGTATGCTGATGGCAAGAGGCGCGGTCGTGAGCATGCTGTCCGTCATCCTGGTTCTGCCTGCGATGCTCATGCTTTTCGACAGGCTGATCTGTGCGACGACGTTTGATATGCGCCATAATATTGAAAATGGAAGATTAAGAAACTATAAAAATATGGCTGTGGAGGTACATGTAAAATGAAAAACAGAACAAAAAAGATTATTACAATGGCATTAACGGCTGTCTTCTTATTATCAGCCGCAGGGACCGCCATCTATACCAGGGCGGCAGAAGAGAAAAAAGATAAAAAGGAGACCGCCCAGGAAACAAAGGCAGAAACCACGGGTAAAAAAGCGGCGGCAAATACGGCAAGCGCAGGAGCATCCAAGGATGAGAGCGTGTATGTGCTGACAGGTTCCGACGGAAGCGTACAGGAAATCATTGTTAGCGACTGGATCAAAAACGCAGCAGGCGGCGACACATACTCCCAGGACCGTATCGAAAAAGAGCTTCCTGTAGAGATGGCTGTCACATATAAACTGGACGGAAAAAAAGTATCTCCCGCGGAGTTGGCAGGCAAAAGTGGGAAAGTGAGCATCCGTTTCGATTATACCAACAAACAGAGTATCGACACGGAGATTGATGGGAAAAAGGAAAAGATTTATGTGCCTTTTGCCATGCTCACAGGGATGATCCTTGATAATGAGACATTTACCAACGTGGAAGTCTCGAACGGGAAATTGGTAAACGATGGGACTCGTACGATCGTCGTAGGGATCGCGTTTCCGGGCATGCAGGAAAACCTTGCCATCGCCGCGGAAAAATTCGAGATTCCGAATTATGTAGAGATCACCGCGGATGCAAAGGACTTTGAGCTTGGCATGACGGCTACGCTTGCCACCAATGAGATTTTTAACGAGACAGATACGGATGATATCAATTCGGTTGAGGATCTGAAAGCATCCCTGGATCAGATGACGGATGCCATGGATCAGCTCATGGACGGATCCTCACAGCTCTACGACGGGCTGGACACTCTGCTTTCCAAGTCCGGCGAACTGGTTGAGGGCGTTGATAAGCTGGCCGAGGGGGCAAAAACACTGGAAGGCGGGGCGGGAAGCCTTGACGAGGGTGCGTCCAGGCTTCAGGAAGGAGCCGTACAGCTCTACGCGGGTCTTAGTACCCTGGCTTCCAACAGCAATACTTTAAACAGCGGGGCCAGACAGGTGTTCGACACACTACTTTCCACGGCAAACACCCAGCTTGCTGCAGCCGGATTAGACGTGCCGGCTATGACGATCCAGAATTACGCGGGAGTACTGGACGGGGTGATCGCTTCACTGGACGAAAACGCAGTGTATAACCAGGCGCTTGAAGTGGTGAAAGGGAAGGTAGAGGAGCAGCGTCCTTATATCACAGAGCAGGTCACAGCAGCAGTCGGAGAACAGGTCAGAGTGCAGGTGACTGCTTCCGTACAGGAGAATGTAAGGGCGCAGGTCGAAGAAACGGTGCGCGAGGGAGTCGTTTTGCAGGTTTTACAGGCGGCCGGCATAGAAAAAGAAGTCTATGACGCAGCGATCGCAGCCGGCGCTCTCGATGAACAGATCCAGGCGGTACAGGCAGCTATTGAAGAGCAGATGTCAAGTGAAAGTGTGGCACAGATGATCGATGCGAACACAGCGTCACAGATGGAGTCGGGCGATGTGCAGGGAATCATTGACGCCAATGTGGAAGGACAGATGCAGAGCGACGCGATAAAGTCGATGATCGAGACGAATACGGAGGCACAGGTGCAAGCGGCAATCTCTGCGGCAATGGCGGGCGACGAGGTCCAGTCGCAGCTTGCGGCGGCTTCGGAAGGAGCGAAGTCCGTGATCGCGCTTCGGGCGTCCCTGGACAGCTATAATGCGTTCTATCTGGGACTTAAGAGCTACACGGACGGCGTGTCGCAGGCGCTTGCCGGGGCAGGAGAGTTAAAAGCTGGTACAGATACCTTAAAGAACGGTTCGGGCCAACTATACGCAGGCGCGTCGGAGCTTTCAAACGGCCTGCAGACCTTGAAGAGCAGCACGCCTGCCCTTACGGACGGCGTCTCTCAGCTGAGAGACGGAGCTTTGCAGCTCTCGGATGGCCTGAAAGAATTTAATGAAAAAGGGGTCGAAAAGCTTGTAGAAGCGGTCGACGGGGATGTGGAAAGCTTGATTTCCAGGGTACGCGCAACGGTCGATACATCTAAGAACTATAAACTGTTCACGGATGACGGAGAAGGCATCGACGGTCAGGTAAAATTCATTTACCGTACTGATTCGATTGAAGCGGAAAAATAGAGATAAGAGTCCAAAACCCTGCATGGTTCTTTTTAAGAGCCGTACAGGGTTTTTTGCAGTTGGATAGCTGAATCACAACCGTGATGGAAATTTTGTGAAATATTTGCGAACATATAGATATATTTGGATTTTTTGTAAATTAGCTGGTATACTATTCATAAAAGCAGTGAGGAAGCAGAAGATTTTCGAGCATGCACTGTGGGAAATAGAAGCATCACGAAGTACGGATACAGAAGAACACGGAGGAATGAATATGAAGAAGAAATTATTGGCGCTGTTTCTTGTGATACAGCTGATGATACAGCTTACAGGATGCCAAAGCGCAGGAGGACAGGCGGTTTCTGACGCATCATCGGGCGATGCACCGCGGTGTCAGGATGATTACTACGAGTCCATCAATAAAGAGCTTCTGGACAAGATTGAGCTTGCGGCGACGGACGCGCACTGGGACTGGTTTACGGAACTGAGCGCGGTGACGAGCAGCGAGATGGAAGAGATCACAGAGGAATTGTCGGAAGATCATACCGCTTATGAAAAAGGGAGCAGCGAGCAGAAGATCAGGGACATGTATGAATGCGTATCCGATGTGCAGAATCGGAACGAGACGGGGCTTGGCCCGCTAAAGCCGCACATGAACAGTATCAGGAACGCGCAGAATATTGCAGAATATGTGGACGCGCTGGCAGCGTTAAGCGGCGAGTTCGGGTTCAGCAGTATCATAGGCGGCTACAATATTATGCAGGATAAGGCGGATTCGGGTCAGTATGCGGTCTATATGATGTATGCGGATACCCTGATCGGCAAGGAATATATGGAAGGGGAAGATACGCAGGACTATGTCAATCTGTATCTTCAGTATATAAAAGATGTACTTTGCGAGTTCGGCATGGAGGAAGACGCGGCCGCAAGGTCCACGGATTCTATCGAACGGATTTTACGTGATATTTGTGCGTCTACGCTTACGGCAGAGCAGCTTTACGATCCAGCTAAGACGTACAATGTATATACGGCGGAGGAACTGCAGCAGTTATATACGAATGTGGATGTGGAAAAAATGTTAAAGACCCTTCGGGTGGACGGGCAGGACAAATATATTGTCATGGATGTGGATCAGGCGAAGAAGATTAATTCTCTTTTGGTGGAAGAGAATCTGGAAGCATTAAAAGATTATTCTACGTTTGTGATGCTGAATGACATCGCAAAATATGGCAATGAAACGCTTGCCGGGCTCTATGAGAATATGCAGAACTCCCTTTACGGCATCACGGAACGATGGGGCGATGAAAAGAATTGGAAGCGCCTGACACAGGAGCTGCTTCCTTGGGATTTTGCCACACTCTATGTGGAAGAGCATTTTTCACAGGAGGACAAAGAAGAGGTTGAGGATATGATCGACCAGATCCTAAAGGAATATGAAACGATTATCATGAGTCAGGAATGGATGAGCGAACAGACGAAACAAAAAGCGATCCGCAAGTTGGAGACCATGCAGGTGAAGATCGGGTATCCTGAGGAATGGCCGAAGGAAAAGGATATGATGCAGGTCACGCCAATATCGGAGGGCGGAAGCCTTTTATCCAATCTGCTTGTGAGCATGAATGTGTCGATCGAATACAGTCTGAGTATGCTTGGCGGTGAGGTTGACAGAAGCCTGTGGAGTATCACACCGCAGACGATCAACGCATATTATGATCCGGCGAACAACGAGATTGTCTTTCCTGCGGCGATCCTGCAGGCGCCTTTCTATGACAATGATAACAGCGACGGTGCCAATCTGGGCGGTATCGGTTATGTGATTGCACATGAAGTGAGCCATGCCTTTGACTCCAGTGGAGCGTTATACGACGAGTACGGCAACTACAATGTATGGTGGACAGACGAAGAGATGGAGGAGTACCAGAAACTTTCGCAGTCGATCGTAGAGTATTACAATACGTATGAAATGATGGGAACCAAAGTAAACGGCGAGTTGACCTTGATGGAGAATATTGCGGATCTGGGCGCAATGGCATGCATCACTTCCATCATAGGAGATGATGAAAAGGCTTTAGATGAGGCATTCAGCCAGATGGCGTATAATTGGGCAAGTGAAGATACCGCAAGTTTTATGATGTACCTGCTCAATACCGATACCCATTCGCCAAACAAAGTGCGGGTGAACGCAGTGCTTAGTTCATGTGATGTATTTTATGATGTGTATGACGTCAAGGAGAGCGACGGGATGTACGTGGCGCCTGAGAAGCGGGTGGGAATCTGGAAATGATGAGGGAAGCCCCTTTTCATTTCCTTAACAATTCCTTAGACAAAAAATACCAGAACCCATGAAAAATAAGGATTCTGGTATTTTAGTCCAATGCACAAAACGGTGCGAAACCTGAATCTCCGAGGTTCGACTTCGCGCCGTAAAATGCCGGCGGCGGGACTTGAACCCGCACGTGGTTGCCCACAACAGATTTTGAGTCTGCCTCGTCTGCCATTCCGACACGCCGGCTGGTCGGGCATTCTTTGAACCGTCATTTATCATACCATATCATCATCAGATCTGCAAGTGGGTTTTTAAATTTTTCTCTATTTCTTCTTTTTTATAATTTCCTTTTAAAAACCCCCGCTTTGGTGTATAGTAATAGCATTGGCAGTAAATATGTAAGAAAGGCGGTACGGTATGAGCAAGATTGTTTTGATAGACGGACACAGTATCCTGAACCGTGCGTTTTACGGCCTTCCGGATCTGACGAACGCGGAAGGGCTGCATACGAACGCGGTTTACGGATTTTTAAATATCATGTTTAAGATTCTGGAAGAGGAGAAGCCGGATTACCTGACCGTGGCGTTCGACGTCCATGCTCCCACCTTCCGACATGAGATGTACCAAGAATATAAAGGGACGAGGAAACCCATGGCGGAAGAACTGCGCGAACAGGTGCCGCTGATGAAGGAAGTGCTGGACGCCATGCGGGTGAAGACGATTGAACAGGCGGGGCTGGAAGCGGACGACCTTTTGGGAACCCTCGCAAACAGGTTGGAGAGGCAGGGCATGGAAGTGGTGATTATCTCTGGAGACAGGGATCTGTTGCAGCTTGCCACGGAACATGTGAAGATACGGATCCCGAAGACAAAGCGGACCGGGACTGAGATCGAGGATTATTACGCCGCAGACGTGAAGGAGAAGTATCTGGTAACTCCAGTAGAATTTATTGATGTGAAAGCGCTCATGGGAGATCAGTCGGATAATATCCCCGGTGTCCCGAATATCGGGGAGAAGACCGCCACAAAGATCATCTGCGAATATGGTTCCATTGAAAACGCATATGAACATGTCTCGGAGATCAAGCCGCCCAGAGCGTCGAAGAATCTGGCCGAGTTCTGGGAACAGGCAAAGCTTAGCAAAGAACTGGCAACGATCAACGTCAAGGCGGATTTTGCGTACGAGCTGGAAGAGGCAAAACTGGGAAATCTGTACACAGACGAGGCGTATACGTATTTTCAGCGGCTGCAGTTTAAGAATCTTTTGAAACGGTTTGAGGCGCGTACAGGGAACGCTCTCGAGGAGTCTTTTGCGATAATAAGGAAAAGGGAAGAGGCCAAGCGTGTATTTGAAAGGGCGATGCAGGCTGAGACGGTGGGAGCCGCCATTTATAAAAACGCGAAAAATGTCCTGCCTTTATTTGCAGACAACGCGGGAATTGGCGGGATCGGCATAGCGTTTGGAAAGGATGAGGTCTACTGTCTTGCGGCAGGAAATGGGATGGAGACAGCGTATCTGCTCGACGCCTTGCAGGAGATTGCACGAAAAGTCTCCCGCTTTTCCATGTTTGGTTTAAAGTTGTCTTTGCAGGAGATTTCGATTCCAGAGGATAGAGAGGGGCATTGTTTTGATGCCGCCATAGCAGCATATTTACTGAATCCTTTGAAGAACAGTTATGATTATGCAGACGTGGCGCAGGAACATTTGGGGGTGATGATTGATCCCAAGGCGACGGAGGAGATACAGGCTTGCTATGAGGCTTATACGGCGTTCGCGGTATCCGGCGTACTGGAAAATAAGCTGAAAGAGGCGGGAATGTACCACTTATTCTCCGATATTGAGATGCCCCTTGTGTTCACGCTGTTCCATATGGAGGAGTGCGGCGTGAAGATCGAAGGGGAAGCGCTTAAGTTTTACGGAGAACAGTTAGGAGTGAGGATCGAAGAGCTGGAAAAGGAGATCTATGCGCTGGCGGGCGAGGAATTCAACATTAATTCACCGAAGCAGCTTGGCGTGGTTTTGTTTGAGCATCTGTCGCTCCCAAATGGGAAGAAGACCAAGACCGGGTATTCGACGGCAGCGGATGTGCTGGAAAAGCTGGCGATGGATCATCCGATCGTTTCCTTGATCCTGGAGTACCGGCAGCTCACAAAGCTGAAATCCACCTATGCGGATGGGCTTTCCGCATTTATCAGGGAAGACGACCAGAGGATTCATGGAAAGTTCCACCAGACAGTAACCGCGACCGGGCGGATCAGCAGTACGGATCCAAACCTGCAGAATATTCCGGTTAGGATGGAACTGGGGCGTCTGATACGGAAAGTATTTATTCCGGAGGACGGATATATTTTCGTGGACGCGGATTATTCGCAGATCGAACTACGTGTGTTGGCGCATTGTTCGGGGGATAGGGAGCTGATAAAGGCATATAAGGAGGCGAGGGATATCCACAGGATCACGGCGTCCCAGGTGTTCCACACACCGTTTGACGAGGTCACGTCCCTCCAGAGGCGAAACGCGAAAGCGGTAAATTTTGGGATTGTTTATGGAATTAGTTCATTCGGGCTGAGCCAGGACTTAAGTATATCGAGAAAAGAAGCAGAGGAGTATATCAAGCGGTATTTTGAGACGTATCCGGGGATCAAGGCATTTTTGGACGACACGGTTGCCCATGCGAAAGAGATGGGGTATGTCGTCACGCTTTTTGGGCGCAGAAGGCCTGTGCCGGAGCTTATGTCCAGCAATTATATGCAGCGGCAGTTCGGGGAGAGGGTGGCGATGAACGCCCCGATCCAGGGGACGGCGGCGGACATCATTAAGATCGCCATGGTCGCGGTGGATAAGGAGCTGAGAAAGAGGAAACTGAAATCCCGGCTTGTCCTCCAGGTGCATGACGAACTTTTGGTGGAAGCACATAAGGACGAGGTGGAGGAAGTACAGGAGATCTTGAAGCGCTGTATGGAGCAGGCGGCTGATCTTGACGTGCCGCTTGATGTGGATATGCACACGGGAGAGAACTGGTATGAGGCAAAATAGGAGTTGGGTATAAGATGAGAAAGATCGGGATTACAGGCGGGGTGGGTTCAGGCAAAAGCCTGGTACTCGTCCATCTGGAGAGAGACTATCATGCCGCCATTTTTCAAGCGGACCTGATCGCGCACCAGGTACAGCTTCCCGGGGAGGTGTGTTACCGGGAAGTGCTGTCAAATTTTGGAAGAGGGATATTGAGGGAAGACGGGCTGATCGACAGAAAGAAGTTGGGAGACATTGTGTTTGCCGACAGCGGGAAACTGCGCCTTTTGAATTCGATCGTGCATCCGGCGGTGAACCGAAGGATCCGTGAGATCATGGATGAGGAAGAAAAAAAGGAAAGCAATATGTTTGTCCTGGAAGCAGCGCTGCTCACTGATAAAATTTATCGTGAAATTCTGGATGAGATATGGTATATTCATGTGGTAGAACCTGTCAGAAGGGAGCGGCTCATGATTTCCCGGGGATACAGCAAAGAGCGGATCGAGCAGATTTTCACATCGCAGCCTCCCGAGGCGGTTTTTTTTGACGCCTGCGACTATGTGATCGAGAACAGCGGAGAGTTTGAGGATACATGCAGGCAGATATCGCTGAGACTGGCAGGGAAACAGCCATGAGTAAAGTCAAATACCCCGCAGCAAGCTGACGGGGCATGAAACTTGTTATGCGCAGCAAGCTGCGGGGTATTTGACCCTCGCGGCAGTCGCCAAATATCCATGCATACCCTAAAGGGCACTTAGCATGGCTACTTGGCTCGTTGCTTCGCGGGAATAAACAAAAGCAGGAGAGAAGACAGATGAGATTATGCAGTATTGCCAGCGGGAGCAGTGGAAACTGTATTTATGTAGGGAGCAGCAGTACCCATCTGCTGGTAGATACAGGAATCAGTAAAAAACGGGTCGAGGAGGGATTAAAAGAGCTGGGAGTGAAAGGGGAGGAACTAAGCGGCATCCTGGTGACCCATGAGCATATAGACCATATCCAGGGGCTAGGCGTGTTCAGCCGAAGATACAAGGTTCCGATTTATGCAACGGCCGGGACGCTTGAGGGGATTAAAAGATGTAAAAGCCTGGGACAGATGCCGGAGGGACTTTATCATGAGATTCAGGCGGATATGGATTTTACACTGGGGGAGATCCGGATCCATCCATTTGCGATTTCCCACGATGCCTGCGAGCCCTGTGGATACCGTTTTGAGAGAGGAAATAAGCATGTGGCGGTGGCGACAGATTTGGGAAAATATGACGACTATACAGTAGAGAACCTAAAAGATCTGGACGCGGTGCTCTTGGAATCGAACCATGATATACATATGCTGGAAGTAGGACCCTATCCATATCCTCTGAAGCAGAGAGTGATGGGGGATAAAGGGCATTTATCCAATGAGTTGTCAGGCCGGCTTCTTTGCGAGATCCTCCACGGGGGCCTGAAGCATGTCATGCTGGGACATCTCAGCAAGGAGAACAATTATGCCGAGCTTGCCTATGAGACGGTCCGGCTTGAAGTCACGCTGGGAGATACGCCTTATAAAGGGGATGACATCGATATCCTAGTTGCAAAAAGGGACAATCTATCTGAGGTGATTACAGTATAAAGGAGAGGAATTGGGGAATGAGTAAGATAGCAGTTATTACGGACAGTAACAGTGGAATCACACAGGCTGGGGCGAAGGAGCTGGGAATCCGGGTGCTCCCCATGCCGTTTTATATCAACGACGAATTGTTTTTTGAGGACATCACATTGTCGCAGGAAGAATTTTATCAACGTCTGAGCGAGGACGCGAATATCACGACTTCACAGCCGGCACCCGCGGATGTGACGGGGCTATGGGATGAGATGCTAAAAGAGTATGATGAGATCGTACATATCCCCATGTCGAGCGGACTGAGCAGTTCCTGTGAGACAGCCATCATGCTGGCGTCCGACTACGAAGGAAGGGTGCAGGTTGTCAATAACCAAAGGATTTCCGTGACACAGCGCCGTTCCGTACTGGAAGCGATCCGAATGGCGAAGGCGGGAAGGAGTGCCAGAAAGATCAAAGAGCTTTTGGAGGCGACGAGATTCGACTCTGATATTTATATCACAGTGGATACCTTGAAATATCTGAAGAAAGGCGGACGCTTAACTCCCGCGGCCGCCGCGGTCGGTACGGTCCTGAACTTAAAGCCCATACTCCGCATAAAGGGAGAAAAGTTAGACGCATTTGCAAAGACGCGTGGATGGAAATCAGCGAAACGGACCATGCTAAAAACAGTGGAAGAGGTGATCGGCAAGGATTTTGAGGACTGCGATGGTCCTACGGACCTCTATATAGACGCCGCGTACACCGGGAGCAGGGAGGAGGCTTTGGACTGGAAAGCAGAGCTTGAGGAAGCATTTCCGGGATACGATATCCATATGGACCCGCTGTCCTTAAGCGTGACCTGCCATATCGGACCGGGAGCGAGGGCAGTCACGGTCACAAAGAAGCTTCATATAGATGAATAATCAGAGGATCCGTATCTCCTGTCTGCATTCATTGAGGAAAGGACGGTGAAATTTGAAAGCGGCCGTGGATTCATACAGATCGGCAGCGAAGCAGTCGGTCTTTAGCATTCTCTTCCCAAGGTCGGAAACAGTGTCCGGCCGGGCAGGATTCATGACAAGGGGGATCCGCGAGCAGAGCTTGAACCTTTGCAGTACCCATTTGCTTTTCTGAGAAAAGCCGAGGAGTCTTGCGTACTGGGCCATTCCATTGCCTGCATAAGCATCAAGATCGTCTTTTCGGATGTCCAGGAGGATATGCAGGAGCACCCGGCTGATCCTTGTATAAGTGATCTCTTTGGTCTTGAGAGCGGCAGAAAATGTATCCCAGTCCTGAAACTCGTCCAGGCGGTTCATGATGCGGTTGGCAAGATCAGGCGTCATATCCGCATAGAGAAGCAGGGAGTCCCTGGTCTGGGATAAGAGTTTATAACGGAGAGGCAAAGAAAGATCATGAGCGCAGATCGGGTAACGAATCTGCCAGGATTCCTTTAAAACGGGCATGCAAAAGGAAGGCACTTGGAAGGATAGCGTCTCCCATGCACGATCGGAAACGAACTTGGTCCTTGTGACCTCTGCAATCTGCGTGCGGATAGAGGACGCGGAACTGAATCTGCCGGATCGGCCCTTTTCATGATGTCCAGCCCCGCAGCGCGCGATCGTGTAGGGGCGGATCGGGCTTTTTACACGGGATAGGGCTTTCAGGTATTCGATCCCAAGCGCATTATTCGGCGTATCAAGGAGCTGAGCCATGCGAGAATCTTTGGTGTAATCAGCCAGAGCCATGCGCCTTGCCGCGGGAAAAGAACAGCCTTTTTGCAGATAACTGCGGAGGAGTCTCTTAAAATCTTCCGGTTCCTTGGAGAGAATAGACGCCGCCTGGGAAAGCTCCTCTATGGATCCGCATTCGCTCCCAAAACATAAACTGCCGACGCATCCCAGGCTGTCAAGCAGGGAAACAGCGCCCATGGCAAAAAGTTCCGCACTTCCACAGGAGAAGCAGACGGGAAGCTCCAGCACGGCGGCGGCACCGCCCTTAAGCGCCATCTCAGCGCGCAGATGTTTCGGTATTATGGCGGGCGCCCCTCTTTGGACGAAATTCCCGCTCATCACTACGACGGCGGCATCGGAACCTGTTCTCTCAAGAGCCTTCTTGATATGATAAAGGTGTCCGTTATGAAATGGATTGTATTCTGCGATGATTCCGGTGATTTTCATATTCCCTGCCATAATCTCCTTGTATAATATTCTTGAAGCGATTATACTATAAAAAAAGCTTTTGCGCAAAAGAAAGGGGGAAATCAGAGTGGAATACGAGAAAATACTTGACTTTCTGGAGGCAAGACGCTTTAAGCAGTTAAAAGAAGAATTGGCAAATTATTATCCGGTAGATATAGCGGAACTTTTGGAAGAGGTGGAAGATAAGCAGATGATTATTTTGTTTCGTCTTCTTGGAAAAGAAGAGGGAGCGGAGACATTTGCTTATATGAACAGCGATCTGCGCGAGACATTGATCAATGCCCTGACGGATTCCGAGCTGGAAGAAGTCATGGATGAGATGTACCTGGACGACACGGTGGACGTTCTGGAGGAGATGCCGGCAAACGTGGTGGACAGGCTTTTGATGGTAACGGACGAGGACACGAGAAAGCAGATTAATTTCCTGCTCCAGTACCCGGAGGACAGCGCAGGAAGCGTCATGAACGTGGACTATATTGCGCTGCGCCCGGATATGACGGTGGCGGAGGCAATTCTAAAGATCCGGCAGGTCGGAATCAACCGGGAGACCATCTATACCTGTTATGTGACAGAAAAAAAGAAACTGATCGGCGTAGTTGACGTTAAGGATCTCCTTACCAGCAGCGACAGCCGTACCATGGAGGAGATCATGGATCCGAATATCCTCTATGCTCGGACCACGGACGATCAAGAAGCAGTTGCAGGTAAGATACGCAAGTATGGCCTTGTGGCGATTCCGATTGTGGATCATGAGATGTGTATGGTAGGTATCGTTACGGTTGACGACGCTATGCTTGTTATGCAGGAAGAGACGACAGAAGATATCAGTATCATGGCGGGTGTCGCCCCCAACGAGGAGACGTATTTTGGGACGAATGTGTTCCAGCATGCAAAGAACAGGAGCGTATGGCTCTTATTTTTGATGCTGTCCGCTACGTTTAGCGGGCTGGTTCTGGATCACTTTTCTTCCGTTGTCATTGCGATGCCTGTGCTCAACGCTTTCGTTCCCATGCTGACCGGTACGGGCGGCAACTGTGGATCACAGAGCTCAACTTTGATTATACGGGGACTTACTGTGGGAGAAATCCAGTTTCGCGACATCTTCAAGGTTATATTTAAAGAAGTCCGGGTTGCCTTGCTTGTCGGGACGTTCTTGTCGCTGGTGAATGGAATACGTATTATGATTATGTACCAGGGAAAGATGGACAATCCGGGACTTTTGGCATTGGGACTGGGAATCACCCTGATCTGTACCATCGTCATGGCAAAGACGATCGGATGCACGCTGCCACTGGCGGCAAAGAAAATAGGGCTTGACCCGGCGATCATGGCGGCGCCTCTTATCACCACCCTGGTGGATACCGGAACGACTTTGATTTACTTTACGATCGTGTCGAGGATGTTCCACTTAAGCGTGTAGCATGAGGCGAAAAAAGGCGGAAAAAACGGCTCGAAAAGCGCATATTCCCTTGACAGCGCCAGAAAAGATATGCTATACTTTCTCGGTGTGAAACCGGCGTTCGGCAGACGGAAGCTCCAACCGCTGCTTGATGCCTGGCAATTAATCGTATAACAGGAGGTAGTGACAAATGATCACAAAAGAAATGAAAGAACAGATCATCAAAGATTATGGAAGGACACCTGGCGATACCGGATCACCGGAGGTGCAGGTTGCGATCCTGACAGCAAGGATCAATGATCTGACAGCTCACTTTAAGGCGAACCCAAAGGATCACCATTCCAGAAGAGGACTTCTGAAGATGGTCGGACAGAGAAGAGGGCTTCTTGCATATCTTAAAAAGAATGATATCGAGAGATACCGTAACTTGATCGAGAGATTAGGATTAAGAAAGTAATGTTTAGTATTAAAAAGGCAGTTCCCGAAAGGGAGCTGCCTTAGCGCGAGTTTATACTCGAAAGAGTATGACAATCATGATTGCGGCGGCGTAGTATCTCCGAGACCACTGAAAAGTACATTTTTGGAGATGTGTTTTTCAGTAGTTTCGGAAGCGCTGTACCGGAATTGGAAAAAGAAAAGGAGAATAACATGTACAAGAAATTTGAGATGGAGCTTGCCGGCAGGACACTTAGGGTAGATATCGGAAGGGTGGCGAAGCAGGCGAACGGAGCGGTGCTTATGCACTATGGCGAGACGGTTGTGTTATCGACGGCGACGGCGTCGGACAAACCAAGGGAAGGAATTGATTTCTTCCCGTTAAGCGTTGAGTATAACGAGAAATTATATGCGGTAGGGAAGATTCCCGGAGGGTTTAACAAGAGAGAAGGAAAGGCATCCGAGAACGCGGTTCTTACATGCCGGGTGATCGACCGTCCGATGAGACCGTTGTTCCCTAAAGATTATAGAAACGACGTGACGTTGGAGAATTTAGTGCTTTCTGTTGACCAGGACTGTGCTCCGGAGCTTACCGCTATGCTGGGTTCTGCGATCGCAACTGCAATATCAGATATTCCGTTCGACGGTCCTACCGCGTCCACTCAGGTTGGCCTGATTAACGGCGAACTGGTATTTAACCCTACGGCTGCGCAAAGAGACGTATCCGATCTGGCTCTTACGGTTGCGTCCACGAAAGAAAAAGTCATCATGATTGAGGCGGGGGCGAACGAGGTTCCGGAAGATAAGATGCTCGAAGCCATTTTTGCGGCTCATGAGGTGAACCAGAAAGTGATCGCTTTCATCGAAGAGATTGTAGCAGAATGCGGAAAACCGAAGCATGCGTATACAAGCTTTGCAGTGCCGGAGGAATTGTTTGCAGAGATCCAGAAGGTCGTGCCGCCGGAAGAGATGGAAGAAGCGGTATTTACCGATGATAAGCAGACCAGGGAAGAGAATATCAAAGGAATTACAGCGAAGCTTGAAGAGGCGTTTGCAGAGAACGAAGAGTGGCTTGCAAAGCTTTCTGACGCGGTATACCAGTACCAGAAGAAAGTGGTACGCAAGATGATTTTAAAAGATCACAAGCGTCCTGATGGGAGAGCGATTGAAGAGATTCGTCCGCTGGCGGCGGAAGTTGACCTGCTTCCGCGGGTTCATGGTTCAGCGATGTTTACAAGAGGACAGACGCAGATCTGTACGGTGACGACGCTTGCTCCGCTCTCTGAGGCGCAGAGAGTAGATGGATTAGATGAATCTGAGACTTCTAAGAGATATATGCACCATTATAATTTCCCGTCGTATTCAGTTGGAGAGACGCGCCCTTCAAGGGGACCGGGACGGCGTGAGATCGGCCATGGGGCGCTGGCGGAGAGGGCGCTCATCCCTGTGCTTCCGACAGAGGAAGAGTTCCCGTACGCGATTAGAACCGTATCGGAGACATTTGAATCCAATGGTTCCACATCCCAGGCAAGCGTTTGTGCGTCTTCTATGTCGCTGATGGCAGCAGGCGTGCCGATTAAGACTGCGGTTGCAGGAATTTCCTGCGGTCTGGTGACTGGAGAGGCAGACGACGATTATCTGGTTCTGACGGATATCCAGGGGTTGGAGGATTTCTTTGGCGATATGGATTTCAAAGTAGCTGGTACGCATGACGGTATCACGGCAATCCAGATGGACATCAAGATCCATGGACTGACAAGACCGATCATCGAGGAAGCGATCGCGCGTACCAGGAAGGCGAGGCTCTATATTATGGATGAGATCATGAGTAAAGCGATCTCTGAGCCAAGGCCGGAAGTAGGCAAGTATGCTCCGAAGATCATCCAGATGAGCATCGACCCGATGAAGATCGGCGACGTAGTCGGACAGAGAGGAAAGACGATCAACGCGATTATCGAGAGAACGGGTGTGAAGATCGATATCACGGATGATGGCAGCGTTTCAATCTGTGGAACAGAGGCAGAAAGCATGGAGAAGGCGAAGAAGATGATCGCCACCATTGTGACTGAATTTGAGGCCGGTATGGTGCTTGAAGGCGATGTGGTAAGCATCAAGGAATTCGGCGCTTTTGTTGAGTTTGCTCCGAGTAAGGAAGGCATGGTCCACATCTCCAAGATTGCAAAGCACAGAATCAACCATGTGGAAGACGTTCTGACTTTGGGAGATCATGTAAAGGTCGTATGTCTGGGCAAGGATAAGATGGGACGTATGAGTTTTAGTATGAAAGATGTGGCAGAGTAAATCGGCATGCTTAAGATAGGAATTACAGGAAGGATAGAGAAGCAGGTCGAATTAAAGGATACGGCGGCTGCACATGGGAGCGGGACGCTGGAGGTGTTCGCGACTCCGGCCATGGCCGCGCTGATTGAGGAAACTTGCTGGAAAAGTATAGCGGCCGAATTGGAAGAGGGGACGACTACAGTGGGAACGGCTCTTAAGATCCGGCATCTTGCGCCGACCCCGACGGGGATGAAGGTATGGTGCGAGAGCAAGGTGACTGAGGCAGAGGGACGAAAGGTACGATTTGACGTCCAGATATTTGACGAGACTGGACTGATCGGCGAAAGTATGCACGAACGTTTCATTGTCCAGGAAGACGGCTTCCAAAAAAAGGCGGATGCAAAAAGAAGCCTGGTATAGGTTTTTTGAGGAGAGAGCTTGATGGACATACTGGTGATAGACGCGCAGGGAGGCGGTATCGGGAAGCAGCTTGTCACAGCGGTGAAAAAGAACTTTCCCAAAACAGCCGTTACGGTGGTAGGGACGAATACCGCCGCGACAGCCGCTATGCTGAAGGCAGGGGCGGATCAGGCGGCGACAGGAGAAAACGCTGTGATCGTGAACAGTAGAAAGGCAGACGTCATTATTGGACCGATCGGCATCGTGATCGCGGATGCACTGCTCGGCGAGATCACGCCGTCCATGGCGAACGCGGTTGCTAAGAGCAGGGCAAAACGGCTTCTGATTCCAATAAACCATTGCGATAATATTGTGGTTGGAGTCAGCGACCTGAATATTGGGAAACTGATACAGGACGTGGTTATTGAATTGCAAAGACTGGAGGAATCTCGTTAACAGCATGAAGCTGTAGACGCCGATATAGAAATATTGGAATTGCCGGTCGTTGGTATGAATGAACATATAAAAAGTATGCTTAGAAAGCACACAGATCCTTAGAAGAGGAGTTGTGTGCTTTTTTTGTGGGAAGGAGAAAAAGGAGATGAAAATCAAAAAGAATCTCATCTTACTTTGGGCAGTGATTGTACTTGCCGTGGTATCTGCCTGCGGGAACAGGACAGAAGAAGGAAGGGAAAAGGGTGAAAAAAAGGATAGTGTGGTGATCGCGATCGGGTCTGAGCCTGAAACATTAGACCCCACCAAGGGGTGGGGGCACGGCAATGCTCCGATTGTACAGAGTACGCTGATAAAGTATACCGCGGATTTAGAGTTTGAAAAGGACCTGGCTACAGATTATACGCTGTCCAAGGACGGACTGACGTGGACGTTTACGATCCGAGGGGACGCTTCTTTTACCGACGGCAAGAAGGTGACAGCGCACGACGTTGCGTTTACGCTGGAAACGGCCAAGGCGGCCCAAGGTTCTGTTGACCTTACTTATATGGAAAGCGCGAAAGCTAAGGACGATACAACCGTCGTTATCACGCTTAAAAAGCCTACGTCCATTTTCCTCAACACGCTTGCCTCTGTGGGGATTGTCCCGGAACATGCCTACGGTGAAGAGTACGGCGTTCGTCCTGTCGGTTCAGGACCATACAAATTTGTTGAGTGGAAACCACAGGAGCAGATTATTTTTACAGCCAACGAAGCATATTACGGAGGAGCTCCCAAGATCAAGAACGTTACCGTTGTCTTTATGTCCGAGGACGCGGCCCTGGCCGCCGTCCAGGCAGGTAAAGTTGACGTTGCATATTCTACTGCGACTTTGGGGACAACGGAGATAGACGGATACCATGTTGAAGCGATTCCGTCCGCGGATAACAGAGGATTCACCCTTCCGATTCTCCCGGACGAAGGAAAAACCACAGCGGATGGCGCTCCTGTGGGCAATAATGTGACCTGTCATCGTGAAATCCGTCAAGCGGTGGCGTATGCCATTGATCGTCAGATGGTCGCCGATACGGTACTGAACGGTTTTGGCAGGCCGGCATATTCAGAGAACGACGGCATGCCGTGGAACAATCCTCTGGTTTTGATTGAGACAGATACCGCATATGCAAAGAAACTGTTAAAAGACGCAGGGTGGACTGACAGCGACGGAGATGGTATCGTGGAAAAAGACGGATTAAAAGCAGAATTTTCCTGTATCTATCCGGCGGGGGATTCTGTGCGCCAGGCAGTCGCGATGGCCGCGGCCGAACAGGCGGCGGAAATCGGCGTTCGGATTCATGTGGAGGGCGTCAGCTGGGACGAAATTACGCGGCGGATGTTTTCGGAAGCCGTTATGATGGGCTGGGGTTCTTCGATTCCCAACGAAACGTACTATCTATACCAATCGGAAGGCGCCCTAAAGGACGACTTCTATAATCCAGAAGGCTATATGAGCGATGTGACCGACGGATATTTGCAGGCCGCTATGGAATCCCGCACTGTGGAAGAGGCAAATGAAAACTGGAAGAAAGCGCAGTGGGACGGCGCAACCGGAACCGCGATGCAGGGCGAATGCCCTTGGGTTTGGATTGTGAACCTGGATCATGTGACATATGTCCGGGACGGCCTTTCGATCGGGGAACAGCCGATTCACGGCCACGGCCATGGACTTCCCCTGATCCAGAACCTAAACGAGTGGACATGGAATGAATTATGATGGAAAGGGGCAGGGTTATGAAAAGAATACTGGGAAGAATTGCCTATAGGACGCTTACCTACGGCGCCAAGGTGATTTCCCTGCTTCTGGCGGTCAGCGTGATTTCTTTTGCGCTTGTCAGCGCGTCGCCGGTTGACCCGGTACAGCAGTATATTCTCCGAGTTGGAACAGCGGTTTCGCCGGAGCAGCGCGAAGAAATCGAGGATTACTGGGGTGTAGATAAACCGCCAGATGAGCGGTATATGGACTGGCTTTCTGAAATTCTGCATGGAAACTTAGGTGAATCTTTGGTTTATCGAAGACCGGTTGCGGATATAATCGGCGAACGCTTTTTGAATTCTCTTGCCCTGATGTTCTGTGCATGGCTCTTTTCCGGGGTGATTGGGTTTTCCCTGGGATGCGTTATGGGAATGTATAAAGACCGATGGCCGGACAGGATCCTGAAAAAAATATGTTATGTTCTGAGCTGTGTGCCTACATTCTGGCTGGGACTTTTGTTCCTTCTGGTATTTTCCGTATGGCTGGGTTGGTTTCCGATTGGATTTTCCACTCCGATCGGGGTGACAAGCGGGGAGGTGACGATCTGGCAGAAGATGTATCATTTGATTTTGCCGGCCTTTACCTTATGCATACTGTCCTTTGTGAATATTGCCCTCCATACCCGCCAAAAACTGGTGGAAGTGCTGAACAGTGAGTATGTTTTATTTGCGCGTGCAAGGGGAGAAAGAGAGTTAACGGTTCTTAGGCGCCATGGGCTACGAAATATCCTGCTCCCGGCAGTTACTTTACAGTTTGCATCTTTTGCAGAGCTGTTTGGAGGCTCAGTTATGGCAGAAAATGTGTTCAGCTATCCGGGGCTTGGAAGTGCGGTGTCGGAGGCAGGGTTAAACGCAGATGTTCCGCTTCTCCTTGGAGTGACTCTATTTTCAGCGTTATTTGTATGTGTCGGGAATATGACAGCCAATGTGCTCTATGGAATCATTGACCCGCAGATCCGGGAGGTGGGGGAATGATAAAGTGGAACCAGCGTACAAAAGCCGTCGCGCTTGCGGCGGCGATGGCAATTCTTTTACTTCTCGTCTATGCCTCCGGCATTTTGATTCCCGAATATGCGATAACCGGAAGCTTTCTGGATGCCGGACGCGCGCCCTGCCCGGCGCATCCTTTTGGTACGGATGCATTAGGACGGGATCTGTTTTTGCGCACTCTAAAAGGTTTATCTGTCAGTATGACGATGGGACTGGCGGCCTCCGCCCTCAGCGCTGTGATCGCCATATTTGTGGGAGTTGTTTCCGCGGCGGGTTCAAAATATATGGATGGAATTTTGAACTGGCTTATCGACCTTGTGATGGGAGTGCCGCATACGATCCTGATTATTTTGATTTCCTTTGCTCTGGGACGCGGGCTCTGGGGGCTTTTTGTGGGGATCGCCGCCACACATTGGTGCAGCCTTGCCCGCCTGATCCGGGGAGAAGTCCTTAAGCTTAGGACCCGACATTATGTGGCCGTTTCCCGTAAACTAGGGAAATCAAGCGGATGGATCCTGATGTTCCATTTGCTTCCCCATCTGGCGCCGCAATTTTTGGTGGGGTTGATCCTGATGCTCCCTCATGCGATCCTGCACGAGGCGTCCATCTCATTTTTGGGATTCGGACTTCCCCCGGAGAGATCCGCGATCGGCATCATTCTGTCTGAAAGCATGCGCTATATTTCCACGGGAATGTGGTGGACGGCGGTGTTTCCGGGACTTACGCTTGTATTGATTGTACTGTTGGTGGATCATTTGGGAGAGTGCCTGCGCGAGGTCATGGATCCTTACAGCGCGCAGGAATGAGGAGGCTTCTATGGAGAAAAAAATAGAAAATTTGCTGGAAATCCAAGATTTATCCGTGTCGTTTCGGATGTATGGAAACGGTTTGGAACAGACAGAGCTGCAGGTGATCTCGGATTTGAGTCTGACTGTGCGTCCCGGGGAAATTCTTGCCATCGCAGGCTCTTCTGGATCCGGGAAAAGCCTGTTGGCCTTGGCAGTTTTGGGGCTTTTGCCCGATAACGCTGCTGTGAGCGGGCGTCTCTACTATAAAGGGGAGGAACTGACGCGCGCATGGCAAAAACAGCTTCGGGGAACCGAAATCGCTCTGGTTCCGCAGTCCATTGCCTATCTGGATCCTCTGATGAGGGTGGGCGGGCAGGCCGACGGACACCTAAGGCCCAAAATGACAGGGAAGCGCAGGGAGATTTTTGATCGTCTCGGACTGCCAAAGCAGACGGAACGGCTCTATCCGTTTCAGCTTTCCGGCGGTATGGCAAGGCGCGTCCTGGTATCGACGGCGCTGCTTACCGGCGCGGATCTGATGATTGCGGACGAACCGACGCCGGGCATGGGACTAAAGCAGGCTTTGGCGGCGCTGCAGATGTTCCGGGACTATGCTTCGGAAGGAAAAGCGGTCGTTCTGATTACGCACGACATTGACCTTGCGGTTGAATTTGCCGATCGAGTCGCTGTGTTCTATGCGGGGACGACGGTGGAAACAGCCCGGGCGTCGGATTTTAAAGAGGGGGAGGAAGCCTTGCGGCATCCATATTCCAGGGCGCTTTGGAACGCCCTGCCACAAAACGGGTTTCATCCAATCGAAGGTTTCCAGCCGTATGCAGGGAATTTGCCAAAAGGATGCCTGTTTGCACCGCGATGCCCGTATAAGACGGAAGAATGTACAAAGACCGCTCCCCCGGTCCAAAAGATACGGGGAGGGGAAGTGAGGTGTTATTATGCCTCTTGAAGCAAAAGATATTTATTTTCGTTATCATAAAAAACAACCGTGGATTCTGGAAAACTGTAATTTGAAAATCGATAAAGGGGAGCACATGGCCGTGTTGGCGCCGAGTGGTTTTGGTAAGACAACGCTGGCTATGCTTTTGGCGGGGTATCTGAAACCTGCCAAAGGACGGATCCTGCTGGATGGCCGTCCGCTTCCAAGGAAAGGAGTATGCCCGGTACAACTGATCTTCCAGCATCCTGAGACAGCAGTCAATCCCCGCTGGAGGCTTAAGAGAGTTCTGGAAGAGAGCGGAGGCCTAAGGGAAGAGATACGGGAGTCTTTCGGTATCGAGTGCGCCTGGCTTGACCGGTTTCCGCGAGAACTCTCCGGCGGAGAACTGCAAAGATTCTGTGTGGCAAGGGCGGTAATGAGTGGTGCGGACTATCTGATCTGTGATGAAATCAGCACAATGCTGGATGGGATTACGCAGGCGCAGATCTGGAAAGCGGTTTTGGATGAGGCCGAGAAGCGGGAGATGGGTATCCTCGCAATTACACATAATAAACATCTCGCTAAGAAGATCGCAGACAAAATAATTGATCTATCAGAATAGAAGTGAGCGGTTTTCTTTTTTGCTGGAAGGTTTTTAGTACTAAATCTTGGATTACTTCATATATTGTGTAAAGAGGTGGACAAGATGATGAAAGACAAAAAGGAGCAGGTACTTTGCGTGCTGGCAAAAAAGACCAGGAACATACTTTTAGATTTCGTGAAGGATTTCAGACAGCTCCAGGAAATCCGGTTGCGCGAAGGACAGCCTATGGCGATCCGCTATGGCGGCAGGGAACATCTTTTCCTGCACCAGGTGACAAAAGACGAACTGCATGAGGCAATGGAGTACATAGCCGATTATTCATTATATGCTTATGAGCATGAGATGAGACAGGGCTTTTTGACAGTGCAGGGAGGACACCGGGTAGGCATTGCGGGGAAGATCATACCAGAGGAAGGGCGAGTGAAGAACTTCCAATATATAACGTCGATCAATATCCGCATTTCCCATGAGATAAAGGGATGTGCGGATAGTTTGTTTCCAGCGGTCCTGGAAAACGGAAGGCTTTGCCACACAATGCTGATCTCGCCTCCGGGGTGCGGCAAGACAACGCTTCTCAGAGATCTGGTGCGTCAGATCTCTGATGGGAACCGGTATCTGGACGGGAAAAATACAGGGGTAGTGGATGAACGCTCGGAGATTGGAGGATGTTATCAAGGCGTTCCCCAGAACCAGATTGGGAAACGGACGGATATCCTGGATAACTGTCCCAAGGCAGAGGGAATGATGATGTTGATCCGTTCCATGTCGCCGGAAGTTCTGGCAGTGGATGAAATCGGGACGATGCCGGAGGTGGAAGCTGTGATGTGCGCCATGCACTGCGGCGTAGTGATGCTGGCAACAGTACATGGGACATCCCTGTCAGAAATCCGTGAAAAACCCCTGTTCCAGACATTGTTAGATAGAAAATGTTTTCAGCGTTACGTGGTTTTGGATGGTACAAAAAAAATCGGGACCATCGAAGGCATTTATGACGGGCGGGGGAATAAACTATGTATCTGAAAATCATTGGATGCGTACTCATTGTACTTGCCTCTTCCGGCTATGGATATGCGAAAGGGCTGGAATATAAAAAACAGGTAGAAGAGCTGGAGTATGTAAGCCGGCTTCTCCGTCAGGTCGGGGGAGAAATTTCTTATTTAAAAGCTCCGCTTCCCGACGTGCTCAAAAGAGTGGGAAGAAGGGTAAAAAATCCTTATCAAAGCTGGCTTTTTTCTCTATCTGACGCACTGGGAAGAAAAGGGGACGCAGTGCTTGGGGATGTGTGGAGGACCAAAACAGAAGAGGAACTAAAGGGCGTATTCCTTTGCAAAGAAGAGTTGGAGGAGTTAAAAGGACTGGGCGGGCAGATGGGGCATCTGGACATCAGAATGCAGGAACAGACATTGTCCTGGTATGCAAAGCGTCTGGAAGAAAAAGGGCAGTGCCTGCGTACAGAACTAGCGCAAAAAAGACGGCTGTGTAACCTCCTTGGGGTGATGGGTGGTGTTTTTCTCGCAATCATTCTTATCTAAGCAAGGAGAAAGGGAAAGGAAAATAAGGAGAAGTTCATGAGTGTTAATCTGATATTTAAAATAGCCGCTGTGGGAATCTTGGTTTCTGTACTCAGCCAAGTCCTCAAACACAGCGGGAGAGAAGAACAGGCGTTTCTCACCAGCTTTGCAGGACTGATTCTGGTACTGTTCTGGATTATCCCCTATATTTATGAATTGTTTGAGGATATCCGCAGACTGTTTGCACTTTGACGGGCAGGGGAGACGTATGGAAGTAATCTTTCAAATCCACCTGATTGACGCAGCCAGTGCGTCGGAAAAGAGGAAGAGATGGGGATCATACAGATTGCATGTATCGGAGTCATGGGAACCTTGCTGGCATTACAGTTTAAAAGTACAAAGAATGAGTATGGAATTTATCTTGGAATTGCGGTAAGTTTGGTTCTCTTTTTTAGTATGAGTAAAAAACTATCAATCATTGTGGATACGATCAACACGATCAGCGGCTTGATACAAGTGGATAAGGCGTATATTGAAGCGATTCTGAAAATGCTTGGGGTGGCGTATATCGCAGAATTTGCGTCAGGAATCTGCCGCGACGCAGGATACCAGACCATATCGTCCCAGATTGAGATTTTTGCAAAACTTACGATCCTTGCCTTAAGCATGCCGATATTAAAGGCGCTCCTTCTGACAATACAGGAATTCCTAAGCTGAGACGAGGAGGTGAAAAGATAGTTGAAAGCAGGAAAACGAAAATGGCCCATTAAACTTGCGGTGTTCGTGTTTACGGTCATCATCATAGGTTCTGTGCAAGGAATGTGTGCAGTCTATGCAAAAGAAGAGGACTGGGACAAGGAAGGGCAGGAGAACGAAACAGCGCAGGAAGAGGAAAAAATGACGGAAGAAGAACTTTCCGGCCTGCAGGCGCAAGTGGAAAAGGGGATTTTGAGCGAACTTGACATGGAAGAGATCGACGCTGTGCTCGGGGACATTTTTCCGGAGAAAAAAACATCGTTTCTTGAGGTGCTCCAAGCGTTACTGGATGGAAGGGAAACGGTTTCACCGGAGGTTTTTGTGGATTACCTTACAGACACTTTGTTCTATGTTGTAAAGGAAAACCGTCAAGTTCTGCTTTACCTGCTTTTACTGATTATTGTCGCATCCGTATTCTCCAATTTTTCTAATATATTTCAGAACCGGCAGATTGCACAGATTGGGTTCTACATGGTATATATTTTGCTCATCACTCTCTGCCTGCACAGCTTTCAGATTACGGTCGATCAGGTGAGCGAGAGCCTGACAAATTTGACAGTCTTCATGAAAGTCCTTGGACCGGCGTATTTCCTCAGTATGGCGATCGCGACGGGGAGCGCTTCGTCCATTGCGTTCTACAGTCTGGTGATCTTCTTGATTTACCTTGTGGATCTTTTGATCCTTCACGTGATGCTGCCCCTCATCCATGTATGCCTGATGGTACAAATCCTAAATTTTCTATCGGATGAAGAAATTCTGTCAAAATCATCGGAGCTTTTGGAGACTGTGATCGGGTGGATTTTAAAAACACTCTTGGCTTGTGTGACGGGAGTGGGGATTGTACAGGGGCTCCTAGGTCCCGCTATGGACGCGGTAAAACGGAGCGCGTTTACCAGGGGTACCCAGATGATACCAGGTGTGGGCGATATCATCGGCGGGACAGGGGAAGTGATCCTGGGGACAGCGGTACTCATAAAAAATGGAATCGGAGTTGCGGGGGCAGTCTTTGTGACCGGAATCTGCCTGGTTCCGCTGATGAACATGGGGATACTGACTCTGATGTACAGAGGGATGGCTGCGGTGATACAGCCGGTTTCAGACAAAAGAATTGTGGAAGCGGTAAACAGTGTGGGAAAAGGATACCAGATGCTCCTTCGGGTTGTATTTACAACAGGTGTCTTGTTCTTGATTACCATAGCAGTGACTGCAGTGTCCACAACGTAATGAGGAAAGGAGGAGGCAAAGATGTTTGAATATATTTACCAGTGGCTTCAGAATTTAGCATTCTATATGATTTTGGTGACGGTTGTCATCCAGGTTCTTCCCAATAACAGTTACCAGAAATACATTCGTTTTTTCTGCGGACTGATTCTGGTAATCCTGCTCGCCTCCCCAATTATGAAGGTGCTGGGAATGGAAGAGAATCTGTCAAAGCTCTACCACAGTGCAAAATACGAACAGGCGCAAAAAGAGATGGAAGAAGCAGGAGAGTATTTTAGTGAGCTTGCCAGAGAGACGGCAAAGGAGGAGGGAGGAGAGTGATGCATAAGGGAGGAGACTGGAAAACAATTTTTAAGCTCCACAAAGGGAAGAAAGACCAATGGCTGATCCTTCTGCTTATGGGAATCCTTCTGCTTGTGATCGCTATGCCGGTGTCAAAGAAGAACGAGAGTGGTACTTTATCAGGAGAAAGCAAAGAGACAGAAAGTGATGCGAGGCAAGAACAATCCGACGCAGCGTATGCCAGACAGCTGGAGAGGCGATTGGAGGAGGTTTTGCAGAAAGTAGAGGGTGTGGGAAATGTGTCGGTGATGATTACACTGTCGTCCTCCTCGGAAAAGATCGTGGAAAAGGACAGAGAGATCAGCAGCGATTCATCCAGGGAATCGGCAGGAGAGGCAGCGGTTTCATCCAGAAGCAGTTCGTCCGAGACTTCGGTATATTATGGAAATTCAGGAGATGAAATCCCTTATGTGAAAAAAGAAATCAGCCCGGAGGTGGAGGGAGTCCTTGTCATCGCACAAGGTGGCGGCAACGCGGTGGTGGTCGGCAATATTACAGAGGCGGTTCAGGCATTATTTGGGGTAGACACGCATAAGATTAAAGTAATGAAGAGTAAGTGAAATGAAAAAAACCAGGAGGAAGGACATTGAAAGGGATATTTAAGAAAAATCAAATTATTATCGCGGCGCTTGTGGTGATGGTCGCTGTAGCAGGCTATTTGAATTATTCAGGGATGATTTTTGGAGACGACAAAAATGCGACGGAAGCAAACAATGAGCTGGCAAACAAAGAACTTCTGGATATTTCAGAGGAAGATTCCGCCCAGGCTGACAGTGATATTCTCGATGCTGAAGGAGAACTGGCAAACGGGGAAGTGGAGGGGACTCCAGGGGAAGCAGTTCTCACAAGCGGCGAGGCCAGCGGGATTGTAGCGCAGGCGAAGGTGAGCCGGGAGCAGGTCCGGGCAAAAAATAAAGAGACACTCCAGGCGATCATCGACGATACGAATATTAGTGAAGAACAAAAAGCGGACGCGATCGCACAGATGGTGACGATGACGGAAATGGCGGAAAAAGAAGTGGCGATTGAAACGCTTCTTGCAACCAAAGGATTTAACGAAGCGGTAGTCAATCTAACGGAGGACTCCGCTGACATTGTGGTAAACAGCTCGGATTTGACGGACGCGAAACGCGCGCAGATCGAGGATATCGTGACACGCAAAGCGGGGGTCAGCGCGGCAAACATTGTGATTACGCCAATACATAGCGGACAGAGCACGGAAGATACCGGGACGGAAGGATAGGAGGCAAGACATAAAGATAAATGTTCTTTCCCTTGTTTTTGCCCGTATGGGCAATTACAAGGGAAAGTTTATTTGTGGGTGGGGGGTGACCGCCTCCTACTCGATTATTGCTTCTATATGGAGATTTTAATTTGCGGCGACTGTACAGTCGCCGCTCCATTTAAAATGCCGTCTAACATTCATGCTTTGTGAGATTGACGCCAGCTCTGGAACCTGAAAGTTTTTCGCGGTATTTGCGATCTGAGAACCGTGCATTGTATGTATACTTGTGGGCGATTGTACAATGGTTGATCTTATTGACTTTTTATTTCTCTTGTCCAAGTTCAATTTCAGCAAGAATAAGCCAAGAACCTTTTTTAGATTCCTGGCCTACAGTTCTGTTTACACTGTTCTTTCGGCTTTCAATTTCTTTACTTCATCAAGAGAAAGTCCAGAAATACTCGCAATTTCTTCCAGAGCATATTTTCCAGCTGCCAGCATACGAAGTGCGACCTCTTTTAAAGATTCAATTCTCATATCTTCCATAATTTTACACATCTCGCTCACTCCTTTCGGGTTCTCTTTTAGATAC
>JAAWDY010000017.1 GCA_022793995.1 Coprococcus sp.
CAGAAACCTGGAATCAGAAATTCCTGTAATCCTCGCTGTTCTAAAGGTATTATACGATAACGATATGATGGATGCAATTGACGAACTTGCCAAATAACGATATTTGCAAAGCTGATCTTTCGTTCGTGCGTTTATTCTGTTGCCCAAATAAGCATGAAAATACGCCAAATAGTACAATTTGCAAAAAGAAAGCGTAAGGCTGTTCCTCCGCTTTCAAAACCGCTGCTTAACTGGATGGATGCCTTGCACGCCTTACGGCAATGTGCAAGGCATTGTAAATAGTAACTCAAAATCTCAGTTCAGTTTCACATTCAGGTAATTCCGTCCCGACAATGTCTTATTAATGCAGATGGACAAAATCACAACGATACATCCCGCCGCAAATCCAATCCAGTTGAATATCGCGGTCAAGACCAGAAGGATAAGCCGCATGAATTTGAGGGCATATCCTAGTTCAAAATTGGGCTGCGTGTAATTTGCCACAGATACAAACGCCATATACAGCATGATCTCACTGTTGAACCATCCCGACTTTACCGAAAATTCTCCCATCACAATACCGGCGATCACACTGAGCGGCGTACTCAGCATACTCGGCGTATTTAAAGCCGCAAGCCTAAGTCCATCGATCGCCAGTTCCAGGATTAAAATCTGTAAGATCAAAGGGACATTTACCGTTTCCTCTATCTTTATAAACTCAAATGCTTTCGGAAGCCATTGCGGGTTCTGCATAAAAAGGAGATATATCGGGGCGAGAAATACAGTCAGGATCGTAATGATCGCCCTTGATACCTTCAGATAAATTCCGGTAATCGGTGGAAAATAATAGTCGTTCGCCTCTTCGATCATATCGAAAATCGAGGTGGGCAGTATCATGGCCGACGGTGAATTGTCCACCAGAATCACGACCTTTCCTTCCAGAAGGCAGGCCGCGGCGGTGTCCGGGCGTTCCGTATATTTGAATTTGGGGAACGGATTGAACTGCTTCCTTTTATACAGCGCCTCGGCGAGACTCTGCTGATTCATTCTCAGATCCCCTACTTTAATCTCTTCTAAACGATTCCGGATATTGGTAAGCAGCTCCTCGTCTACCCGGTCCGACATGTAGCAAAGGGCAACGTCTGTGCGGGAGCTTTTCCCAATCTCCGCCATTTCCATGATCAGATGCTCATCCCGAAGCCGCCGGCGCAAAAGGGCTGTATTAAAGACGATTGTCTCCACAAACCCGTCCCTTGAGCCGCGCAGGGATTTATCCTTTTCCGGCTCCCCTACGCTTCTTGCCGGATAAGTACGGCAGTCGATGGCAACGCATGTCTCGTATCCGTCAATGAACAGGCACGTGACCCCGGAAAGCACATTTTTTAAAATTGCGTCATAATCCCCCAGGATATCGACCTCTACATAAGGGACGCATTTTGTCGCAAAGGCTGTGCCGTCCTCCGGCATATCCTCCGGCGTAATGCCGAAAAATGAATCCATAATCTTAAGCATTGTCTCATCCTTGGTAAATCCGTCTATAAAATAGAAGGAACTCTTTCTTCCTCCAATCTCCATATTTCTCTGTATAATGTCAAAACTCTTCTCCACCGGGAGCACGCTTGAAAGATACTGTACATTATCCTCCAGACGCTTGCTGATCGTCTGCTTCTCCATACGCTGATTCCTCCGTCCAAAGCTCCGCCGCTTAAAATATGAAAGGCGTCATCACCTAACCGCGCCGGCTCCATTCTCATATGAAGATAGCATGCCCATATGTCCCGGAAATATTCCAACTGTGCGGTTGAAACTGTGATTTATAGCAGCCCACCACACGAAATTCGCAAATCCTGCCTTTTATACACTCCCTGAAGTACTTCCAAAGCCGCCGTTGCGGATTCCTTCCGCCTCGTCGTCCTCCGTGATACCGTACTCCACGAAAATCCCCTGCATGAAACCGGCGCCTTTTTTCAATTCTACCGTCTTTCCCTCCCTCGTGTCGTTTGTCATCTTCACGAAAATATGCCCTTCATTGTCTGAATAATAATAGTCACTGTCAATAATCCCCACCGTATTATTCAGCTGCAGACGATACTTGAACCCAAGCCCGCTCCTGGGATAGCATTTCAGCACCCAGTTTTCTTCCATCCTGACACGGATTCCTGTAGGAATCTTGATTGTCTCCCCAGGTGCGAGGGTGAAATCATCCGGCGAGCAAAAATCATATCCCGCGCTGCCCGACGTGGCCCGGACCGGAATCCGTATCTCCTCATAGATCTTGCCGATCTCTTCCTCTGTGTTCCTGGAACCAAAGGTATCTTTCCATGCCTCTGTAAACTGTTTGGTACTCACCTTATAAAATTTTGCGATTCTCTTCATCTTATGCCTCTCCTATATTACTATTACTTTTTGCCGCTTGCATCTTGCAGCGGCCCGCATTCTTTTTCCATCTTACCATCTCTGATTTTTGCCGTCAATGAAATCCCCCTGTTCCCGCCGGATCTCGATCCAGTCTCGATCAAATCCCTGCCTGCTCTTTACTCCTTGCATTCAGATCGTTTCTATATTTGCCCGTCTCACTAACAATGACCGGCGAGAGCAGAAGGACTGCCGTCAGGTTCGGCACCGCCATCAGCGCATTCAGGATATCCGCTGCAAGCCATATCAGGTCCAGGGAAACGACTGGGGCAAATGCTGCGGTAAGCACATATAAGATACGGTAAGACACGAGCGCTTTCTTACCTGCCAGATATTTTATACAGCACTCTCCATAATATGCCCATCCGATCACAGTAGAATAGGCAAAAGAGATAATCCCCACCACTAAAATGACCGGTCCTGCACCGGGTATCTGCCCGAAGGCAAGGGATGTCAATTCTCCTCCATCCTTCATCTTACATATGTAGGCTTTAGGACTTTTCATGATGGATGTCACCAGCACGAGGCCGGTCAGCATACAGAGCACCACCGTATCCCAAAATGTTCCTGTGGAAGATACAAGCGCCTGCCTTACCGGGTTGCGTGTCCTCGCAGCCGCAGCCGCAATGGGGGCCGAGCCCATCCCGGATTCATTGGAAAATAATCCTCTCGCAATCCCATAACGCATGGCTGTAAGCATGCCGCCGCCCACAAGCCCTCCTGCCGCTGCCCCGGGGGTGAATGCTAGACGGACGATCGTAAAAAGGGCCGGGATAATGAAATCGCGGTTTATCCATAAAATCGCCGCGCAGCCAAATATGTAAGACGCCGCCATCAAGGGAACCAGTTTTTCACACACCCCGGCGATTGCCCGGACGCCGCCGAAGATTACCAATGCCGTACATACAGCGGCTATGATCCCCACGATCCGCGAACTTGCCCCCATATTCTTGCGGCACACGGTCGCGATGGCGTTGACCTGGGCGGCGCAGCCAATCCCAAAGGAAGCACATACAGCCGCAAATGCAAACATCTTCCCCAAGAATTTCCCGAGGCGCCTCCATTTCAGCCCGTATTCCAAAGCATACATCGCCCCTCCCCGCATGATTCCATCCTCGTCCTTTATGCGGTATTTCACAGCGATCAGCGCCTCGGCGTATTTTGTGGCGATCCCGAATACCCCTGTAAGCCAGCACCATAGCACCGCGCCGGGCCCTCCTAGAACGACTGCAGTCCCTACCCCGACAATATTCCCTGTACCAATGGTGGAGGCCAGTGCGGTGGCGAGTGCTCCGAACTGGCTGATATCCCCATCCACGCCCTCGTCTTTTGCAACGGACAGGCGGATCCCCGTGAAAATCTTCTTTTGGATGAAACCTGTTCTAAATGTCATAAAAATATGCGTTCCCAAAAGTAGGATGATCATGGGCCATCCCCACACCACGTCCCGTATTGTCTCCACGGCCAGGCTGATCTGTCCCCACATCTTGCTCCCTCTCTTCCTTTTTTATGGTTTGATCCCTCATCAGATTTAACATATCGCTCGAATTTTGCGTATTTATAAATATAATCTGTGTTTTTCGCCATTCTATTTTTATAGACAGATATGTACACTGTTTGCAGGAGAGGTCGTATTATGGATAACTATTTTGGACTACGTGTGCGGCAGGCACGAAAGAACGCTGGATTGACGCAAGCGGCGCTTGCCGAAAAACTGAATCTTGATGAAACGACGATCAGCCGGATTGAAAATGGGACGCAGTCAACGTCTTTTTCTTCCATGCTCCACTTTTCAGAAGCGCTGAATGTTCGTTTTGACTATCTGATCTGTGATTATCTGGAAGATGAACCAGAGTTTTGCGATGCTCTGGATGCAGAGATCATCGATATTATCCGTCCACTGCCGGCGAACTATAAGCGGCTGATCCGGGATAATATCCAAAGTCTTATTAAAGAAATCCCTGTAAGGAATATAAACGAATAGGATAGACAAAGGGACGGCGCTGCCGCCCCTTTTTGCACTTTTACTTCAATCCACTGTGTTCAAATACTTCGCCCCACGAACAACATGTTCCGCCAGAACCGAAGTCGTTACGCTTCCCACGCCTTTTGGAACCGGGCTGATCTGAGAAGCTTTCTGTTTTACGTCCTCGAAATCCACGTCCCCACATAAATTTCCATCCGCATCCACATTGATGCCCACATCCACGACCACCGCCGATTCCCCTATCATTTCTTTTGTAACCATGTTCGCCTTGCCTGCCGCCGCGATCAGGATTTCTGCCTCCCTGCATGTCTTTTCCAATTCCTTCGTGCGGGTATGGCAGATCGTCACAGTCGCGTTTCTCGCCAAAAGAAGCATGGCAAGCGGTCTTCCGACCACCTTGCTCCTTCCGATAACGACTACCCGCTTTCCTTCCAACACGATGCCGTAATGATCCAGCATGGCAAGGACTGCCTCTGGGGTACAGGGGGCAAATCCGGACGGATCACCGGAAAATACCTTTGCCGCATTTACAGGGTTCATCCCGTCCACATCCTTAAGCGGATGGATCATCTGCCGAGCCTTTTCCTCGTTCAATGTCCCCGGAAGCGGCGAAAACATCAAGATTCCATGGATTTTTGTATCCTCGTTCGCTTTTTGTATCGCGTCTTCCAGTTCTTTCTGAGAAATATCCTCAGAAAGCTCTATGGTCTTGCATGTGATTCCCACAAGCTCCATCCTCTTTTTAGCACCCCGCTCATATGCCAGATCATCCGGTCTTTCTCCCACCCGGATAATGGAAAGACATGGGTTAACCCCATTTGCTTTCAGCGCCTCCACATCCTGAATAAGACGTTCCTTCATGGCCTTTGCCACATCGTTTCCCATCATCAGTTTTGTCATATCGTATCGCCTCCTCAGTCCGTATCCTACTTGATTTTTTCCAGCACGCCGGCATATATCTCTTCCTTCAGCCTGTGTCCCTGCGCAATCATCTCTTCTGTCCGCGCGTTCATCTCATCGGCCCGCTCCCTGTTCTTCATCATCTTTGTATTAATAAATACATTCAAGGACGCACCTTCCAGCGCCGCCTGCGCAAAAAGTAGCCCTACCCCGACATCGCTTACTGCCAGGCGGCTTCCTTTCTCGCCCAGAGTCCTAAGCTGATCCATCACTTTGAGTACTGTCTCCATGATCTGCATCGGCACTTTGCCGGCCGTATAGAGCGCCTGCTCCATAATACGTTCTTTTGCTTCTTTTTGCTCCTCGGTTTCCTTGGGAAGCCCGTAGGCTTTTGAGAGCGGTTCAAACGCCGCTGCGTCCCGGTCTGTCAGAATCACCAGCTCATCCCGCAAAGACGCCAATTTATCCCTGATCTTCTTGATCTCCCCTTCCACATCCGCATACTTTTTCTTTCCGATTGTCAGATTCGTAACCATCATTCCCAGTGCTGCCGCAAACGCGCCTACTGCCGCCGACGCGCCTCCTCCGCCGGGGACTGCCGCCCCGGATGAAAGTTCTTCCAGAAAATCCGTTGTTCTTTTTTCAAGCATCATCGCTTTTTCCCTCCTGTATTGTTATCTTTTGACTCTACCCTCCGTGGACAAAGGAACATACGCCCTGAGGGGATCCTTATTTTATACGTATTTTTGTACCGGCATAAATTTTATTCGTATCGCGTATCCCATTCAGCTGTGCGAGTTTTGCGCTCGTCGTACCGTATTTCTTTGCGATACCGGATAAGGTATCTCCGGACTTTATCGTGTAATATTGCGCCTGGGAAGATGCAGCGCTGGAGAGCTTCCGGTTCACTTCTCTTTGCACTTCCTCATACCGGTCTTTCAGCAAGGTCTTCCTTAGCGTCCCGTCGCCATATTCTCCGCGGATCGCCTCGTCAGCCAGTGTTCCCGTGTCCGCTGACGCAATATGGTTTATCAAATCCTGTACCTCTGTATACCGTACGCCTAGCTTCTTCTTTCTGTCTTCTCCTTCGCCAAATTCACCTTTCATGACCTGCTCGGCAAGCTGAAGTACCGTGCCTTTTGGCGCCGCGTCCGAGCCGCCGCCTGAGGAGCCGTCCCCGTCTCCTCCTGATGAACCACCGCCAATCTCCGCCGGGAAATCCCTGTAGCATTCATTTATATCACAATACCCGGAAATGCCGCTGATTTTCCCGGCGCTTGTATACTGCCACATATCCAGATGATTCACAGATGGCTTTTCTCCATACCGCGCCACCCATTTTGTAAATTGATCCACCCCGGTCAGATAAGTGTTCCACCAGTTTAAATTCGCGTAGATCCCGCACCAGTAACCCTCCTTCTTCACCAGGCTCCCGAAATATTCAGCCGCTCTTTTCGCGTAATTTCTGGTTCCTGGCTGCTCGATGTCAATATAAAGCGGATACTGGATAGGATGCCCTTTTGCCTTGCTTACTATAAGGGCCGCCTCCCGTTTTAGCACAGCGTCACTTGCCGCCCTGGAATAAATATATAATCCGTACGGTATCCCCAGCCGTTCGCACTCCGCCATATTCCTGTTACACTGTCTGTCCATTATCCCAACGCTGTCAGATACCCTGATGATGGCTCCTTTCACACCATCCGCCTTTACCTTTTCCCAGTCAATGATTCCCTGGTGATGGGATACATCGATCACCTTCATATTCATATCTTACCCTTTATTGCCTGTTATCAAATCTCTCTAATAGATATGCCGCGGCTATGCCTGGTATTCCCTGATCCTGTGAAAAGGTATTGCCTATTTTATCATAAGAAATCCTTCCTTGCAATTCCTTTAATTCTTCCTTAATTTCATCCCCGGTATGGTTGACGCTAATCGGGGATGAATGTATAATCGAAAAGTAGAAGTATATAAAAGCAAAGGTGAGTAGTGAATGGAACAAGAAACAAACACAAGACAAAAACAACAGGCAAAAAGAGCTACACCCTATTATGAAAAACGACCTCGTTTTGGACACAAAGGCCCTTCCAAGCTGCGCCAGCAGTTCAGCAGGGGAACGACCCTTTTCCTGGTCGTTGCCGCTGTCGTAACATTTTACTTTGCGTTGCTCAGGTTTGACGCAATCTCCCAGGCCATATCAAAGGTTATCGACGTACTCAAACCGATTTTATACGGCCTGGTGATCGCCTATTTGCTGAACCCGATTGTAAATATGACCGACCGCCACTTAGCTCCGTTTCTGGAAAAGAGACTGGAGAAAAGAAAGGCGGTAAAACTTTCCCGCAGCATCGGCGTCGCCGCGGCGCTCATCTTTTTGATCGCCTTAGTTATGGCTCTATGCAACATGATGATCCCGGAGCTGTATCAGAGCATACGCGGCCTGGTCTATACGCTTCCGCGGCAGCTAAACGACCTGGTGGATCAGTTCAATAATTTCCAATCAAAAGAGACTACCACCAGTATCCTGATACGGAACATTTTAGAACAGGGTTCCGATACTCTGCAGAACTGGCTGCGCACCGACCTCATGCGGCAGATGAACTCCATCATGTCAAACTTAACTGTCGGCGTTATTAATGTTCTCAGCGAGATCGTCAATATACTGATCGGTTTGATCGTATCCGTCTATGTCCTGTTCAGCAAAGAACAGTTTGCAGCCCAGTGCAAGAAAGCCGTCTATGCGCTTTTGAGCACGGATCATGCGAATATGGTACTGCACCTGACGAAAAAAAGCAACGAGATCTTCGGCGGATTCATTATCGGAAAGATCATTGATTCCGCTATTATCGGAGTTCTCTGCTTTATCGGCCTATCCCTTTTAGATATGCCGTATATCCTATTGGTAAGCGTGATCGTAGGCGTTACGAATGTGATTCCTTTCTTTGGGCCATATATCGGCGCAATTCCGAGCGCAGTCCTGATCTTACTTGACGATCCCCGCAAAGGCATTTATTTCGCCTTCTTTATCCTGCTCCTTCAGCAGATGGACGGGAATATAATTGGACCGAAGATCCTGGGTAATTCCACCGGGCTTTCGGCTTTCTGGGTAGTATTCGCCATCCTTCTGGGCGGAGGACTGTTCGGCTTTGTCGGAATGATTATGGGCGTACCTACATTTGCGGTGATCTATTACATTGTCATGATGATTATAAATCAGAAGTTGGAGAAAAAGAATCTTCCGCTCACCAGCCTGCATTACGGTGAAAAGAGTTATGTGGATGAAAACGGCGACTTCATCAGCGACGACCTCGACTGGATCGACTCGGATGGAGACGAGGAAGAATACGAAAAGCACAGCAATAGCAATAATGATGATACTACTGAGAATCCTGATGGTAATGAGAACAAAGAGATTGAAAAGGAAAATATCATAGAGGAGGAAGAAAAACATGCCGATCCGAGTACAAAATGATCTGCCGGTCAAGGAAATACTGGAACATGAAAATATATTTGTGATGGACGAACATCGGGCAATACATCAGGATATCCGGCCGATCAAGATCGGCCTCCTGAACCTGATGCCCCTGAAAGAGGACACAGAACTGCAGATCCTGCGCTCTCTTTCAAATACCCCGCTCCAGGTCGACGTTGTCTTTGTCACTGTGGCAAGTCATGAGTCCAAGAACACTTCGGCGAATCATCTGAACCGTTTCTACGAAACATTCGACGCAGTAAGAGATCAGAAATTCGACGGATTCATCATCACTGGAGCGCCTATAGAACAGATGGATTTTGAGACTGTGGACTACTGGACAGAACTCACCCAGATCATGGACTGGACTAAAACACATGTCACTTCCACGATTCACCTGTGCTGGGGCGCGCAGGCCGCGCTCTACTATCACTACGGGATTGATAAAGTGCCGCTTGACTCAAAGCGGTTCGGCATCTTCCCTCATAAGGTCATGAACCGGAAGATTCCCCTGGTACGCGGTTTTGACGATGTTTTCCCTGCGCCGCATTCCCGCCATACGGACGTCCCTGTTGAAAAGATCCGCGCGGACGAACGGCTGATGATACTGGCAGAGTCCGAGGAAGCTGGAGCATTTCTGGTGATGGCGCAGAACGGAAGGCAGATATTCGTCATGGGCCATCCGGAATACGATCGGATGACGCTGGACCAGGAATACAAGCGTGATAAAAGTAAAGGGCTTCCCATCACGCTTCCGAAAAATTATTATCCAAATGATGACTGTACCCAAAAGCCGCTCCTGTCGTGGCGGGCCCATGCGAATATTCTCTACGCAAACTGGCTCAATTACTATGTTTACCAGGTGACGCCGTATGATATGGTGGGGACACCGTTTTAACGCCATATTTTTGCTAAAATACTTGTAAATTCTTGAAATAGATTGATTTTTCAGCAGAATTGAGTATAATATTAATAGGAACAGAAATGCTCTCGATGTAAGAGCATCGTTAAAAGTTGTGCTGCAGATGGAGCAGAGTAAACTTCCATCTCATAAGATGTCTTAACTGGGTACTGAGGCTGACAACCAGCAGAAAACTCTTTTTAAGAATTTTTAGAGGAGTGTGGTTTTATCACGCTCCTCTTTCTGTACGAGGTATAGATGGGGACAAAGACAGTCAAAAAAAATGCATTACGACAAGATATTATAGATTCAGCTAATATATATAGTCAAAATCTGGCAGGTAAAACATTTTTATATGTGTATGGCGATGAATACTTCGAGGTATCTTTTCCTGTAGACCATTTTCTGCACCTGACAGGAGTGGGAACAAATCTATCTGCTAGAGCTTTTTATAAGAACGCTAAGAGGGCAATCCTCACAAGTAATCAGTTTTATTTTGATACAAGACATCCCTATGCTAATGCAAAAAAGAAGCTACCGTTTTTAAAAAGATTACCTGAGCTGACAAACGATGGCATACTATAAAAAGGAAGATTGGCTTGTTGCTTCGCGGGAATAAAATTTATGGAGGAAATCACATGAGAAGAAAAGACAGAGAAGTTACAGATTTTACAAAAATGACGGCGATCCTGAATTCCTGCGACTGCTGCCGTCTTGGACTAATCGACGGAGACGAATCGTACATCGTTCCCATGAATTTTGGCTATGAGACGCAGGATGGAGATCTGGTTCTATACTTCCACTGTGCCGGGGAAGGAAGAAAGATCGACCTGATCCCAAAGCAGAAAACCGTTTCCTTTGAGATGGACACCCACCGGGAACTGGTGACAGCGGATAATGCCTGCGGATTTTCCTACCTCTATCAGTGCGTGATGGGAAAGGGAAGCCTGGAAATCCTTACCGACCATGACGCAAAGGTCCGGGGACTTCAAAGAGTCATGTCACACTACTCCCATACCGATTGCTGGGAATTTCATCCGGCAATGATGGAAAAGATCCATGTATTAAAGCTGACCGTCTCTGAATGGTCGTGCAAGGAGCATTGATAAGAGAAAATGAGAGGGAGGGAGACATCCTCCCTCTTCCCAAAATATAATTCTCATCTGCAGCCCGCCGTCCACAAACTGTTTGGACGAGATACGATATTTCTTTTCCAGATCCCTTGCCGTATTTTCGTCACAGGTTTCACAGATCCACACACAGCCTTCTGCTTCCTTCAAAAGTTCCTTCATACGGCCGGAGAACAAAAACCTTCCTTTTTTCATCACTGCAAGCCGGCTACAGGTTGCCGCCAGATCTTCTACCACATGGGTTGAAAAGAGAACGGTCCGTCCTTCTGAAAAATCCACCAGCAGATTCCGGATGCGGATACGTTCCTCCGGATCCAGCCCGGTTGTTGGTTCGTCCACAATCAGGATTTCCGGATCGTTTAAAAGCGCCTGAATCAGCCCGGCCCGCCTTTTCATACCGCCTGAAAGCTGCCGCATCTTTTTCTTCCGGTGCGCTGTCAGGCCGGTTCTTTCCAGATAATACCGAATCCGATTTCTGCACTCTATTTTCGGGACGCCTGCCAGATCTCCCATATACTCCAAACACTCCTGAACCGTAAGGCCCGGATACAAGTCGATTTCCTGTGGCAGGTACCCTATCCTTTTTTGTATCTCTTCAAAGTTTTTCTCGCAATAACGGATTCCATTCACACTAACTTCTCCCCCTGTGGGCGCAAGTATTGTCGTCAACACCCGCATCAGCGTAGTCTTCCCGGCTCCGTTTTCACCCAGAAGGCCGAACACTCCCTGAGGTATCTCAAGGCTGGCATGGTCGATGGCTGTTACTTTATTCTTATAAGTGACTGTCAGATCATTGATTATAATACTCATAGATTTATCCCTTCCTTTCTATATCCTACTTTCGGCAGTGCGATAGGAGCTTCGGCAGCAAAACTGCCATCATCATGACAAGAAAGATACAGAGCATTTTTCCGCATATCCAGCTCATATCCATACCCTCCTTCCGAAATGTATAGGAAAACAGATTCCATGCTCCCAGATATCGTTCGCCTATGGACGAGTCCGTCACAATCCACAGGATCAAGCTAGTCCCGATCCCCGCCCACACGTTTCCAAACACACACGACACGGTATGCGAGAGCATTCCCCAGAAAACCAGCGTCACGGCAATCGCGGCCAGGTAAATCAGGAACGCGTGTATCTCGCCGCTTCCTCCCTCCTGCATTTCATAGAACCGCATCGGACGCTGGAAGAAGATGAACAACCCATACCCGGCGGCGGCGAGAAGAAATAGGAATATTTCCTGTACCGCCATTCTTTTGGCTATGGACAGTATTCTCTTTTTCATAGGGCAAAGTCTCTGTACTTCCGCTCTCCTGCTGGTGATCTCCTGTACGTAAGTGTCCGCGCAGAAGACTGCCGCCAGCATCGCCAGGGGCGCTTCCATGGCGATCCCGATCTCATTTGTCATCGTAATTCCGCGGATGATACTCAAAATTACGACGCTGAACACAGAATAGATGATTTTATACAGAGGAAACGAAATCTTTATTTCTTGATCCAGCATTACATCCGCCTCCTCTTCCACAGCTTAATACTAAAGAGCAAGATTCCTATGGAGGCGACTGTCAAAAGGCACTGGTTCATGAACGCCATGGGAGGCGGCGTTGTGTCAAAGAACGGCCCTGGAAAACGTACCATGATCGCAAAGGGTCTTCCGTAGTAGCCATAGATCCCTTCCGCATTCCGGCCTCCCATATTGGAGTACACCATATGGAGGATAAGGAGTGGCACAGCCGGGAGCGGATTTTTGAACAACAGTGAAATCAGTGTATAAACACAGACGATCATCAACATATTCGGCAGGATGTAAATGCAGGTCGCCCACACAAAGTCGGTGAGGCTTACCTCGAATCCACTGCCCTTTGTATATATCATGCAAAGCGCCCAGAACAAAAAGTTCAAAACCACAAGCACCGCCGTGCAAGCCAGAAAGCCTCCCGCCGCTTTCCCAATCACATACTGCCGGACCCCGGACAGGTTTTGTGTGAAGGAGTTCATAAGTATTCTTCCTTGTGTCCTGCCAGAACAGGAGTGCCAGCATGGCCGCCGCGGCAAATCCCATAAAAAGCCCGGTAAAATCCGCAAACTTTCTTGAAAAATAATACGAAAACCTTCTTTCTTCCAGCTTCCCGGAAATATAATCGTTGATCTCCTCCTTTGTGCCGCGGTGATACTTTACGTCTTGATATAAAGAAATCGCCCCGTAATAATGGTACTCTTCTTCCAGATATTTACAGGCTTCTCCTATTTCCATGCTCTTCATTTCCGTAATGACGTTCCCTGCCTCTTCCCGGCTCCTCCCAAAATCGGATATCATGGATTCCTTCATTTTCTGTTCCCAGGCATTCCGCCTTTCTTCTTCATTTAACGGCACGTACCCCTCCCCAACGTCGCCGTCAGGGATCCATTCCGGTATATCCTGGGGAAGTTCTTTTTCCGAAGAAATATAATGGATGGACAGATAAGGCTCAAGGCTCTGGAATATCCCGAAAGCGACAAGAAGGAGTCCCAGCCAGAACAACGGCTGTTTCAGATAATTTTTTATTTCCCTTTTCATAACTGCCGTCATATGCTTTCACCTCTTTCTCTTTTCATGATGTAAAGTCTAAAGGAGAAATCACAACAAAAAGACAACGAGCGAAAAAAGTTAAAAAAGACCGGACCGTTTACACGATCCGGTTAAATACTGCCGTTGCCAAAGCTCCCCCTGTTTCTGTGTTTTCCAGAAGAAGCCGCCCTCCATGTTTTTCACAGTACAGCCTGCTGACATACATTCCCATTCCCGCATGCTTGAGACTGTCCTTTACATTCTGCTGATGGAATGGAGCCGTTATTTTCTCGGTTTCCTCCAAGAATCCAATTCCATCATCTTTTACCGATATTTCTAGCGCTGCGCCTGCCAGCCGGATTCTGATTTCCACCTGGTTTTTCGCATACCGCAGGGCATTGGAGAGCAGGTTCTCCGTGACTTCAAGAATTACTTCCTTGTCCCCGAAAAAGACGTCTTCTGTCTCCTGTACGTCCAGCTTGACCTGTTTGTGCGCGCCTTCTGCCAGTATTTCCAGCTCCGAACGGATATCAGCCCCAAGCTGCCTCAGCTCAATCATCGCATGCTTTAGTTCCCTTTGCTCCAGGCTGCTCATTTTTCTCATGTTCTCAACAAAGGTATCCATCCGTTCAAGCTGTTTCTTACTTTCTGAGAGCATTTCCATCGCCTTCGCGGTATCGATCGTCCCGTCCGGCAGGAAATCCAGCAGCATCTCCTGGTATCCCATAAGGACGGAAAGCGGGGAGCGTATATCATGTGCGATTGCGGCCCGAAGCTGCCGTTCCTCCTCGATATTCTGCCACAATTTCTGGTTATTTTGGGCGAGCTGCCTGCGCATATGCTCAAATTCCCGACACAGCCTGCCCATCTCATCCTCGTTTTCATAGCTGATCTGAAAATCAAGGTCGTCCTGGGCAATCCGTTTTGACGCCTGTTCCAGTTCGCTGATCGGCGTCTTTAATTTGTGCCTGTAAAACAGAAGCACCGCCCCGCAGCTTGCCGCCACGGATATAATGAGAACCGTAAACGTCTGCAGAAAATCACAAAGTTCCGATATCATATGATCGGTTCGTTCCATAACCTGCTCCGGGGGCCGGGGTACGTCTACATGGTAAACATCCCCTTCTTTTTCCATTGCCTCCCAAAACCTTTCTTCATCCGTATATTTCCACCAGATGCTTTCCTGGATCCGCGAGGCTGTCCGCATAATCGCGGCGGACAAGCTCGGTAACCACCCTGCTGTCCCCATCTGCGTCATATCCACAGACCTTCTCGTAGATCCGCTCTTTATCAAATACAAGTCCTGGATTCATGGACAGAAATTCGATGATCCCGTATTCCAGTTTCGTCAGTTCCAGGTATACCTCCCCTACCTGCACAGTCTTCGCCGTATAATCCACCGCCAGTTCCCCCAAGAACCGATATGCCGACTTTGTCCGGCGCCGTTCTTCTCGTTTCAGATGCGCCGTTATCCTTGCCTCCAGCTCCTTTAAGCCGAATGGTTTCAAGATATAGTCGTCCCCGCCGGACAGAAGACCATTTACTCTGTCCTGCTCCTCCACTTTCGCTGTCAGAAACAAGATTGGACAGGACACCTTATCCCGGATCCTGCGGCACAGCTCTATCCCGTCGATCTGCGGCATATTCACATCCAGAAGGATAATATCCGGGGACTGCTCCGTCTTCTTTAATCCTTCGGCGCCGTTTCGCGCTGTGGCGACTGTATACTTTTTGATCTCGAAATAATTCTTCAGCATCTTTAACAGCTCGGTATCGTCGTCCACAATCAAGATCTTATACATTTCTCTCACCTGTTCCTTGGGTATAAAAAATCAGAGAGAATGCCGTTCAATTCATTCTCTCCAACTGATTCCAGCATTAATATGCCGTTATTATATGCGATTTTTCGTAAAATAGCAACTCCAAACGCTGCGGCTGTCCCGGCTATTTCCGCTGTTTCCGCTATCTCTGCACACGTCCCGAACCGTCGCCCCCAGCCAGCTTCTTCACTTCGTCCAGGGATACCATGTTAAAGTCGCCCTCCACCGAATGCTTGAGGCACGATGCCGCCACCGCGAATTCGATGGTTTCCTGCGCGCCGCAGCCGTTTAGGGTCGCCGCAATCAGCCCGCCTCCAAAGCTGTCGCCGCCGCCCACACGGTCGACGATATGCATCTTATATTTTTTGCTGAAATAATATTCCTTTCCATCATAGAGCATCGCGGACCAGTTATTGTCGTTTGCGGACAAGGATTCCCGCAAGGTGATGGCAACCTTCTCAAACCCAAAACGGTCCGCCAGTTTCTTCGCCACTTCCTTATATCCTTTTTGATTTACCTCGCCTGCATACACGTCCGTATCCGCCGCCTTGATTCCGAATACGTCGGATGCGTCCTCCTCGTTTGCAATACATACATCCACGTAATTACACAGCTCTCCCATCACCTTCCCGGCTTTCTCTTTGCTCCACAGCTTATTCCGGTAATTCAGATCACACGAAATCTTCACTCCGGCAGCCTTAGCCGCTTTGCAGGCGTCCAGGCATATTCCGGCGACGTTATCATTGAGGGCGGGCGTAATGCCTGTGAAATGAAACCAGTCTGCATTTTCAAAAATCGTTTTCCAGTCAAAATCTTCTTTCTGTGCCTTATAGATCGAAGAGCCGGCGCGGTCATAGATCACCTTCGACGGTCTCTGCGAGGCCCCCTTTTCCAGGAAATAGATCCCCACCCGGTCCCCGCCGCGGACAATTCCCGAGGTGTCCACGCCGTATCTTCTCAACGAATTGACTGCCGCCTGTCCGATCTCATGTTTCGGAAGCTTTGTGACAAATGCCGCGTCAAATCCATAATTCGCCAGCGATACCGCCACGTTTGCCTCCCCTCCGCCATATGTCGCGCCGAATGTCTCCGCCTGCACAAAACGATAATATCCCTCCGGCGCCAGCCTTAACATAATCTCGCCAAATGTTACCACTCTTTTTCCCATGGCTCTCTCCTCCTGCCACTATGTAAAATTTTATTCCTGTGCCCTGATCTCGTTTGCCAATCGGACCGCTTCTTTCGTCATCTCCCGGATCTCATCGAACCTGCCGCCCTTTATCAGATCCGCCTTCACCATCCAGCTCCCGCCGCAGGCTATGACCTTATCGCATGACAGATATTCTTTCAGGTTTTTGATCCCGATACCGCCTGTGGGCATAAACCGGATCCCTGTGTACGGCGCGGCCAGCGCCTTGATCGTCCCGACTCCGCCAAAGGGTTCCGCGGGGAAGAATTTCACGATCTTAAGCCCTCTCTTTACCGCCTTCGCCACCTCGGAGGGAGTGACGCACCCCGGAAATACCGGTATCTCCCTTTCGATACAATCATCCACAACTTCCTCGTCGAATCCCGGGCTTACGATAAATTTTGCCCCCGCTTTTACCGCTCTGTCGACCTGTTCTGTCGTCAGCACCGTCCCTGCGCCTACCAGCATATCCGGGAAAGCCTCTGTCATAATCCGTATGGATTCCTCGGCGGCGTCCGTGCGGAAGGTCACCTCAGCGCAGGGAAGATTCCCCCCGCACAAGGCCTCAGCCAGAGGGTTCGCGTCTTTGCTGTCATTTAGCACAACCACCGGCACCACGCCTAGCTTCTGTATTATCTCTATTATGCTCATCTTTTCCTCCATTCTTTTTATGCCTGCGATTTTTCGATCGCTTCCCACAGACCGTTCAGGTACGCTGCCCCCAGCGCTCTGTCATAGAGTCCATACCCCGGCATCGCCGTCTCGCCCCAGATCATACGCCCATGGTCCGGGCGAATCGGCCCATCGAATCCGATCTCGTACAGGGCTTTCATGATCTCGTACATATCAAACGTCCCATCCGAGGAAAGATGCGCCGACTCCTCAAAATCCGTGGGGGAATTGAATTTCAGGTTCCGGACATGTGCAAAATGGATTCTTCCCTTCAATGAACGGATCATATCCGGCAGGTCGTTCTCAAGGTTCGTCCCATAAGAGCCGGAACAAAATGTCACTCCATTATGCGGATCATCCACCATCTTCATCATACGGAGGATATTTTCCTTATTAATGATAATCCGCGGCAGCCCGAACACGCTCCATGCCGGGTCGTCGGGGTGGATCGCCATCTTGATATCATATTCATTGCAGACCGGCATTATTTTTTCCAAAAAATATTTCAGATTTTCAAACAACTTTTCATCATCAACGTTCTTGTATAATGCAAACAGTTCTTTTACCTTTGCCATCCGTTCCGGCTCCCATCCAGGCATCACTGTGCCGTTCATGTCGCCCGCAATAGAATCAAACATCTTTTCTGGATTCAGCGCGTCTACAGCCTTCTGTGTATAGGCAAGCACCGTCGACCCATCCGGCCGCATTCTTGCCAACTCCGTCCGCGTCCAGTCAAACACGGGCATGAAATTATAGCACACCATATGAATCCCCTCTTCGCCCAGATTCTTCAAGGTTTCAATATAATTGTCAATGTATTGGTCCCGCTCTGTCGCGCCGGTTTTGATCGCATCATGGATGTTGACGCTTTCAATTCCCGCGATATGAAGACCTTCCGCCTCCACCTCGTTTTTCATCGCCCGGATCTGTTCACGGCCCCACACTTCGCCCGGCTTTGTATCGTACAGGGTGGTAATCACTCCTGTCACCCCCGGAATCTGCCGGATCTGCTTTAAGGTTACGGTATCGAATTTTGACCCGTACCATCTAAGTGTCATTTCCATCTATCAATCACCTTCCTTTTCATTTGCCCCGGAATGATAAAGCTTCATAAACTCCTCCGCGATTACTTCCGCAAATTCCGGGTCGTTGATATGCATATCCGTGAGTTTACAGATAACGGAAGGATTTTTATTTTCCATCACTGCATCTACATATCCTTGATTTGCTTTTTCATCGTAGATGAGGCCGCCTTCTCTATTCTGCTGGCTGTAACCCTTCAAAGGCACCAGCATCATATTGGGTCCGATGCAGCTATTATGCTTCTCTGTCAGATATTTCCCGACCCGATACATCTCCTCATAGCTTGTCCGGATATGCGTGTGGAACGGCGTATGGATGTACATCGCCCTGTCCCCAAGCCTCTTTACCTCTTCTGATCCTGTTTTTTTCAGCATGAAATCTACCGCGCCCGGCAGTGTCATCACCGGTATGCCGCTTTTGTAAATGGAGGCAAAGCGATTCTCGTCGCACTTCATCAAGCCGTCGAACTCCATGCCGCCCACATCGTGCGGGGTAATATCGATCACGCCGTCTAAAGCTCCTCTTTGGGCCATCTCGTCCAGCACAATGGCCCCCACCACATTACAGTGGCACACAATGGTTTCAAATCCCTGTCTGTCCAATATCTCCTTTACCCGCATCACACATTCTGTCGTCACACCAGCCATTGTCAGGCCGACTACAGGCTTGTCCGTTTGATAGGACGTCCTTTCCCTCATTTCCACCATGCCTGTGACTGCGCCGACCCCTGCGGAAAAAATCGGGATCGTGATGGAATTTAAGCCGCAGATATCACAGATCGAAGGAATCATTACAATATCGCGGGAGCCTACATAATCCCCAAAGCAGGCGGAACCACAGGCAATTGTCGATACCATAACCTTTGGAAATCCGATGGGAAGCGCCTGCATGGCCGTTGTAGACATTGCGCTTCCCTGCCCTCCGCCTAATGACAAAACTCCCTGTATCCGCTTCTCCTCACAGAGTTTTAGCAGCATCCTTTTCAGCCCCTCCGTCATTGCTTTCTGAAGCGCTGCTTTTCCGTTCTTTCTATAAGCTTCCAAGTCCTCGACTCCACCTAGCTCTAGGATCTCATGTCGGGGAATGTCCGGGCAGATCAAAGGCTCAAACAGCATACCCGAATCTAAAATGAGGGCCTGATGCCCGGACTTTTCAATCTTTTCTTTCAAAAAGGCAACCTCAGGCCCTTTTGTATCCAATGTCGCAATTACTCCTATTACAGCCATTTTTCCACTCCTTCGCATTTTCAACCGTACCGGCGTCATTTCTCTATAAGCCTAATACCGGGGTCTTTTCAAATCGCTCAACCAGGGAAGGCTCATGGGTCGGAAGGATGAAATTCGTGTCCGGGCATCTTCTCTTGATCTCTCTGACGCTTTCCCACCAGTCCGGCAGGCTGACAAACCGCGCGGAAGGAGTCACATCATAGAAGATCTCCGGAATCGGTTTCAGGTTGTCCATTAAAAATACCGCGTCCCCGATCAAATGATACGTGCCTTCCTTTGTGTCCACTTCCACAGCCTGATGTCCTGGAGAATGACCGGGGGTCGGATATACTCTTACTCCGGGAACAATCTCGGCCTCGCCGTCAATCAGCTCAAATTCACAGCCGATAAACGGCGCTTCCAGTCCCAGATCTTTGTATTCATAGGATTTATAATAAAGCGGCAGCGGATGCATTGCAAATTCATACTCCGCTCTCTGTGCGTAATATTGTGCGTTTACAAATTCCTTCATATAAAAAGTATGATCCCAGTGCAGATGCGTAAAAATAATTTTCTTAATATCTTCTGGTTTATAGCCCGCTTTCCTGACTGCCGCCGGCATCGCCTGATCCGGAAGCTGCTCGGAGCCGGGATGATGATATGTATTGGCGCGGTCCGTATCCGCCATTCCTGTATCCACCAGAATCAACTCGTCGCCTGTATTTAACAAATAGGCGTACACCGGGAGCTGCCTGTCCTCGCTGGATACATTTTGATAATATTTGTGCGTGGACGGATGGTAGTGATAGGTCTTCGGATTAGAAGTACAAAATCCTGAATTTAAAGGTGTGATCGTAATGCTCATATTTTCCTCCTCTTGCATTTCAGCTATATTATTGTGTTTTCTCTTGTTTATTGCATTGCTTAATTTGTACCGCCTCTTTCTCATGTTCAGCCTTTCTACTATATAAAAAGAGCGATTCCTACAAGCACAATGCCCGACAGGCACATGGACAGGCTTGCCATAGCCGCCTGTTCCTCTCCCAGCTCAATCGCCCTGACCGTCCCTAGCGCATGGCAGCTGGTTCCCAGGCTTACGCCTGCCGCCGCCGGGTCGGACATTTTCAAAATCCGCATCAGATATGGGGACAGTATAAGTCCCATAATTCCGGTGATGGAGACACATGCGATTGTAATGGAAGGGATTCCTCCGATCATTTCCGAAACAGCGATGGCAAACGGACCTGTTACGGACCTCGGCAGAATCGTCATCGTCATCTGTTCTTCCATCCCAAACGCCCTGCACAAAACAACCGTGCTGATGACAGCCGTCACCGTCCCCGCCGCACAGCCTGCAATCACGGGCAGCATATTGCGCCGCAGGCTTTTGATTCTCCGGTACACCGTTATCGCCAGCACGCAAGTAACCGGCGACAGCATTGCATGAATCAGGTCTCCGCCCTTCTGATAATCCTCCAAAGATATATGCGCCGCGCTAAGGAACAGGCAGATCGAAACCAGCGAGAACACAAGGGGATTAAAAATCAAACTGTCTTTTTTCTTTTTCAGAAATCCGGCCAGGCCATAAGCCGCACAGGTAATCGCCAGGCCAAACATCGGGGATGCGGTTATTTCTTTCAACATGAGTCTGTCCCTCCTTTCATAAGACGTCTGACAAAAATGACCGTGTAATAGCTGGAAAGCAGCGTCAGTACAAATGAAAGCAGACAGATCAGCAAGATCTTTATCACATGCTGCCGGATAATATCAAAATATTCCAGCATACCCACAGAAACAGGAATATAGAAAAAGGCCATATTGTCCAGAAGAAAATCTCCCGCTTCTTTTATCTTCTCTTCCTTCAGAAGGCCGCACGCCAGAAGAAAAAATAAAAGCAGCATACTGACGATTCCGCTGGGACATGTAAACGGAAGCGCCGCCGAGATTCCTTCTCCTGCCAGGCATATACTAAAAATGATTCCCAACTGACATATCACTTTCATATTTATAATCCGCCTTTCTCAACGGTTTTGGCACAGTTTCCAACTGTGCGGTTGAGACTACGATTCATAGCAGCCCACCTCTAAATTGGCAAAATTTGACATTTTTATCATTCTCCGCTATAATTCAGAAAACAAAACCTTTTGGAGAGTTATGAATATGAAACCAAAGAGCCCTGCACAAACCAATACTATTTCTGATATAGTATACGAACAATTACTTCAGCAGATCATTTCCGGACGTTACAAGCCCGGGGACCGGATCCCCCCTGAAAACGAACTTCGGGAAGAATTCAACATCAGCCGGAACACGCTTCGGACCGCCCTGAACAAGCTGAACACCCTGGGGATTCTCGAGACCCGCCGCGGAGACGGAAGCTATGTGAAAAAGCTCGGTATGCAGATGTATCTGAATTCCTTCATTCCCGCCATGCTGATCGGCGAAGACAGTCTGATGGAGCTGATGCAGCTGCGCAAGGCCATCGAGGTCGCCGCAGCGCGCCTGGCCGCGGAACGCGTGACACCGGAGGATATTCTTGTGTTGGAACAGACTTATGAATCCTCCACAATGGCCGGAGAAAACATGAAGACCTACGCGAAGACCACCATTGATTTTCATCTTCAGATCGCTATCGTCTCCAAAAATCAGATCTTTTCCACTATGATGGAGATGATAAAGCACATTCTCACATCCAAAATGGAAAGCTTTCTGATCTATTCCAGAAACGACAGGAACTCAACCTATTATCATTTTATGATTCTGCAGGCCATTAAAAACAAAAAACCGGACGAAGCCGCTTACCTGATGGACCAGCACATGAATTTCCTTGTAGACCAGGTGCGGATTTACAATGACTACGTAAAGCTTCATCCTGAATTTTTAACCAAATATTCTGATATCTGACAACCTTACATTTAAGCAAACAAGGCTGCATATACCACGGTCCAGGCGCGTTTCCAACCCGCAGGACATAAGTGATATATGCAGCGCCTTATTTTATGATTATTTTTTCTTCAGATATTTCTGTGTATCAATCGCAACCGCAATCAGAATAATTCCACCTTTCACTACAAACTGCATGTATGGACTTACTCCCACATAATTCAAGCCGTAGTTGATAACCTGGAACATAACCACGCCCGTTACCACGCCGCTGATCCGTCCGATCCCGCCGCGCATCGATACACCGCCTACCACGCAGGCAGCAATCGCATCCAATGCGTACTCCGCCCCCAGGGCGTTCGTCACGCTTCCGGTCCGGGCCGCCTCCAGCGCGCCAGAGAATCCGTAGAGAAGCCCCGCTATCAGATATACGATTAAGATCCCCTTTACAATGTTAACGCCACAGACAGACGCCGCCTCGGAATTGCCTCCGATCGCATACATATTTTTTCCAATCTTCGTCTTATTCCATACAACCCACATAATTCCCGCACAGGCGATGGCATACAGCATGATGAAGGGTACGCGGAAATTCCAGATATAGAACCCGCCCTGCGCAAACGTGATAAAAGCCGGATCCATGCTTCCTACAGGAGAACCGTTTGAAAGTCCCTGGAAATAGATGGAGAACAAACCGTACACCACCTGCTGTATGCCCAGGGAAGCGATAAAAGGAGCAACCTTTAATTTCGCGACAAAAAATCCGTGAAGCAGGGAAAATAACGCGCAGAGCGCCATTCCCAGTAAAATCGGAAGAATAATGGGGAGGCGCGGCATATCCTTGTAAATACGAATGGAGGACTCTACAGACTGCAGAAGCGACGCGCAAATCACCGCCGACATACCGGCCATACGTCCGGCCGCCAGGTCGGTTCCCCCTAAAATAATAATCCCCGCTACTCCCAGCGCCAAAATCAGACGCGTAGAAGCCTGAGCCAGGATAAAGGAAAGATTCTGGATGTTCAGGAAGCTCGGCTCCATCACCACAATGACTCCCACCACAATCAACAGAATAATATAAATTGCATATTTTAGTAAAAACTCTTTCGCTTTTGTTTTTTCCATCTTTTCTCCTCCTTACATTGTAATTTTCATCGCCGAATAGGCGATTAAATTCAGGGATCCCGTCCTCGGGGTTACAGGTACATTGCGCAATACCGCATAATTTCTTCCTGGCTGGTTTCCTTGGCGTCCACAATCCCCGCCACACGGCCGTTACTCATCACCAGAATACGGTCTGCCACTCCCAAAAGCTCCGGCATCTCCGAGGAAATAAAGATGATCGCTTTTCCTTTGGCAGCCAACTCATCCATTAATTTGTATATTTCATATTTTGCGCCCACGTCAATACCGCGGGTAGGCTCATCCAGCATCAGCACCTCCGGCTCATTGAGAAGCCACCGCCCGATAATCACCTTCTGCTGGTTCCCCCCGGACAAATTGCCGATCGCCTCCTTCTGATTCGGAGTTTTTACTTTCATGGAATCAATCACCCACTGTGTATCCTGTTCCATACGCTTGTCGTTCACAAAGCCAAATTTACAATAAGCGCTAAGATGAGAAATAATGGAGTTGAAACAAATGTTCAAATCACTGAAAATTCCCGTCTGTCTCCGCTCCTCTGTCAGAAGGGCAAAATCATGTTTGATCGCCTGCAGCGGGTTATTGACCGTAATCTCTTCCCCTTTATAAAATACTTTGCCCGACTCTCTCTTACGAAGCCCAAAAATCGTCTCTACAAGCTCTGTCCTTCCGGCGCCCACAAGACCCGAAACTCCCAGAATCTCTCCCTCCCGGAGTTCAAATGAAGCCTCTTTTACCGTCGGCATATAGGTTCCGGTCAGATTCTCCACCTTAAGTATCACCTGATCCGACGGATGATTCGTCTTTTCTGGAAAACGGTTCGACATCTCACGCCCTACCATAAGGGAAATAACCTGGTCGAAATTCATATCCTTCGCTTTTCCCGTATAGATCCAGGTTCCGTCCCGCATCACCGTAATCTCATCCGATATACGGAAAATCTCGTCCATTTTATGTGAAATATAGATCATGCCAAGCCCGCGCCTGCGGAGCTTATCAATAATCTCAAATAAATGCTCCACTTCCTTTTCTGTCAGGGAGGAGGTCGGCTCGTCAAATATAATGACCTTGGAATTATAAGAAACAGCCTTTCCTATTTCTACCATCTGTCTCTGGGACACAGACAGATCGCCGATTTTCTGCTGTGGATCCACATCAATATTTAAGTCGTCGAAAATTTTCTTTGTGTCCTCGTACATTTTTTGGTGGTCGATAAAGCCCCTTTTAACCGGAAAGCGCCCCAGCCAGATATTTTCCATAACGCTTCGCTGGAGCACCTGGTTCAATTCCTGATGAACCATAGAAATCCCATGTTCCAATGCACTCTTCGGACCTGTAAAATTCACTTCTTCCCCTTGATATATAATCCTGCCGCTGTCTTTATGATAGATACCGAACAGGCACTTCATCAGGGTGGATTTTCCGGCTCCGTTTTCTCCCATCAAGGCGTGTACGGAACCCGGCGCAACCTGGAGATGCACTCCGTTCAGCGCCTTTACTCCCGGAAATTCTTTTGTAATATCAAGCATTTCCAATAAATACTGTTCGTTTGCCTGGATATCCTCCATTTCTTTCACCACACCTTCTTAAAATGCGGACGGAACATTCCGCCCGCATCCGCCTTATCTTATTTTGAAATCTCCTGTTCCGGCCCTACTTATACATAGCCCATGCTGTGTCAATATCCTCTAACCGGATCGGAATCGAATCTACGAAGAAGAACTTAGACTCTTCATCATATGGGAAGTCAATCCCTGTCTGGATGTCCACGCCGTTCATGGCATTCTGGATCACCTTGAAGCCGGTTGCTCCCTCAGTAATCATATCAGTCATAACAGAACCTTTCAGATAGCCTGCTTCCATCGCCTCAAGGCCCGTCTGGATACAGTTGATTCCATAGACTGCCATCGTCTTTCCGCCGTCTTCAAAATATCCCTGTCCTCTTAAAGACTCAATCGCGCCAAGCGCCATCGCGTCATTCTGGGATAATACGACTTCAATCTCATCGCCGTACTTTGAAATCCAGGCATCCATGATATCCTTTGCCTTCTGCGTGTTCCAGCCGCCCACCTGCATGTCTAACATTTCACATTCTATGTCGGACTCTTCGATTATTTTTTCCATACCAACCAGACGTGCTTCTGAGTTCTCATGTCCGTTCTCGCCTTTGATGACGACAAACTGGATTTTTCCGTCCCCATTCTTATCAAGCGACGAGTCAGCCTTGAAATCATCGATCATCATCTGGGTCTCCTGCTCGCCCGGAAGCTGCGTAGCACAGCCTACGTACCAGCAGTTGTCATATGTATTCAGAACTTCTGCCGTAGGCTTTTTGTTCAGAAATACAACCGGCGTATTGGAAGGACGGCACTTCTCGATCACCGTCTCTGCCGCCGTAGACTCAACCAAGGCTACGCAGAGACCGTCTACGCCTTTCGACAACAGTGTGTCAACCTGCTCTGTCTGCGTAGGCTGATTATCATTCGCATCAGACGTCTGATAAGAAACACCCGCTTTATCCGCTTCTGCCTCTAATCCTTTTCGTACATAGGAAATGTAGTCATTCGCATAGTTGAAAATCAAAACACCTATGTTCTTGCCTTCGGTACTTTCTCCGCTATCTCCGCCTTCTTCACCGGACTTTTCCTCTTCCTTCCCGGCGTCGGCAGGTTCAGAGCAGCCTGCGAGCCCTGTGAGTACTGACATTGCCAATACAGACGCCAAAGCCAACGCGATAACCTTCTTCTTCATAAACATAAAAAGTTCCTCCTTTGTTTGATGTACTGTTTTGCCGTACTTGTTCTACAAATCCACTCTATCATACCTTCGGCACATTGTCAATATTATTTCAAAGTTTTCATTTTTTATATTTGATTTTTACCAATTTTGTCAATCCTATTTCTTCTAGCGCCCGTCAACTTTACTTATTTTTCAAATTTTATCATGAGTTTTTATTCATTTTTGTATTTTTTATTGACTCCCGCACTTTTTTGATGGTAAAATCTTCTTATCTTGTAGTACTAATTATCATTTTGTGAAAGGAGAAACCATACTATGATCAAACACATTGTTCTATGGAAAATCAATAAGGACGGAACCCCCGAAGACCGCCAGAAAACACTAGAAGAATTCCATGCGAAGATGGAATATTTGAAAACCATTATCCCAGAAATCAAGGAGGCCCGGGTTGCCCTCAGCTACAACGGTGGAGACGCCTTCCATCTGTGCATCGATTCCGTTTTTGAAAGCGATGAAGCTCTCCAGGCCTATATCAACCATCCAGAGCACTTGAAGGTGCGCGCATGGCTCAACACCGTCGCCTACGACAAAACCGCTTTTGATTACGAAATGTAACTGGAGGAATGATGGGAACAGAATATTTTTATATTGGAACTTATACACAGCCTATTTTATTCGGCACTGGTGATATTTTTCACGGAAAAGGGAAAGGGATTTACCTCCTGTCCCTGAATACCAAAACCGGCAGCATCAGCCTGGAGGGCGAGCCTGCGCCCGCGGATAACCCTTCGTATCTGTGCATCTCACCGGACGGGAACGATTTGTATGCGGTAAATGAGCTGAAGGAATTTGACGGACAAGCCTGTGGCGCTGTGTCAGCCTTTTCGATCAATCCCTCCACAAAATCTTTGACCTACCTGAATTCGCGCCCCACCGGGGGAATGGACCCGTGCCATGTTATTGTCAATCGCGCGCAGACTCACGTGTACGTATCGAATTTCATGAGCGGTAGTATCTGTGTATTCCCGATCGAAGACAATGGATATTTGGGGAACACAAGCCAGTTGATCCAGCATGAGGGAAGCAGCGTCATCAGCGCCCGGCAGAAGGGCCCCCACGCACATTCTCTTGCCTTCGACCGCACACAGGCGCACGCTTTTGTACCGGACCTGGGCATTGATAAGCTGATGGTCTATAAAACGGATTTCGCCAAAGGCACTCTTGCGCCCGCGGATACTCCGTTTTATCAGACATTTCCAGGAGCAGGACCAAGACACTGTGAATTTCATCCCAATTATCGGTTTTGTTATTTGATTAACGAAATCGCTTCCAGTGTCTCCTGCCTCTACTACGACGAAGGCGCCGCAAGCTTCACCCTGAAACAGACGATCGCTACAATACCTGGCGATTACAAAGGCAACAACATTTGTGCGGACCTGCATCTTACCCCGGACGGAAGATATCTGTACGCCTCGAACCGGGGACACAATACCCTCGCCGCTTTTTCTGTGAATCAGGACACCGGTGAGCTTACCTTACTGGATATCGTCCCCTGCGGCGGGGAAGTGCCCAGGAATTTCTGTATTAACAGCTCTGGCCGTTTCCTGTTAGCAGGCAATCAGGACACAGACAATATCACTGTTTTCTCGATCTGCCAGGACACCGGAAGGCTTACAAAGATTTATGACCTGCCTGTTCCAAGCCCAGTTTGTATCCGGCAGTTTTTGAATCCTTAAAAACTAAACCCCCGCGGCGGCCCCTGCATTCCCATCAGAATATCAAGGCCGCCAGAAAGGAACTTACCTATGAGAAACACGGTTGTCGTTGTAGGAAGCGGCCTTATGGGAAGCGGCATCGCCTGCTGCTCTGCATTAGCCGGAAACCCTACTGTATTAATTGACCTAAACTATGATAACGCGGTAAAGGGGAAAGAAAATGCCGCGAAAAATATTGACGAGCTGGCTTTTAACGAGCTGTGCTCCGCCGAAGAGGCCGAAAAGGCAAAATCGCTTCTTGCCGCAGGCACGGATTACTCGGATTACAAAGACTTGGCCTGCATGGTGATTGAAGCTATTTTTGAAAATCTGGAGGCAAAGCAAAATTTGTTCAAGGACATGGACCAGGTATTCCCCGCAGAGGTTCCGCTTTGCAGTAACACCTCCGGTCTGCGTATTACAGACATCAGCGCCTTGTGCTATGTCCACCCGGAGCGCACGGTGACGACGCATTTTTGGTTCCCCGGCCACCTCGTACCTCTGGTGGAGGTTGTTGTCGGCGACAGGACGGATCTTGATATCGCTGTTTCCGTGAAAAACACCCTGAACAACTGGGGAAAAGCCGCCGTGCTCGTAAAGCGGGACCTTCCCGGGCAACTGGCAAACCGGGTCCTACAGGCCGTAATCCGTGAAGCTGTCAACATCGTAGAAATCGGCCTTGCCGACCCTGAAGATATCGACACGGCCGTCAAAATGGGCATGGGTATCCGGCTTCCTGTATGGGGCCCCCTGGAGCACATCGAGGCGGCGGGTCTGGATTTGTGCCAAAACGTACAGCGCACCGTACTTCCCGAAATATCCGCCCGCACCGATCCCTCGCCCCTGTTTGCAGAGCTGGTAGATAACGGAGACCTGGGATATAAAACCGGCAAAGGGTTCTATGACTGGTCCATAAAGGATATGGATGCGCTGGCGAAAAACAGAAACGACTTTATCATATACGCAAGAAAATTCATGAGCGAGCGCAAAATACTCGAAGCAAAGAACCCGCAGGAATAGCTTATTTCCGCAAAGCGTAGACCCAATGCCCCGTAGCACGCTACGGGGCATTTAACTTGATGCGCATCGAGTCAGACGCAGTATTTGTAGAATAAATTAGAGATGCAAAAAATCATAATAATTGTGATATTTACATAAAAATATCCAGTATATATCCTTCTAAAATAACGAATATATCAAAAGTAGAGAGAAAACCCATTGACAAGTATTTATAATGCGTGATATTCTGAAGGTAACTTGTAGAACAAATTATACGAATCAGGAGGGCTGTGAAATGAAATTTGATATTCCAGATACGATGAAGGCTGTTGTTTTAGAGGCATATGACAAGCTGAACATTGTTGAGATGCCGGTACCAAAGCCGGGTCCGGGAGAGGTTTTGTGCAGAATTAAAGCGGTAGCGATCTGTGGTTCTGATCCCAAAATGATTCATGGAGGGTATGCGTTTACCAACTGGCCGCCGTATTATCCTTTTGTGATGGGACATGAATGGGCCGGACAGGTTGTGGCTGTCGGCGAGGGCGTCGATGAATTTAAGGCCGGCGACCGGGTTGCCGGAGAAGCGCATCATGGATGCGGCCATTGTGAAAACTGCAAACGCGGACATTATACAGTATGTTTGAATTATGGAAGAGACGGGCATGACGGAGGCCTGGATACAGGACACCGCCACTATGGTTTCTATTGGGAAGGCGCCAACGCAGAATACAATGTATACAAAACAGGATCGCTCTGTAAGATTCCGGATAATGTAAGCTATGATGTCGCTTCTATGTGCGATACAGCAGGCGTGGCTATGCACGGAGTCGAACTGGCAGGCGTAACTCCCGGCGGAACCTGTGTTGTGTTTGGCCCGGGACCGATCGGGTTATGTGCAATGCAGGAATGTAAGGCTCTCGGCGCCGGCCGTGTGATCATGATCGGTCGCGGGGCAAAGCTGGAGAAAGCAAAAGAGCTGGGTGCTGATATTTGCATTGATTTTGAAAAAGAAGATCCTGTGAAACGTGTTCTGGAGCTGACCGGTGGAATCGGCGCGGACGAGGTCATGGAGTGCTCAGGAGCAAATGATTCTCCTTATAAAGCGTGCCAGATGGCCCGCAAAACAGGTAAAATTGCACTGATCGCAAATTACCATGATCCAGCAGACTTAAAAATTCCTATGAATACAGTTGTATTTAATGAGCTGAAACTGTTAGGGGCGAAGGCGAATCCGGATGTTTCTAAGAAGGTACTGAATTTCTTCTCCACAGGCGCAATTAACGGGGAAGCGCTTATCAGCCACCGGTTCCCTCTGGAGGAATACGAGAAAGCAGTCGATATCTTTGAGCATAAAAAAGAAGGCTCTATTAAGGTTGTTATCAATCCATAAGAAGAACATACGGCGGAGGCGCGGATAATGAAGAAAATGATGAAGGCAGCGGTACTCAAAGAATTTAGAAAACCGTTGTCATTGGAAGAAATACCGATACCGGAACCTGGTCCGGGCGAGGTGCTTGTAAAAGTGGTCGGAAGCGGGCTTTGTGCTACTGATTTACATATTCGGGACGGAAGAATCCCCACAGTGAAGGTGCCGTATGTGCCGGGACATGAAATGGCCGGAATTATAGAACAGCTTGGAGAGGGTGTGACGGCGCATGATGTGGGCGAACATGTCGTAGTAGGGATTGATGTTGTGTGCGGCGAGTGTGATCTGTGTAAGGCTGGCAAATCCCATCTCTGCAGAAACCGTGTCCGTATTGGTTTCGAGCGGGACGGCTCGCACGAAGAGTACTGCGTCGTACCGGAAGAGACGTTGTTCCCCATCCGGGACGATATTCCTCTGGACGAGGCCTGTATTATTCCCGATGCAGTCAGCTGCATGTACCACGCCATAAAAGATCAGGGACAGGTGAAAAAGGGCGACAAAATTTTGATTTACGGCGCAGGGGCTTTGGGAATCCAGGGCGTCCAGGCCGCCAAATACCTGGGAGCCGAGGTTTATGTGAGCGGACGCACTCAGGCCAAGCTGGATGCCTCTAAAGAATTCGGAGCGGATACGGTCATTAATACAAAGCAGCAAGATTTACATGAGGAAATTATGAAGCTGACAGAAGGTCTTGGCTGTGATGTGATTTTTGACCTGGTAGGCCTGAACGATTCAATCGACAAGCTGTTCCGTATGCTTAAGCCGTCCGGAAAGCTTGTGGAAATCGGATATATGGATACAAATTTTACAGTGAACTATCAGGAGACTGTGGTGAAGGAAAAGGAAATTATCGGTGTCCGGGGCTGCACGAGGGAAAATCTGGAAGAATGCATTAAGTTGGTAGAGCAAGGCGTCCTGAAGCCTTATATTTACAAAAAGTATCCCTTGGAGAAAATAAATGAAGCGCTGGAAGGGCTGGAAAAGTTCCAAAGCGTAGGACGTTCTGTGATTTCTTACGCGCTGCCGGAGGGCGAGTAGATATGTGGAAGCCAAAGATCGCTGCCCCTACGTTTTTATTTCGTGACAAGCTGGAAAAAGAGATGCCAAAGATCCTGGAGCAATATGCACAGATCGGCTTTGACGGTGTGGAATTTGTGGGATTTGGCGGATGGGATAAAAAGGAAATTAAAAAGATGCTCCTGGAATATTCCCTGACGCCTGCCGGTAATAATCTGTCTCTCTATGACATTATGGACAATTTGAAGGATGTAGTGGCCGTTCATGAAGAGTTGGGGTTTTACAGCCTGACGGCTGGAAGCCTGCGAAAAGAACATCTTCCGGGAGGCGAGTATTTTGGAGAGACAGTCGAGTGGTTCACAAAACTCGGGAAAGAATGCAGCGCCCATGGCCTTAAGCTTCTCTATCATAACCATGATTTTGAACTAAGAGAAAAAATAAACGGGAAGACGCACCTGGATATCCTTATGGACTCTATTCCCACAGAGTTCCTGCTTCTGCAGCCGGATTTGGGCTGGATGCAGATTGGGGGAGCCGATCCTGTTTCGTATCTGCAGAGATATCAAAACAGATGCCCGTTTGTGCATGTGAAGGATTTTTTTGCAACAGATATGGAGAAAATCGGCAATCCTTTTGACCTGGAAGGGAAAAGAGGAGGGGCCGAGAGAGGATTCTTTGAATTCCGGCCCACCGGTTACGGTATTTCAAATATCGCATCTCAGCTTCCTTATATAAAAGCATGCAATCCCGAATGGCTGGTGACGTGCCAGGATACAGGATATGAACGCAATAGCTTTGAAGATTTAAGGTTGGGACTTGAATATGTGAAGAAACTTTGCCAATTAGGGACGGAGCATTTTTAGCCAGGTCCCCTAATCGAGTAGGAGGTAGGTGATTCGTTCACCTACCCACCGCTCGCGCCAGTTTAGAATAACCCAAAAATACTGCGACATTCCGCCTTTCACAATTATTCTTCCAGCATCAGCAAGTAACCGTCCAGCCTTGCATTCACATAACCCGCAAACATCTTTTCCATTGCACCAAGATTATGCTTTGCGTGATATTCATCAAATGCATTATAATACGAAATCCGGTCTGCAAACTTAATGTCAATTGGCGGATATCCTGCTTTCATCAATTCCAAATTTACAAGCAGCCTCCCTGTTCTGCCATTCCCGTCTATAAAAGGATGAATCCCCTCGAACTCAATATGAAACCGTACAAGCCGGGGAATAATATGCTCCGTACTATTCCTATAAGTCTCCAACAACTGTTCCATTTTAGACTGAATTAAATAGGGCTGTACCGGTTCATGTTTCGCACCCATAATCCTGACGGGAACTCTTCTGTAAATTCCCCGGTCCTCCCGTTTATCCGCTAATACAAGATAATGTATCTGCCTGATAATACTCTCCGATAAAGGAACCCGATCTTTTACCAAGTCCTGCACAAAATCAAACGCCTCTTTATGCCCGACTGCTTCCATATGGTCTTTTAACGGCTTCCTATTAATCGTCAGGCCACGCAAAACCATATCCGTCTCACGAAGGGTTAAAGTGTTTCCCTCAATTGCATTGGAATTATAAGTATACTCAATAATAAATTCCTCGGTCAAACGTTCCAATTCCCCCTCAGTCAGAGGGCGTCTGGTATCCAGTCGGTGCCCTTTCCGTCTTTACTTCGATAAAATACATTATTATAAAGCTGGAAATATCCGCTTCCCATAGAATAATGAACATAACTTCTTCCGCAGTCCTGCACCAAATTATAGCGGAACACGTCGGAATTGAACGCTACGCCGCAGAGGAGGAAGCCCTCGCCGCAGTTATGTACATAGTTATACTGGATCAATGCGTTCGTCACACGCCAGTCAGGGTCGATGGCATTGTCGTCCGCTCCGTGGGCCTTTTTCACAACGTCCGATATTTCATTGTACTGTACAGCGATATTATCGGCAAAATACAGCTCGATTCCGCAGGTTCCAATATGCTCCAGCACATTTCTCTGGATCAGTGAATCCTTACTGCTCGTCAGATAGATCCCGTTGCACGCATATGCGGAAGCCTTCTACCGTATTTGAAATGTCAAATTCCTCGATATCCTAATACTGTTTGATTACAGAAGAACACCGCGTCATTCATCTTACCGTTTGCCGCGATCTTCGGGTAATCGCCTGTTCCGTAGCTGCCAAGCGTGATCTTCGCCGAAGCGCCCCCGCTTCCCTGCGGCTGTAAGGTCTGGTTCTCCCAGGTTCCGCCTCTTTGGAAGAGAATACGGTCGCCCGGAATAAAGTGTTCCTGGTTCACCCGGTCTATGGACTTCCATGCGGCAGCCTCAGACTGTCCATCCGCCGCGTCGTTCCCGCTATTGCTTACATAGAACACAGCGCTCTGGGTACGTTCCTTCATGCGACTTTTATTCCGACCAGTCTCCCTCTGTCAGCAGCGTATAGGCTACCGTTCCCTTGCCGTCCGCTAAATAAGGGACGCTGAACTGATCCGCATGCGCCTGCGGCGATCGTCCATCCGTTCAAAGCATTTAGATCACTCATCGTACTAAAACCAATCGCAGCGATCTCTTTTATTTCTGTCTGCACCGCCTTGGAGTCTTTCGCTCCTTCTGCCGCCATCACCGGGCAACATGTTGTGACCGCCAGACCAAGTGCAAACAACATGGACCAAAACCGCTTGCTTCGCTGCCGCCATTTCCTTCGTTCCATTCCTTTACTCCTTCCCTCCAGCCATCCGACTGTAATATAAGATTTCCCAACTGTACGGAGGGCTGCTATGATTCGCGGTTTCCATCGCACAGTTGAAAGATTTTTATACTTATATTTTAAGGTCTGTACCTTGTGAAAACGATGTAAAAACTCGGGAAACAACGTGTAAATTTCCGACATTTCAGACAAATCGTCAATTTTTTTTCAAATACAATTCAAATAGAACGATGCTGCGTATCTCCCCCTCTTTGTCCTTCTCCTCCTCCATCCTTGCCGCAAGCCTACCACCCATCGCTTCCGCAAGCGACCGCGCGATGGTAAGGCCCAGGCCTGTCCCACTTTGCCCCCGGGAGATATCCTGCATGTAAAATCGGTCAAATAAATACGGCATATCCGCGTCCGTCAATATATCTGTATCATTGATGAACCAGATCCGAGTCTCCTCTTCCTTCTCTTCCATTTCAATGCGAAACATCGTGTCCGCGTATCTTCCTGCATTCTGAAATAAATTCTGAAAGATTCTTTCCAAAGCCTGCTCCTCCCCGGATATCCAGACCGGGTGATGCGGGATATCGATCTCCACCTCCAGATGTGCCTGCTCCAATAATTGGTAATTTCCCATAAGAGATTCCCGCAAGATCCGTGACACATCGATTTTTTCCAAATGTGTCACATGGTCTTTTGCCTGAATGCGGGAATAATCATAGAACTGCGCCACAAGCTTTTTCATCGCCTGTGCTTTTCGTTCCACGATTTCTATGGTGTCGGACAATTCCTCATTGTTCACGGCCTGCCTGCCGTCCTCTTTCCGGCAAAGCTTCAGGTAACCCAGGATCACAGTCAGCGGGGTGCGCAGATCGTGACTCACATCCTCGATCTGCCTTTGAAATTCTTTTTCCCGTTTCTCATAGCGCCCTCGCTCCCTTTGAATCTCTTCCAAAACAGCGTTGAGGGCGCATAAAAGCTTTTTCGAATGCGGATCCGGAAGCGGCAGATGGACCATCTGGTTCTGGGTAAGGTCCTGGCGTATCATTTCCATTTCCCCTCGTATTTTTTTCATCGCATAGATGAGGGAAAAATAGCGAAAGGCAAAATAACCTCCCGCTATGATTGGCAGTATGATCCAAAATCGCATGTCGTGCAGCATATTCTTTTTCTCCTAATCGTGATTCCATTTTCTACGACAAATCCTTCTTTCTCAGTAACAATACCCCCAGAAGCGAGAACACCGCCGCAAGCCCTGCCCCGGAGAGGATGCACCGCGCCAGTCCCGCCGATGAATCCCACGCCGTAATGCATTCCGACAGGTTTACGTGGAGCCTGTTTACTTCCAGGAAGTTTTCTGGAAACCACATGGCAATCCCGGCAAGCATGTTAAACCGAAATCCTAAAAGCTTAAAAGCAGTAGGAAGAAAGAACCAAATAGCAATCCATGTGATGCCCGCCGCGATCAGATTTCCCAAGAAATCTAGGAATACGATACTGGAGATGAGGCATGCGACTGCGATCAGGTACATAGCCGGGACTTCCATCAGAAAATCAGAGAGACTGACCGGCCCTGTTTTTTCCAGAAGCATTTCTGCGCTTATGACCCAGACGGAAATCACCCATATCATGGAGACGGTAGCCGCCGCAATCGATACGATGCACTCCCCCGCAAAAATTTCCACCCGGGAAATACCGCTTGCGACCGTGTTCTTCAAATTCCCATTTTTGCGGCTTCCTTCGTAAAGGACATAGGCGATATTCACTCCCATCACGCCGTACATCATGGGATATCCCACCAGATTGGAGTACGAGAACGAGTTCGTGGCGTAGATTCCCCCGAAAAGGCTGTCCAGTACATTCAACAGGAGCACAAGTATCGTCAATATCCCGGTTGTCAGATAGATTCCCTTCGTATGGGTTACCCGATAACATTCACTTTTTGTATAATTCATCATTTTCCCGCACCTCTTTCTTTGAGTTCCATGTAATAATCTTCCAAAGACGTCTGAATCGTCCGCATTCCTGTGATATAAATATCGTTTTCAGAAGCCAGCCGGCTGTAAGCCTCCGCATCTTTTTGGGGAGCCTCAATACGCAGAATATTTTCCGGCAGGATCTTATATATTTCCTTGGGAAAAGCTTTCTCAAACAGGGCTGAATACCTTTCGATATCTGAGAGCGCCATCTCGATGCAGTTTGAACACTTTTCCCGAAGGGTTCTTGCGCTGATCTCCTCGATGAGCTTCCCCCTGCTTAAAAAACCGTAATCGTCTGCGATCTGTTGTAGCTCCGATAAGATATGGCTCGACAGCAAGATCGTAATGTTCTTTTCCTGGTTCAAACGGTGAAAGAGGCCGCGCATCTCAATGATACCGCTGGGATCCAGCCCATTGATCGGTTCGTCTAGGATCAGAATCTGAGGCGCCCCGATCATCGCGATTGCAAGCCCCAGCCGTTGCTTCTGCCCCAGGGAGAGATTTGCGCATTTTGTCTTCCTTTTTTCGGCGATTCCCGTAAGCTGCATCATTTCTCCCACCCGCCTGCCATCCGGGACACCTTTCTGGATACAATAATATTTTAACGTCTGCTCCACGGTCATATTCGGGAAAAATCCCGGCTGCTCCACCATACAGCCGATATTCTTTCGGACGTCCATAAGTTCTTTTTCTCCGCTTCTTCCCAGTATCCTTATTTCCCCTTCCGTGGCGAAGCTCTGACCCGCAAAGAGCTTCAACAGCGTACTTTTCCCAGCGCCGTTGTCTCCTACAAGCCCATATATGCTTCCCTTTTTTACATGAATACTCACACGGTCGAGCGCAAGGAACACCCCGTACGCTTTTGTCACCTGGTTTGTCTCTATTACATAATCGCCCATAAGCCGCCTCCTTCTATCCATACCTTCTGGACTCAAAGGCATTGTACCGCTTTCCGTTTTAAAAAGTCATAAAGAACTTTTAAAGAAGTCATAAAGTTTCTTTCAACTTGAACCCGATTCCGTACACGGTCTGGATGTATTCTTCCGAAGGATCAATTTCTTTGAGCTTTTTCCTTATATTGCTGACATGGACGTTTACCGTGTTATTTTCTCCGTAATACCCGCCGTGCCATACCTGTTCATAGAGAAGCTCCCTTGAATACACCTTCTCAGGGTTCTGCATAAGAAGGAACAAAATGTCAAATTCATGCGCCGTCAGGGTCAGCTCTTTTTCATGCAAGGTCACTTTCCTTGACCCGGGGCAGAGTTTTAGATTTTTACAGACCAATTCCTTCTCGGACACTCTGCTCTTCCCGACACGCCTTAAGGATGCCTCTATCCTCGCAAGGACTTCCTCCGGTTCAAATGGTTTTGTGATATAATCGTCCGCTCCATTCTTTAACAGGGAAACTTTATCGTCCAGCGAATCCCTAGCTGAGATCACAATCACCGGAATGTCCATACGATAGTCCCCGCGCAGGTCAGAGAGGACCTTTTCCCCCGGCATTCCCGGTAGCATCAGGTCAAGCAGGATAAGGTCGGGGCGTTCCCCCGCCAGTACCCTCTGGGCCTCCGTCCCGGAAAATGCCTGTATCACCTTATAATCGGATCTGCGGAGTATTTTTGCCAGAAGAGCATTGATGTCCGGCTCGTCCTCTATGACTAATATTGTGTATATCATTTCCATAATGTCCTTTCTGTGATACCTCACCAAATAGTATACTAGGAACAGGCAGATAGAGGCCAAGGTTATTTTCTGGGAAGATAGCGACGGTGTACAGATGGAAATATATCTGCAAAGAAATGTAGATGATACGGTTCTGGAAAATCATGTAGAAAATGCAGATAAAAAAGCACAAAATGGAACAGATTTTTGAGTCATCTGATGATAGGTAATATCATCACCAGATGGCTCTTTTCATACTCTTCACATGTGTAGCAAATTACAATGCAGGCGTTGACACCTGTTTATCTTTTAATCGAATTACAGTTTCCAATGAAAGCCCTGTCCGCTGTGCGATCACTTTTTCATCCAAGATGTCAATCAGATTCTGGGCGATATCCATTCTTTCCTCTTCTTTTCCCAATACCTTACCCTGCTCGATTCCTCTATCCACCAATTTCTGTCCCAACCGTGTCATTCCGATCACCTCCATCAATTCATCCATCTCTGCAGATTCTAAAAATTTATCTGCTAAGATATACAATACTGCCTCAATCTTATCCAATTCCTCCTGCCCGACAGAACCGGCTGCCCGTGTAATCTGGTACGCTGCCTTCACTCTGTCTTTTAAAGACATCTCCCCGCCCATTAGCAGGCAGAGTGTCAGTGGAACCAGATCCTCTTCCGTTAGTTTCCCGCCGCATTCCTGTTTCTCCCAAAGTCCTTGGATTACCTGATCCGCATTACGGCCCTGCATCGTAATTGGGACGATGCAGAATGTATTCACACCCTCTGTAAATTCCGACATTGGCTTTTTAATCTTCCCTGAGAACAGCACATAAGTAGTAACTGGAACCTTATACTGGTAGCTGGCAAGCGCCTCGTAGACCCGGAACCTCTTCAAGCCTTCCAGACCTTCGTTTTTGCTCTGGAACTCAAAATGCGCCCAAGAACCATCCTCCATGACAAAATTAAAGTCTTCGTGAAATACTTTTACATCCAGATACACCAATTCTGTTGCCGTAATATCCACAGCTTTTTTCGTGATCCCGAAATATGGGAGCAGCACATCAGAAAAATACCGGAAAGCCGTCTTGAAGGCTGCGTCCTCATGCTGGATGGCCGAAGCCTATGCTTCTGATTCCTCGGTTCCCGGAACCTGTTTCAAATTTTCTGTACCCAAATCATTTATCCTTTCCGTAAAACCATACAGGAACATTTTCTTTACAATAACTATATCAAAAATAGCCTTTACAGACAACGCTGTTTTGAAAATTTTATTTCTTTTCACTCATTAAGGAACAACAAACCGCTGTAAATAGTCCCATTGCGATCCATGGGAAAGCCGCTTCTACAAAATCAATGAACATCTTCTCTCCTCCTCTCTGCTTTTACCTGTGAATATCCTTAAAACATTTCCAATATTGAATGCCAAACACAATAAAAAATGCGAGATATACAACGAACATTATACAAAATATCCCCAGCAAAACATGGTTTTCAGGCCGGTTGAACCGGCTTTGGAGCATGATCTGTGGAATAATCATCAAGAAGAAAATACCAAGAAGCGGTGTTATACGCTTCATGAAAACTCGTTTCATCATATCCAATCGGGAAGCATCGTCACAGAAAATTTCTTCTTCCGTCCCGTTCATTTCCGAAGCTGCTTTGCGGAAATAGCTATAACCGCAAAAATTCTGCAGGTATTCCCAGCCGCAGTCAGAAAATATCTGAATGTACTCGCTTCTGTTCGTTTCACTTTCCTGGTTGAAGTCCAACTGATAGACGACGTCTTTCGGTTCGCATCTTGTAAAATGATAGAAACCGGGAAAGGTAACCGAGCTAAATTCCCAACCGTTTTTGTGCCTCTCTCTTAAATATCTTTCTTCTTTTTTCCATTCTGGAACAGTGAAAATCCGAAATTCTGTTTTCTTCTCCTTCATAATTATTTTGCCTCCTCCATACTCCTATATAAACGTTCAATCCGCCTCATTTCCAGATCAAGCACTTGTGTCCCGAGCTCTGTGATACAGTAGATCTTGCGCTTCTCCTCTTCTCTGACAAACCTGATAAGTCCGTCTTTTTCCATCTTGGATAAGCTGCCATATAATGTTCCGGGACTGATCTTTATCTCACCCTGCGTTAAGTGTTCTGTTTTTTTCACAATACTATACCCGTGAGCTTCTTCTCTTAAGCATAATAAAATGTAGAAACCAGTCTCCGTCATCGGCACATATACTCTTCTAATATGGCTATCCATTCTATCACCTCATTCAGCGATGCGATACATCGCACTACGATACAAATAGTATAGTACTGCGATATATGTATGTCAAGAGATTTCAAAAAAATAGGATAGGCAAGGATCATCCCTGCCTATCTTTCTTCATCATATCTTCAATAAATGCATCGCTCTTTGCCGTTGCTTCGACCCATGCGGGGACAAAGCCGCTGCGGACCGCATTTTTTACAGACTTCACATTCGACCATGCCGCACAGTAAAACGGAACGAAGCCGCGCTCAAACGTTTCCCTGGCAAGCCTGTTCGTAAGCGCCGAGGCAATCCCCTGCCTTCTGTATTCGGGCAGGACATCCACTCCGATCTGCCACATCGTATCACAGTCAGCAGAACAGCCCGCCAGAGCAATCAGCTTCCCCTTATGGAAAGCGCCGACGCCCAGCCTGTCCAGATGCTTCCTGTCCACACACAGTGCATTCTTCCATTCTGGAATATACAGCCCGCCAAACTCCGGCGCCTCCATCACTTTTATCTCATACGGACAGCGATTGTTGTACCGAAATACCGCGTCGATATCCGGCAGGAAATAGTCTGCCATAAAACATATTCTTGCTCCAGCTTTCGCAAGAATTTTGTTTAGAGGATACAGCCCTGGTGTCTCAAAACAATGTTCAATATCAGGACTTCTGTTTATAAACCTTTCGATTTCCGGCAGAAGATCCCGCTGCCCTGAAGCCACGATATTCGTGCCATAAGAAACAAGATTGCAGATATGCGGAAGCTCAAGATACCGCCTGGCTTTATCCGTCGCGATCGACTCGTGGACGCTATTTTTCTCCGCTGTAAAATCCTCTGGCGCACAATTACAGTCATACGCCGACTGCTGCATGGCAATCCTCAATATTGTATGGTTATCCATTCTTTTTGCTCCTCTCAAACGCCCTGCAGAACGATCACGCTGATCGTTCATCAAACAATTGCAGGTCCTCCCTCTTTTTTGCGATTATTTTCAATTCTTCCGTAAACCCTGCGGCACTAAACGGCACATACCAAACGCGGCGTCTATTTTTCTTCCACTCTACTTTATCTGCTTTTTGCTCCAATTCATACAGAATATTCTTCCCCACAGGCTCCTTCCAATATTTGCATTCCCCACGGATCAGGTCATCTCCCTCCGGGTCAAGCGCCGCAATATCAATTTCATTCTTACGGTCCCACCAGTGTCCGATCTTTGAAAAATGGAACGGCCAGCAGTCTTTGGTATTCAGATCCCACATTTTTCACGGCAGATATCCTCATACACAAAAGCCGTATGAGAACTGAGTACTCCTTTACGGATCTTATCCATTACAATACGGCTGTTCCCGCTTTCAATAAAACTCCTGTTAGGGTAAACAAAAGCAAACCAGAAACGAATATAATTATCCTTGATCTTATATAATCCCTTTTTGCTTTTTTCAGGATTTTCCTCTGTGACCGGAACCTCTCGTTCTAAAATATCGAGATCAATCAATGTTTTCAAATATTTAGTCAGACTGGTCGCCTTGATCTCCAATACTGTAGAGATCGAAGACAACTTTCTATTCCCCGCTGCTATCGCCTTGATTACAGAAAAATAACTCCCGATCTCTGTCACCTCCTGCTGCAGTAGAAAATAAGGCTCGCCATATAAATACCCAGAAGGATTAACCACACAATCCTGAATTGATCTGTAAACATCGGATCTTTCACAAAATAATTCAATATATTTGGGAACGCCTCCTGTCACCGCATACATTTCAATCAATTCTCTGCGGCTTTTGTTTGGAAAAAACTCATGATAATGGGAAAATGGGATCTGTCTAAGGCGAATCTGTGCCGTACAGCGTCCGTGATTGCTTTAAATATTGTATCCCAATTTTTGACTTCCGCATTTTTCAGCAGACTATTCTCAATAAAGTCTGCGGCTTTTTTCCATCTCTGTTTTACGGTCGACAAACTTATCCATATAACGATTCCCTTCCCACATTCACATTATGCCGTGCACAACTCGGAAGCCTTCGCTTCATAAAACATTTCAATACAGCATATCCCCGGTAAGCTCCGCCAGGGTATTCTCCCCCCAGCTGTAGTTCGTCAGATAGCTGCCCTTAAAGAGCTGTGCGTATTCTTCTTTTCCTGAAAGATAATCGTATAGATCACACTGTACCTTTTCTGTCACGATGCGGCGTTTGCCGTCCACCGATTCCACAACATCCGAAATGCCATATTCCTCCAGGATATTCTTAAGACGCAGCGCGACTTTGCGGTATCTAGCCAGCGTCACCGGGCTGACCGGTTCATCCTCCCATAAGAAGCTGATCGCTTCCTCCGAAGATATGTATCCGCCACGGCGGTCCACCAGGAGGGCGAACAATTCTTTTGATTTTTTATTACGGAACGCGATAGGCTTCTCCCCCACAAAAACATCAAAATAGCCGAAGGTACGGATGGACACTATCCTCTCCTTCTCTGTTCCTCCCTCGGACTTCTCCTTCGTATCCTCCACATTATAGAGCATAACGTACCTCGGCGAAGGGCCTCCCGGCGTCTTCTGGGAGCAGATCGCCTTGATACGCCGCTCTGTCTCGGTCGTGAAGTCAAAATATGTAAACTCTGCCTCACCGTTTTGCAGAAGCTTTGCAAACTCTTCGTAGGCCGTCTCGCTGTGGGAAACGAATTCCTTGATCGGCGTGCTTTTTTTCATCATTGGAATCCATTCTTCTTTGGTGAATCCGAAAAACCCACAGACATTATCGCTTGCATACAGAGGTGTCACATATTTATCCGTCATCTCAAAAGCCGCTGCCCCGTCTGTAAAACGCATGAGCAGCTCCTGCATATTTTCCTTCAAGGAAATATTCTCGTTTCTTAAAATATCCGTATCCTCTGTATTTGCAATGCTTCTATTACAGTAAAGACTAACCGAGTGGTCGATCTTCAGAAAAATGCCGCTGTATGTCTTTATCTCCCCGTTCGACGCCTGTGCCTTATAGGTGATCTGCGGGGGCCTGTTCCCGGGTTGATACAGATTCTTCTGGTAAAAATCCTTGAAAAAAGAACGGACTTTCAGGAGATCTTCTTCTACAACCGTACCAGCGATCCACTTTTCCGTGGCGTCCTCCATCTGCATCGGGATATTTTCGACCCATCTGAACATGGGTGAATTATTGCTGTACAGGCATTTCACTGTGTTCGTCCCCAGATCGTATTCAAAAATCTTCTCATACACATCCGATAACGCTTTGAGATAACGTTTTGTTTCATTCGCTTTTCTTGCCTGGTGCCGCTCTGTCACATCCATGCACACGCTCTGAAATTCTTCCACACCTTGCTCGTTTACACATTTTGTCACCCATCCGAAAATATGCGCCCTCGTCCCGTCGCAGCGGAGCAGTTCCATCTCTCCTGCGACCGGCGTTCCGGCCAGACGAACACGATTCAGGTAAAGCGCGAATTTACGCCGTTCTTCCATCGGAACCATCAAAAATATATTGTCTTTAAACAGTTCCAGATAGTCGAGTTCTCCCTCCCTCGCATTCGGAAAACGGAGGAATTCCATCATCTGCCTGTTGATATATGTGATCTTAGGATGCTTCTCACAGGTATATTTTAAAAACCCACAAGGAATCGTTTCATTGAGAAACTGTAGGTTGTTATTTTCATTCTTGATCTTTGTGATATCCGTCAGTACAGAATACCCCACAAAACTGCCGTCAGACAGCTTCCTTGAAATAGTGGTGTCGTTTACATAAAGAATCGTACCGTCCTTTTTTATAAGACGGTACTCTGCGGCAAGTGTCTGTTCTTTCAATATTAAATCCCGCATAAATTCGGAGAAAATCTTGCCGTCCGCCGGATGTATCAGCGTCATATAGAAATCCGCTTCTCGATTCAAAAATTCATCCTCGGTAAAGCCGAGCATATGGCAAAGATTCTGGCTGACAAACCCGATCCGTACCGAATCCGTCAAAATATATTGGTGGAAACCACTGATATTCTGGTTCAGGATGATCTCCATGTCGTTTAATCTATTTTCCATAGCATCTCCTTATCACGTGCTCTCCCTGCTCGCCTCGCTTCGCAGTGCCATACTCGTAAGCCTCCGGCTTTCTCGTTCACGGGCTCTCGCCCTATGAAAACTTCCATGCCCAAATCCGTCTGCCAGCAGCCGATTTGGTCCTGAAAGTTTTCGCACTGCTCATTGCCTTCGTGCACATTGTACCACATTTTCTCAGATCCGTTGTACACTTTTTTGTATTTTCCCGCTGATGGTTTTCGGCATTTCTTCTACAAATTCTATGATCCGGATCCATTTATATTCTGCAAGTTTCTGATTGCAGAAATCCTTGATCTCTAATTCCAGTTTTTTGGAGGGCGTATACCCGCTGCCCGGAACGATTACCGCTTTGATGGCCTGGCCGCGGAGTGTATCCGGGACCCCGACCACGCTGCATTCCACCACGCCGGGATGCTCCATCAGCACATTTTCCACCTCATAGGGACCGACGCGGAACCCTCCGGTCTTGATGATATCATCGAATCGGCCGTGGAACCAGTAATATCCGTTTTCATCCTTATAGGCCGCGTCTCCGGTGTGGTACACCCCGCCGCGCCATACGTGCCGATACTGTTCTTCGTTGTCCAGATATGCGCAGAATACTCCTGCCTGACGGCCGCTCTCCGGCGGAACGATGACAACCTCGCCGATCTCTCCTTCCGCTACGGCTTCCCCATGTTTACCGCGAAGTTCAATATGATAAAAGGGCGATATGGTTCCCATGGAACCCTCTACCGGTTCGTTTTCTCCAAAATTTGCCATAAGAAGCGTCGTCTCTGTCTGCCCGTATCCTTCACAGAGATGAAGTCCTGTACGCTCCCTGAATTTACGGAACACCTCGGGGGCCAACTTCTCCCCTGCTGTTGAGGCATGCTTTAGAGTCGGCATTTCGGGAACACCTTTGCGTACAAGGTAGCGGTACACAGTCGGAGGGGCGCAAAATGAAGTCACCCCGTAACGATTGATGATGGATGTCAGCTGTTTTGGCTCAAAATTGTCAAAATCAAACACCATAACCGCGCTCCCCACTAACCACTGACCGTAAATCTTCCCCCAGGACGCCTTCGCCCATCCCGTCTCGGCAACGGTAAAGTGAAGGCCGCCCTCCTCTGCCTTCTGCCAGTACTTCGCAGTGACGATATGCGCCAGAGGATAGGTGAAATCATGGATAACCCCTTTGGGGTATCCCGTAGTGCCGGAAGTAAAGTAGAGTATCATGGGGTCAAAAGCAGAAGTTTTTACGCGTGCAAACTCTGTTTTCGCATTTTCCATCGCCTTTGTAAGATTTTGAAATCCTTCCACATCTTCCTGTACACACCAGAGCTGTGCGGATGTGCCGGACTTCTTTAGTCCCGCCTTTATCCTTGACGGTACTTCATCCTGTACAGTACACACGATCGCCTTGGCTTTCGACATCTCGATACGGTATGCGAAATCACTTTTTGTCAGCATATGGGTTGCGGGAATCACCACCGCCCCCAGCTTGTGGAGCGCCACCACTGCAAACCAGTATTCATAATGACGCTTCAGCACCAGCATGACCCTGTCTCCTCTGCCGATTCCCGCTTCCTTCCATACATTTGCCATCTGATTGCTGTATTTCCTGATATCCGCGAAAGTAAATATATGCTCTTCATTGTCCGTATTGCACCAGACAAGCGCCTTTTTATCCGGGGTTTCATCCGCGATCCGGTCGACGATATCGTAGCCGAAGTTAAAATTATCTGGGTAAGAGAGGGTTAGTTCTTCTAAATTACCGTTCTCATCCACAATTTCCCTGCAAAATTTTTGATAAATACTCATGCTCTTACATTTTCCTCCAGTTCCATCGCCGCTAGGCGATTTCAAATCCGGTATTCCGAGTGTATACGAGGGGCTTCCTCCAGTTCCATCGCCGCCAGGCGATTTCAAATCAGGTATCCCGTTTCACCGCGCTTACTCCGATACGGCGGAAGCGGTCGTAACGCTTCCCGACCAAGTCCAGGTCGGAAGAAAGCCTACTCACTTCTTCTGCCAGGAGCAAACGGATACGGTCATAAAATTCCTTTTTCCCAATTTCATCTTCTGAAAGAATCTTTTCAATCACGCCAAGGCTCATGGCGTCTTCCGCCGTTAGTTTCAGACTTGCCGCCGCGTTCTCCGCCTTTGCAGAGTCCTTCCATAGAATGCTGGCGCATCCCTCCGGTGAAATCACTGAGTAGACCGCGTTCTGCAGCATCCACACCCGGTCTGCCACGGCCAGCGCAAGAGCGCCTCCGCTTCCTCCCTCTCCGATCAGGATGGAAATAATCGGGACGCAAAGAGTGGACATCTCCATCAGATTTTCCGCGATCGCCTGACCCTGGCCGCGCTCTTCGGCCCCAATGCCGCAGTACGCACCAGAGGTATCGATCAAGCAGATGATCGGTCTTCCAAATTTGTCGGCCTGCTTCATGAGACGAAGCGCTTTGCGGTAGCCCTCCGGATGGGGCGTTCCAAAATTGCGGTACGTACGTTCTTTTGCGGTATGCCCCTTTTCGATCGCGATCACAGTAACGGGACTTTGGTTCAGTCTTGCAATCCCGCCGATAACGGCATGGTCGTCCGCGAAACGGCGGTCGCCGTGGAACTCGATAAATCCTCTGAACACATTTCTTATATAATCACGCCCGGTCGGTCTTTGACTGCCACGGGCAAGTTTTACCCGATGATACGGTGCTTCACTCATACGCTCACCTTCCATTATGCATTTTAAGAAGCTCGGTCAATAGTTTCTTCTGGTTAGAACGGAGCACAATGCTGTCGATAAATCCATGCTCCAGTACAAATTCTGATTTCTGGAAGCCTGCAGGCAGGGATTTCCTGGTGGTCTGTTTGACTACTCTCGCCCCGGCAAAACCCACGGTAGCTCCGGGTTCCGCCAGAATGATATCCGCCTCCATCGCAAAGCTTGCCGTAACGCCGCCGGTGGTGGGGTCGGTGAGTACCGCGATGTATAACAGTCCTGTATCGCTGTGTCTCTTTACCGCTGCGCTGGTCTTTGCCATCTGCATCAGCGATAACAGTCCTTCCTGCATCCTGGCGCCTCCCGACACGGTAAATCCCACGACTGGTAGTCGATGCGCCGCGGCATACTCGAATAAAGATGTAATCTTCTCTCCCACTGCGCTTCCCATACTCCCCATCATAAAATAGGATTCCATGGCAAACAGACAACAATCCTGTTTCCCGATCCTGGCGGTTCCGCAGACCACTGCCTCCTCTTCACCGCAGGCGGCGCGTACTGTCTCCACTTTATCCCTATATCCTGGGAAATTTAACGGATTCCCTGACTTCATTTCCGAATAAAGCTCATGGAAACTTTCTTTGTCCGCGATCATTTTAATGCGCTGACGCGCTTTCATTCGGAAATGATGACCGCAGGGGCATACCAGATTATTTGCCCAGAGCCGGCTGAGCGGAATATCTTTGTGGCAGTTGGGGCAGTTTTTTTCCGGTTCGCCTTCATCCTGCTGGACGGGAACTGAGGTACGTCCCCCTTGTTCTAACTGATTTTGAGGTTTTAAAAAATTGATAAAAGCCATTACGTCACCTGTTCCCCATAAATGTTAAATCATAGTTTCCTGATGTAAATCGGTCGTCTTCCACAATCCGAAGCTGCTCTTCGATATTCGTCGGGATCCCGTCGATCACCAGCTCACACAGAGAAGCCCGGATCTTACGCAGCGCCTCTTCCCGCGTTTTGGCATAGACGATAAGCTTGCCGAGCAGCGAATCATAATAGGGCGATACCATAGCGCCCTCGATCAGCCAGGTGTCAAACCGGACGGAAGGGCCGCCCGGGACATGGAGCATCCTTAATTTCCCGCAGCTTCCCGCATTGATACGGCACTCGATCGCACATCCCAGCATCCTGACGTCATCCTGTGTGAAATTCAAGGGGATTCCGGCAGCGATGCGGATCTGCCACTTTACTAGGTCAAAACCTGTCAGCATTTCCGTGACACAGTGCTCCACCTGCAGGCGTACATTCATCTCCATAAACCAAAACTGGCCCGCCTGATCCAGAAGGAACTCTAAGGTCCCCGCACCGACATAGCCGATCTTTTGGACCGCCTCTCCTGCCAAACGTATGATGTCTTCCCTCTGCTTCTCGTTTACCGCCGGGGATGGCGTTTCTTCAATCAATTTCTGGTTCCTCCGCTGCAAAGAACAGTCCCTATCCCCGAGGCAGACCACCTTTCCCGCCTCATCGGCGAGCACCTGAAGCTCCACATGGCGCGCTGGAAAGATATATTTCTCCAGATACACGCTTCCATCCCCAAAAGCGCTTGTGGCCTCGCTCGTCGCTTGGAAATAAGCCTCTTCCAGGTCGTCCTCCGTGCGAATCAACCGGATTCCCCGTCCGCCTCCGCCCGCGCAGGCTTTCAGCATGACCGGATAGCCTATTTTGTCAGCGGCTTTCCTTGCTTCCTCCACGGATACGACAGCCTTCGTGCCCGGTATTACGGAAAGCCCGGTATCTTGGATCATATCTTTGAGTATCGCTTTGTCGCCAAGCCGTTCCATACTTTCTGGATCCGGTCCGATGAACACGAGTCCGTTTTTCCTGCATAGACGGGCAAAATGGGCGTTTTCCGAAAGGAATCCATATCCGGGATGCACCGCCTGCGCTCCGGAGAGGACGGCCGTGCTGATGATCTGGTTTTCATTCAAATAACTCTGAGCAGCTTCCGGCCCTCCGATACAATAACTCTGGTCCGCGAGCGCCACATGGAGCGCGTCCCTGTCTGCCTCCGAATATACCGCCACGGTCGCGATTCCCATCTCTTTACATGCCCGTATGATGCGGACAGCGATCTCCCCACGGTTGGCAATTAATATTTTTGAGAACATATACTTACTCTCCTTGGACTGCGAAAGAAAACTCAGCGGATACGCAAAGCCTCCCATCCACCGTGACTGTCCCCTCCGCAAAATAAAATGGATATTTTATTCTTTTTATGCGGCAATTTGTCTCGACCGTGTCGCCAGGCCGTACCGGAGAGCGAAATTTCACGTTGTTGAGGCCCGTATACACGGAAATCGTTCCTTCTCTCATGGCGTCCTGCGCCAGGACGCACGCCGACTGTGCTAAAATCTCACAGAGAATCACCCCGGGCACGATCGGATGCCCCGGAAAATGACCTCTTAAAAAGAACTCATCGCCGCGGACCGTATAGTGTCCGATGGCGGTGCCTTCCCTGTTTTCCACCTCGTCCAATAGGAGCATATTGTCCCTGTGAGGCAGTATTTTCATAATCTCTTCTCGGTTCATATGTCTACCTCTTGATACGGAACAATTCTGTCCCGAATTCCACTACCTGCCCGTTCGTCACACAGATCTCGGCGATCACCCCATCATCCTCGGCGGTGATCTCGTTCATCAGCTTCATAGCCTCAATAATGCAGAGGATTTGACCTTTTTTCACACGGTCGCCGATCGCCACATAGGGATCAGCGTTTTCCGCAGGAGCCGCATAAAATACACCGACGACCGGAGATTTTACGCTGTCAAGATTCGTGGAAACTTCGGCCGCCTGGGGAGGAGGGGTTAAAACAGTGTCCACGGCTACTGTCTCTTTCACTACCGTCCCTGCAGCGCGTTCCAGACGCACTACCTTATTGTCCTCCGTGATTTCCAGTCCGGTAAGTCCGAGTTCCTGCATAAGTCCCGCATATTTACGGATATCTGTCTCGTTCATCGCTTTACACCTTTCTGAAAGCAAGACAAGCGTTATGGCCGCCAAATCCCAGGGAATTCGATAGCGCCAGACTGATCTCTGCTTTCACTGCCTTATTCGGTACATAATTGAGGTCGCACGCCTCGTCGCGTTCCTTCAGATTTATGGTGGGAGGAACCACGCCTTCGTTCAGTGCAAGCAGACATGCCATCGCTTCGATGGCGCCCGCCGCGCCGAGCATGTGCCCGACCATGGATTTCGTTGAGCTTACATACGCTTTTGACGCCGCGCCCTCTCCCAACGCCTTTTTGATTGCAATCGTTTCAACCGCGTCGTTCATCGGAGTTCCTGTGCCGTGCGCGTTGACGTACACCGTATCCCCGCTGGTATATCCTGCCTCCCGCATCGCGTCCGTCATCGCGCGCGCTCCCCCTTCAGCTTCCGGGTGAGGCGCTGTGATGTGGTAGGCGTCGCAGGTGGAGCCATATCCGCAGACTTCTCCATAAATCCTGGCACCTCTCGCCCTGGCATGTTCATATTCCTCTAAAATTAAGGCGACCGCGCCCTCGCCGATGACAAAGCCTGCTCTGCGCTTATCAAACGGAAGAGACGCTGCCTCCGGATCTTGGGAGGTGGAAAGCGCCTGCATGTTGATGAATCCTGCAACACCGCATGGACTGACCGCTGCTTCCGCTCCCCCGGTAATCATCGCGTCCGCATAACCATGACGGATCATACGCATCGCCTCTCCGATGGCGTTGGAGCCAGAGGCGCAGGCAGTGACCGCCGGCATGGCGCTTCCTTTGCATCCGTGTCGGATGGCAATCATCCCGGACGCCATGTTCGCGATCATCATTGGGATAAAAAGAGAAGATACTCGCCTCGGTCCTTTTTCCATCAGCTTCGTGTGCTCCCTCTCAAAGGTACTGATACCGCCGATTCCGCTTCCAAAATAAACGCCGAAACGCTCCGGCTCTACCGCTCCTTCCACGCCGCCATCCGCAGCAGCTTGCTGCGCCGCAGCCACCGCAAGCTGCGTATAACGGTCCGTACGCAGTACGTCGTTGACCTCCAGGTATTCTTTCGGGTCAAAACCTTTTACTTCCGCGCCGAGCTTTGCCTTATAATTCGCTGTGTCGAAAAGGGTAATCGGAGCGATTCCATTCTTCCCGGATTTCAGCCCTTCCCAAGTATCTTTCACATTATTTCCCACAGGAGTCACGGCTCCAAGCCCGGTGACGACGACCCTTCTGTTTTCACTCATCTTTCTCATTCCTTTCCCATCATTTCCGTCATATCACATCATCCCTGTCACATCACATTGTTCTTACCACATTACATTGTTCTTACCACATCACGTTATTCTCATCACATCGTTCTCGTTACATCGCGATTCCGCCGTCCACACGAAGTACTTCCCCGGTCACATAACCCGCCTGGGCGAGATACGCTGCCGCCTCCGCCACGTCGAGCGCTTCCCCCATCTTTCCAAGCGGAATCGCCGCAACCAATGGATTCTCCGTCTGTCCGTCCGTCATGTCGGTCGCGATAAATCCAGGAGCGACCGCATTACAGCGGATCCCCCGGGAGGCAAGCTCTTTTGCCACAGATTTTGTAAGACCAATCAGTCCTGCCTTGGACGCAGAATAATTGCTCTGCCCCGCGTTTCCCATAAGGCCCGCAACAGAAGTGATATTAATGATACATCCCTCTCGGTTTCGCAGGAACAGTCCGATACAATGACGGATCATGTTGAACGCTCCTTTAAGATTTGTGTCCAGGACCGCGTCAAAATCTTCTTCCTTCATCATGGCGGTAAGTCCGTCCCGCGTGATGCCTGCATTATTTACCAAAATATGCACAGCACCGAAATCCGCTTTAATGGCAGCTACGGTTTCTTTTACCATCTCAAAATCCGCCACATTGCACTGAAACGCCTTGGCGCGCACGCCGTACCCTCGGATACACCTGTCGCAGACCTCTTCGGCAGCGCTCCTTTGCCCCGCGTAGATCACCGCGATATCGGCTCCCAGAGACGCGAATTTACATGAAATCGCCTCGCCGATCCCCCGGGAACCTCCGGTGACGATCGCTGTTTTCCCGTTTAACATGCTTCCACCTCCGCCAAATATTCTTCCACGGTTTTTGCCCTAACCTGCCCGTCTATTTTTTTCACCATGTTCGTGAGCGTCCTTCCGGGACCGATCTCAATAAAGGTATCTACTCCGTCGGCGATCATGTTCCTGATGAGTCTCTCCCACTGCACAGGACTTGCGATCTGCCGTGACAATAGTTCCACCACATTGTCTGTGTAGGGTTCTCCTGTCAGATTCGAGTAAAGGATTGTTTCTGTTTTTTTTATCTCTACCTTTTTTAACTCTGCGGCAAACGCTTCCGCCGCCCCTCTCATAAACGGAGAATGGAACGCCCCTTTTACTTTTAAGGGGATGGCCCTTCCTCCCGCTGTCTTTACGTCCGCAAAAAGTGCAGGCATCTGGGATGCCGGGCCGGAAACCGTCGTCTGCCCGGGACAGTTAAAATTCACTGGATAGACCTCCTGGTATCTGCCGCAGATTTCTTCCACCTGCCCTGCGGTAAGCCTGACGATCGCTGCCATCGAGGTATCATATTTTTCAGCTTCTTTCTGCATCAGCTCTCCCCGCCTGCATACAAGACGAAATCCCATTTCACGGCTGAATATCCCGGCCGCTGTCGCGGCCGCGACCTCTCCCAGGGAGAAACCCGCCGCCGCATCCGGCCGGATTCCTTTATCATACAGCGCTTCTGCGGCTGCCAGCTCCACTGCAAAAAGGCAGGGCTGTGTATTTTTCGTCTCCCTTAGTTCTTCGTCCGTCCCGCCAAAACACTGAGCGGACGTGCCTGGCCGGATTCGGTCGCACATCTCGTAAACATAAGCAGCGGCAGGATATTTTCCTGCTAACTCTTTTCCCATTCCAGGATATTGATCTCCCTGCCCTGAAAAAATAAATGCTATTTTACCCATTTCGCCGCCCCCAAAAGAAGAGGCTCTGCCTCCTCCATCACTTCCCGGATGATCTCTGACGCGGGCTGCTCCTTTGTCACCATTGCGGCCACCTGTCCGGAAAGGAAACATCCCTTTTCATTGTCTCCTTCCTGCACTGCAAGCCGCAGAGCCCCCGTCGCAAAAGCTTCCAGCTCTTCGTCCGGCATGCCGCCGTACTCCGCCTTCGCATATGCCCTTGCAAACGGCGAGCGAAGGCTGCGCACCGGATGTCCCAGCCGTTTCCCCGTCACCATGGTGCAAAGATCGGTAGCTTTCAGTATCTTTTCTTTATACTCAGGATGGATGGTGCACTCATATGCACTTAGAAACCGGGTTCCCATCTGGATACCGCAGGCCCCCAGCATAAAAACAGCTGCCGCGCCCCTTCCGTCCGCGATTCCTCCTGCCGCAATGACCGGAAGATCTGTCGCGTCGCAGATTTGGGGCACAAGCGCCATGGTGGTAAGTTCTCCTACATGTCCGCCGCTCTCTCCCCCCTCTGCGATCAGGGCGGAGGCGCCAAGACGTGTCATCCGTTTTGCCAAAGCGACGGACGCCACGACCGGGATCACCTGAATCCCAGCCTCTTTCCATCCCTCCATATATTTAGAAGGATTTCCCGCACCGGTGGTTACAACTTCAACTCTTTCTTCTATTACAATCTGTGCGATCTCGTCTGCAAAAGGACTCATTAACATAATGTTGACGCCAATCGGTTTGGGCGTGATGGTCCTGGCTGTCTTGATCTGTTCCCTCACATATTCGCCGGGAGCGTTTCCCGCTCCGATAATTCCAAGACCGCCGCCTTCCGACACAGCGGCGGCAAGCTTTCCGTCAGCGATCCAGGCCATGCCGCCCTGAAATACCGGATACTGAATCCCCAGCATTTCACAAATTTCTGACTTAATCATACCCCTTACTCCTGTATACTCTCGATGAATTTATCCAGGTCATCCACTGTCTCCACCTTCTGGTCCAGCTCGATCTCAATCCCAATCTCGTCTTCCAGATTCATCAAAAGCTCCACTGTGTCGAGAGAGTCGATTCCAAGCTCAGAGAATTTGCTGTCCGGCTTTACATCCGCCACATCACACCCGGTCCGTTCTGCAACAATTTTTGCAATAATGTCAAAATACATAATCTGATTCCTCCAATATGGTTTCCAACTGTGCGGTTGCGATTCACAGCAGGATTCAGTAAGGAAATGGATGCGCTATGCTTGCATATAAGCAGACATTTCCTTACCGAGACTGCTTGAATCAGGTAACCCACCTCCAAATGAGCAAAACAGAAGCGGCTCTTTTGCCGCGACTGGCAGCTTGCTGACAGGTTTTGCGAATTTTATACGGCGGGCTGCTGTGGATCGCAGTTTCAACCGCACAGGTGGAGATTTTTTTGTTTGCCCACCCATTATATCGCCCGGACGTTCCAGCAGGATTCCGCGGGAGTTCCAGAAGCGTTCCAAAATAATAAAGGGGATGTGAAAAATAGAAGTTAAAAACTCCATCTTTCACATCCCCATATTTTGCCAGCAGGTCCCTGTTAAATGTAGTGGCCGATTTTGTATACATCAGGTCACCCGTTTTGCCTAACCCTCAGCTCCACTTTTTATATCCATTTCACTCATCGGCAGTTTCCTCCGTTTTCCTCCGCATACTCAACATAAATTCCTCTTCCGCAATTTCTATCTGTTGTTTAATCTGTTCAGCTGTAGGCAGATGCTCCTGAATCTCTTTTATCCGCACATTGGCATAAGTCGCAACGCCCATAGGAGTTGTGATTCCCTCAAACGCCATCTGGACTTCCGTCCGATCCATATCTTTGCAGATCAGAAGTCCGATGGACGGATGATCGCTGTCCCTGCGGATCAGTTCGTTTACCGCATTCACATAGAAATTCAGCTTACCAGCAAATTCCGGCTCGAACGGCTTCACTTTAAGTTCTATCACCACATAACACCTCAGATAGATATGGTAAAAAGCAGATCGATTTTTCTTGTTTTGCCTGCAATGATAAGTTCCTTCTGTCTTCCGACAAATGCCCAGCCATCGCCCAGCTCAAGCAGAAACCTCGTCATACGCTGTTCAATAGCGTCTTCCAGCGCAGTCTCATCATATTCCGCCGGAAGACTGACAAAACCGAGGTCATAGTTCTCTTTCAACATCTCCTGTGCAAGTTTACCCTGGGGAGCAGGAAGCTGTTCGGAGTTGACCTTGACCGCTGCTTTTATCTGTGTGCTACGGAAACGTTGCTTGACATCATAGATCCACTGGATATAATCATTGTCAAGCTCTATGTCATGGGAGCGCACAACCGTATACGTTTTGTTTGATTTACCGACCATTAGGCTGGCACCTCCTTCTTTCTGATTACATATTCAAAAATGAACGATTTTTTATATTTATCAAACGTCTCAAGCTACGTTTTCTTATCGGTGGATTATCTGGTATCGACGGCTTTCTCTAGGAATTCTTTTCACTAATATTCTACTGCAAATTATAATTACGGTCAACAGCCAAAAGTCCTCTGTTTAAAATTCAATTCCGGATTCTTCATATTTACCCTTGTATCTTCCGGAACCGATGATGTGATAAAGGCATTTCCGCCGATCACACTGTTTTCTCCTATTACAGTGCCGCCTCCCAGAATCGAGGCTCCCGCATAGATCGTGACGTTATCCTCGATCGTGGGATGCCTCTTCTTATTTTTTAATTTCTCCGCGTCCCGGGTCGATAGTGCGCCGATCGTCACCCCCTGGTAGATTTTTACATGATCTCCGATATGCGCGGTCTCCCCGATCACAATCCCTGTCCCGTGATCGATAAAAAAGTACTTTCCGATCGTTGCCCCAGGATGGATATCGATCCCCGTGACGCTGTGCGCGTATTCTGTCATAATCCTGGGAATCAGGGGCACCTCCAGAAGGAACAGCTCGTGCGCCAGGCGGTTTACCGTGACCGCATAGAACCCTGGATACGACATGATGATCTCCTCCTTATATTTCGCCGCTGGGTCCCCCTGAAACGCCGCCTGCACATCCGTCTCGAGCATTTCCCTCACCGAGGGAATCCGCCGAAAGAACTCTGCCGTTATCATCTGGGACTTTCCAGATATATCTTCCTCCTGCGAATACTCCGGAGCAAAATGCAACGCACGCCCGATCTGTTTATTCAAATGATATACGGTGTCTTCCACTTTTCCGGATAATTTGTGGGCAATATTATAAATCTTATTCGTTTTATCCCAGTAATACCCCGGAAATACGATCTGCAAAAGCCCGGATATGATATTGACTACTTCCTGTTTATCCGGCTGATTGAAAATATCGATTTTATCTATGGTTCTTTCCATTCCATAATCTTCTAAAATATTGCTGACAATCTCTCTGATATTTTTTTCGATCATTCTTTCCATATCTCCTATTCCCCTTTCCATTTTTCAACACCTATTCCATAAACAGAGGGGTCGAATAATATCTGTCTCCGCTGTCAGGAAGCAGCGCCACGATCATCTTCCCCTTATTCTCAGGTCTTTTTGCAAGTTCGATGGCCCCATGCAGGGCGGCTCCCGACGATATACCAGCCAAGATTCCCTCCCTTTTTGCGAGGAGCTTTGCCGCTTTGAACGCATCCTCGTCCTTTGCCCTGAACACCTCGTCATACACCGATATATCCAGTACTTCCGGCACGAAGTTCGCTCCGATTCCCTGGATCTTATGGGCGCCAGATCTCCCTTCCGACAAGACCGGGGACGCCTCCGGCTCCAGCGCTACCACCAGAATATCCGGGTTCTGTTCTTTGAGATACTGTCCGACTCCTGTAATCGTACCGCCCGTCCCTACGCCTGCGATGAAAATATCTACTTTCCCGTCCGTATCCTTCCAAATCTCCGGTCCCGTCGTCGCTTTGTGAACCGCAGGATTCGCTGGATTTACAAACTGTCCTGGAATAAAACTGCCTGGAATTTCTTTTGCCAGTTCCTCAGCCTTCAAAATAGCGCCCTTCATCCCCTCATCACCTTTCGTCAGTACAATCTCGGCGCCGTATGCCCTTAAAATATTTCTGCGTTCCACGCTCATTGTCTCCGGCATGGTAAGGATAACACGGTATCCCTGTGCCGCCGCAATAGCGGCCAGCCCGATCCCTGTATTCCCGGATGTCGGTTCAATCATTACAGAATCTTCTTTTAAAAGTCCTCTCTTTTGTGCGTCTTCGATCATTGCCTTTGCGGCCCTGTCCTTCACACTTCCCGCCGGATTCAGATATTCCAGCTTCACTAGAACCGTTGCCGCAAGTCCAAGCTCTTTCTCAATATTTACCACTTCTACAAGCGGCGTATTACCGATCAGCCCTAAAATTCCTTTATAATAATCTGTCATTTCCTTTTCCTTCTTTCTTTCATCCTATCTTAATTATATGAGTAGCCCCTGCGATGTGGCATCGTCGATTAAAGCCAACATAGCAGATGGAAATTGCGCATCCTCCCGGAGGGTTTTTATCATAAAGGAAACGAAGTTTCCTTTATGATAAAAAAATCGGGACTGAATCCATCCATTCAGTTCCCGAATATGCGCATCAATTTATAGACAAAATATTCAAGCACAACAAAGCCTGCCGCAACATCCTGCCACACAGCATATCCGGTACACTAACATCCGACAACAACAAATGTTCTTACAACAGTTCTTCGTCATGTCTATTCTCCTCCCTTTTATTGACTGAATATTATCATCGTTTCCCTTTTATGTCAATATATTTATTTCTATCACCAAAACTTTCTTTTTGTTTATCTATTCAATTCTTAACATCCGATAACCGATTCCGATATGTGTCTGGATGTACTGCGGGGAGCCTGGAACTTTTTCCAGCTTTTTACGGAGAGTTGCCATAAATACCCGAAGAGAGCCTATATCATTTTCCCAGCTGCTTCCCCAGACGCTCTGTGTAATAAATTTATGGGTCAAAACTTTTCCTGCATTCTGTGACAACAGACACAAAAGCTTATACTCAATAGGGGTCAGATGCATCTCCTCTCCATTCAGATAAGCACATCCTGAGGCATAGTCTATCCTCAGCTGTCCATTGACAAAAACTGGCTGATTTCCTCCGGCGCTCTGCATCTGGGCAAGTCGTCTCTGGGTGACGCGAAGCCTTGCTAAAAGTTCTTCCACAGAAAATGGTTTTGTCAGATAATCATCCGCCCCTGCGTCCAGGGCGTCGATCTTGTCATTGTCCTCGCTTCTGGCGCTGATAACAATAATCGGCACATTCGACCAGCTGCGGATACGGCGGATGACTTCTACACCGTCTATATCAGGCAGCCCTAAATCCAGCAGAATAACATCCGGGTTATAGGAAGCTGTCTCCATTACGGCATCATTTCCATTTATAGCGGTGGCAAAACGATACGTATGCGCTTTTAGTGTGGTCGTAATCAGATTGCGGACGGGCGCGTCGTCCTCCACAACCAATATCTGAAACTTACTCATGTAATGTAACCTCCTCAAGCGGAAGAGTAAAAACAAACGCAGTCCCCTTTGGCTCATTATCCTTTGCACAGATCGTTCCTCCATGCGCTATGATAATCGATTTGCAAAGATAAAGTCCCAGACCAAGGCTGCGTCGATTATCCGCAATTTTATTAGTTCCGCAATAAAACTTTTCAAATATCTTTTCCTTTTCTTCATCCGAAATTCCATTGCCGCTATCCGCAATCCGAATCTCTGCCATATCATGGTTCTTTCTTGTCGTAACCGTGATTTCGGAATCCGGCAACGTATATTTTACCGCATTATCTACGATATTTATGATTACCTGTACGACCAGCTTTGCATCCGCCCTGACCAATATCATATCGTCCTCGTATGCCACAAAAAGATGGCGCTGATCCGCCTTACGGCTGATATGTTTCATTGCGTCCTCCACAATATCGCTCAAAAGCTCTGTGGAAGTATTCAAGGTCATCCGTCCTTCTTCGATTCGGGTAGCATACAATAGATTTTCCACCAGATTAATCAGCCACATGGCATCGTCATAAATATCTGTGTAAATCTGTTTTCTCGTCTCCTCGTCAAAACTGCCCACATTGCTTATCAGATTACTTGCATTCCCGGAGATCGTTGTAAGTGGAGTCCGCAGATCATGGGAAATCGTACGAAGCATGTTCGCTCTTAGCTGTTCGCCCTCGGCGAAAATAGCCGCCGCCTCTTTTTCACGGGCGTTCTTTTCATTTTCAAGTGCCAGGGCGCATTCCCCAAGAATCGATAGAAGAATGCTCTGCTCCGAGGCGTCGAGCGGATTTTTCTCTAGATCGACGCCGACCACCCCATAGACGCGTTCTCCTACCCTGATGGCAAGATACATGTATCTTGCATCCGACATAATATCAGTAGCGGCGCCTGCGGCATGGTTATTCTTCAGCACCCAATTTGCCGTTTCCAATTCTTTTTCCAGGTCATAGGATGCATCCCATGCCGTATCCGGAGGAAAAAAAAGAGGATTGGAAAGCCCTTTGTTTTCATTTTCAAAGATAACAATGGTCCTACCTAAAAGCTTCATAATCTGTTCGGCTGCGGCGTTTAATATCTCCGCCTTGTTCCCCGCCTTTGACAGCAGTTGGTTCGTATCGAACAATATTTTCGTCCTATAGGCAATCTTAGCCGATTGGGCGGCCTGCTCTTTATATCGGATAGCAAACGTCCCTGTAATATAGGCTGTAAGAAACATGACAACAAAGGTTACCGGATAGCCAGTCTCATAGGCCGTAAATGAAAATCGAGGATGCGTAAACAAAAAATTGAAGATGAATACGCTGGCGATCGACGAAACGAGACTGTATATCTGATGGGAAACCACTGTCGATGTCAACAATACTCCAAGAATATATACCATAATAATATTAGCGTCCGTAAAACCTAGGCGATAGAATCCAAGACTCAAAAGTGTAGCTCCGCACAAAAATGCGATACTGCTTACAGCGTCTTTCCAAATGACGGCTTTATGATTATTTTTTGCTTTTACTGCCCGGTATATCCGGCTCGCGTTGCCGCCAGGAATAATATGGATATCAATTTCCGGGGCATAAAAACTCAATTGCTCTGTCAACATCATTTTCCCGAGCGGCGATCTCTGTGCGGCAGTGCTCCGTCCTAACACAATTTTTGTGATACCCGAAAGACGGGCAAATTCCGCGATCTGATATGCCACGTCTTCCCCGTAGACCGTCTCGACCTGTGCGCCAAGCTGTTTTGCCAGTGTTTGATTTTCTCTAAGCCGCCGTATGTTTTCAGGTATCGTTTCAAAATTCGGATTTTCTACGAATAGGGCGGTAAACCGGCTGTTGAACGCTCTTGCCATCCTCGCCGCCGTATGGATAATTTTCGCATTCGATGGAGAGGACGAGAGACAGACCAGGATATGTTCATCTGTATGGACTCCCGCGCCCCTTCCCTGCCGCTCATTATTCCCTTTCTGCGCCTGATTCAATATCCCCATCTCCTTGCCTATACTTTCCAAGCACTCTACCCCACAAGGGGGGAATTCGTACTATCGCTCGTGCAATACCTCACTTAGTCCTCATTGTACCATCAGAAAAATTTTTTTACATCTACTTTCGATTATTTTCGATAAATTTATCTACTTTTTTATTACTGTAATAACTGATCGCAAAAACCATAAGGGTCAAACAGAGTAAAATTGTATCTCTCATCTCATTCATCCCTTTCTCAAATTTGAGGCCGCTAAATGTGAAAACATTTTTGTACTGCTTTCTGTTTCCCTAAAACTAATATGGATTTTTCTCTGCTAAGAATAGTATCCGGAATAATGTCCATGTTGAGTTTCCCTTTCTCTCTGATTCCCAAGATGTTGATACCATATTTTTTGCGGATATCGAGCTGGAGGATCGTTTTTCCACTCCAGGTCTCGGGAATTGTCAGTTCAAAAATCGAATAGTCCCGATCCAGTTCAATATAATCCAGGATATGTTCCGAGGTGCATCGAATCGCCGTCCAGGATGCAAGCTGTTTTTCCGGGTAGACCACCTCGTCCGCTCCGTTTCGCAGCAGGAACTTTTCCTGTACCCCTCTGGAGGCCCTGGCGATCACTTTCTTCGCCCCCAATTCTTTGAGAAGCGACGCTGTCTCAAGAGAACTCTGAAAATCATCTCCGATCGTAACGATACAGACATCAAAATTACGAACACCCATCTCAGAAAGGAATTCCTCACTAGTGCTGTCTCCAATCTGTGCGTTCGTCACCAGATGCAGCGCCGCGTCCACTCTTTCCTCCCTGTTATCCACTGCCATCACCTGATAATTTAAATCGTTCAGCTTCATGGCAATATGTCTGCCGAAGCGCCCAAGTCCAATCAATAATATTGATCTCATCAACTTCTTCCTCCTTATCCGACCGTCAGCCTTTCCTTGGGAAGCCTTGCCGTATTTCCTTTCCTTCCAACTGGCATTGCCGCAAAAATCAAAGTCATCCCGCCGACTCTTCCAATGTACATTAATAGAATCAGAATTACCCGGGACGAAAGTCCAAGCCTCGGCGTAATCCCCAAAGTAAGCCCTACCGTAGCGACCGCCGACGCGGTTTCATATAAACACGGCAATAGCGGGAGTTGCTCCACCCTGCTGATTAAAAATCCCCCGCTTAAAAACAAGGTGAAATACATCGTGGAAACGGCTACCGCACTTCGCACCGTATCCTCCGATATCCTGCGCCCGAAGAAATGTGCATTCTCCCTGCCTCGAAAAACTGAAACCGCCGCGGAAATCAGGACGGCAAACGTCGTCGTCTTCATCCCTCCCGCCGTAGATCCCGGAGAGCCGCCCACCAACATCAGTACAATCATGACCGCGCTCCCTGTTTCGCTCAAAAGAGCCAGGTCCGCGGTGTTAAATCCCGCTGTCCTTGGCGTGACCGACTGGAATAGAGAGTACAAGAACCTTTCTCCCGAAGGAATATTGGAAAATTCAAAAAAATAAAAGTAAAGCGCCGGAAGAAAAATGAGGCAAACCGTAACTGCAAGAATCACTTTGCTCTGCATCCGATATTTGTGGATATGATATCCTTGCATCTTAATATCATCCCAAGTAATGAATCCAATCCCCCCGATGATAATCAGTAGCATAATCACAATGTTGACGACCGGCTCATCCGCAAAATATGTGAGCGAGGAATACGGCGCATGGCTTCCCATTAGATCAAACCCGGCGTTGCAGAATGCGGATACAGAATGAAATACAGCGTACCAGAGTCCTTTACCGGCTCCAAACTCTCTGTAAAAAGCAGGAAACAATGCCATCGCACCTGCCAGTTCAAATAACAAGCTCAGTTTGATAATGAAACCCGTCAGCCTTATGATCCCTCCCACTTTATGCGCACAAATCGCTTCCTGCATCGTGCTTCTCTCTTTCAGGCTGATCTTTTTCCCCGACGCCCTGAAAACCGCTACCGCAACCGTTACGACCCCCATTCCTCCGATCTGTATCAACAGCAGAATGACCGTCTGGCCGAATACGCTCCAATAGGTCGCGGTATCTTGTACGACCAGGCCCGTCACACAGACGGCCGACGTAGCTGTGAATAAAGCGTCCGTAAAGACCGCTCCCATGCCATCCTGTGTAGAAATCGGAAGCATAAGGAGCAGACTTCCCATCAAAATCACAGCGGCAAATCCAAGAATAATGATCTGCGATGAGGATAACCGTTTTTTGATTTCTTCCATACCCATCTCCCTCCAATGTTTTCTTAGCTAAGATTATGGCATTTGAAATATGAAATGTGTATTAATGTAATGGCTCTGGCGTTAAGATTCCATTAAAAAATGATTGACTATCCTTTTCCTTTTTTGATTCGTTATACATAATAGAATGGTACCATCTGTACACCGACGCTAACCTTTAAGCAGACATCGTTATAAGGACCATCATGAAAGGAGGCTTTTGTGGACGCTGATTTTCTTCTTGTCAGAAAAATGAAAGGGGGCGATGAAAATGCGATCGATCTGTTCGTCCGTAAATACTACCAGGACATCTTGAAATACTGTTATTATCACTGTCACGACAAAGAATACGCGGAAGACCTGACTCAGGAAACCTTTGTACGCTTCTTCACAAAATTATCCTCCTATCAGCATAGTGGGAAGGCGAAAAATTATTTATACACCATCGCCAGGAATCTATGCCGGGATCTTCTCAAGAAGAATCGGGAAATTCCCGTAGAAGATAGTAATCTGAGGGAGATGGCGGACAGCGGAACCTATCCAACCGAAGAGATCGTAAATAAACTGGCCGTTAAGCAGGCGCTCTTACAATTACCCGATGAATTAAGAGAGGTCGTGATCCTTTATTATTTCCAGGGTCTAAAATTTACAGAAATCGCCGGCATACTGCAAATTGGCCTGCCGCTGGCAAAGTACCGTATGAGGCAGGCGAAGCTGCAGTTAGAACAACTGCTTAGAAAGGAGGGACTGTATGAATCTGGAACATATTCTCACAAATTATAAAGAGGCAATACAGACTGAATCGCGGAAAGAAAAAATGCAGGAAACGATCCGGGAGGCAAAAAGCGCATTTTATAATGCCGAAGCAGAAAGCATGCTCTCCTACTATGAATTTCTATGGATACAGTTAAAATTGATACGGAAAGGATGGTGGGGCCTGCAGGCATTGTCCCTGCTTATTTTGTGGTCTGTCCTTTTCTCCTTCCCGGAAGATTTTTATGTACAGAGGAGTATGGGCGTCATCGCGCCGTTGTTTGTCATCTTCATCATTCCCGAGCTTTGGAAAAACCGATCCAATCAATGTATGGAGATTGAAACCGCCGCCTATTATTCTATCCGTCAGATCTATTCCGCAAGAATGTTCTTGTTTGGAATTGTGGATGTTTCGCTGATTACTCTATTTTGCGGCGCCGCTTCCATTACACTGCGTTTTGCCCTCACGGAGCTTCTGATTCAGTTTCTTTTCCCAATGACCGTGACGGCATGTATCTGTTTTAAAATTTTATGCGGCAGACATCATTTTGGCGAGATGTTCGCGGTAATCTGCTCCATCGCCTGGTGTGGTCTGTGGCTATTGATTATTTTGAATGAAACAATCTATAAAATGATTGTGTTTCCTGTGTGGGCCGCCTTATTCGGACTAGCCATGCTCTATCTTTGCTTTGCTATTTATCATACATGGAAACGCAGCAATATTTATTATGAGGTGATATTTGATGGAACTGACATTTGACAATTTGACAAAAACATTCGGTGACTTTACCGCTGTGGATCGTTTAAGCCTTACCATGACAAACGGTGTGTACGGCCTTCTGGGAGTAAACGGCGCGGGAAAGACCACCCTGATGCGGATGCTCTGCACGCTTCTTCACCCTACTGGGGGAAGGATCGCCTGCAATGGGCAGGATATTTTTGAACTGGGCGGCAAATACCGCAGGGTTCTGGGATACCTGCCGCAAGATTTCGGGTTTTACCCAGAATTTACCGTACAAGATTATCTCCTTTATATTGCATCGATCAAAGGGATCCGTCCGGCCGTCGCCAAAAAACGCGTGCATGACCTGATCGGCAGGGTCGGACTTTCCAAAGCAGCCAACAAAAAAATGAAAAAACTGTCGGGCGGAATGAAACGGCGGGCCGGAATCGCGCAGGCTATGTTAAATGATCCGCAGATCCTCGTCCTCGACGAACCCACCGCAGGGCTTGACCCCAACGAACGGATCCGTTTCCGTAACTTAATCAGCGAGGCGTCTGAAAACCGTCTGGTCCTTTTATCAACGCACATTGTATCGGATATCGAATATATCGCGAATGAAATCTTACTAATGCGGGACGGGCAGGTCGTCCACAAGGGAACAGATGCCGAGCTGATCGAATCCATGCCCGAATCCGTCTGGAAATGCCGGGTTGGCAAAGCAGATGTCCCACAGTTTATGCAAAAATATAAAGTTTCCAATGTAAAGTCCGATTCCTATGGAGCAGAACTGCGGATTATTTCCAAGAAGAAGCCTTTCCCAAAAGCGGTGGAGGAAGAGGCGTCTCTTGAGGATGTATTCCTTTACTATTTTGGTGAAAAGGCTGGTGATACACATGCTGAGATATGAGATCAAGAAACTATATTCTAAACCGATCAATAAAATAGCGCTCGCCGCACTTCTGGCTCTCACTCTGACCGCCGGATTCCTGACAATACGGGATGTAACTTACATCACGGAATCTGATGAACATTTGTCCGGGATCCCTGCCGCCCGCCACTTGAGGGAAGCGAAAAATGAGTGGAAGGGAGAGCTTACAGAAGATGTGCTGAAGCAAGTCGTTGAAGAGAACCGTACCGCACGTGAAACGGTCGGGAACGCCGAAGACTATAAAAGCGCGGACGCTTACGAAGACGCGCTGGACGATGCTTTTGTTAAAACACAAGGGATCGCGGATATCCGGGAACTGATAAACAGCACCTTTTCCGATTTATTTGATTACGATTATTTCCGGGCGGACAGCGTCCCATCTGATGAGATCAACGGATTTTACCAGAAAAGAATCGACAGCCTGAAGAAATACCTCGAATCAGGCGAAGAATATTTTTCCGATGCCCAAAAAGATTTCCTGATCGAGCAGTATGAAGCTCTTAAGACTCCTCTTCACTATGAATATGCAGACGGCTGGATGGCTCTTATGGGTTCTCAGTACCTTCCGACCCTGATGATCATCCTCACCGTGATCCTGGGATTTTTAGTATCGGGAATCTTTTCAGACGAGTTCCAGCTGAAAACAGATTCTATTTTCTTCTCTGCCAAACACGGCAGGGGACGGGCCGTCCTCTCGAAAATAGAGGCAGGATTCGTGACAATCACTGCCGTCTACTGGGGCGCGGTCCTCTTATATACCGCGGTCGCACTGTGCTCGCTGGGCTTTGGCGGCGCCGGATGCGCAGTGCAGATCGGAAGCAAATGGAGAAGTATCTATAATCTCACCTATCTCCAGGATTACCTCTTTACAGTGGTCGGAGGATATGTGGGGAACCTTTTCATCCTGAACTTCTCCATGCTGGTATCCGCCAAAAGCCGCTCGACCGTACTTGCCACCACGATCCCGTTTGTACTATCCTGCGCGCCCATGTTCCTGGGAAGGATATCTGTACTCTCACGCATCATGACACTTTTCCCGGATCAGCTTCTTCGGATCAACACGAACTTGGACGAATTTGTGCTGTACACAGTCGGCGGGAAGACCTGGGGATATCTTACGCTTTTGCTTCCGCTGTATATCGTCTTATATGCACTGCTTATACCCATACTGTATAAGGTTTTTCAGAAAACGGAAGTGAAATGATGAAAATTACCCCCTGCCGGAAAATCCAGGATGGACCTGACGGCAGGGGGGATTCTGCAATTACTGGAGACGGATCTCTCCTTCCTCAGTTAAAGTCGCCGTACAACTCTGCGTCTCATGTTCCACGCACAGACTCACATCGTCGATACTGATCTCTGTTCCCGGATAAACAATCCCGCATACAAGGCGCCTATATCCTTCTTCCTGCCGCTCTTCCTTTGGTTTTTCCATCTCCTGGGTAAGCTGCCTGAGCTTTGCCTTGTTTACAGAAAGTTTCATCCTAACCATGGGGAGAGTCCGTGTCTTCGCCGGATTATCGGGCTGCCTCTCTATATCCTCATACTCCTCTTCCAGTTCCTCGATCTCCCGGATCAGATTCTCATATTCAAAATCAGCGCTCGGAATGCCGCCTAAATGGATATACGTATCGCTCTCGGAACGGGAACCGACGATATTTGCCCGGACCTCGCTGGCGGCATGAATACTGCCGCCGATAATGATTCCACGGCCGGTATCTACCTTCACGACCCCATCGCAGTATACGTCGCTGTTGATGATATTATCGGTCTGCAACGATTCCTTCACGCACACGATCGTGCTCTCCAGATACTTGGCATACATGTTCCGTGATACGTTAATCACTGCATGGCCGTCGCCTTTGATGCCTTTAACGACCACAAGGTCGCCGCCTGCCTCTATCGAACTCGCCTCCACAACACCGTCGACCGTGATATTTCCATTTGCACGCACCGTAAAGCCGCTGCATATATCTCCATGGATGTGGACGTCGCCCAAAAAGTTAATATTTCCGGTAGAGTAATCCACATTCTTCCCCACATCAAGTACCGGTTTTACCTGGAAATTCCTGCCGTCAAATTCCACATGTCCCGCTTTTTCAGCTATGAGCAGCTTCCCATCCTCAGTTAGCGATGTATTCCTCCCTTTCGGCGCCGTAACAGCCTTTCCATCCTTCGCGGGGATTTCCCGATTCGTGACCGTCCTTCCCGGTACGGCGGGAGTCGGCGGAATGATCTCACAGATCACATCTCCCTCTTCCGCGTTATGCACAAGATGAAGCTCGGAATAATCCACATGATCATACTCATCCACCCGGATCTCCTTCTGCTTGCTGCGCGGAAACTTATCCACAACATATCCGTCTTGCCCTGGAACCGCGGGCGTCCCTTCCGCAATCGGAATCAGGTAAAAATATCGGTTCGGATTAGTCGGAATGCTCTCCAACGCCGACTTTTCTATACCATAGGTGATGCCTCTTCTTACCGCGGTCTCCCTTAGTATATCAATATCGATCTCTTTTCCCTTCCCCACCGGAGGATAGACAAGGATCCACGCAAACGTCTCGTCTCTTGTCGTAAAGATCGATGCCGACGCATCCAGATCTGGAAATACCATTTCCACCTCTTCTTCCTCTCCTTCGCCCTTCTTTTCCTCCCAGGGCTGCGCCTTTTTCAAACGTGCATCCGCCGTAGATGTCACGAACATTCTAAGCTGCGCCAGCTCATGTTTCAGAGCGCTGTCAGATAAAATTTCTCTCCGTTCGGGAAATCCTTCCAACCGCAGTACAGGAACCGCAAGATGTCCTGCCTGTTCTTCCCTAAGCCTCCACAACTGATAGATCGAATGCTGGGAATCCAGGTTCAAGCATGCCGGATCTAATTCCTGGGCCGGAGCCGATACCGTTTCTGCCTGTTCTTCTTTCTGCTCTTCTACAATAGGTTCTTCCTGTCCGCCGTCGTCGTCTGAAGTAAAGCCAAACAACCGGGATATTGCATCCTTCCACAACATGCTTATCTGCCTCCTGCCTTTGCCTGGTTCTGTGCCGTCCGCATTAACTATCTGCTTTTATAATTATATGATAACAAGTATTTAGTATATTTGTCAATCATTCACTATTTAATCTCTCGACTTTTGTGACGCTCCATAAAGAGTCTATACATGTAAAAGAATTTTGACACGCAAAACATCATTCTGTAAAATATATTTGGTAGATTTTACTCTTTCAATATGGCAGAATAACAGCGAACCCGGGAGGGCAGGGTACCTCATATGAATCGCCTATTCGGCGATGGGGTTTCACAATGTAGGAGGCTTGGTTGTATGGAAATCGGAAAAAAGTTAAAAGAGGCGCGGGTCAATGCAGGAATGTCCCAGGAAAAGGTAGCGGAAGAAATCCAGGTGTCGCGCCAGACGATCTCGAACTGGGAAAATGAAAAGTCATATCCTGATATCGTCAGCGTCTTGAAGCTGAGCGATCTATATGCCGTCAGCCTTGACATTTTATTGAAAGGAGATGTGAAAATGATCGAACATTTGGAGGAAAGCACGAATATCGTGAAAAGCGGCAGACATTTAATTACTGCGGTCATTATCAATATTCTTGTCATTGCGGCGCTGATTATAGTAAATGGATTCCTTCCTGAGAATATGTATCTTCTGGCAGGAACCTTTTGTATCGCCATCACCTGTTCAGCGGCGTTATTTTATCAGATCATTAAAAGATTTTAGGAGGAATCAACATGGAATGGAATATAGTAGTCGGAATCATATCTTTTGCGGTTATGTTCACAGGCGCCGCCGGGACAGTATATCAGATTTATCAAATGACGGTCCTGGACGCGGACTCCAGAGGGCTGAAACACCCTAAGTTCTGGGGATTTTTCGCCTTGAGCGGCGAAGGTTCAAGCGGTCTTATTATGTACTTGATCGGCAGAAGTAAATATCCTGTCGTCAACCTGTCGGATACGGGCCGCAATGAGATGGATAGTAGGAAAAAAACTGCAGGCGTAGGGCTTATTTTCCTTACCGCAGGCGCGGTCGGGCTTGTCTTATCCGCGGTCCTGTTCTCTTGATTCTATTTCCGGCGAAGCAACGGGCCAAGCGCTTCTATAAAGGGTATCCCCACACACTGCGGTGGGGATACCCTTTCCCTTTTTTCTCTATTCACTTTGCGGAACGATTTTCTTAATCACAAACAATGTCCCGACCATCAGCAAAATCCCGACCGGAAGAGCGACCCATGCCGTCTGGACAAATCCTGCGATGATGTATGTAACAAAAGACACTGCCGCCGCCGTGACTGCATATGGAAGCTGTGTATTTACATGATTGATGTGATTGCTCTGCGCTCCTGCCGACGCCATGATCGTTGTGTCGGAAATGGGTGAGCAATGATCTCCGCATACCGCGCCTGCCATACATGCGGAAATAGCAATGATCCTCATTGTCGGATTGTCGCCAAATACCGCGTCCACAATCGGGATCAGGATTCCGAAGGTTCCCCAAGAAGTCCCCGTAGCAAACGCCAGAAGGCATCCTATGATAAACACGATCGCCGGAAGGAAATTCACAAAGCTCTCTGCGTTGGCCTTCACCAGCTCCTCCACATACACGTCCGCACCCAGGCTGTTCGTCATCGCTTTCAAAGTCCAGGCAAAGGTCAGGATCAGGATCGCGGGAACCATGGCTTTAAAGCCGTCCGGGAGGCATCCCATACAATCGCTGAATTTTAGCACTCTACGGACCAGGTAAAGAGCAACTGTAATCACAAACCCAAATGCACTTCCCAGCATCAGTCCGATCGACGCATCACTGCCCGAGAATGCTTCCACGAAGCTAGCCCCTTCAAAGAATTCACCTGTGTAGATCATCCCGATCACACAGCAGATAATAAGAGTAAGGATCGGGATTACAAGATCAATCACCGTCCCTTTGCCGTTCTCTGTCATATCCTCTTCCGCCGCTCCATACGGCCGGTCCGGCGTTGTGTAGAGGTCGCCCCTCTTCGCATTGTCCTCATGAACCTTCATGGGACCGAACTCTATCTTCATCAGGACCATGCCTACCATCATCACGATCGTAAGAATCGCATAAAAATTATAAGGAATGGCCTGAATAAACATCAGAAAGCCGTCTTCTCCTTCTACCAGTCCTGCCACTGCCGCCGCCCAGGACGAAACCGGGGCAATGATGCAGACCGGAGCCGCCGTGGCGTCAATCAGATACGCCAGTTTTGCCCGGGATATATTCTGCTTGTCCGCCACAGGACGCATCACACTCCCGACCGTAAGACAGTTAAAATAATCATCAATGAAAATCAACACACCCAGTACGATCGTCGCTAGCTGTGCTCCTGCACGGCTCTTAATATGAGAACTTGCCCAGCGCCCGAATGCCGCCGAGCCGCCCGCCTTGTTCATCAGACAGACCATGGCTCCCAATATGACAAGAAATACCAAGATTCCCACATTATAGCTATCTGATAAAGACCCGACGATCCCATCTTCAAAGATATGCGTTACCGTTTTCTCGAATCCAAATCCTGCATAGAAGAGCCCGCCCACCAGGATTCCTACGAACAGAGAGCTATAGACCTCCTTCGTAATCAAAGCCAATACGATCGCCACGATCGGAGGAACGAGCGCCCAGAATGTCCCGTACATCGCAGGGACGTATTCCTCTGCCTCCTCCGCCGCCAGCGCAACTGCAGGGCAGCACCATACGGCCGCGGCCACTGCCCCAAAGGCATAAAACATTTTTCCTAATTTCGTCTTCATTTTCTCATCCTTTCTTTCTCTGTCTGTAGCCATAAGGAAGCCCGGCCCGCAGGTTTCCTACATGATAATAAAAAAATGCCATGAACAACGCTCGACACGGGCGCGTCCATGGCATAGAGTCTTCTTACTCTACTCCATCTTATCCTTATACAATAGCCGTACAATGATAGCGCTCCACAAATGTGACAGTACGGCGCATATTCTACGCCGTCCCAGGAACCGGCTTTCGGATGCCGACTCCTTCGGCGGTCTCCCCTTTCCCAATATGACAGGCTTCCTTACCCTTCACGCCATACAGTACTGATGAATCCCGCGCCTCTATCCAGCTCACGTGCCCGGCATGCTTTAAAAAATATATGCGCATTGCCTGACACACTGTTATTCATATATAAGTTTGTATCATGTTTCGGTAGAAATGTCAATCATTATCTTATCTATCGCAGTTTATAAGTTTAACCTGATTTAGAGTTTTTGGCTCTTGAATCCTGCTGCAAAATGTGCTATATTGAGCATAGAAAAAGGGAAAGCCATAGAAGCGGCTCTCCCCCAAAGAAAACAACTGATTTTCCGCTAATAGCGGTCAGCCGTAATAGACGGACAGCTCTACATGATGGCTCCGCCTAACACGGTGCATCAGCGTATCCTTATGAATCTGTCCGGAGAAATCCGGGAATATATAAAAAAAAGCGGCGGTACCTGCGAAGTATTTCCTGCTCCATTTGCCGTTTTTCTGAATCAGGACGACCGGAATTATGTAGAACCGGATATCTCTGTTATCTGTGATAAAAATAAGCTTGAGGAAAAAGGCTATAATGGCGCGCCGGACTTGATAATTGAAATCATATCTCTCAGTACGGAACGAATGGATTATGGGATTAAGCCTTTTAAATACCGTTCCGCCGCCGTACGGGAGTACTGGATCGTGAACCCTGTAACGCGCACTGTGAATGTGTATGATTTTGAACATGACGAAAAGACCAGACAATACAGCTTTGAAGATGAGATTCAGGTATGTATCTTCTGCTCTCATCTATGCATACGTATATCTGATCTATTGTGATTCCCTTGTTCTACACTCAGGGATCAACAGCATTCATTTTCGTTCTCTGCCAGACCGCCGACCCCAATCTTATATCCCTACATTCCCGCTTCCTATCCCTTGTCCGGTATATTCTGTGGGCAGCCATCTGACGGCTTCCTCAATCCTGCTGTCCCAGAATTTCCAGTCGTGTCCGCCTGGTCCTGTCTCAAACCGCACTTTCAGGCCGTTCTTTCTCAGAAAGTCCGCCATTTCCGTATTTACGCCCAAGAGAGAATCCTCTTCCCCGCATGCCATGTAGATATCTGGAATATTTCCGCCCTCTTCCTTTGCCCGGCATACCAGAAACTTCGGATCCATATCGCTTCCTGCAAGCGATTCCAGATCTCCCCACACTGCTTCGGCATAATCCCTTCCTTCTATAAATAATCCTGCGTCATTGGTTCTTTGGGGAGCCGCGTCTGTCACAAGGGCGGCGGACAAAGCGACGACTGCGCCAAACGTATCCCTGTACTTTAATCCGTTCCGCAGCGCCCCATAGCCTCCCATGGACAAGCCTCCGATATAAGTCTCTTCCCGTTTTCTTGAAAGAGGGAACATGCGGCGGGTCATATTTACCAGCTCTTCTCCAATGTATTCACCATAGAGATTATGTATCTTGCCCTGATCTACATAAAATGCATTCTCCCCCGACGGCATAACTACCGCGAGATCGTGTTCCTCCGCATACATCTGGATCCTTGTCTGGTACAGCCAGTCTCCGCAGCTCCCAAAAACTCCGTGAAGTAAGTACAGGGTTGGATACCGTTTGTCTTCCCCGGCTGTTTCACCTTTGTCATTCCATTTATCCGCCGGAAGGATTACAACAACCGGTACGGTCCGCATTAATTTCTGTGAAAAAAATGTCATCTGAATGAGTGCCATCTTCTTACACCTCCTAGTATAATAATGGTGTAGTCAATCAAGACTACTTGGTTAATAAATTTCTAAAATTAGATAACAGAAGAAGGCGTTCTTCCTTCATCAGATGTTGTCCATATTAATTATCATGTCTGACGGCTCCTGATAGAC
>JAAWDY010000001.1 GCA_022793995.1 Coprococcus sp.
CATTCTTCACGCCCATATTCACAACACTTCCATCATACGGCTCCCCGTCAAACGTGGCGTGTACCTTCACCCTTCCCCGCCCAAACTCTTTCCTGATATCATAGGGAAAAATGACATAAGCGCCCCCTGTCTTCCCCGCTTCATAGAGCAGGGACTCATACTCATACACTCTATCGTTCAATGCCTGCACCTCTTCCCATGCCTATAATCAATTATCACAAATATCTTTTCCAAGTTCATTCACAATAAACCAATCCGCAATCTGGTAAGCACAATCCTCCTGCCCTGTTCCGTTCCCGCTCTCCTAATCCGTATTTATGCCATCCAGTATACCAGAAAAGCGCCAACATTAAAAGGACAAAATCCCCCTCTCATCATACACGCTCCCCGTACTCCCGCCATTTTGTACCTTCCGGTCCAGCGCCATGACCGCCGCCATCGCGCCGTCCATCTTCTCCGCAGACCTCTCTTTATCCGGCTTTTTACACTATTTTTCGCTTTACCTTCAGTTCCCCCATTCCCCCACCTGATCGTATACCTCGACTGCGTCCAGGATGTGGAACGGCTCTGTCTCTTGGCTGCCGTCCGCTCCCGCTGTCACCAGGATATATTCTTTTCCTCTAATCCTGGCAAGGCTCGCAAGGCAAAGCCCGGCTTCTTCCGTATATCCGGTCTTTCCTCCCAGAATCTCTCCCCCGATCACTTCAGCGCTCTCCATCTTCTTGAACATCGTGCTGTAAAATGTGAGCCCGTCCACATGCCATTCTGACGGGGAAGAAGTATAGCTGTGAGCCGTAAACGCGGTTCGAAATTCATCACTTTGCAAAGCATACTGTAAAAGAATCCCTATATCCTTCACTGTAGAGTAGTGATCCGGGTCATGCAGGCCCGTGGAATTACAGAAATGGGTATCCTTCATCCCCAGCTCTTTTGCCTTCTGGTTCATCAACTTTGCGAACTCTTCTTCCGAGCCGGATATCCTGTCTGCAAAAGCGACGCAGCATTCCGCCCCGGAAGGAAGAAGTATCCCATAAAAAAGATCCTGCAAACGAACCTTTTCCCCTGGTTCAAATCCTGCCCTTGACGCATTCTGTTCATAAAGCTCTTCAAACATACCAGCGGCCAGCGTTACCGTCTCCTCCATATCCTCCGTGTGTTCCGCTGCCAGGACAGCAGTCATGATCTTGGTAAGCGACGCCGGATAGATCCTTTTCTGCGTATTCATACCAGCCAATATTTCCCCTGAATCTGCATCCAGCAAAATGACATAAGGGCTGTAAAGATGTTCCAGGTCAATGGCTGACTCCAGAATTCCTCCGCTTAGCTCCTTTGTTTTTTCTTTAGATGAAGGCGTATGCTGCCGGATTAAAATACCGGCGCAAAAAACCGTACCGCCCAGAATCAGCGCCATCAAGATGATCGTAAGCCCAACAATCCTATTTCGCCGTCTTCTCTGCTTCCTTTTCCTCCTATGCCGTCTCTCATAACGTCCTCTATACCGTTTTTTATCCATCATTTCCTCTCCTTTTCTACCACACAACAAAAAGCTCCTGTTTGGCAGTCATTTTACCAAACAAGAGCTTCTCCTACTTTAACATTCAGTTGTTTAAATCCTAAGAAAAGGTTAAGGAAATATTGTTCTTCCGCTAACGGCCCGAAGGCAAGGCAACGCAGAACGTGGTCTCTTCCTTCTCGCTATTTGCCGTGATCGTCCCACCATGCCAGGCGACGATCTGTTTCGCGATAGCTAGTCCCAGCCCCGCGCCCCCGGTATCCGTCGCACGGGATTCGTCCACACGGAAAAATTTCTCAAAAATCGCATTTAGTTTCAAAGGCGGTATCGTCCTTCCTTGATTGCGGAAATAAATCTTCACCTCCGCGTCCGTATCCTTAGCCCAGATCTCTATGGCTGTATCACGGTAGCTGTATGCGATCGCATTTTTCAAGATATTATTAAAAACCCTTGCCAGTTTGGCGGAATCCCCGAAAATCGTCATATCCTCCCCGATGTTCAGCTCCACCGTATTTCCGTGGGCCTTAAGGAGGGGATAAAATTCATCCGTCATCTGAACCATCATAAAGCACAGGTCAATCGTTTCTTCTTCTAATTCCATATACTGCAAATTATACCTTGTGATATCAAAAAATTCGTGAATCAGTTTTTCTAGACGCAGCGCCTTATTCAGGGTTACTCCGATATATTTTTTCCTCTGCTCATGCGGCATATCCGGCGCCTCGTCAAGCAGGCTTAAGTAACCCACCACGGAAGTGAGCGGCGTTTTCAGGTCATGTGCCAGGTACGTGATGAGATCATTCTTCCTCGCCGTCTCCTCTTTGAGGAGTTGCTCATGCCTCTGCATGAACGCTTTAAAACTTATAATCTGGGCTGAAATCTGCGCATATTCCTTATGGAACAGCTCCGGATTCGCCTCCTCCTGCTTCATATACGCCTGGATTTCCCCGCTGATCGCTTCAATATTCTCCCTTACCTTACGCCTTGCATAGATACGGGATGCGGCAAACACAATGAGAATGACAAATACCGTTGCTGTACACATCAGCGTCAAAAGCAGACTCTTTACTCCTGCCCAGTAAGGCTCGCGGACAACGACTCCCTCGCCCGCATAAGCCGGATGGGATTCCATCATATAATTGCGTTCAAACCAGTCGACTACAATCCCGTTCCCCATGCTGTCGACAAAGTCAAATACCAGGAAGCATAAAATGATTCCAGCAAGGCATAGTAAAGCCAATTTTGTCCCTTCCTGATTTTTAAGGTTCGATTTTATATCCACACCCCCAGACTGTCTTGATATACTTCGGATCCTCGAAAGAATCTCCCATCTTCTCCCGCAGGTGCCGGATATGGACGGTGATTGTATTATTGTTCTTACTAAAATACTCATCCTTCCATATTTGATGGAACAATTCTTCGGCGCTGACTACCTTTCCTTTCTGCCTGCATAAGATACAGAGGATTGAAAATTCTGTCGGTGTCAGGGAGAGAGGCTTTTCATTTAAGGTGCACTCATGCGTCCTGATATTGAGGACCAGACCGGAGTGTACGATCACGTCCTCCTCATCCTCTGTCCCTGTATTATACCGCTTGTATCTGCGGATCTGCGCTTTCACGCGCGCGACCATCTCGAGCGGCAGGAACGGCTTGGTAATATAATCGTCCGCTCCCATTGTCAGTCCTGTGATCTTATCCGTCTCCTCCCCCTTCGCCGTCAGCATGATGACAGGGTAGGTGTATCGCTCACGTATCCTCCTGCATATCTCAAGTCCGCTCATATCCGGCAGCATCACATCCAGGATCGCCAAATCCAGCTTCTCATTCTCAATATGATCCAGGGCCTCCGCCGCCGTGTTCGCCTTAAGCACAGTAAAGTTCTCATTTTCAAGATAAAGCGCGGCAAGATCGGCAATCTCTTTCTCATCATCCACGATCAGTATCGTATCCGCCATGATATCCGTCCTTTCCCTGCATTTCCCGCTTTACGCTTTCCATACGGATCGAAGCATTGTACCGATCTTCGGCGGTTTTCCATAAAGCAGAACTCCCACCCGGTAAATTCTTGCCGAAAGCACACCTACGCCCAAAACGGAACCGATCAAAATCACGATTGAAATCGCGATCTCATAAAACGGCACCGTACTCATGGCGATCCGGGTAAACATCGCCATTGGGGACGTAAACGGTACAAAAGAGCATACTTTCATGAGCAGATTATCGACAGACCCGTTCGTCATGGAGAACATAACTACAAAGAATCCCACAATGAACAAGAGCGTGATCGGCATAACGGACGTATTGATATCTTCCAGCTTTGACGCGGTGGAGCCGACCGCTCCGAAAAGGAACGCGTAAATGAGGAATCCCAGTACAAAGAACACCAGCATATACACAAGAAGCTCCGTCGGTATCGCAAATATCGAGGCAATGATATCGTTCCCTCCCCAATAAGACGCATTCATCTGATAGAACAACAGCGCTGAGCCGAAAACTGCAACAAGCTGGAAAAATCCTGCAAAACAGGAAGCAAATACCTTGCCGAACATCATGGAAGCCGGTTTTGCGCTCGTAATGAGCAGTTCCATCGCGCGGGAACTTTTTTCCGTCGCCACATTGGTCGCCACCATCTGCCCGTATAGAAGGATCACCATGTATAGCGCAAAAATCATGATATAGGTATAGAAGAAATTCTGAATCTGATCCTTGCCGAGGCTTTCCGTCTCACCTGTGATCGGAGACGAAAGGATCTCCTGTGCTTCCTCCTGCGCGATCCCTTTTTCCATCATCGCATTCATACGGAAGATGCTCTCCAGCACTTCGTTTGCCATGTATGAATTTTGATCGTTCATAGACAGATTTCCCACATAATACGTATACGAAGTAAGGCTGTCAAAGACAAAGGCGCACTCTGCGTCCTCCGTCAGAATTTTCTCCTTGATCTCCTCCTCTTTCTTTTCCTCTATACGGACGTCATAATCCATGAACGCCTGGGAAAATGCCTGCCGCAGCATTTCCATACTTTCTGGGGATAAATTGCCTTCCTCGCTGCCTGCCACCAGCATAACCGGATATCCGTCCCGGTCTTCTGCCTGCTCTGTTCCCTGGCCGTCCTCACCTGAGATTGAAGACTCTTCTTCACCGCCAAATCCGCCGCTTACTCTGGGAAAGAACATGACAACCGCCATAAGCGCCACCAAGAAGACTGTAACGCCTACAAATACTTTATTTTTTAAATATCCTTTCAACTCAAATTTAAAAATCGTTCCTAATTGATTCATGACTTTTCCCTCCTATTCCTGATCTCCCGCATATTCCACAAAAATATCATTTAGAGAAGGTTCAAAGACCCTGATCTCATCAATATCATATTTTTGTGTCAACATCTGCATTGTCCGCTGCTTATCTGCAGGCGACGCAAGCCGAATCAGAAGCTCATCCTCCCCATTCCTTGTGCAGGAGGCGCCAAGCTCCGCCTGAATCTGACCTGCATTTTCGGAACGCAGGATCAGCTTATCCCTCGTATAGTTCCGCTTGATATCGTGAAGATCCCCTGAAAGTACAACGTGCCCGCTGTTCAGGATCGCGATACTGTCGCAGAACTCTTCGATATAATTCATCTGATGGCTGGAAAACAGCACGATCTTCCCTCTCGCGATCTCTTCGCGCACCACATCCTTAAGGAGCATGGCGTTGACCGGGTCAAGCCCGGAAAATGGTTCGTCCAGTACGACGATCTGGGGATCATGGGCAAGGGCGGTTACAAGCTGGATCTTCTGCTGATTCCCTTTGGACAGTGTGTCCAACCGCTTGTTACGATGCTCGGTCATACCAAGCCTTTCCAGCCAGTAATCGATCGCCTTTACCGCATCCGCATATTTCATTCCCTTTAATTCAGAAAAATATACCAACTGATCGATAATTTTTTTCTTTGGATATAAGCCCCTCTCCTCGGGAAGATAGCCGATCCCGACCTTATGATGGTCGATCGCCTGCCCGTCCAGCATCACTTCGCCTGAGTCCGCCGGAAATACATCCATCAAAATACGGATCGTGGTGGTTTTCCCCGCGCCGTTCCTTCCCAGCAGGCCGAACGCTTTCCCGCTGTCCGCCGCAAAAGAAATTCCATTCAGGACTTTCTTCTCTCCAAAACTTTTGTGTACATCTTTGATCTCCAATCTCATTGAACCATCTCCTTTGCTTTTTCCATTAGTTCCCGTTCCGCTCTAGCTTCGCTCGGATATGGATACCTCTGCATATATTTATCAAATGCTTCCTGGATGGATTTTGCTTTTACCGGATCCTTCTTTACCAGGAGCGCATATGCATACTCTGTCCGTAAGACCGATGGATACTTCTTCATCGCCTTCATAAATTTCTTCTGCTGTTTATCCAGCATACCGTCCAGGACTTCTTTTCGGTTCTCCCGGATCATTTCACAGTACATCCTGTCACAGACAAGGAGATTTTGGTACAGTCCCGGCATCTCGGTATCCGCGTCAAGCATATGTTTCATCAGGACATCTGCCTCCTCAAAACGGCGTTCGTCCATCAGACGGTTGCAGGCAAACACCCCAACCGCTGCGATCAAACTGTTCTTCATCGCCTCGTCTGAAGGAAGGGCAAACCATTCTTTTGGCATATCTTTCAGGCGGATTCCCTTTGCCACCTGCGCGTTTGCCTGCATCTGCACCCAGAACGCACGAAGGGCATCGGGATTTTTCCCAAGGGACATGGCGTTATATCCGTCGTTATCGATCTCGCCCAGCCGCAAGGGAATTCCGTTCGTGACTGCGAACACTACTCCGATTGCGGCCATAATAAGAAAAAATACTGCTGGCATGGAATTTTTCTCCATCAGAAAAGCTGCCGCCAGGCAGATTCCCGACACAATCAGGTTCATCAACGCGCCGCCCAGATTATAAAGCGTCACAGGGATTTTCCCATCTTTCATTTCCGGAGGCGCCATCAGGCATTGTCCACCCGTCCCCGCGAGACTAAACCGCCGGAGTCGAATCTTTCCATTCTCCTTAATCCACATAAAATCCGCGATGCGGAACGAAGAAAATGTGTAGCCGCTAATAAGCCCGCATATGAGATGTCCACCCTCATGGACGATGATCTGCAGAAAAACCGCCAGATACAGCTCCAGGAGCATGAGTCCCAAAAGGAGCAGTTCGCCTCCCAGGCCTGCCCCTGCCCCCGACGCGGCCTTATCCGCATACATCCCGATCAAGAATCCGCCGACAAGCCCGGGCAGTAAAAGCAGGAGCATCGTAAGAAACCGCTGCCATCCCTTTTTTCTTTTTCTGTTCTTTTTGTCCATACCTTATCCTTCCTGTGACTTTAAAATGAAATTCCAATGGAATATTTTTATATTGTCCGACTGAAAAACTTGTGTTATTGTATATTATCGTTGCCCTTGCAGGTCCGTGTTATCAGATTTTCAAAATAACACATCTGTCAGACAGACACAAGAGAAGTAATGAATTTTCCCTACATTATATCTGTTTTATTCTCAGTCGCCGGTGCATCCAAAATCCCCCCATCCATGCTCCCTGACCGGAATCCTTCCAGGTCCATCGAAACATAAGAATACCCCAGTTTTTTCAGACGCCGGATTACCTCTCCCCGGTATTTTAGTAAAAGCGGAAAATCCTTTTCGTCCACCTCGATTCGTGCAATCGTTCCATGGATACGAAGCCTGACATTATATAATCCGCACTCTTTTAAGAACTCCTCCCCTTCCGCAACTTTCTCCATCTCACGATAGTCCAGCCTTGTTCCATAAGGAAACCTCGTCGCAAGGCAGGGGGATGCCGGTTTCTCGGCCACAGACAAACCGTATTCAGCGGCAAGACGACGCACTTCCGCCTTGGTGAATCCCGCTTCTGCCAGAGGGCTTCGGATTCCCAGCTCTCCAAGAGCACGGATACCGGGCCGGTACACATGCATATCATCCTCGTTCGTCCCTTCCAGCAGAATCTTCGCGCCAAGCTCCCCGGCCTTTTCCTTCATTTTGGAAAACAAATACCTCTTGCACCTGTAACACCGATCCGGCGGATTATCCATAATCCCTGCTTCCATCAGTTCATTGATTTGGATCACAATATGCTCTGCGCCGATTTCCCGCGCCGTCCTCCTGGCCGTTTCCATCTCTGATACCGGGTGCAGGCATGTCTGCATCGTTACTGCGTAAATCTTCCCGGCAGCTTCCGGTTCCGGACCGTCTGTATCCGAATCGTCTATCGCGGGGGAGGGGGCGCTTAGATGCTCTCCCCCGCAGACCTCGCAGACCATTTTCAGTAAAAGGCTGCTGTCCGTCCCTCCCGAAAAAGCAACAATAATATTGTGTCCTTTGCATTCCTTCAAAAGATTCCAAAGCTTACGCTTCTTTTTCTCATATCCTAATCCCGGCATTTTAGGCAGGCTCCTTTGATGATATCATATGCATCCTGATAACCGATCTTCTCCTTTTGGGCAAGCTGTATGACGCTCGTATATTCTGGATAATACCGCTCCTTCCCGTCAGGAAGTGTACAGACCTTGACCTCCGCTTCGCCAAACGGCGTCGCCCTCTTCTCGTTTTCTCGCTTTAGCACCGTCCTTTCCATCTTCATCCTGCGTATCCCGATGGTCGTGGTCTCCCGGAAAATGATCTCTTCCATTCTTTCAATATCTTCTGCATCGCAGATAACGCGTAAAAGATAAGCCGGACGGTTTTTCTTCATAAATACTGGAGTATAGTGCGCATCCCTCGCCCCCGCTTCCAGCAGACAATCCATTGTATATCCAAGAGCTTCTCCACTGCAATCGTCAATGTTCGATTCCAACACATAGATACTGGCACTTATATCGTCGGCTTCCTTCTGTTCCGGCGCGATCAGCATTGCCCGCAAAAGGCTGGGACGCTCGTAATTCCGTTTCCCCGCTCCGATTCCCGTCTTCTCTATTGTAAAATTCTCCGGAAGATGCTCGGACGTGCGGATAGCGGCAACGATCGCCGCTCCTGTCGGGGTAACTAACTCCCCTTCTACCTCCGTCATATGCATCTTTAGATGATGTTTCTGCGCGATATTCACAACAGCCGGAACCGGAACCGGGATGATACCATGCTGGCAGCGCACCGTCCCCGTCCCCTCCACAAGCTTTGGCACAATGACCTCCGTGATTTTTAGATCATCCAGGCAGACAGCCGCTGCGACCACATCCACAATCGAGTCCACTGCCCCCACCTCGTGAAAATGTACTTCCTCCATCGGAACACCGTGGGCCGCCGACTCCGCTTTTGCAATGATCTCAAAGATACGAAGCGCCGTCCTTTTTGCCCGTTCCGTGATGTCGGCCCGCTCGATCACAGCCTTGATCTCCGGCATTCCCCGGTGCTCATGGTGATGATCGTGTCCGTAGTGATCGTGTTCGTGATGACCGTGTTCGTGATGGTGATCGTGTTCGTGATGACCGTGTTCTTGATGATGGTGATGGGCATCATACCCATGCCCTTCATGATAATGCTCATGGCAGTCATGTTCTTCATGATGATGTCCCCCATAATGGTGTTCATGTCCATGCAGGTATTCCATGTCATGGTCATGGTTCTCATGCTCGTGATCCAGCCGAACATGAAAATCACAGGCGTCCAGCCCTGCCTTCTTCACCCGGCTGATCTCTACCTGGAAGCCGTCTACCTCAAGGCTATCCAACGCTTTTCTCAGCTTATCCACATCCGCTCCTAGATCCAGGAGAGCCGCTACTGTCATATCCCCGCTAATACCTGTATTACATTCCAAATACAATGTCCGTCCCATCTTATTTTTCCCTTTCTCCGATTCGGTTGATCTGTGTTGCGATATATCCGGCGCCGTAACCGTTGTCGATATTCACGACAGCGATTCCATTCGCACAAGAATTAATCATCGTCAGAAGCGCCGATAGCCCATGCAGGCTGGCTCCGTAGCCGACCGACGTCGGGACCGCGATCACCGGGCTGCTGACAAGCCCGCCTAAAACGCTTGCCAGCGCTCCTTCCATTCCCGCTACGGCCACGACACAATTCGCGCTCTGGATCACATCCAGGCGAGAAAGCAGCCTGTGGATTCCGCTGACTCCCACATCGTAAACCCGCTCTACATATGCGCCGAAATATTCCGCCGTCTGCGCCGCTTCCTCGGCTACCGGAACGTCCGCCGTCCCGGCGGTACAGACCGCAATCATTCCCGTCCGCGGCTTTTCTGACCTTTCTATTTTCAAAATACGTGAAACTGGGTCGTATTCCACCTGTGGCAGGATCTCCTGTATCATCCGGTACTGCTCCTGGCTCGCCCTGGTCCCAAACACTTCTCCATTTTCTTCATACATCTTCTGATAAATTTCTTTCAGATAGATATCTACCTTACGCTCGCAATAAATGACCTCCGGGAATCCGGAGCGTATCTCCCTGTGGGAATCCAGCTTGGCGTAGCCCATCTCTTCAAACGGCTGCCTTTTCAAAGCCTTCTCCGCCTCTTCTACTGTCACTTCTCCTGTTTTCACCTGCTGTAAAATCTTGTGCAGATCCATTGATTCACTCTCCCTTTCCCATCGTTGCCATACCATACGTATCTACAGCAGCCCATAATGTGCAAGCCCGTTCCATATCCCGTCCGCATGGATATCCGAAGTGACGAACTCCACGTTCTGCCTGATTTCCTTTGCCGCGTTTCCCATCGCGACGCTGTGCTGTACATAAGACAACATTTCTCTGTCATTCGCACTGTCCCCGAACGCATAGGTATCTTTATGCGCGACCCCGAGATGTTCACAGGCGATCTGAATTCCCGTTGCCTTGGAAAAACCGCCCGGGACGATCTCCACTACCGGCGATTCATGAAAAATCAGCTCCCATTCATCCCCCAGCCGCTTTGTAAGCGGCCCGATCTTTTCCTTCTGGCAGACCGCACTCATCTTATTCGCGTACGAATCCTCGCTATACTGGTCGATCGTCTTTAGGTCAGCACCCAGCATCTCCTCCAGATACTTGATGTAAGGATCCCCATGAAATTCCTCCACAGCGGCATACAGGTATTTTCTGCTCTCTAAAAACACAGGCATCTCAAACTCCCGAAGGACGTCCAACATCTCCATCATGTCCGCATACGGAATCGTTTTTTCAAAAATGATCTCACCCTGATATTCCACATATGTCCCGCAGCCTGCTATCACACCGTCAAACCCGATGTCGAACAGCTCCTTTGACCGGATGGACGCCCTGCTCCTGCCGCTGCATAAAAACGCAAAATGCCCGTTCTCCCGTAATCTTTGGATTCCCCGGATTGTACTTTCCGGAATCTGCATATGATTGTCCCATAATGTGCCGTCAATGTCAAAAAAAACTGCTTTCTTCATCCTACCGCCCTTTCTTTTCAAGAACGCCATACACTTCTGTGTATAATAACGTTTTTATTTTGTTAAATTCCTTTTCATCAATCTGTCCGCCTGAAGTCATAATAAAAAGAGGAATCGAACGTTTCCCCTTGGAGATCGCCGGCTGCATATAGGAGCACTTGTTCAGGAAAAAGCCGTTCCTCTCATAGAAACCGACCCGTCGGGATGTAAGCTCATCCTGCGGCGGTTCCACTTCAAGACAGATTCTCTTGCCAAGCGCAGCGGGCAGTTCCGATAGTTCCCCCAACATCCGCGAGCCCATCCCACTGCCCCGCCTGGATGGTTCCACTGCAAAATGTTCAATAAAAATAATTTCCTCAAACTCCCATATAGTAAGAAATGCTTTGATTCCCTCCCCTTCCTGACCTCTTGCCACATAAATCTGGTAACATGGGTGATCCAGCAAGGCCTTTTGCTCCCCGTATGTCCTAAATTCATCAATCGGAAAACTGTCCTCCATGATGCCAAATACTTTATCAAAATCATGTCGCTCCATTTTTTCCAGCATGACCGATACCCTCCTTTGATTTGTCTCATTTTTCCAACCGTTTTTATATTTCTCCCTTGTAAAATCAAAGCGAAATGCAAAGAGTATATTCAAAAAACTCATTACATGGGAGGACTGCAGTATGCCGAAACCGCGCACACAGACCGGAGAGAAAAATCTCATCAGCCGACAGCTGATCGAATTAAGAAAACAAAATAACTATTCACAAAGAGACCTTGCGTACAAGCTGCAGCTTGCAGGCTATGACATGGATAAAAATGTGATCACGAGAATTGAGACGAATCAGCGGTATGTAACTGATTTGGAGCTGAAAGCCCTGTCCGAAGTGTTCCAGGTCTCTTACGATTACTTGATCGAAGGGAAAACGGAATAAAAAGATTCTTTCCACTTTTCTTCTATTCTAGCATATGACACCGGATTTTTCTATCCGCTTTTTAATCAAGTAGGAGGCAGGCGATTATTTCACCTACCTCCTACTCGGTATTGTCCTTTTATACCTTATATTTCAGCCTATGGAACTTTGACCTTCTGGACATTGTCCTCAGTTCCCCGATCTCCTTATCTTTCTCATCTTCCTCCTGGAGATATGTCAGCGGATCTACCGCCTTTCCGTTCTCCTCTACCTGGAAATGCAGATGATTGCCTGTTGAGTTCCCTGTTGTACCGGAAAGTCCGATCTGCTGGCCTTTCTCGACCTCCTGGCCTTCCTCCACGTACATCTCGGCATGATGCATATATTTTGTAACCAATCCCTCGCCATGGTCGATAATAATCAGATTACCTGCGCTCCCGGCTTCCCCTACAAAAGTGACGGTTCCTGCCTCTGCCGCATAAGTAGGAATATTCTCCTTACCTGTACCCAGGTCTAATCCTTTATGGAAACTATTGTCAAAAGTACGGTATCCATAAGTACTGGTGATGCGGGAACCCGGACACGGATTCGCGAATCTTCCCATCAGCTTGCTGAAATCAGTCAGCGTCAGATCGTCCAGACGGTACAGGTCGTATGTCTTCATCGTACGAATCAGACTTCTTCCATAGTGGATATCCGTCGCCCATCTGCTGCCGATCCTCATGGCAAATGTATTCGCATCCTTCACGCCTTCCGTCAAGTCTGCGTACTTCTCCGTGAGCAGCTTTGTACGGTCTTCGATACATTCCGTATATGTATGGTAAGCACGGAATCCTGCCTGGATATGGTAAATCTCTCCGCTGTCGGTCATCTCAAACGTGTTCATAAGAGTGCTTCCAGCCGTTCCCTTTCCCTTGATTCCAAACAGATTACAGTACTGATATGCCAGGTAAGATAATCCTACTTTCTGATCGCCGCCCGGTCCGTATTTGCCAAAACCAGACTCCTGGATGATCTGCGCGATCGTCACTGACGCCGGAATGCCCGCCTCGTCCTGCGCCTTCAAAGCACCTACGATCATTTCCTGTGTGATAAAGGATGGAAGACCCTCGATCGGTACTTCCACATTATACTGGATACGGTCACGGATCGCGAGAAACTGTGCAGATGTCAGATAACTGTTCTCAAAATCCTCAAAAATCTCAGAAGGATCTGACTGAGCCGTCTCCTCCGGCGTCTCTTGCGGGATTTCCGGTATCTCCGGCTCTTCCGGCGTCAAAGGATGCCCTATGCCGTCCGGAACTTCCGGATTGGCCGGCTCCTCTGGGTTTTCCGGTTCTTCCCCCTCGCCTGGTTCCTCAGGGTTTTCCGGTTCTTCTCCTTCACCTGGATTCTCCGGGTTCTCGGGTTCTTCTCCTTCACCTGGATTCTCCGGGTTCTCGGGTTCTTCTCCTTCACCTGGATTCTCCGGGTTCTCGGGTTCTTCTCCTTCGCCTGGATTCTCCGGGTTCTCGGGTTCTTCTCCTTCGCCTGGTTCCGCAGGATTTCCCGGTTCTTCTCCCTCGCCTGGTTCCGCAGGATTTCCCGGTTCTTCTCCCTCGCCTGGGTTCTCGGGATTCTCTGGCTCTTCTCCTTCGCCCAAAGCTTCTGAACCATCCCCTGGATTCTCAACTACTTCTGTATCAGAAATCTCCGGTTCCACCTGAGTCTGGTCGTCCGCTTCGATCATCGGCTGGTCGTTCTCATCAAGGATGACACAACCTTCTTCCAGCACATAATGGTAACCTTCCGGTAAACTATACGCTGTACGCTGCTCATATTCCTCTGGTAATTCTCCTGCTTCCAGAGCATATGCCGGCATGATTACACTCGGCACAGCTACCGATACTGCCGTCGCAAGCATAAGTACCTGCAGGACCTTACGATATTTCATTTAGATCAATTCCTTTCTGTATTGCTTCTGGTAAATCCTCTATATAAACAAGGTCGGCAATTTCCGGCTTTTTATAAGAGTCTTTCTCTATTTTAAGCAATTATAACAAAAAAGTCAACATCTGCCGTTGCCCAAATCAGAATAAACGCATGAACAAAAATAAGCAGACATTTGTTATGAAAACTATGCAACAATACCATTACACTTTTCACTCTTATCCTTTCCATAAAAATATTGTGGACTATGAATAAAACTGGTAAAATCTCCCAAAAAGC
>JAAWDY010000018.1 GCA_022793995.1 Coprococcus sp.
CAGAAACCTGGAATCAGAAATTCCTGTAATCCTCGCTGTTCTAAAGGTATTATACGATAACGATATGATGGATGCAATTGACGAACTTGCCAAATAACGATATTTGCAAAGCTGATCTTTCGTTCGTGCGTTTATTCTGGACTTCGCAAAAGAGACGCTTGACAAGATGGTATCCGACGGAGAGATCGACGACTGGACAGGCGTTCTGGACGGCGAGACAGACCCGAATAAGCAGGGCGACCGTGCGGACGACTGTATCTCTAAGAACTGCGACTACGTAATCATCCTTCCTGCAGAGGCGACAGGCTCTGATGCGGCTGTTACAAAGATGGCGGATGCAGGTATCAAAGTTCTTGTAGTGAACTCTAAGACAGACAGCACAGACGACGTAGCGATGGCTTACTGTGGACCGGACGATGTGAAAGCCGGAGAGATGCTTGCACAGTGGGTAATCGACCAGGTACCGGATGGCGGAACATATATCCACTGCCAGGGCGTGATCGGTAACTCAGCACAGATCCAGAGGGGCGAAGGTATCGAGAACCTGATGAAGGACAATGATAAGTTTACGGCTGCAGGCGACATTCCGTGTGAGTGGCAGGCAGACAAGGCTGCGAATGCTGCTACAGATGCAATGGCGAAATACGGTGATGACCTGGTAGCGATTATCTGTGATAACGACGATATGTCTTCCGCAGCGCAGAAGGCTTGTAACGATAACGGAAGAAAAGATATCGTATGTGTAGGCGTTGACGGAAATCCGAACCCGCTGCAGATGGTAAAAGACGGTGAGATGGGCGCAACAGTTCTTCAGGATGGCCCTGGACAGGTAAACGCTGCAATCGAACTGATTAAGAAAGCGCTTAAGGGCGAGACAACAGAGAAAGAAGTTATGGTATCTTTCGTTCTCGTAACAAAAGATAATGTTGATGAATATCTGAAATAATCGTTCGTTCGGTTAGGATATTGGGATCAGGAAAGGAGTGCCAAAAAGCACTCCTTTCTTACTATAAAGAATCAAGATACAGGAGGGTTTAAAGGTGAAGAAAATTGTCAACAAAGCAGAAGATGTCGTGCAGGAAAGCATGGAAGGTTTTATTGCATGCTATGGAAATCTGTACAGGAAGCATGAAGAAGTAAACGGAGTGATCTATAAGGGAAGACGGAAAAATAAAGTGTCCCTGGTGATCGGCGGCGGCAGCGGACATGAGCCGATGTTTTCCGGATTTGTAGGAAAAGGGCTGGCGGACGCGGCGGCGTGCGGAAATATATTCGCTTCACCGGACCCGAATACCGTGTATGAGACAGCAGGCGCCGTCCAGGAAGGAAAGGGAGTTTTGTTCGTATATGGGAATTACGCGGGCGATAACTTGAACTTTGACCTGGGAGAAGAGATGCTAAACGAAGAGAATATCTCCACAGCGCATGTGCGTGTATGGGACGACGTAGCAAGCGCGCCCAAGGAGAGGATCACAGACCGCAGGGGAATCGCGGGGGATGTGTTCGTGATTAAGATCGCGGGAGGAGCCTGCGACGCGGGGTTAAGTCTTGCGGAGGCGACGCGTGTGACGGAGAAAGCGAGGGACAACACCTGGTCCATCGGAGTGGCTACGTCGCCGGGGCAGATTCCAGGAAATGATAAACCTACGTTTGAATTAGGGGAAAACGAGATTGAGTACGGTATGGGACTGCACGGGGAACCAGGCATCCAGAGGACGGTGATGCAGCCGGCAGACGTATTAGTAAGCGTACTCTATGAGAATATGATGAAAGAAGCGGATATCCATCAGGGGGATGAGATTTGCGTGCTCATCAACGGTCTGGGCTCTACCACGATCCTGGAGATGGGAATCGTGTACCGGAAATTAAAAGAGCTGTTGGATCAAGATGGGATCCGTGTACATGACAGTGATATCAACAGTTTTTGTACCTGCCAGGAGATGGGAGGATTTTCCATCACACTCCTGAAGCTGGACGCAGAGCTGAAACAATATTACGACATGCCTTGCTTCTGCCCATTTTATGCAAAGGGCGAGATAACCGGAAGCATGCAGGTCTATGAAGAGGAAGAAAAAGAAGCAGAACGCGCCAAAGCGGCGGATAAAACGGACACAGCAAGCGCGGCGCTAAATCAGGCGGACAGTGCGGCGGAAATGCCTGAATATAGGCATGAAGGAGTCTACGAGTCTCTGACGGCACAGGATGCGAAAGCGATGCTCCTTTACATTGCGGATAAAGTGATCGAGAAAAAGCCGTATTTGACGGAGATCGACAGCGCGATCGGCGACGGCGACCACGGGATTGGCATGGCAGGCGGAATGCAGAAGGTAAAAGAAAAATTGGGACATTTTCCGGCGACGGATAATGTCTATGAAGTGTTTGAGACTGCAGGGAAGGCCATGCTCATGTCCATGGGCGGCGCGTCCGGCGTGATCTTCGGAAGCTTATATCTTGCCGGAGCGAAAGGGATGGACGCATTGGCGAGCCTGACGCCAAAAGCGCTCGCGGCGATGGAGAGAAAGAGCCTGGAAGCGATCAAAGAACGCGGCAAGGCGGAGGTCGGCGATAAGACCATGGTGGACGCCTTAGAGCCAGCTGTAAAAGCGATGGAAGCAAACAGCGGCAAGGCCTTGCTGGAGATGCTCCGTGCGGCGGAAGAGGCGGCGCGTCAAGGAATGGAGGATACGAAAAACTATACCGCGAAGTTCGGACGTGCGAAATCTCTCATGGAGCGCGCCGTGGGACACCAGGACGCTGGCGCGACCTCGGTGTGGCTGATCTTCCAGGGAATGCGGGAGTTTGTAGAAAACAGCGTCCACTCTTCACAGCCAGATTAAAACGATCCACCGGCTTCGCCGGGCTTGCCCGGAAGGAGCCGGCTGATTCTGCGCATGTGGAGGCGGGACTGTGAAGAGGGGGCCATGAGGAGCATAGGCGGCGTGAAAGTGAAAATGTAAAAGATCCTATGAAAAATGCAAAAAAGATGCAAAAATTCCTATGAAAAACGCGGAAAATCCGTTGCGGTGTCTTGAATCGTGTGATACATTAAGTACATGATAATATATTGGGGTCAAAAGGTGTTTTGCCCCATGATGCCGCGGATTGTTCCGCACTTCGTGCTCCCACAATCCTAAAAACATTCAAAATTCGCCCTATCGGGCTACTTTTTCATGTTTTTACGGGTCCCAAAGTCATGTTTATTCATGCAAGCATGAATCACATGACCTTTTGACCCTGGCATCATGATAATAATTCAAAAGGCGATGAGTTTATGGAAAGAGATATTATGGAAAAGCTGGTCGAGTGGAAGACTTCGGCGGATAGAAAACCACTGCTTTTGACGGGCGTAAGGCAATGCGGCAAGACTTATGTATGTAAAGAGTTTGGAAAACGATATTTTGAGGATACCGCATATTTCTATTTTGAAGGAAATAAAGGACTTGCATCTATATTTGAGTATGATTTTGATGTTGACAGGATTTTAGACGAGTTGGGGAATATCGGAAGAGGAAAAGAGATCATATCGGGAAAGACGCTTGTTATTTTTGATGAAATCCAGGCATGTCCCAGCGCCATTACTTCTCTTAAATATTTCTGCGAAAATAAACGAGAGCTTCATATAGTCTGCGCAGGCTCTCTGCTTGGTGCTGCTGTTAAGCGGGATCAGATATCATTTCCGGTAGGCAAAGTAGACCGGTTGCGGATGTATCCCATGACTTTTTCAGAGTTTTTGCGGGCGGACGGCGGAAAGCCTTTATATGAAGAAGTGCAGAGATATGGAATTAACCGGGAGCTACCGGAGTTATATACGTTTAATTTGGGAAAAGCGTTAAAGTATTATTATATTGTCGGCGGCATGCCGGAGGTTGTTGCAAAGTGGGTAGAGACTCATAATCTTGAAAGGGTTGAAAAACTGCAGGATAACATATTGGAAGACTACAGTAGTGATTTTGCGAAGTATGCACCGAAAGCGGATATTCCAAAACTGGCTTGGATATGGGACTCTATTCCAAAGCAGCTGGCGAAGGATAATAATAAGTTTGTCTTTTCTCATGTAAAAGCGGGAAAGCGTTCCAGCGAATTGGAGGATGCTCTGGAATGGCTTGTAGATGCAGGACTTGTTTATAAATTAGAAATGGTATCCCATCCCGATCTGCCACTATCATTTTACTCTGACGCTACATTTTTTAAAATATATATGGCGGATGTAGGTCTGCTTCGGAGAAAAGCAGGAGTATCGGGCAAAACGATTTTGGATGACTCAGCGCTGTATACAAATTTTAAAGGTGCTTTTACAGAAAATTTTGTGCTGACAGAACTGCTCACGCAAGGAATCAGACCCTATTTTTGGAGGTCTGGAAATACAGCTGAATTGGATTTCGTATTTGAATATGAGGCTCAGATCATTCCGGTAGAGGCAAAGGCTGAACTAAGCACCAGGGCTAAAAGCTATAGACAATATTGCAAAAAATATAGTCCTAAGATAGGGTTTAAATTCTCAATGAAAAATGTCGGAAATCATGATGTGGAAGGAACAAAGACATATAGTGTACCGTTGTATTTGATCTGGATGATTGAGGCGAATTTGAAAGATATTCTTTAAAAAGTGAATTCAGCACCCTTTTACCACCCCCTCCATATAATAATGGCAGGGGGTGAAACAATATGAACGGAGTTTTATGGACCTTTTTAGGAACATTACTGACGTTTTCCATGACGAGTTTGGGGGCTGCGGGCGTGTTTTTTGTGAGAAAAGAGATCGAGAATGCGCTTCAGTGTGGTTTCCTGGGATTTGCCGGAGGTGTGATGGTGGCGGCTTCCGTATGGTCGCTTCTTCTTCCGGGGATTGAGTTCGCGGAAGAAAACGGGCAAACCAGCTGGCTTGTCATTACAGGAGGTTTTCTTTTGGGAGTCCTTCTCTTGCTCCTGGCGGACTATATTCTGGGGACATGGGAACATATGAGCCTGGAAAAAGGTACAGCGATGCTAGTGACAGCGATTACGGCGCATAACATACCGGAAGGAATGGCGATCGGGCTTGCGTTCGCGTTAGCAGCACAAAATCCAGGGGATGCGGCTCTTTTCTCCGGCGCTGCCGCGCTTACGGTGGGAATTGCGATTCAGAATTTCCCGGAGGGGACTGCGGTGGCTCTACCACTGGCCCAGAGCGGGATGGGAAGAAAAAAAGCGTTTCTTTATGGGAGCATGTCGGCGATGGTGGAGCCTGTTTTCGGAGTGTTAGCGGCGGCGCTGGCTGGAGCAGTGCGTCCGGCAATGCCGTGGTTCTTATCCTTTGCTGCCGGGGCGATGATCTATGTGGTCGTCCAGGAATTGATACCAGAAGCGCGTGCCTGCGAGGATGAAAAAGCGGGAACCTTGGGATTTGTTGTAGGTTTCCTTGTCATGATGATATTAGACGTGGCGCTGGGATAAAGGAGCGCCGCGTCTAATAGTATATCAGGCTACAGCATGCTTGCGATATGCCTTGCTACATGGACTCCGCTTGCAGAAGCATGAGAGAGGGAATGCGTGACTCCGCTTCCGTCGCCAATAATATAAAGCCCTTCATATTTGCTCTGCAAGTTCTTGTCCAGTTCCACTTCCATATTGTAGAATTTTACCTCTACTCCATAGAGAAGGGTATCGTCGTTGGCAGTACCTGGGGCGATCTGATCCAAGGCGTAGATCATCTCCATGATACCGTCCAGGATCCGCTTAGGCAGGACAAGACTTAAGTCTCCGGGGGTTGCGGCGAGCGTAGGCGTCACCAGGCCCTCCTGGATACGTTTTACCGTGCTCCTCCGTCCGCGCACCAGGTCGCCGAAGCGTTGTACGATCACGCCGCCGCCCAGCATGTTGGATAGGCGCGCGATGCTCTCGCCGTAACCGTTGCTGTCCTTAAAAGGCTCTGAGAAATGTTTTGCCACCAGAAGGGCGAAATTCGTGTTCTCGGTCTGGTGGGCGGGGTCTTCGTAGCTGTGTCCGTTTACGGTAACAATACCGTTGGTATTCTCGTTTACTACGATCCCGTAAGGATTCATACAGAAAGTCCGTACATTGTCCTCGAACTTTTCCGTCCGGTAGACGATCTTACTCTCGTACAGCTCGTCGGTCAGGTGGGAGAAGATCACGGCGGGAAGTTCCACGCGCACACCGATATCTACCCGGTTGGAGCGCGTCGGGATCTCAAGCTCTTTACAGATCTGCTCCATCCATTTGCTGCCGCTGCGCCCTACGGAAATGATGCAGTTACGGCAGTCGGCAAAGCCACCCTTATAATAGACGCGGTATTCGCCGTCTATGCATTCTACATTTTCCAACGCAGTGTGAAAATGGAAATCCACGGAATTTTTCAGTTCATGATATAGATTTTCCAGTACCACGTAATTGATGTCCGTTCCCAGATGCCGGACAGAGGCATCCAAAAGTTTCAGCTTGTTCTGGATGCAAATCTTCTTAAAATTGGTTCCGGCAGTAGAGTACATTTTGGTGTTTTCCCCACCGTGGGAAACGTTGATCTCATCTACATATTTCATCAGCTCAAGCGCCCTCTCCCGGCCGATATATTCATAGAGGGTGCCCCCGAAATCATTGGTAATATTATATTTTCCGTCGGAAAACGCGCCTGCGCCGCCAAAACCGTTCATGATCGCACAGGTCTTGCATTTGATACAGGACTTCACCTTGTCCCCGTCGATGGGGCAGTGCCTTTCCTCGAGCGGACAACCTGTCTCAAAGACGGCGATCTTCAGATCCTTTGTCTGTTTTGCCAATTCATAAGCGGAGAAGATGCCTCCAGGCCCAGCGCCGATAATGATCACATCATACTTCATATTCCTAACTCCTTTTCCTGATTATATATGATACCAGTGCAAAAAGCCGTTTCACACGGCAAGCTTGCCTGCCGGTGGGGATAAGGCCTTATGATATCATTTTGCACTATAATCATATATATGTTTTACAGAATCGTGAAAAAAGAACCCGAATTCTTAAAATGAAAGAATGCGAGTTCTCATGTAGTCACTTCTCTTTTTCATTATACCGTTGCAGGAAAGAGGATGTCAACCGAAAAATTTAAGGGGTGATATCCTTTTTGAACTGCCGGATGAACGCCTTCTCTCTCCGGTTGAGAGTATAAGTTTTATGCCTGAGCAAAAGAACATCGAGAGAATCGGCGAGGTCGTAGATCGGGATCTCGACAAGAGAGCTTGCAGGGAACATGGTGACGGAACTTTTCTTTATGATCGAAATATAATCGCTCTGCAGGCAGGAATCCTCGATCCCGCCCCGGTCGAAGACATAAAGGACTCTTTGGGACGGAGAGATATGGAGGATATTCTGCCAGTCTTCATTCTCAAAATCTTCAAAAAGCACAAGCGGGTAAGAATGGATATCATTCAGGGAAAGGGAGGGTCTTTCGGCGAGCGGGTGTTTTATTGACATCAGCGCAACGACAGGCAGATTTTCCACGATCAGCTCAGCCGTTAAGTTCGTCTTCCTGGCCTCCTCCTGATGGTAGGCTGTCCGGGAGTGGAAACAATAGAAAAGTGCCAGGCGGTAGCGGTTTTCCTGCACATCCTGGAAATTCTGGATCAGCCCTGTCTCTTTGTAAGAATCCCGTATTTCAGGATAATTCTTTGCTTTAAAATTCATAAAGCTGCAATAAAACTGGGACGACCAGGTGCAGGATAAGGAGATATCCGCGCTGAAACCGGTGAGGGAAGGAATATTGTAAATTTTATCAAGTTCCATGGTGATCGCCTTGGCGGCTTGAATAAAGAGATAACCTTCTGCAGTCGGGGTGATCCCTTTGCTGGTACGGCTGAAAATATGATATCCAAGCTCATCCTCTAGCGCCTTGATAGCGGAGCTTAAATTGGACTGTGAAATATACAGATTTTGCGCAGCGCGGTTGATGGAACCGCATCGTTCGATCTCGATCACATAGCTAAATGAGTTCAGATTCATAAATTCGCCTCCTGTTCTCATTTTAATAGAATTGTCTGCCTTTGTGTTTTCTATACAAGCGCCCTGTGGTTTGTGGCTTTTGACCCTAGTGTACTGCCTGAATATAATACAGACAGTACACTAATATAATAAATTTTTAACAATAGAGTTTGTAAATATTATAATTTGTTTATCAGAAAATACAATATATGAATTGGTGTATACCTTATACAGGATTTAGATAACTAACAATAGAAAAACTATGATACAATTATCACACAACGCAATGCATTGTTTTTGAAGTAACTGAAAATTCTAAACGTGTATACGCAAGGCTTTTTTATCCGGAAAATACAAGCTTTGCTACACGCGAACACAGATTAAAGGTGTGTGAACATGGAATATGTACCATGTACCAGAAAAGTGTAATGAGATTACAGGAGGGTTAGATTATGGATGTAAAACAACCAGCAAGCGCATTATCGTCGCCGAGATTTTGTAATATGGGTACTTTTATGAGGATGCCACGTCTTGATTCAGCGGAAGGGCTGGATTTTGCGATCGCGGGAGCGCCGTTTGACACAGCAAGTTCATTCCGTTCAGGCTCCCGTTTTGGTCCGGCTGCGATCCGCAGTATTTCTGCAATGATGAAGCCGAACAATGTCATTCTTCAGGTCAATATCATGGATAGCTTAAAAGGCGGTGACCTGGGTGATTTTAATGTGACGCCGGGATATATCCATCCGACTTATGATGCGATCGAGGCGGGAGTGACAGGGATCATCGAAAAGGGCGCGGTTCCGATTATTCTGGGCGGCGACCATTCCATCACTTTGGCGGAGCTTCGTGCAGTCGCGAAAAAGCATGGACCAGTGGCTTTGGTTCACTTTGATTCCCATTCGGATTTATGCGACGAAGTATTCGGGCAGAAATACAACCATGGAACACCGTTCCGCCGTGCGTTGGAAGAGAACCTGATCGACGCGTCTCATTCGATTCAGGTCGGAATGCGCGGATCTCTTTATGACCCGAACGAGCATAAGATGGCGGCAGAATTGGGTATGAAGCTGATTCCGGCGCATAAAGTACGCGAGATGGGAATGGAAGCCCTGATCCAGACGATCCTGGAGCGCGTAGGGAATACGCCTTGTTTCTTGACATTTGATATTGATTTTGTTGATCCGGCTTACGCACCGGGAACCGGTACACCGGAAGTAGGCGGATTTACCTCTTATGAGTCACTGAATTTAGTAAGAAGTATCAAGGACCTGAATTTCATCGGATTCGATATCGTAGAAGTCTTGCCGGCTTATGATTCCGGCGAGATCACCGCTTATCTTGCGGCGAATATCGTATTTGAATATCTTTCAATCCTTGCGGCCAAGAAAAAATAGAAGGAATCATAGATACCTCGACTCATAACAGGAGGGAAGAATGGATACAAATGTAAAAGAAAACATGGTATATGACAGTGACATGGCATCGGCGGAGCTAGATGAGATTACGTTGGATTCTGGTCTGCGGATGAAAGGAATACTGAGGCTGATTATCTGCTCGGCAATCGGCATTTTCGTATTCTTCTGTTCCGTGCCCCATAACGGAGATTCGGAGATTGTTTTCAGTATCATTTACAACGGATTTGTCGATCTGTTCGGAAACGCAGTCTACTGGGTACTTACGGTTATTATCGGCGGGAATTTTGCCTGTCATGTATATTTTAAGTACATCAACAAAGAAGCTTCATCAGCTTTTGCTGATGTGTACAAGAATGATAAGATCGTTCATACAGTGCTGTATTTCCTCGGTTTTGTCTATGTAGTCTGCTATGCATTGTATGTGACGGCGGGAATGGAACTTCCGGAGATCATCGTAGGCGATGCGACCGGCGGGAACGTAATCCCTCCGATCGTAAAAGGAGTGCTTGGGATCATCCTGGTGGGCGCGGTCTTTATGCCGTTCCTTCTGAACTATGGAATCTTGGAGATCGTCGGCGCAATCCTTGAGCCGATCATGCGTCCTCTCTTCAAGGTCCCGGGAAAAGCGGCCCTGGACGCAACGTCTTCTTTTGTAAGCTCCTCCTCTTTAGGCGTTCTGATTACAAACCGCCTGTGGAAGAAGGGCGTGTATACAGAAAAAGAAATGGTTGCGATTATGACGGGATTTTCAGCGGTTAGCATCGGTTTTGCATACCTGGTTATCACGACGGCAGGCGTGGGAAATCAGTGGGTAAAAGTTTATGCGGTCAGCTTTGTGATGGTATTTATTATTGAGGTCATCATGGTCCGTATTCCGCCGATCTCCCGCAAGAAGGATGTGTTCTACAACGGCAGGCAGCAGACGGCAGAGGACCTGAAAGGCGAGGCAAAGTACAGTGCGCAGACGATCCCGAGAGGAATTCAGCGTGCGGTAAAGCGCGGCGCTATCGCGCGCGGCGTAGCGCCGGATGTAACAGCAAGCTTAAAAGACAGTATCTTGGTATTGCCACAGGTTCTTACCATGCTCTCTGCAGTCGGTGTATCCGCTATGATCCTGGCGGAATACACACCTATTTTTAAATGGATTGGCTATATATTCCAGCCAATCTTGATGCTCTGCCAGGTGCCTGATGCGGCTGCGATCGCACCGTCTATGCCGGTGGGTATTGCGGAGATGTTCCTCCCGGTACTCGTCATGAACGGAGCGGCTGCGACCGTAACGATCGGCGAGACAGCGAGAATCTTTGTGTGTCTCGTGTCCATGGTACAGATTATTTTCTTCTCAGAGACGGCTACGGTCATGATGGCAACGAAGTCTCCGATCAAGTTCTGGGAGATTGTGGTGTGCTTCTTTGAGAGAACGATTATTGCGATTCCATTATCAGCGATCGCCATTCATCTACTCTTCTGACAACTATGAAAGACGCATGAACGGTTTTTGGCTTTTTCGCATATAGTAAAGATAGAAAAAGGGAGTGTCCGGGAAGGTGAAAGGCGTTTGTGCAGGAAGGAAGAAAAGAGTCTCCCGAAGATGGTTCCCGGGGATTATAGGTTGAAATATGACTTAAGCGTCCGGGAAGGCGCCGGTCTGAATCATCAGAGACGGGAGTGTGGATGGAAGATTCCGGGGATGCTTCCGGCGGGAAGCGCCGTCAGTATCCAGGAAGTAAAAGAGCTTAGCGTATCCGTTTGGGGAAGGAGCCGGGAAGGCTGGATATGTATGTATATGAACGGAACGCCATATGTAGAACGAAAAAAGAAACAGGAAGGCACGTTCGTGTGAAGATGTAGTAAAAGAGGCTGCGATCCGGCTGAAATTTAGCTGGGCGCAGTCCCTTTTGTTGTGGGTCGGATAGACCCTGTTTTTTATTCTGATACCTCTTCATTTTGGGTGACACTTTATAATCTGAATTATAATGTTGCGATTGAAGAAGCAGGGAGTCAAAAACAGTTGTTTGAAAATAAAATAAATGACTCGAGGATTAGTACACTTGCAAGGGAAAAGATCTTGCGATTGTATGAGAAGTATAGCGATGATAAGTATTTTTCCAGATCGGATGTAATGAGAATAACAGGGATTACTTCCTCACCAGCAGGAGAGTTACTTAAAAAGATGAAAAAGGAAAAATTGATATTACCCGTTGTTGGGCATGGAAAAGGCAGGTACCGATTTAAAATTTAGAATATGCAAGAGAATCAATAAGTATTTGCTATTGGGTAAAAACGCGGATATAATGAAAGATAGAAGTGGGAAATTTTGATAGGAGGAAGAGGAATATGATCTACAGAAAGTTTCAAGATATTCAATTATCCGGGCTGGGACTTGGCATGATGCGCCTGCCAGTGGTGAACGGCGACGACGGGGTGGTGGACGTGCCTGCCGCGGCAGAAATAATCGACTATGCTTATAAGAATGGGATCAATTATTTTGACACGGCATGGGGATATCACAAAGGAAATTCAGAGTTGGTCGCAGGAGAGTTCCTCTCCAGGTATCCGCGGGAGAGCTATTATCTTGCCAGCAAGTTTCCAGGCTATGATGTTTCCAACATGGGAAAGGCGGAAGAAATATTTGAAAAACAGCTTGAAAAATGCCGGACCCAATATTTTGATTTTTATTTATGCCATAATGTCTATGAAGGAAATATTGAGGAATACCTTGATCCCAAGTACGGAGTTTGGGAGTATCTGCTAAAGCAGAAGGCGAACGGGCGTATCCGGCATCTCGGGTTTTCGACCCACGGAAGCCCGGAGGTAATCCAGCGTTTCCTGGATGCGTATGGGAAGGACGTGGAATTCTGCCAGCTTCAGCTCAATTATGTGGACTGGCATTTCCAAAATGCACAGGAGAAGGCGGCGATCTTGCAGAAAGCGGGTATCCCGATTTGGATTATGGAACCGTTGCGGGGCGGGAAACTTGCCAAACCTCTTGGAGAACTGGCCGGCGTGATGCGGTCCATGCGTCCGAAGGAAACGGTTCCCGGATGGGCGTTTCGTTTCCAACAGAGTATTCCCGGCGTGACGATGGTATTGTCCGGCATGTCCAATATGGAACAACTCAAAGCCAATATCGCTACATATGAGACGGACGAGCCGCTTAGCGAGGAAGAATTTGACACGCTGGTGAAGTGTGCAGACGAGGCCATCCGAAAAGAAGGAATTCCCTGCACAGCGTGCCATTACTGTACCAATCATTGCCCCAAGGAACTTCCCATCCCAGAACTGATTGCTCTCTATAATGAACATAAGATCACAGGCGGAGGGTATCTGGCTCCTAAAGCGGTGGAAAGGATGGAGCCGGAGAAACGGCCGGCAAACTGCGTTGGCTGTAGAAGCTGTGAACAGGTCTGCCCGCAGCAGATCAAGATCTCAGAAGTGATGGCAGACTTTACTTCCAGAATTGGAATGTAAGGACCGTATTTTTTAGAAGAAAGCCTGCGAAGCAGACTAGAAACGGCACAAGATACCCTCATGTAAGGATGCATCCTGTGCCGTTTTATCGTTTTCTTATTTGTTCTTATTTTTCTCAATCTCCGCCATCTTCAGGGCGCGTACGTGGAGCGGGAGACCGAACAAGGTAATGAATCCGCTCGCGTCGTGATGGTCGTACAGATCGCCGGTCGTGAAGCTTGCAAGGGACTCGCTGTAAAGAGAGTATGGAGAAGATGTCCCGGCTTTGATGATGTTGCCTTTGTAGAGCTTAAATTTGACTTCCCCTGTCACATACTCCTGGGTGGATTCAACGAACGCCTGGATTGCTTCACGCAGCGGAGTGAACCATTTTCCTTCGTAGACGATCTGCGCCAGCTTATTGCCCATATCTTTCTTTACTTCCATGGTAGCGCGGTCAAGGATTAATTCTTCCAACTGGTCGTGGGCTTCCATCAAAATGGTTCCTCCGGGAGTCTCGTAGATTCCGCGGGATTTCATGCCTACTACACGGTTTTCCACGATATCTACGATGCCGATGCCGTGCTTTCCGCCCAGCTCGTTCAGCTTGCGGATAATATCAGCAACCTTCATTGCTTCACCGTTGATCGTCTTTGGCACGCCCTTTTCAAATGTCATTGTCACATACTCCGCCTCGTCGGGCGCTTCCTCCGGGGTAACGCTGAGCGTAAGTAAATGTTTGTAATCCGGCTCAAGAGTAGGATCCTCCAATTCCAACCCTTCATGGCTCATATGCCAAAGGTTGTGGTCGCGGCTGTAACTCTGCGCGGTACTAAATGGAAGTTCAAGGCCATGCTGTTTGCAGTACTCCATCTCTTCCTCGCGAGACTGCATTTTCCACACATCCGTCATACGCCACGGAGCAATGATTTTAAGGTCTGGAGCCAGCGCCTTGATACCCAGCTCAAATCGGATCTGATCGTTCCCTTTTCCGGTCGCACCGTGGCAGATTGCGGTCGCGCCTTCTTTTCTCGCGATCTCCACCAGCTTTGCGGAGATGCCTGGGCGGGCCATGGAGGTCCCCAGAAGATATTTGTGCTCATACACGGCGCCTGCCTGCACACAGGGTACGATGTAGTTTTCACAAAAATCATCAATAATGTCTTCTATATATAATTTGGAAGCGCCGGAAGCAATCGCACGCTCCTCTAAGTTCTCCAGCTCGTCTTGCTGTCCGCAGTCAATACAACAGCAGATAACCTCGTAATCAAAATTCTCTTTCAGCCACGGGATGATGGCGGTTGTGTCAAGTCCGCCGGAATAAGCTAAAATCACTTTCTCTTTCATTTGTATACGCCTCCTGAAAATATTATACTTTTTTATCTAAAATGAATGTTCTAAGTCCGCTCTGGCCGGGCACAGAAGATACTATACATGAAAACTTATAAATATGCAATATGAAAATAGAAAAACGTTGAAAACTGTGAAAAAGATGAATTAATATGCACATATGAGGGTGATATATAGGAAAAATTCATAAAAACTAGAAATGATGCACAAAGCAGTTGAATAAAATACAGAAAGAATGTATAATTATGCAAATCTGGCGAAAAAACCAATCGGATAATGCTTTACTTTGTAGAATATTTGGAGTATAGTATGTTTGATTTTGCCTGCAATGTGAAGGAAGACAGACAGCAGGCAGCAGGAGATCGTAAAAAAGACGAGGAGGAACTTTATGATAAAAGCGGGGATTATTGGTTCGACCGGATATGCAGGAGGAGAGCTTGTCAGGATTTTGGCAGGGCATAAAGAGGTAGAAATCTGCTGGTTTGGTTCCAGAAGCTATATTGACAAAAAATATGCGGACGTATACCAAAATATGTTCCAGATCGTGGACGCAGCGTGTATGGATGACAATATGGAGGAGCTTGCAGGACAGGCGGATGTGATCTTTACGGCTACGCCGCAGGGGTTTTGCGCTTCCTTATTAAAGGAAGATATTTTATCTAAGGTAAAAGTAATTGATCTAAGCGCGGACTATCGGATCAAGGATGTGGGCGTCTACGAGAAATGGTATGGAATCGAGCATAAAAGCCCGCAGTTTATCAAAGAAGCAGTATATGGATTGTGCGAGATTAACCGTGAAGATATCAGAGGGGCAAGGCTTATCGCCAATCCGGGATGCTATACCACCTGCTCGATTTTGACGGCATACCCCCTTGCAAAGGAGGGGCTGATCGATATGGATACGCTAATCATTGACGCCAAGTCGGGGACTTCCGGCGCAGGGAGGGGCGCGAAGCTGCCGAACCTGTTCTGCGAGGTCAATGAGAATATCAAAGCGTATGGTGTCGCGTCCCACCGGCATACGCCTGAGATCGAGGAACAGCTTTCTTATGCATCTGGGAAAACAGTGACGCTTAATTTTACGCCGCATCTGGTGCCCATGAATAGAGGGATTCTTGCAACAGAGTACGCGAACCTCACAAAGGATGTCTCCTGGGAAGAGGTGAAGGCCGTCTACGATGCGTACTATGGAGGCGAAACGTTTATCCGTGTCCTGGGCAGAGGCGTTTACCCGGAGACGAAATGGGTGGAAGGAAGTAATTATGTGGATATCGGGTTTGAGATTGACAGAAGGACCGGAAGAATCATTATGATGGGCGCGATCGACAACCTGGTGAAGGGAGCGGCCGGCCAGGCGGTGCAGAATATGAACCTGGCATTTTCACTGCCGGAGACCGAAGGGCTAAACCTGGTTCCCATGTTCCCATAGCTTTGTGAAAGGTATGGGAATCTAGGTAAAAGGGATTTTAAGCGGAAGGAATAGGATATGGAGATAAAGATTCGGGCAATGACGATCGAGGATTATGATGATGTTTATCGTCTCTGGATGAAGATTCAGGGATTTGGGATCCGGAGTATAGACGATTCCAGGGAAGGCGTGGAACGTTTTATCAGGAGGAATCCGTCGACCAGCGTGGTGGCGGAGGCGGCCGGCAGGATCGTGGGAGGGATCCTCTGCGGGCATGACGGAAGGAGAGGATGCTTCTATCATGTGTGCGTGGACCCTTTGTACCGGCGGAAGGGAATCGGAAAAAGCATGGTCGTTTTTGCTATGGAAGCGTTAAAATTAGAAAACATCAATAAAGTTTCTCTCATTGCATTTACGAAAAACGATGTCGGCAACGCGTTTTGGAACACGATCGGCTGGACCCGCAGGATGGATCTGAATTATTATGATTTTATTTTAAATGAGAAAAATATCACGGCATTTATTGAAAAGGGGGAATAGAGATGGGAAAGAGAATAGAAGGCGGCGTGACGGCACCAAAAGGATTTGAGGCGGCAGCAGCGGCGGCGAAGATTAAATATCAGGATCGGACGGATATGGCGATGATTTTTAGCCGGGTTCCCTGTGTCTGCGCGGGGACGTTTACGACGAATGTGGTAAAGGCAGCCTGTGTAAAATGGGATCAGAAGGTGGTATCTTCCGGGATAGCGGCGCGAGCAATCGTTGCAAATTCAGGAATTGCCAACGCATGTACGGGAGCGGAAGGCTTCGCCTACTGTAAGGACACGGCGGACGCGGCTGCACAGTCGCTTGGCATTCCCGCAGACAGCGTGCTCATTGGCTCTACGGGAGTCATCGGAAAACAGCTCCCCATGGACCGTGTAAGGGCAGGGGTTAAGATGCTTGCCGAGAAGAAGGGCGCGGACATAGAAAAGGGTACAGAGGCGGCAAAAGCGATCATGACGACGGATACATGTGAGAAACAGATCGCCGTGCAGTTTCAGGCAGGTGAAAAGACGGTCACAATCGGCGGAATGGCAAAAGGTTCCGGTATGATTCACCCCAATATGTGTACCATGCTCAGTTTTATCACAACGGACGCGGCGATCACTAAGGAAGCACTGCAGAAAGCGCTGAGCGAAGATGTAAAAGATACGTATAATATGATATCTGTGGATGGGGATACGTCCACGAACGATACCGTCCTGGTACTGGCGAACGGTATGGCGGAAAATGAAGAGATCACCGTGGATTCCAACAGCTATCCGGCATTCCAGGAAGCGCTTCATGAGGTAAATGAATACCTTGCGAAGAAGATCGCCGGGGACGGCGAGGGCGCGACGGCTCTCCTCGAGGTGAAAGTCGTCCATGCGGATACGAAGGAAAACGCAAAACGTTTGGCGAAGTCGGTTGCCTGCTCCAGCCTGACGAAGACCGCCATTGCAGGACATGACGCCAACTGGGGACGCATTCTCTGTGCGATGGGGTATTCCGGGGCCGGGTTTGACCCGGAGAAGGTAGACCTGTATTTTTCCAGTGAGGCGGGAGATATCCAGATCACGGAGAATGGGACGGCTACAAACTACAGTGAAGATACGGCGACAAAGATTCTGTCCTGCCCGGAGATTCGGATGGTAGCGGATGTGAAGATGGGAGAAGCTGAGGCAACGGCGTGGGGATGCGACCTGACGCATGATTATATCCGGATCAACGCGGATTACAGAAGTTAATTAGGAGAAGGAGCGACTATGAATCAGAATATGCAGAAGTATCTGGACAAGGCGGAGGTCCTGATCGAAGCACTCCCCTATATCCAGCGTTTTAACAGGAAAATCATTGTTGTAAAATACGGCGGAAGCGCTATGATCGACGAGGAGCTGGAGCAGAATGTGATTAAGGATGTTACTCTCTTAAAGCTCACAGGATTCAAACCCATCATTGTACACGGCGGCGGGAAGGAGATCAGCCGTTGGGTGAATAAGGTCGGCATGGAGCCGCGGTTTGTAGGGGGACTTCGGGTCACGGACGCAGAGACGATGGAAGTGGCGGAGATGGTCCTTAATAAAGTAAACAAGAACCTGGTCCGCATGGTGGAACAGCTGGGTGTACGCGCTATTGGAATCAGCGGGAAAGACGGCGCGCTCCTTAAGGTGGATAAGAAATACGCGGACGGAGAGGACATCGGTTTTGTGGGCGATATCAAGTCCGTCAACGCCGACATCCTTCTAGATCTTCTGGAAAAGGATTTCCTTCCCATCGTATGCCCGGTAGGATTGGACGACGACTATCATACATATAACATCAATGCAGATGACGCGGCCTACGCCATCGCCAAGGCAGTCCATGCGGAGAAGCTGGCGTTTCTTTCCGATATTGAAGGGGTCTATACGAATTACGAGGATAAAGGGACATTGACGCATTCACTGACAGCCGATGAAGCGGAAGAACTGATCCGCAAAGGAAGCGTGAGCGGGGGGATGATCCCGAAACTGGAGAACTGTGTGGGGGCGATCCGCAACGGAGTTTCCAGAGTGCATATATTGGATGGGCGGATTCCGCACTGCCTGCTTCTGGAGATATTTACCAAGCAGGGGGTCGGGACGGTTATACTTGGAAATCACGAGGCAGATTAGGAGGCAGAGCGATGGAAAATCAATACATGAAGGATACAGAAGAAGGATTATTGAAAACCTACAACCGTTTCCCTGTGGTATTCGATCACGGGGAGGGAGTGTATCTCTATGATACGGACGGAAAAAAATATCTGGATTTTACTGCGGGCATCGCGGTAAACTCCCTGGGATACGGGAATCCTGAATTTACAGAAGCAATAAAGGCGCAGGTGGATCAGCTGATCCATATATCCAACCTATATTATAATACCACCTGCGGGGCGGCGGCCCTTGCGCTGAGAAGGATATCCCGGATGGATAAGGTGTTCTTTACCAACAGTGGCGCCGAGGCGGTGGAAGGCGCGCTGAAAGCGGCGAGAAAGTATGCGTATGAGAAGAAGAGCGGGCGTTACGAGTTTATTGCCATGGAAGACGCGTTCCACGGCAGGACCATGGGCTCCGTTTCCGTCACCGGACATAAGGAGTATAGAGAGCCGTTTGAGCCTATGATAGGCGGTGTACATTTTGCCAAATATAATGATCTAGAAAGCGTGAAAGCGCTGGTAAATGAAAAAACCTGCGCAATCATCCTGGAGACGATCCAGGGAGAGGGGGGCATCACCCCCGCGGAGCCGGAATTCCTCAAAGGAATCCGCAAAATCTGTGACGACAAGGATATCCTCCTCATCCTGGATGAGATCCAGTGCGGTATGGGGCGCAGCGGTTCCTATTTCGCATGGCAGCAGATGGATGTGAAGCCGGACATTATGACTATGGCAAAAGCCATCGGGAACGGCGTGCCGGTCGGCGCGTTCGCTATGACGGACAGAGTCGCCAAGTATTCTTTAAAGCCGGGGGACCACGGCACCACATACGGAGGGAATCCTCTGGCCTGCGCGGCGGTGAAGACGGTCATTGATCTCTTTGAGAAAAATGACCTGGTGGGGCATGTTGGTGAAATCGCTCCATATCTGACACAGAAGCTTGGGGAAATCGTAAAGGAGTGCGAGTGCGCTGTGGAAGTCCGGGGAAAAGGCCTGATACAGGGGCTTAAGATCACAAAGCCGGTAGGAGAAGTGACGGCAAACGCGCTTAAGGAAGGGCTGGTCGTCATCAGCGCGGGCAAGGATGTCCTGCGGATGATCCCGCCGCTTGTCATCGAGCGGGAACATGTGGATGAAATGGCGGAAAAATTGAAAAGGGTACTTTGAAAATGATATTCACCTGCCACTTAGAGCATATATCACCGACGTTCAGGGTATACTTTCAAGAAAAGGATTTTGGAGGTATATTTTGAATGGTCGGTTTTTTGATTGCCCTGATTTCCGGGGCGCTTATGAGTGTGCAGGGAGTATTTAACACCCAGGTGACGAAAACGACAGGCATGTGGGTGAGCAATGCATGGGTGCAGCTCAGCGCGTTTGCGCTCTGCGCCGTGATGTGGCTTATTATGGGGAGGGACGATGTGACGTCTATCGCCAGGGTGGAGCCAAAATATGTCCTGCTGGGAGGAGTGATCGGGGCCGGGATCACATGGACTGTCATTAAAAGCATGGAACAGCTCGGGCCCGCGAAGGCGGCTCTTCTTATTGTGATTGCCCAGCTTATCGTGGCATATGTCATCGAACTTCTGGGATTGTTCGGCGTAGATAAAGAACCATTGGAATGGAGGAAGGTGGGCGGAATGGCCCTTGCGCTTGTCGGAGTGGCGATTTTCCAATGGGAGTAGAAAATAGCGGTTGTGTTTTCCTCAAAAATTCGTTACAATAATGGTGTCTTAGTTGTCAAGGATCCCCTGATTGTTGCCGAAAGGCGGCGGGAAGCATCGAGAGGCCGTATTGAAGCACGGAAGCGGAGGATGTATGCAACAAAAAAGACAATCGTTTGTGAAAGTGATTTTAGTGATTGGATGTCTGTGCGTGATGACCGCGGTAAGCGGAGTGTCTGCGGGATGCCGAAGCCAGGACACTCGGGACTCGCAAAGCTCGCAAGACTCGTCTGAGGAGGCGCTTTCCAGCGTCCCAGAAAACGTTTTGGAAGAAAGTATGCAGAAGGAAAATGAGGCAGACGTCTCAGATGACAGATTAGAGAACGGCTCTGAAAGCGGACCGGAAAGCATATGTATTTACATCTGCGGCAACGTCGCCTCGCCCGGTGTTTACGAGCTTCCGGAAGGGAGCCGGGTAAAGGACGCCGTCTTTGCGGCGGGCGGCATGTCGGAGCAGGCGGCAAAGGAATACCTGAACCAAGCGGCGCTCGTAGAGGACGGACAGAAGATTTATGTACCGTCCGAGGAGGAGGCGAGGGACCTGGAAGCTTCGGGAATACAGCCGGATGGCGGTGCGGGAAGCGAAGCAGGGTCGGAAAGCAGCGCGGCGGATGGCGGCAGGGTGAATCTGAACACCGCCGGAAAAGCGGAGCTGATGAGTCTCAGCGGTATCGGCAAGTCCCGTGCGGAAGCGATTCTGGCTTACCGCAGAGAGCACGGAAGATTCGAGAAGATAGAAGACATCCAGAAGATAGAGGGAATCAAGGAAGGGATTTACAGCCGGATCAAAGACCGGCTGACAGTATAGACTTAGGAGAGATACGGACAGCATGGGCAGAAAAGTATTGGTAGTGGACGACGAAAAATTAATTGTGAAAGGAATCCGGTTCAGCCTGGAGCAGGACGACATGGAGGTGGACTGCGCGTACGACGGGGAAGAGGCGCTGGAGATGGCGAAGAGAAAAGAGTATGACATCATTCTTCTGGATGTAATGCTTCCCAAGTACGACGGGTTCGAGGTGTGCCGGCAGATCCGGGATTTTTCTAATGTTCCGATCGTCATGCTCACTGCCAAAGGTGAGGATATGGATAAGATCTTAGGCCTGGAATACGGCGCAGATGATTACATAACCAAGCCTTTTAACATACTGGAAGTCAAAGCAAGGATTAAGGCGATCATGCGGCGGACAGGGCGGAAGGACAGCAGTCCGTCGTCGGGGAAAGAGATCGTGAAGGGGGATCTGCGCATCAACTGCGAGAGCCGCCGCGTCTTTTCCGGGGAGAAGGAGCTGAATCTGACGGCGAAGGAATTTGACCTTCTGGAGCTTCTTGCCATGAATCCGAATAAGGTTTACAGCAGGGAGAGCCTTCTGAACATTGTGTGGGGCTACGAATACCCAGGGGATGCGAGGACGGTCGACGTACATATCCGTCGTTTGAGGGAGAAGATCGAGGTGAATCCAAGCGACCCGAAATATGTCTATACGAAGTGGGGAGTTGGTTACTATTTTAGGGGTTAAATGGAACTTTGTACCTAAATTTATAAAAAGCCTGCAGGTGCGCATTGTGCTGCTTCTCAGTATATGCACTGTCCTGTCATGCCTGTTCATGAAAGGCGTGGTGCTGGAAAGTTATACGCAGAGGACTGTTTCAGTGCGCACGGCAGAGATTCAGAACCAGTGTACGATTCTCAGCAATCAGCTGATCAGTTCTAATTATCTAGAGGATACAGATTCGGAAATCATCAATGCAGAATTGTCCCAGTTATCCAATACTTATAATGGAAGAGTCGTTGTGATCGATGACGAGTTCCGCATCGTCAGGGATACATATAACCTCCAGGAAGGGAAGACGATCATCTCTGAGGATGTGGTGAAATGTTTCCGCGGCGAGCAGGTCAGCAGGTATGATGAGGTGAACCGATATATCGAGGTGGCGACTCCGGTAAAGAGCGAGGACGGGAAAACAGTGCTGGGGATGATGCTCGTCAGTGTTTCCACGGATTCTATAAGAGACAATGTCCAGGTTCTGGAATCCAGAGCGGAGATCGCCGCGGTTACCATCAGTGTGATCTGTGTTATCCTGGCCGTCTTTATCGGAAAACTTCTTGTACATCCGCTGAACCGGATGAGCCGTTCCATCCAGGAGATGGAGGGCGGTTACCGGGATAATTACCTGCATGAGAACGCATATAACGAAACAAAAGAAATTTCAGATGCATTTAATAAGCTATGGGACCGCTATCGGATGTTGGATGCATCCCGTGAAGAATTTGTGGCAAATGTATCCCATGAACTTAAGACGCCGCTTACTTCCATGAAGGTGCTTGCGGATTCGCTTTTGGCGCAGCCGGACGCTCCGGTGGAACTCTATCAGGAATTTATGGGAGATCTGTCGGAGGAGATCGAGCGGGAAAATAAGATTATCAACGATCTTCTGGAACTCGTGAAGTTGGACAAAAAGGGAGCGAACCTGCATATTGGGGTCACGAATATCAATGATTTGGTGGAGCGTATTCTGAAACGTCTGCGCCCGCTTGCCAAAAGGCGGAATATTGAGCTGGTGTTTGAGAGCTTTCGTCCGGTCATGGCCGAGGTGGATGATGTGAAACTGACCCTGGCAGTGACAAACCTGGTAGAAAATGCCATCAAATATAATAAAGACGACGGATCGGTCCAGGTGGCGCTGAATGCGGATCACAAGTATTTTTATCTGAAGGTCGCGGATACCGGGATCGGGATCCCGAAGGAAGACACCGAGCATATCTTCGAGCGGTTTTACCGGGTGGACAAGTCGCATTCCCGGGAGATCGGCGGAACAGGGCTGGGACTTTCGATCGCCAGGAACGCGGTTATTATGCACCGCGGCGCGATCAAGGTTTACAGCGAGCCGGGGGAAGGGACGACGTTTACCGTAAGAATCCCGTTGACTTATATTACGAAATAATGATTGTCTGAGGGCGATGAAAGGATGAGTATGGGCAGAATAGGGAAAAGATGGGCGGCGCTTTTGCTTACGGCCTGCATTTTGGCGCAAGCGATAGGATGCGGGAAAAAGGCGGACACTTCCGATTCGCCGTATAAGATCTATTACGTGAATCAGGATGTGACGGCGCTGGTAGAAACGGCATACGAAGGCGAGATGAAAGATACGGAGAAAGCGGTGTCCGGTATGCTTGCCGCCCTGCGGATGAATAAAGAGGAGATTGAGGAACAGCCTGCCATACCGGAAGGCGTTGTTATTGAGGACTACGTGATCGGGGATGAGAAGCTGGAATTGTATTTCAACGCAGCTTACCGGGAGATGGACGTGGTGCGCGAGACTTTGTGCCGCGCCGCCTTGGTGCGTTCTCTGACACAGATCGAAGGCGTGATCCTGGTAGCGTTCTATGTGGACGGGCAGCCTCTTACTAATCAGGAAGGCAGGGAGTATGGTTATATGCAGTCGGAGGATTTTGTGGCTAATACAGGATCTTCCATTAATTCCTACGAGGTCACGAATCTGACCCTGTATTTTGCAGGAGAAAACGGAGATAAGTTGGCGGTGGAGAATGTCAGCGTCCGATTTAACACAAGTCATCTTACAGAGAAAGTCATTGTGGAAAAGCTGATGAAAGGACCGACTCAGGCGGAGCATCATGCGGTGATCCCGAAAGGGACGAAGCTGCTTGGCGTGTCCTTACGGGACGGGGTCTGTTATCTGAATTTTGACGAGGGCCTGAAAAACATCACTCCCGGAGTCATGCCGGAAACCGTGATCTATTCCATCGTAAATTCTGTGACTGAGAGTGGATCGGTAAGCAAGGTACAGATCGCGATCAATGGGGAGAGTAATCTGACCTATCTGGAAAGTATCGAACTGAGCGAACCTCTGAGCAGGAATCTGGATATTGTGGAGGAAAATTAGTCAAGTGAAAATAAAAATACAAAAGAAATCCGGCGCACGGCAAGGGAAACGGATCCTTTGCCGTTTGTGTCTGGCAGCCGTACTTATGGTTTGTATTTTGCAGTACGTTTTCGGCGCACGTTTTTTTAGAGCGCAGGAAATATCGGCGTGCGAGAAGGCGCTAAAGGAGGGAGAGGAGGCAGAGCTTGCCGGCGTAGTTTACAAAAAAGCGGTGAGCAAGGATAAACATATCCTGTATCTGGAAGACATTCAAATCAAAGGCAAGGATATTCTACAGGAAAAGATAAAAGAACGTCTGATCGTCTATTTGTCAGAAGACTACGGTCAAAAAGACAAAGACCGGCAGGTTCCAAAGATTGGAGAGCAGGTCACTGTAAGCGGGACCGTCGGCTTTTTTCAGGAATCCCCGAATCCGGGGAACTTTAATCAGAAATTTTACTATCAAAAGCAAAATATCCATATGGCGCTGTGGGAAGGATTAATCCAGGAAAGAGATGGGGATGCGGTAGGTCCGATGGATTCCCTAAAAGAAAGCCTCTGGCAGTTCCGGATGCGCACAGCCAGGATGGTTTGCGGCTATGCAGGTGAGAGGCAAGGAGGAATGTTAAGCTCCATGCTCCTGGGAGAACGCTCCTATGCGGATGCGGATCTGCTTGAAGAATATCGTCAGAGCGGGATCGGGCACCTGCTTGCCATATCAGGTCTGCACGTCTCTTTTCTTGGGATGGGGATCTATTCCTTCTTAAGAAAAGCTGGAACTCCGATTTTGCCCTCAGCTCTTGCCGGGACTCTCATCTTGTGCCTCTATGTAGTATTAAGCGGCGCAAGTGTGTCTGCGGTGCGGGCATGCGTGATGTTCCTTCTCCGTATGGGGGCAAACTTAAGCGGACGGGAATATGACGGACTCACCGCACTTAGCGCGGCAGCGCTTTTTATCCTGGCAAGGAATCCTCTCTGGCTCTTTGACGCGGGATTTCTGCTGTCCTTTGGGGCGGTCTTTGGCATTTATCTGACCGCGCCCCTTTTGTGGGGAGACAAAAAGGAAGGCAAAAAAGCATATAAGACGTCTCTTGCGATGCAGCTTACCGTGCTTCCGATACAGCTTTACTACTATTATGAAACTTGTGTGTATTCCCTGGCGTGGAATCTCATTGCCGTTCCCATGGCAGGCGGGATTTTTGCGTGCGGGATGGCGGGAATTTTCTTAAATCAGATCGGCGTATGGCTGGACGGAAGTATCCTGTGGCAGATTGGCGCGCCGTTTACAGCAGTTTTAAAGATGGCGGCAAAAGCTTCCTTTGGCACAGCTGCGCTGGGGCTTCGGTTCTATGGATGGGGGAGCGGCGTCATCCTTGTCCTTCCCGGCGCGAGATGGGTGGCGGGGCAGCCGTCTCCTGTGCGGCTCGTCATTTACACGCTCTCCATCTGTGCACTTCTGGCGCTGCGCAGGTATATGCGGAATTTAGACGTGCCAAGTTATGGAAATCCTGGAAATGGGAAAACAGCAAGAAGGACATTAAGATCACGGCCTCGGACACGTTTCCTGCTGCTTTTTGCGCAGGTTCTTACGGTATGCCTTGCGATCAGCGTTCTTGCATTTCCCCAGGGAAAGTATGGGGAAATGGAGGCGGTTATGCTGAACGTGGGTCAGGGAGATGGCTTCTTTTTGCGGGGACCCGCCGGCGATACCTATCTGATTGACGGAGGCAGCAGTTCAGTGAAACATGTGGGAAAATACCGCCTCGAACCGTTTCTCAAATCACAGGGCGTGGGCGAGCTGGATTATGTATTTGTCTCCCATGGGGATATCGATCATGTAAACGGCGTGGAAGAGCTTCTGAACCGTCAGAAGATGGGCGTGAAAATCCGCCGTCTTGTACTTCCTCCCGCCAGATATTGGGATGAGAAGCTGAAGGCGCTTGCAGAGCTTGCCTATAAGAAGGGGGTTTTGGTCTTTACTATGGGGCAGGGGCAGAAATTCCGGGAGGAAGACTTGCAGATCACCTGCCTGTGGCCGCAGGACGGCAAAGAAGAGGAGTGTGAGCCGGGGAACGAGGCTTCGATGGTTCTCTCGGTCACTTTTGGCGAGTTTGACATACTCTTTACTGGCGATTTGGAAAAAGAAGGGGAAGACGCAGTCGCCGTTTGGATCGCCAAAAAGCAGGAAAAAGGAGAACTCCCGGGAGTTTATGAGCTTTTGAAGGCAGGGCATCACGGCTCGAAAAATGCCAGCCAGGAAGAACTTCTGAATATCGTAAGGCCGGGGGTTGTGTGGATTTCCGCGGGAGAAAGGAACCGATACGGACATCCGCATGAGGAGACACTGGAAAGGCTTGCAAATGTCGGCGCAAAACTATATAATACGAAAGATGGGAGTGCAGTGATCCTGCACACGGACGGAACGAGATATGATATAAAAAGATGTGGACATTGATCTTTGGCGCCCTATAAGATGATTTGTTAGGAAGTCTACAAGAAAATTTGTGAGTAATTTTATAAGGAAATCAAATGAAAAGTCTGAACGAAGATTTGAAAACAGGACAATTTAACCAGATTTATCTGCTCTGCGGCGATGAAGGATATTTGAAGAAGCAGTATAAGGAACGGCTGGTAAAGGCGATGATACCAGAGGGTGACACTATGAATTATACGTATTTTGAAGGAAAAAATACGAACCCGAAAGAGATCATCGACTTAGCGGAGACGCTTCCCTTTTTTGCGGATGTGCGCTTGATCGTGCTGGAAAATACAAATTTTTTTAAAAACGCTTCACCGGAGCTTGCGGAGTATATAAAGGACATGCCTGAAAGCACGCATATGATCTTTGTGGAGGAAGAGCTGGATAAAAGAGGAAAGCTCTATAAGGCGGTCAAGGCGAAAGGACGCGTCGTAGAGATGAAACGTCAGGACGAGAGGACGCTCGTACGATGGATTCTGCAGCTTGCGAAGCAGGAAAAGAAGCAGATGAGTGAGACGGCGGCGCGATATCTTCTCGAAAAGACAGGGGACGATATGGAGAATATCCTGCAGGAGATGGAAAAACTGACCTGCTATTGTATGTCCCGCGGCGAGATGACGGAGGCAGATATAGAAGAGATCTGTACGACAAGGGTCACGAATCACATATTTGATATGGTGGACGCGGTGGCAAACCGGGAACAGAAAAAGGCGCTGGACTATTATTATGACCTGCTGGCGCTCAAAGAACCGCCCATGCGGATATTATACCTGCTGACAAGGCAGTTCCGTATCCTGATGGAGGTCAAAGAGCTGGAACGGCTGGGCCTGCCGCCAAAAGAAATGGCGTCCAAAGTAGGGATCATGCCGTTCCTTGTTGGGAAATACCGCGCGCAGGCAAGGGCATTTTCCGGGAAACAGCTCCGCGGCATCGTGGAGGCGGGGGTCGAGACAGAGGAGAATGTTAAGACCGGGAAAATGCAGGACGTACTTTCTGTGGAATTGTTCCTGGTGAAGTACAGCGCCAGAAGCGGCGGTTGATCGCGGATATAAATTTAAAATAATCCTGTGCGGTTGAAGATGGATTCACGGCAGCCGCCATACAGTTGGAAAAATGAAGAGAAGTGAGGAGATTTGGAATATGCATATGGAACAGAAAAGGATTCGGAATTTTTGCATCATAGCCCATATAGACCATGGTAAATCCACACTGGCGGACCGGATCATTGAGCAGACCGGGCTTTTAACAAGCCGGGAGATGCAGGCGCAGGTGTTGGACAATATGGATCTGGAGCGGGAGAGAGGGATTACGATTAAATCCCAGGCGGTGCGGACGGTTTATAAGGCGAAAGACGGGGAAGAATACATCTTTAACTTGATCGACACTCCGGGGCATGTGGATTTTAACTATGAGGTTTCCCGAAGCCTTGCCGCCTGCGACGGCGCGATCTTAGTGGTGGACGCGGCGCAGGGGGTGGAGGCCCAGACCCTTGCCAACGTATACCTGGCCCTGGATCACGATTTGGATGTGATGCCGGTCATCAACAAGATCGACCTGCCCAGCGCGGAGCCGGACCGGGTGATCGAAGAGATTGAAGATGTGATCGGGATTGAGGCGCAGGATGCGCCGCGGATCTCGGCAAAAACTGGGTTGAATGTAGACGAGGTGCTGGAGCAGATTGTGTCCAAGATTCCAGCGCCGGGCGGCGACGCGGACGCACCGCTTCAAGCATTGATCTTTGACTCGCTCTACGATCCCTATAAAGGCGTGATTGTGTTCTGTCGTATCATGGAAGGAAGCGTCCGCAAAGGGACGCCGATCCGGATGATGGCGACCGGGGCGCAGGCCGAGGTGGTTGAGGTAGGGTATTTCGGGGCCGGGCAGTTTATTCCCTGCGAGGAACTATCCGCAGGCATGGTAGGATATCTGACCGCCAGCTTGAAAAATGTAAAAGACACCCGGGTGGGCGATACGGTCACGAATGCGCAGAGTCCGTGCGAGAGGCCGCTTCCCGGATACAAGAAGGTCAATCCCATGGTGTACTGCGGCATGTACCCTGCGGACAGCGCCAGATATACAGATTTGCGCGACGCACTGGAAAAACTCCAGCTCAATGATGCGGCGCTTCAGTTCGAGCCGGAGACCTCGCTTGCGCTGGGATTTGGTTTCCGGTGCGGATTTCTGGGGCTTTTGCATCTGGAGATCATACAGGAAAGGCTGGAGAGAGAATATAATCTCGACCTGGTGACAACCGCGCCGGGCGTAATCTATAAAGTGTACAGGACAAACGGGGAAGTCATTGAACTGACGAATCCCTCCAATCTGCCCGACCCGGCAGAGATCGAGTACATGGAGGAGCCTGTGGTGAAGGCGGAGATCATGGTGACCTCCGAGTTTATCGGCTCGATCATGGATCTCTGCCAGGAACGCAGAGGTATCTACCAGGGAATGGAGTATATTGAGGAGACCCGGGCGGTATTGCGCTATCACCTTCCCTTAAACGAGATCATCTACGATTTCTTCGACGCCCTGAAATCACGTTCCAGAGGATACGCCTCCTTTGACTATGAGCTGCTCGGCTATGAGCGGTCGGAGCTTGTGAAGCTGGATATCCTTATCAATAAGGAAGAGGTCGACGCCCTCTCCTTCATCGTATTTGCGGGAAGCGCATACGAGAGGGGACGGAAGATGTGCGAGAAGCTCAAAGAAGAGATTCCAAGACAGCTTTTTGAGATTCCGATCCAGGCGGCCATCGGGAGCAAGATCATCGCCAGGGAGACGGTAAAGGCGCTGAGGAAAGACGTACTTGCCAAATGCTACGGCGGCGATATCACCCGGAAGAAGAAGCTATTGGAGAAGCAGAAGGAAGGAAAGAAGCGGATGCGCCAGGTGGGCAGTGTGGAAATCCCGCAGAAGGCGTTCATGAGCGTATTGAAGCTGGATGATAAGTAATGAAAGAACTGGAAATTTATATTCATATTCCATTTTGTGTGAAAAAATGTGCATATTGTGATTTCTTGTCGGCGTCCGCGCCGGAGGAAGAACGAGAAGAGTATGTGAAAATGCTCTGCCGGGAGATAGAGGCCTGCCGGCAGAGCAGGAATCCGGCTCTTGCGTCGTACGAGGTGAGTACGGTCTTCTTTGGTGGCGGGACGCCGTCGATTCTTTCCGGGGAACAGACAGGGCGGATCATGGGTGCTCTTAAAGAATGCTTCCCCATCCGTCCGGATGCGGAGATCAGCCTGGAGATGAATCCGGGGACGGTGACGGATCAAAAGCTGGCTTCATACCGAAGCTTCGGGATCAACCGCCTCAGCATCGGGCTTCAGTCAGCGGACGACCAGGAGCTTCGTCTCCTGGGGCGGATCCACACCTGGGCGGATTTCCTCAAATCCTATCATATGGCAAGAGAAGCCGGATTTGAAAATATCAATGTAGACCTGATTTCCGCTATTCCCGGGCAGACGGAAAAAAGCTGGGAGAAATCCCTGTGCGCGGCGGTATCGCAGAAGCCGGAGCACATCTCGGCATACAGCCTGATTCTGGAGCCGGGAACCCCTTTCTATGAGAAGTACGGCGGAGAAGAGAAAGCAGGGCAGGAAGCCGCGCCGGATGAGGAAAAGGGCAGAGAAGCCATACCGGACGAAGAGACGGATAGGCACATGTACCGTCGGACAAAAGAAATCCTTGAGGGCGCCGGGTACGGACGCTATGAAATATCCAACTACGCGCTTTTCGGCCGGGAGTGCCGCCATAATCTGGGATACTGGGAAAGAACAGAATACTTGGGATTTGGAGTCGGAGCGTCGACGCTTTTTAACCATGCGAGATATACGAATCCAGGCAGGATTACAGAGTACCAGAAGGACTTTTCCGGCAAGTTTCAGGGGGAAAAATTGACAAGGGCGGAAGAGATGGAAGAATTTATGTTCCTGGGGCTGAGGAAGATGAAAGGAATCTCCAGGGAGGTGTTTCGGAATACGTTCGGCGAAGAGCTGGAGTGTGTTTACGGAGAAACGATCAGAAAGCTTAGAAGGCTTGGGATGCTGGAAGAGTCCGGGGATGGGGACAGGATTTTTTTGACGGAGAGAGGGATTGATGTGAGTAACGCGGTGTTTGTGGAATTTTTATTTTGATCGGGGGATCAAATCAATATTGTATTAGTATTACATTCGTGATACAATATTATTACAAAATCATTGGAGGTGCAATATGGCTACATTACAAATCCGTATTGACGATACATTAAAAAAGCAAGCTGATACATTGTTTTCCAGTCTCGGATTGGATACATCAACAGCAATCCGTATTTTTCTGAATGCTTCTGTGGAAAACGCGGGAATTCCATTTCCTGTGCAACACAAACCAATTCCTTATTCTCTTCAAGAAGCTGTTTATGACAGCAGATTCCGAAGAAATCTTAATGGCCCTTTTGACAGTGCTACGGCTGCTGTTGCATCCATGCTAGAGGATTAACACATGTATAAAATTGTTTACACCAACCGTATGAAGAAAGATGTCAAGTTGATGAAAAAAAGAGGTAAAGACATAGGAAAACTTGTCAATGTACTTTCATTGCTTACAGGTGGCGGTCCATTACCTATTAAATATAAAGATCATGCACTCAGTGGCAGCCTACAAGATTTTAGGGAATGCCATATAGAACCGGATTGGCTGCTTATGTACCAAATTTACGAAGATACTCTTATTCTTTCCGCTACTGCGACTGGAAGTCATGCCGATTTGCTTGGAAAATAATAGTCGAGTAATGGCGTAAGGGACAGTCTTAAACCATGTGCTTTCTTACATTATAGAAGAAGTCAGAAAGTCAATCCGTTAGACAACCTCTCGTGCACACTGAACCATTGGGTCATCGACAAGTTCGATACTGACTTCCAAAGAGGCAATATTTAATTTGCTGATATTCGTAAGTGCGGCGTTCAAAACCTGGCGGGAATTTTGGGCACAGATTACGCCGCTATATGGGGCCATGTGGACACTACCCATTTTAATATTGATAGAAGCCAATACTGTTTCCAGACTTTTGTTGTGTTCAATCGCCGTAAGGACACTCTTTAACTGGAAATAGCCGTATAGCATTACACTATTAAGAACTTCAGTGCCCCAAATGCTTTGATAATATTCTAAAAAATGAATGTCATCCGGCACCGGTGACGGCATGCCTGTTAGAATTTCCTTTAACATGTTTTCCAATTCTGAAATTTGCGCATCACAACCGATATACTTCCAATATGCTACAGCAAATTCGTTTGCGAACATTTCTTCTTGTACATTAGACAGGTTGATATTTTGTACGTCGATGATACAATGTCCTAATTCGTGGATAATATTGTACCAATGGAAATATAGGTCAAACTTATATTGCGTATTATCCTTTCCCAATAACATCTGATATTCTTGCTGCTGCTCCCTGGTGCCGTGTTCGTATTGGCCGGAAATGATTTTGTATTGCATTTTTCCCTCCATTGTGTAAGATATGAGTATTATAGATTATAGTCTTTGGAGATGCAACATTTTTTTCCTGACATTCGCAGCCCTGATAAGGATTTGCAGGCGGTCTCTTACATGCAAGCATGACGAGCCTGCCTGCAAATCCTTATCGTCTGTGAATCGCAACATCTATCTATAAAATAATTATAAAGTGGGTTGACAAAGCACTTTTCAAGTGATACATTTATAAACGAAGAAAATGTTAGCACTCAAAAGTACCGAGTGCTAATAAGAGGAGGAGGCAGATGGAAGTCATACAGGAACTTAATGAGCGGAAGACGAAGATACTCCATTCTATCATTAAGAATTATCTGGAGACTGGCGAACCGGTCGGTTCCAGGACGATTTCCAAGTATACGGATCTGAATTTGAGTTCTGCTACGATACGGAATGAGATGGCGGATCTGGAAGAGCTTGGATACATCATGCAGCCTCATACATCGGCAGGAAGGATTCCATCAGATAAGGGTTACCGATGGTATGTGGATATGCTGATGAGCCGGAAGGAACAGGAAGTCACAGAGATGCGGGAGCAAATGCTGGAGAAAGCGGATAAGATGGAACAGCTCCTGAAGCAGGCCGCTAAGGTTCTTGCGAACAATACCAATTATGCGACGATGGTATCCTCCCCGGTATATAACAGGAATAAGCTTAAGTTCATCCAACTGTCCCAGGTGGATAAAGATCAACTGATTGTGGTGATTGTCATGGAAGGCAACATCGTGAAGAATCAGATTTTGACCCCGGAGGAGCCGTTGACGAATGAAGAACTCCTGAAGATGAATATGCTCCTGAATACAACGCTGAACGGGATGCCGATCGAGGAGATCAATCTGGGCCTGGTGGCGAAGCTGAAAGAGCAGGCAGGAACATGCGCAAGTCTGATGAGCGAAGTGATGGACGCAGTGGCAAGTGTGATAAAACCCGGAGACAGCATGGAGATCTATACCAGCGGGGCCACGAACATTTTCAAGTATCCGGAACTCAGGGATACGCAGAGCGCGCAGGAGATCATCAGTGCGTTTGAAGAAAAGCAGCAGCTTGCAGCCTTGGTTTCACAGACCATGGCAAGTTCCGAGAACAAGGGCATCCAAGTCTATATCGGCGATGAGTCTAAGGTGGAGAACATGAAGGATTGCAGCGTTGTGACGGCCACATATGAACTGGGCGAAGGGATGCAGGGGACGATCGGGATTATCGGACCGAAGCGGATGGATTACGAACATGTCATGAAGACACTGAAAACATTGATGACGGAACTGGATGAGATCTATCACAGAGGCGACTAAGGTCGCTCGATATAAAAAGAAAGGTGGCAGAGCCGTTGGATACGAAGATGAGTCAGGAAGAAATGGTAAAAGAAGCAGTAGAAGAGGCAAAGAAAGCCGCGGAAGCTGAGGAGAAAGATAAAAAAGAGAAAGAGGAGAAGAAAATCGGCGGGGAAGGATGCACTCCTGAAAGCGAGGAAAAAGTACAGGAGGAAGACGCCAGCGAGGTAGAGGACAGCGGCGAAGATAAAGCTGAGGACGCCGAAGAATCTGGAAAAGAGAAAGAAGAACCGAAGAAAAAGAAGTTCTTTGAAAAAAAGAATAAGAAAGATAAAAGAGACGAACAGATCGCGGATCTGACCGATAAACTTACCCGCCAGATGGCGGAATTTGACAACTACCGGAAACGGACGGAGAAGGAAAAATCCGCAATGTACGAGATCGGTGCGAAGGATGTGATTGAGAAGATTCTACCCGTTGTCGATAATTTTGAACGGGGGCTTCAGTCCGTAGCAGAGGAAAATAAAGAAGATCCATTCGTACAGGGGATGGATAAGATTTACAAGCAGCTCATGACTACATTGGAAGGGCTGGAAGTAAAGCCCATCGAGGCGGTCGGCAAGGAATTTGATCCGGAGCTTCACAACGCGGTGATGCATGTGGAAGACGAAGAGCTCGGAGATAACATTGTCGCCGAGGAATTTCAGAAAGGATATACGTACCGGGATTCCGTCGTGCGCCACAGCATGGTAAAGGTGGCGAATTAAGGCGCGGCATATAGGAAGAACAGTGCGCCGTAAATGCGAAGTAGTATATTTTGTACCGTAAAGTACAAAGATACTCTATATAAATCAAAACACAGCAAACAATAATTTTTAATATTTACAGGAGGTTTCACAATGGGAAAAATCATAGGAATTGACTTGGGTACAACAAACAGTTGTGTTGCGGTTATGGAAGGCGGGCAGCCGGTCGTAATTGCAAATACAGAAGGAGCAAGGACGACGCCTTCCATCGTAGCGTTTACTAAGACCGGCGAGCGTCTGGTGGGAGAGCCGGCAAAGCGTCAGGCAGTCACGAACGCGGAAAAAACGATTTCCTCGATCAAGAGGGAGATGGGTACGGAGCATAAGGTAGATATTGACGGAAAGAAATATTCTCCGCAGGAGATTTCCGCAATGATCCTTCAGAAGCTGAAAGCGGATGCGGAAGGTTACCTGGGAGAGAAAGTAACGGAAGCAGTTATCACGGTACCGGCATATTTCAACGACGCACAGCGTCAGGCGACCAAAGATGCAGGCAAGATCGCAGGACTTGATGTAAAACGTATCATCAACGAGCCTACGGCGGCGGCGCTCGCATATGGACTGGACAATGAGAAAGAGCAGAAGATCATGGTATACGACCTTGGCGGCGGTACGTTTGACGTTTCCATCATCGAGATCGGCGACGGTGTCATCGAAGTGCTTTCAACGGCAGGAAATAACCGTCTGGGCGGCGATGATTTCGACCAGAAGATCACGGATTACATGCTTGCTGATTTCAAGGGAAAAGAAGGGGTAGATTTATCCGGAGACAAGATGGCGCTCCAGAGGTTGAAAGAGGCGGCGGAGAAGGCGAAGAAAGAGCTTTCTTCCGCAACAACCACCAACATTAATCTTCCGTTCATCACTGCTACGGCAGAGGGGCCGAAGCATTTTGATATGAATTTGACAAGGGCGAAGTTCGACGAGCTGACCCGCGATCTGGTCGATAAGACGGCAGAGCCGGTGAAACGTGCGCTCTCCGACGCCGGGATCGCTGCTTCTGAGCTGGGTCAGGTACTTCTGGTAGGCGGTTCTACCCGTATCCCGGCAGTACAGGAGGAAGTAAAGAGACTGACAGGAAAAGAGCCGAGCAAGTCCCTGAACCCGGATGAGTGTGTCGCGCTTGGCGCTTCTGTACAGGGCGGCAAGCTGGCAGGAGACGCGGGAGCAGGCGATATCCTTCTTCTGGACGTTACACCGCTGTCACTTTCCATTGAGACGATGGGCGGCGTTGCGACAAGGCTGATTGAGAGAAATACGACGATTCCGACCAAGAAGAGCCAGATCTTCTCCACAGCGGCAGATAATCAGACGGCAGTTGACATCAACGTCGTGCAGGGCGAGAGGCAGTTCGCAAGAGACAACAAGTCCCTTGGACAGTTCCGCCTGGATGGAATCCCGCCGGCTCCGCGCGGAATCCCGCAGATCGAGGTTACATTTGATATTGACGCGAACGGTATTGTAAATGTTTCTGCGAAAGACTTAGGAACAGGAAAAGAACAGCACATCACGATCACGGCTGGCTCCAACATGTCCGATGCGGATATCGACCGTGCGGTAAAAGAAGCGGCAGAATTTGAAGCACAGGATAAGAAACGCAAAGAAGCGATCGACGCAAAGAACGACGCGGACGCGATGGTATTCCAGACGGAAAAAGCGCTCAAAGACGTAGGAGACAAGATCGACGCGGCGGATAAAGCGGCAGTGGAAGCCGACGTGCAGGCGCTCAAGGATCTGGTGGCAAAAGCGGATACGGATAACATCTCCGAAGCACAGGTAGCAGAGCTGAAAGCAGCAAAAGAAAAACTGATGGAGAGCGCACAGAAATTGTTTACCAAGATGTATGAGCAGGCAGGCGCGGCAGCAGGCGCACAGGGAGGACCGGCGCCGGAGGCAGGACCCGCTCCGGAAGGATACGGCGCAGACGATGTCGTGGACGGAGATTACAAAGAAGTGTAGCCGGCAATCTTGATAGAAAATGGTCTGCAAGACAGGAAAATCCTGCCTTGCAGATTTCCTTGTAAATACCATCGCCGAATAGGCGATTAAGTTCAGGTATCCCGAGCGCGCCGCAAGGCGCCCGAGTGGATTCCTTGTAAATACCATCGCCGAATAGGCGATTAAGTTCAGGTATCCCGAGCGCGCCGCAAGGCG
>JAAWDY010000019.1 GCA_022793995.1 Coprococcus sp.
GATACCGATAGACCACTCTTTTCTAAAATACAAAAAGGAACTTACAGAGTACGGCTATCAAGTAGGAAAAATATCGATAAAAGAACAAACGGTTATTTTTAATAAGATGGGTTGACAGATATCAATTTGTCGGGATTGTGGTCTTGCCGTTCATCACGCCTTTGAGATAATCTTTCGCCGTTGTGTGGAAGTTCAGCATTTTTGCCGCGTCTTTGAGATTATACAGTGATTGGGAATATCCCGTTTTCCCCGCCTGCGCCTTGCGTGACAGTATGCCTTGAATATAGTCGGCAAGATTGCCGCTTTCCCCTTGCCGTTCATAACTGCGGTGGTCGATACGCTCCGCGTGTCCGTACTGCTCCAATGTCTGATTGCAAAGCCTCGCCCATGCTGCCCTCCATTCCTTGGCGTTGGTCTGCTCGTTCCAGTCGGTAGCGGGAATAGATTTTCATTTGTACTGCCGCTTTCTCGGATCATAGATTTTATTCCCGGCCCTGTCAAAAATGTACTCTTTTTTCTGTTTCGCTCCCCTTGCGCCGCGCTCGTCAAAAGGGCGCATTGTCAGCATGATATGGGCGTGGGGGTGCCGCCGCCCAAATTTACAATTTCATGGAGGTATTATTTATGACACAAACTATTTTTTACAATGCGCAGGTCGTAACAATGAATGAAAAACACCCGCAGGCTGAGGCTGTCCTCGTAGAAGACGGGAAGATCGTGAAGGTCGGCCAGGACAGTGAGCTCCTTGCCCCTTAAGAATGACGGTACGATCTTGAGGAATCTCGAAAATAAGACTCTGATGCCGGGATTTATCGACCCGCACTCTCATTTGACCGCTGTCGCGTATAACTTGTTTGTAATACGGAATCCGGAAAGAATCCTGTACTACTGGGCAAGGGAGTTTTCATCAGCGTTGCCTACCGGACAGGGTTATTCTACCTTGCCACGCACAATCGTTATCCGTATTATAGATTTCCTGCTGTTTGAATATGAAGAATATCATTCTTTCTTTCAGTCGTTAGAAGTAACACGCCATACACTGCTGTCGGATAAAATAGGATTCCATTTCTTTGAACTTCCTAAACTGCCGTCAGATGGAGGTGCCAGTTATGAGTCAGGCAATCAATGCTTATTATACGCTTACAGCCTCGTCAGAATTTCGTGAGAAAGAAAGGCTTCGCGCAAAAGCAAGGCATGACGAGGCACAGGCATTATATAATTCGGAACGGAATGACAAAATAGGAATTGCCCAAAATCTTTTAAAAATGAACATGCCCCCTAATCAAATCGCAGAAGCAACAAATTTAACACTGGAAGAAATTAGTAAATTATGAGACGACAAGAATAATCCGGAACCATTACTGGTTCCGGATTGCTTCTAACGGGCTGAGCCGCATAGCTCTGAGCGCTGGGAAATATCCCGCCATCATTCCTACCAAGATCGCAAACCCGATGGACAGCGCGCTAAGCCAAAGAGGTATGTAGGAGATGCCGCCTCCAAGCCCCATACTGTCCGCCGCTCCTGCAAATAGAAAGTTTATTACCGCAGAAAGCAGGAAACTTAAAATATTTCCAACGATTCCTCCAAGAAGACCAATGAATCCGGCTTCCATCAAGAACATCTGCCGGATGTTCTTCAAGCGGCATCCGAGTACCTTGAATACCCCGATCTCTTTTGTTCTTTCATAAATGGACATCATCATCGTGTTCGCGATTCCAATCGCGGCTACCAACAGCGATACCGCGCCGATGCCGCCTAAAACTGCTTCCACAACGACCAGTTCTCTTTGCATACTTTCCAAGAATTCCACGTTGCTCTGCACATTATATCCCATGCTGCGCAAACTTTGCGAAACCTCCTCTACATTGTCCAGGTCGTCTACCTTGACTTTTGCAGAAGAATAGGCAAAGAAATTATATGGTTTTCCCGTCTTGGTGGACGGCTGTCCCGGAATGACCCTTCCTGCAAATTCCTTGCGAAGCAGGCTTTTCAGCGTCGTAATATCACAGTAAGCACTGTAGTAGAAAGGCGTATAGGTATCCGGGTCGCCTTCTACCACGCCGCTTGCCTGAACCAGCGTCTTCTTCGCTGATCTCGGTTTTCCTGCATTCCCGCTTTCATCTATGTAACCATATCTGGCCTGATCATAAGCTTCTGTATCCAAGATTAAGAACAATGTGTCTTTCTCTATATCAATATCGGGAAGTTCCCCTGTTTCCCAGTACCCTTCATTCGTATTTTTGTCGTAGAACTGCTGTATGACGCCGTTCCCATATACAAATTCCAGCTTATTTCCGCCTGACTGCGGCAGAGAACCCCCTTCCTTAATCGGAATGTTCTGCGCCGCAAGCGCCTCCGGCGTGGTCGCCTCCACATTCAGGTAGGTCATATATCTCCCTTTCAATGCATACGCGCTCATCGAATAGACCGGAGCCGCCATGGTTACATGCTCGACACCCGCAAAATCCTGTATCGTCTCGTCCGTGATATACTTTGTAGACTCCTCTTCATCTCTGTCAGAGTAATAATACATACTCTCTCCAGCTCCCTGTCCAGTGACAGTCAGCATGGTAAGTCCACCGGACTGCTCCAACTCGTCATACATAGATTGCTGAAGTCCAAGTCCCAGGGAAATCATGACAACGATCGACGCTGTACCGATGATGACGCCCAATACCGTCAGGAACGTACGGAGCTTACGCCTCTTAAGATTCCCGATGCTCATCCTCAGTAAGTCTGTCAAACTCATCTGCCAATCCTTCCTCCTCTTTCTGAAGTTTTTGTTTCTTTTTCTTTTTATAAATGACGATTCCCGCTATAGCGGCGGCAATGACAACCACAACCGCAATAACCGGGATATATGGGAATGACGTTTCCGGTTCTTCAATCATCATCTCGCCCATATCAACAGGCTCCATCATCTCCATGACTTCAAGCTGGAACTCTTTCTCTTCCGTCTTCACAGCCCCGTCCTCGTCTTCGTAGCTCATCGTCATCTTCATGGACACGGGACCTGCCGTCACCGTCTCCCCGGTCAGCATGGCGTCAATATTCGCCGTTGCCCCGGATTCCACATTCCCGATAAACTGTTCCTCCGTACTGATCCCATCGCCCTCAAATTTTGCTTTTACATTATAGAGCTTTACCCGCCCCAGATTATGAAGCTCGCACATGATGTTCGCTTCATCGCCGATGCTGATCGACGCCGGACTGATCTCAAACTCGCTAAACTCAAACCTTGCGTCCTGCTTCACCGGTATGGAAACTGCCGAAGCGCTGTCGTACTGTCCGCCCTCTGAATCCTCATACTTCATGGATACATCCACGCTGTACGGCTTCTGGACAAGGTCCGCCTTGGCGTTCAGCTCAATAGAGATATCCGCCGTCCCGTTCGCCTTGATTCCTTCCAGATAGATTGAATTGGAGCCGGATGCCGGGAGGAATGCCGGCGACGCGGTGTTCGCATCCATTCCCTCTGTGGGGGCGCTAAGCTCAAAGAGCATATTCGATACAGCCGTCTTCTTGGACGTATTTTTCAGGTGAATGGTAAGGCTGAAATTCGTTCCCGCCTTAACTACCGCCGGACTTGTTGTGAATCCTGTGACAATGACCCTCGGAGTTGCCGTCACCGAGCTTCCGTCTCCTCCACCGGAACCAGAAGATACGTCTCCATTTATGATACCGCCTGCGTCAGAAATATCTCCGATCGGTTCCTGGGTATCGTCTGCAGGGGGATTCTGGGTGTTCTGGTCGCTTGGGTTCTGGGGTTTCTCCTCCGGTTTGGCTATGGTTTTGACATAGATTCCGCACTCGCCCTCCGGAACCACCTGATTATTGCTCGTATCCGTTACTGTATAAGCGAAGATCAGTTTATAGTATTTCGAGCTTACATTCTCTCTTGCAGTAAAGGTATATTCAATCTTCTGCTCTGTATTGCCCTCCATCCCCTTTATCTCTTGTGTATAGTCCTTGTTTTCAATTTCAAACGGCCATTCTCTGATCTTTTCGCTCACACGAGGTGTTATCGTAACATCTAATGTTTCCGTCCCTTTATTCTCTACGATAAGCTCAATTTTCTTCGTCTCGGAATATTTAAAGCTGATCGTATTTTTGCTCTCTGCCGCCCTCACGGCTATATCAGACGGAGATGCCGCTCTTACCTCCGGATTCTGATCCTCTTCTTGATCCTCGCCCGCCTGCACTGTCAGCGCCGACGCCGCCGGCATAGCTCCAAGCATGACAGCCAGCATGATGATAAATGTCATTGCTTTCTTAAATCTTTTCATGAATCTGCTCCTTTTCCTCTTCCTTTTGTCTCTTTTCTTCTACCCGGACGATCTCCCCGTCTATGATATGGAAGACACGGTCCGCATAAGATGCAAGATGCTCGTCGTGCGTTACCATTACCAGTGTCTTATTATGCTTGCGCACCACATCCTGCATGAGGTGCATGACCTCCTCCGAGGTATGCGAATCCAGGTTCCCGGTAGGCTCATCCGCGAAAATAATCTTCGGGTCCATCACCAAAGCCCTTGCCACTCCGACCCTCTGCTGCTGCCCGCCTGACATCTGGTTCGGCAAATGCTTTTTATGCTTTTTCAGGTTCACCAGGTTCAACATCTTATCCGCCTTCCTCATCCGGCTACTTCTCTTCTCCCCGCGGAAGCTCAAAGGAAGTGCAACATTCTCCACCGCATTCATCGTTCCGATGAGATGAAATGACTGAAAAATAAATCCTACATTGTTCCTCCTAAAACTCACGAGCTGATCTTCATTCAGCGTCTCGATATGACTGCCGCCCACGATGATCTCGCCTTTCGTCGGTTTCTCCAGTCCGGCGAGCATGTTGAGCAGTGTAGACTTCCCGGATCCGGAGGTTCCCACGATCGCACAAAATTCACCTTGATGAATCTCAAAGCTGACTCCGTTTAAGGCACGCACAATACTATCGCCCACACGGTAGAGCTTATATAAATTATGTACTTCAATGACATTCTCCACAGGCATCCTCCTCTTAATTATCCTATTATACATTAGTTATCATTATACGGCGTATTTATATAGATTGTTGTGTCAAAATTATTAAGGTTTCCTTAAGTTTTCGCAACAATTTCAAAAAAGCATAAAAAAAGAGCGGTGAAAATTCCCCCTCTGTCAATCATCTTTCTGTTGATCTCGGCAGTTTCCTCCGAACAGTCCAAAGAGATGTTTTCCCTGCGGCGGGGAGTACAAAAGTCTTCTCCCTTACGCCCCAGGGTGTTTCCTTTACAAATGATAAACGCTTTTTCTATACCGCTGTAATTCTTCTTCGCTGACATTTCTTATGATTTCATCAAGAAACTCCAATAGTTTTTTCTTATCTTTGGGCAGCTGCCCATGAAACTGGTACGCATTAGAAGCTCCCATTGCCGCAAAGATGGTAGGTATACGCAAATTTTCAATGAGTGTCCGTACCTCTTTGTATTTTTCGAGTTCTCCTTCCTCCTGCCAGTTTCCACGCTGTATTTCAGCATAAAGTTCAGAATCAGGATAAATCGTAAGCATATTTGCCCCGATCAGCGTGGGGTGTATCTGGTTGCAGATATCAGCCGTCAATTTTGCCCCAATTTCTCCACGACCCGCCCCAGAAATGCTTACCAAGTAAAAGAAACTGTAGTGAATGTCTGCTGCATCTAATCTTTGGCATTGCTCTATAATGTCGGCAGAAGTATATCCTTTGTTCATAAACCGCAAGGCTTCGTCATCGCCCGTTTCTATTCCGATTGTCAGACCCTCATAGCCCATCGCTCGCAGTTTGGCAAGCTCCTCATCGGTTTTCGGAGTGACATCTGTAATTCTTGCAAACGAGCCGATTGATTTTACTGACGGAAGATATTTGCGGATCAGCTCTGCAATCGCAGTTAATTTGTTATAAGACAAAACAAAGGGATTCGCTCCCGTCAAAAATACCCGGCCTATGCACCTACTGCTTAAACCTTTCGTTGCTTTTTTCACCTCCCGTAAATCACTCTCAATATCCTCCAGAGGGGACATTCTGAATTTGAACGGCAAATCATGATACAAGGTACAAAACTTGCATTTATGATGCGTACAGCCTGCCGTTACCTCTAACAAAAGCGATTCTGCTTCATATGGCGGCCGCCAAATTGTTCCTGTGTAATGCATAAACATATCTCCTTTCCTCATTGGGTGCATGCTCTTTCACCATAACGGTATACCCGCAATGTGTTTTCTATACCAATTATACTTTTGTACAATATTTTTACAAGTACTGTACTTTTTTGTAGTACATATATTTATACCGTACATTGATTTTTTTGAAAATATGTGCTACACTTTCTCGGAAAGGAGTTACGGATGAAAAAAAGTGCATTGGCTGTTGAACGCTGTAAAACAATTTCTACTATACAAAAAATTCTAGGCGGTAAGTGGAAAATTGAAATTATCTATTATATCGCCTTTGGGGATATACACCGCTTCGGGGAGCTTCGCAGGCAGATCGGTGATATCACGGAATCAAGCCTGACAAAGCAGCTTCGGGAATTGGAAGCAGATGGATTCATTACCCGCCATGATTATAAGGAAGTCCCTCCCCATGTGGAGTATAATCTCACTGACTTAGGAAAAAGTTTCATTCCCGTTTTTGAACACATGAAACAATGGGGAGATGAAAATCTCAGTGAGTAAGAAAAATATCCTATCCCACACATCCCCCTGTTTCCGTGCTTACAAGCTTACATGACCTGATGTTTTTTAAATCCCTTTCGGGCAACCGGGATCATGAGCCCGGTTAGAACCGCATACAGGACCCCCCTTACAGAGAACGCATCCATAATCAGCCCGCCGAACTGATAAGAAATGTATTTCCCGATTTCGGGCATAACGGCGCGGTAGGGCAGTAAGAACAGTATCTTGTTATATATCCCTGTCGTTCCTGTTGGCGTAAGGAACATCGGAATGAAAAGGATCGGCACAAGCACAGCCAGAACGAGGTATGGGGTCTTCATTTTTGACGACAGAAGAAGTGTTAGTCCGATCATGGCGGCCAATACCAGGAACACGACCCCGATAGAGAAAACGGCGGCCTTAAGGAATGTAAAGGGATAGGGGATCGACGGGTTTGCAATCTGCACGGGAAGATTCCAACCGTCCGTGCCAAATGCTGCAAGCGGCAGTCCCCACGCGATCATCACATGAAGCGTAAATGCAATCCCGCCAAACAGAAACGACGCTATAATCTTTGCTGTTATCAGTTTTGTTTTCCCATACCTTCCCGATAAAATCACGGCATCTGTCCCGGCCTGGTATTCCCCTGAAAAGACAGGCGCGATCACGATACAGACGGATAAAACTGCAAACATCAAAAGTTCCATGCTGCTTAGGATAATCTCCCAGCCCTCGTAATACCCATACTGCAGTGGCGTGTCCACTTTGCGCGCCATCCCTCTCCAATATTTTTTCTGTTCATTGGAGAGCGCGCGGGACGGACCGTCAAGAATCGCGTCTATTTTGGATTCCATTGTTTTATAGAAATCAGCGCCGGCCGCCGCGTCCAGGTCGGCGAGCTTTTGATATCCTGAATTTTCATTTGGTTTGTCATACACTTTTGCGATCATATTCAATAATTTTTCTTTTGGCGCGATCTCTTCCCAATAGGCATCTCCGATCAGAAACCGTTCGCTTCCATCGTACCCTACATTCTCTTTGACTTCAAAGAGCTTTTGCACCTGAAAGATCGTTTCCGTAATGTATTCTTCCGATAGAGGAACAGACACCTCCAAATATCGTTCCTTTTCATATGCGATGCCGTCCGCTCCTTTTATCGCACCGTCCTCATTATAGGTCTGAAACTGCATGACAGGAAGCCCAAATAGGAAGGTTGTAAGAAGCAGACTGACCGCCATAATAATAAGTGTGGAGCTTTTACGCAATATTTTCAAAAATTCATATCGTATCAGCATGTTATCTCTCCTCCTGTGCTACTTCTCCGAAATAATACAGAAATAAATCCTCTAAACTTGGTTCCACCATAACGGCGCCTGCTGACGGTGGATCTTCATGTATGATCCGAAGCCGTACCATGTTGTTCTCATGGCGTAGATTCACGACAGAAAAGCGGCTGCCGTACTCTGCGGCTTTCTTTTCCGGAACCACCACCTCCCATACACTGCCCTTGATCTCATCCGTGATGGTAGACATTGGTTCATTCAGCAAAAACTTCCCGTCTTTCATCATCAGAATCGTGTCCGCAATGTAGGAAACATCCGATACAATATGGGTTGAAAGGATCACGATCTTTTCCTTTGCAAAGTCTGAGATAAGATTGCGGAAGCGTACTCGTTCTTTGGGGTCAAGTCCCGCAGTCGGTTCGTCCAGTATCAGGATCGCAGGATTGTTCAGCTCCGCCTGTGCGATTCCTAGTCGCTGCTTCATCCCGCCAGAATACGACTTAATCTTTTTGTTCGCAGCATCCGACAGATTCACCATCGAAAGCAGTCTCTCTGTACGAGCCTTGGCCCGCCTTTTTCCCAGGCCTTTTACCGCGGCCATATACAGCATAAATTCCCGGGCGGTAAAATCAGGATAGAAACCGAAATTCTGAGGCATATAGCCAAGATGGGCGAAGTACCGTTCTCCTAATTCCCGTATCGTCCTCCCGTTTAGGCAAATCTCGCCATCGCTTGCTTCAAGGACGCCGCAGATCATCCGCATCAGAGTCGTCTTCCCCGCACCGTTCGCGCCAAGCAGACCGTACACTCCAGGCACAAAAACCGCGCTGATATCGTCTACAGCTCGCTTTGTTCCGTATTGCCTGCTCAAATGTCTTAATCGTAATTCCATATAAAAACCTCCCCGTTTTCTTACTGATATAGACCGTTTGTCATCAAAAAAACGGCCTATACTCGATGCATCATCGCTTTCAAGTATAAACCGCCCATCTTAGGCTGGACTTTTCTGTATCTTAAGTCCACCTTAAGTTTCTATTTTTCCTCCATTGGCAGCAAAATAACAAATTCCGTCCCTTCATTCAGCTTGCTTTTTACGGAAATCTCGCCGCCGCAAAGCTTAACGATCTGTTTCGCAATGGCAAGCCCCAGACCGCTGCCTTCCGGTTTTTCTTTTGTATTTGTCCCTCTATAATACCTTTCAAATAATTGGGACTGCTCCTCTTCGTCCAACCCTTTTCCGTTGTCTCTTACAGTGACCGTTATCATGTCCTTCTTATCTACATTTACCCGGACCGTCACTTTTGTTTCCGGCGGATTATGCGTAAGTGCATTGACGATCAGATTCTCGATCGCGCGGCCAAAAAGCATGATATCAATGTATACCCTGACTTCTTCTATATTGCTCTCAAACTCTACCATGCGGTCACAAAAGGCCGGGTCATTTACAATATCAATGACAATTTCCCTCAAGCAGCGGATCAATTGGATTTTCTCCGGCCGAAACGGCATCGCGCCCGATTCAAGCTGATAGGCCAGCTTAAGATCATTGATGAGCTGTTCGGCATGATTGGCATTTTTCAAAATGATTTGCCCGTACGCCTGTACCGTACCGCAATCCAGTGCAAGATCTCCGCTCAACAACGCCGCGTATCCCTTGACCGGGGAAAGTGGAGTCTTCAGATCATGTGTGATATTGGCGATCCACTCCCGGCGCGTCCGTTCTGTATCCTTCTGCAGCTTATCACTACCGCGGATTTGTGTATCCATTTTATTAAGTTCCCTGTATACTTCGCGGAACATCCCTTTTTCCGGAAGCGGTTGATAAGAACGGCGCGATATACTGTCAATCCCTTTTGTGATCTTCCCAAGATGCCTTGTGAGGTAAAAACCATATGCAAGGACCAGCAGCACGATAAAGATGAGTGCAAAACCGATCCCCATACGAAAAACAGGCCCAAGGCGGCCGACATTTTCACGATTATAATAGAGCATATGTTTTCCTATCGCGTAAGGAAAACCGACCAAATAGCTCCAAGACGCGCCGTCCTCCTCAAATCTACCCACAAATACGGTACTACCGTTCTCATAAGTGCTTGTGCTAAACGCCGCCATCTGGGATGCTGAATAGCTCATGGGATAATCCGAAGGCTTATTGTGGGTAAAGACTTCTTTTCCGTTTTCATCTACAGCCTGGAACCACAATCCATACTCATCCAGACGCTCGATCGCGATATCCTCTACCGTGAGCGTTCCATTCTCATTTTCCATCCAGACTGAAAAATTATCGGTAAATTTCTGAGGCCACGAAGCCAGGCTCAGGCCTTCCGGTTCCGATATTCCGAAAATATAATAGAATAAGCCGATAGCGGCGGCCACCGCTATTATAACCAGAACGAGCACGAAAGCGAAAAGCCGCGGGAATGGATTCACTCTGATTTTATTTTTCATTTGGATCTACCATCTTATACCCCAGTCCTTTCATGGTGATAATATAATTTGGCGAAACAGGGTCATCCTCCAGTTTTTCGCGCAGATGCCGGATGTGTACCATCACCGTGTTGTCGCATCCAAAACTGTCCTCTTTCCAGATGGTTTCATATAACCGTTCGCGGCTGATCACCCGTCCCTTATTTTCAGCCAAATACTGCAATATTTCAAATTCTTTCGCCGTTAAGTCAACGGTGATATCCCCCTTTCTCACCCCGCAGCCCTCCGGATCAATCAAGAGTTCTCCGATTCGGATCTCCTCTCCTTTCGACGGACTTCCCCGATACTTTGCGCGGCGAAGCTGCGCCTTTACCCGGTAAGCGACCTCCTTCGGGCTAAACGGTTTTGTTACATAGTCGTCTCCGCCGACGGCAAGGCCAAGAATCTTATCCAATTCATCATTCTTAGAGGAAAGAAACAGGATCGGGCACAACGAAAACTCGCGGATCCGTCTGCACACCTCATATCCGTCCAGATCCGGGAGCATGACATCCAAAATAATGACGTCAGGCCGGCTTTTTCTGCAGGCATCTATGGCGGTAAGCCCATTATCGATCTTCGCGATATTGTGATATCCCTCTATCCTCAGAGCCTTTTCCAGAAGCTCTAAAATATCCGGCTCGTCGTCCACGATCATGATCTGGCACTCGTTCACGGACAATCATCTCCCTTCCTGGATCTCAACAGGGCGCTTGGCCCGGTTCCCATTCGTTAACGGTTTGCCCGGTACATTGCAGCAAGCACGCCCACCACGTCTGCCATATCCAGAAGACTAACGTTAAACAACATCTGGTGCGCCTCGATGCTCCCCCAGGAATTCCCGGTATGTATTTCATAATACGCTTTTCTCTCACGGTCCACCTTCCGTATTTTCTCCCAGGCTTCCTCCTCGTTCAGATTATAAAGCCGCATGATACGGGCTATCCGATCGCGTATTTCCGCATATATGAAAGCGTTGATGCAGGGAAATTCATTTTCCAGGATATAGTCCGCGCATCTCCCTACAATGATACACGACTCTCTTCTGGCAAGATGCCGGATCAGCTCCGACTGCGCCTCAAAAATCTGATCGTTAAGCGGCTTTTCTTCTTTCATTGTCCTGACATAGTCCGCATAATCGACCGCTTCCGCCGATACCGCCTGGATATTTCCCCAAAGCCGTTCGTCCGCTGCCTCCGCCTGGTCTTCGCTGACCCCCAGCCTCCCCGCTGCCATCTGAATCAGATTGCGGTCATAAAGAGGGATACCAAGCCTGTCCGCCAAACGTTTTCCAACCTCATGTCCTCCGCTCCCAAATTGTCTCCCAATCGTTATAATCGTATGTTTCTTCATAAGAGCACCTCCCGCTTTCATCCTTTTGACTTTGCCGCGCTTATCTTATTTCTTCCAGAACTTCCTCCGCAATATTTCTCGCATGGTCGGAAATACGTTCCAGACACACAAGTGTATCCAGGAAAACGATTCCGGCCTCTGTATCGCACTCCTGATTCGTCAGACGCTTGATATGTCTGGCGCGAAGAGAGATCTCCAGCCCATCCGCCTCCGTCTCCTTCTCAATCGTTTTCAGTGCGCTCTCGATATCCCTGGATTCAAACGCCTCCAAAGCATAGAAATAACTAGCGGCGCAGACGTCGAGCATTTCTTTCAAATGTGCGGAGCCGATCTCAGAAAACGTAATTTTTCTCTCAATGATCGTCTCTGCGAATTCGGAAATATTTTCACAGTAATCGCTGATCCGCTCCATGTCAGAAACCACCTGGAGCCAATGCGACACCATCTGATGCTCCCTCTCGCTGATCTGAAGAGACGACAGCTTAATGGCGTATGCGGTAATCCCGGCACTGAGATGGTCGACCTTATTTTCCTCTTCTTTTAAAAATGCAATGTCTTCTTCCTTATGGGTAAAGAGCACTCGTTTTGCCGTCTCAAGAGAGTCTGCAACAACATGCCCCATACGGACGATCTCTGAAATCGTGGACTGCAGCGCGATACCAGGAGTCCCCAGCATACGGTCGTCCAAAAGTACCTGCGTCTCGTCCTGCTGATCGTCCTCCACACGGCCGATCAGCTTTGCCAGCTTTATAATCAAATTCGATGCTGGAAACAGTACGATCGTTGTCACAATGTTAAACAACGTATGCACCAAACTGATCTGTGTCTGGCTGATAGCTACATACTCCCATACAGGATCCGAAACCTTCAGATATACGATTGCTATGATACTAAATATCACAGTCCCGATAATGTTAAAAAGCAAATGCATAAGTGCCGCGGTCTTTGCATTCTTCTTTGCGCCCATACTCGATAAAATGGCGGTCACGCAAGTACCGATATTCTGACCCATAATAATATACAGCGCCGCGTTAAATGGAATCAGCCCGGACGCCGCGAGACTCTGCAGGATTCCGACTGAAGCCGATGAGCTTTGGATAATCGCAGTTACCACAGCTCCGGCAACAATGCCAAGAAACGGGTTATGTCCCAGGCTTACGAACAGATTGCAAAACTCCTCCACATCCTTTAGAGGTGCGACTGCCGACGACATGGTGGTGATTCCAACGAACAAAAGTCCGAACCCAATGATAATACTTGAAATATCCTTGCTGGAACGGCGTTTCCCAGTCAGCATGACAATGACGCCCAGCATCACCGCAATCGGGGCGAGAGTCGAAGGACTCAGGAATTTCGCCCACTCTACGCTGGACACCAGCCATCCTGTGACCGTTGTACCTACATTGGCGCCCATGATGACGCCCATTGCCTGTGTTAGGTTCATAATACCTGCGTTGACGAAACCGACCACCATCACGGTCGTCGCAGACGAGCTTTGTATCACCGCTGTAATAACCGCGCCCAGCATGACTCCCAGTAACTTATTCCGCGTCAAGGCCTCCAGAAGCGTCTTCATCCTGTTTCCCGCAGCATTTTCCAATCCCTGCGCCATGATCTGCATTCCATAGATAAACATCCCCAGCCCTCCGACAAAGGGAATCACAATATTCACATAATCCATTTCTTTTCCTCACTAAATCGTTAGTTCTTACCCACAATCCTTCTTCCGTCCAGAACAGCTTCCATAAGTTCATCGCCTGCATAACGAAGCTTCAGCGAGAAAAACGGTGCGTTCTCATTCAGAAGGCCAAAAAACAGCTTGTCCCCTTCCCAAAGGTTCAAGGAAGATATTTCCTCCTTCTTTACCCATTTAAGAGTTCCTTCCGCGCATTCGCCGATCTCCCCCTCGTAGGCGTCGGCTGTATACAAGAATATGTACTCCCCCTCCCAGCCTTCGCTCAGGAAGGTGAGGATTCCCCTTAGCCGGTACGACGTAAGAAGAAGCCCCGTCTCTTCCTTCACTTCGCGAAGCAGGCACTCCTCCGGGCTTTCTCCGGATTCAAACTTTCCTCCTACGCCAATCCATTTATCTTGATTGACATCTTTTTTCTTCTTTATACGGTGAAGCATAAGGTAGGAGTCTTCGTTTTCAATATAGCATAAAGTTGTCAAAAGCATCGTTGTGTCCTCTCTATAATCTCTATAAAATAAAGCATTCTGTCTTTTTGATTGTAACATCCTTTCTATGAGAACACAATATCTCTATCTGCTTTCTGTTTATAATTCACAGCTGCCGCTATTTCTTCATCTTTGGCTCAAATACCAGGGACGCCAGATACCCAAAGATCAACGCTGCGCTGATACCCACTGCGCTTGCCTTGAAGCCTCCCATAAAAATACCGATAAATCCGTTTTGATCTACCGCTTCTTTTACACCCTTCCACAGCGTATTTCCAAATCCCAAAAGCGGTACGCTTACACCCGCCCCGGCATAATCCTGGATGGGCTGGAAAATGTGCACAAACCCAAGGATACACCCGGTCACTACCAAAAGCACCATGACTCTTCCCGGCATCAGCTTCGTCCGCTCCAGAAGCGCCTGCGCCAAGGCGCACACCAGCCCGCCTACCCAAAACGCATTGATATAATCCATACTCTTTCCTCCACTTCGTTTTGCTTTCTGAATATAAAGTCCCCTAACAGTGCTCTAGGACAATGGCATGCGCAATTCCCGGCACGCTCTCTCCTTCATTAAAACTTACCGTGGACATCAGCGCGCCCGTCGGCACAAATAAGACCCTCTTCCACTCCCCGGAAGCGATTTTGGGCAGGATATAGGCGGAAAGTGTGGTTGCCGCACATCCACATCCACTGCCTCCCGAGTTGGTATTCTGCGTTTTCTGATCAAAAATTAGAATACCACAGTCCATATGGTTCCCTTTGATATCTTTTCCCTTCTTACGCACCAAGTCGAACAAGATTGACTGTCCCACATACCCTAAGTCTCCGGTGATGATTCGATCATAGTCGTCCTCTTTCCTCCCAAAATCCTCCAGATTTTGGATGATTGTATCGCACGCCGCTGGGGCCATACACGCCCCCATATTCTGTGAATCCTTCAATCCATAATCCACAATTTTCCCGATCGTCACCCCGCTGATTCGTACATGGCTCTTCTCCTTCCCTACCAGAAACGCGCCGCTTCCAGTCACAGTCCAGGTGGACGACAGAGGTCTTTGGTTCGCATACCCCAGAGGAAAACGAAATTCCTTTTCCGCGCTCCCAAAATGGCTGGAAGTCACAGCAAGCATATAATCTCCATAATCTGCCGCCGTCGCCATCGCCGCCAGAGCCAGCGCCTCCCCGGACGTAGAACAGGCCCCAAACAGACCGAACATTGGTATCTGCAATGCCTCCACGCCCATCGACGTAGCGATTCCCTGCCGAAGCAGGTCGCCGCCGAACAGGAAACGGACTTTCTCCGTCTGTACTCCCGCTTTCTTAAGCGCCAGCATACACGCCATTTTCTGCATAGTTCCTTCTGCCGCTTCCCAGGTATCCTCCCCGAAGAGATCATCCTCAGAAACCCTATCAAATTTATTTCCCAGAGGGCCCTCGCTCTCCTTTTTTCCCACTACCGAACCGCTCTCCAGAAGGTAGGGGCTTACTCCAAATGAAATACTCTGCGCTCCCTTTGGCTGGTTCATAATACCACCTCTTCTCCTAATCTATCGAATAACAATCTATCTATTACACCCATCCAAGACTTTTCCCGATCCAGTATAAAAGCCCCAGAATCCAGCTTGTAAAAATTCCATATAAAATAACCGGTCCCGCAATCGTAAAAATCTTACACCCTATTCCAAAGACCTGTCCTTCTTTCTTGTACTCAATCGCTGGAGCTGCCACTGAGTTTGCAAATCCAGTGATCGGCACCAGAGCTCCCGCTCCTCCCCAATTCGCAATCTGAGGATAGATTCCAAATCCTGTCAATATCACGCTGAGTAACACCAAAATCAGAGAACACCAAGAGCCGCTGGTATCCTTATCCAGGCCAAGCGCCTTACAGTAATCCAGGATTCCCTGCCCTACAATGCAAATCGCGCCTCCAGTCACAAATGCTTTCGCCATACTCGGCGCCAGGACCCGTACCGGGGTCTTTTCTTTCACATATGCTTCATATGCCTTTTCTGTTCTTTCTTTCGCCGCAAGCGGCGCCTCAACTGCTTTCATTTGATTTCTCCTCCATTTTCAGTAAATTCTCGTTTCCTTTCTCCTTACCAACGCATGTAAAAAAATACGAGTGAACCAATGCCTTTCCCCAGCGCCATTCCCAGAATCAGATAAGGGATACATTTGAGGAGCTTCACTCTTCTTACAAAAATCGGAAAAATATTCAACACCTCAGCCAGCGCCATGGACCAACATCCCACAAAAATACCGGAAAACAACCCAAATAAGGGGAGCAGCCATCCTCCATAGGGAATCTCAATATGATAGACCCAGAATATATTTCCCAGCATTCCGCCCAGCGCGATGCAGTCCTCATAAAAAAGAATATGATCTCCTGTGTGGGTGCGGTCAGCAAAATCTGAGACGACTCCCAGCCCGATGATAAACGAAAACAAGCCCGCAGCCACTCCGAACCCGGCGCTAAGACCCAGTATTCCCAGAAGTATTTGCTTTCCCCACATCGATCTCCTTCTCCTTTCTGGAGTACGCCTCGACCAGCGTTGACTGGATATCATTCTCGTACAGGCGCATTTCTACCTCCATCGGCGTCGGATCCACTGAAAAGCGTTTTCTGCCAAAGTGGTTAAAGAATACTAAGATTCCCATGATAAGCCCCACACAGTACGTCAGTTCCAAAATCGTAAAACCGTCCGAGGGATACCCCATCACGAGTTCATAGATTTGTCCAAACATTTTGGTGACTGACACGTCATTGTTAAAAGACATGATCGAAAATGCCGCTCCCAGGAATGTAATCCCTGCGATTACGATAACCTTCATCCAATGTAAAAGCATATTTTGCTTTTCTGGTTTTTCATAGGTCACAATCAAGTCTGTCTCGCCCTCGTTCTGGATATCCAGAGAAGGATATTCCTGATGGATACACTCAATAATCCTTAGAATAGACAATACAAATCTATGCTGCCCCTTTTCCGGTATTTTCAAGATCCGCAGCGCTTTCACCTTATTTACCACATTCTGGTTGCTGCACTCCATTGCCAGAATATCCCCTAACGTCACATTTAAATTCTGTACCTCTGTATTTTTTTCTCCTTTAATATACAGAATATCATTACTGCCAGATGCCATGACCGATTATCCTCTCCCATCCGTTCATTACGTTTGCGATCAGCGTGCCCTGCGTCATATCGTTTCCGCCTGTGACATTATAATAATAGTAGATCGCTCCAACGCAGACCGCTGCAAGAACGACAAGAAACAGACAGATTCGGATTCTTCTTCTTGCTTTTTCCATAACCCTGCACCTTCCTTTCTGCTTGTAGTATGTCAGATTTCCGGCGAAATATGCGCTGCTTTTAAAATTGAAAAAACAGGGAATATCCTCACCGTCTTCTCGCAATGAGTCTATTCCCTGTCCTTATTCAGATTCATGTATGATATTACTTTTCTACCTCTATCCTATGGCACGCCGCATAATGATCTGGACCTACCATCCTGAACTCCGGCGTCTCCTGCCTGCACTGGTCGGTTGCATAGCGGCACCGTGATGCAAAACGGCATCCCGGCTTCGGATTGATCGGGCTTGGAATCTCGCCTTCGATATTAATCCTCTTCTTTTCCCTCTCCGTCTCCGGATCCGGGATCGGAATCGACGACATCAGCGCTTCCGTATACGGATGCTTCGGGTTCGTGTACAGCTCATAGGACGGCGCCATCTCCACCATCTTCCCGAGGTACATAACGCCCACGCGGTCGGATATATGCTTCACCATCGACAAATCGTGCGCAATGAACATATACGTCAGTCCGCGCTCCTTCTGAAGCCGGATGAGGAGGTTAATGATCTGTGCCTGAATCGATACGTCCAGCGCGGAGATTGGCTCGTCGCAGACGATGAATTCCGGCTCGATCGCAAGCGCACGCGCAATCCCAATCCTCTGTCTCTGTCCTCCTGAGAACTCATGCGGGAAACGGTTCGCATGCTCGGATGTCATGTTGATTGTCTGGAGCAGTTCATAAATTTTGTCCGTCCTTGCCTGCCCTGTGTAGAGACCGTGGATGTCGATTCCTTCGCCAATGATATCGCCGACCGTCATACGGGGATCCAGCGACGAATACGGATCCTGGAAAATAATCTGTGCCTTTCTCGTAAAATCCTTCTTCTCCTTGCCTTTTAACTCATTTACTTTGATCCCGTCAAAGATAATGTCGCCGGAGGTTGCAGGATACAGTCCCATAACCGTCTTACCACAGGTTGTCTTCCCGCAGCCGGATTCGCCCACTATACCAAGTGTCTCGCCCTTATAAATCTGAAAGCTGATTCCGTCAACTGCTTTCAAAATCGCATTTTTCCCTACTTTAAAATGCTTTTTTAAGTCTTTGACTTCTACCAATACTTTTTTCTCACTCATCACTTGATACCTCCGCTTAATTCGGCTATGCCATGCTTTTTCGCCTCTTCACTGAGCATCCAACAGTTGCAAGCATGTGTATCGGAAAAAACTTTCTCATCCGGCATGCCTTTTCTGCAGATCTTCATGCCGTACTCGCACCGCGGCGCAAACGAACAGCCAACAGGCGGGTTCAGAAGATCCGGGGGCGTCCCCATAAGTGAGTACAGACTTGCTTTATTCTCCATCTTCAGAGTCGGAACTGATTTTAAAAGCGCCATAGTGTATGGATGCTTCGGCTGGTAGAAAATCTCGTCAACCGTTCCGTGTTCTACGAGGGTTCCCGCATACATAACCTGGATTCTGTTCGCGTAGGCAGCGACAACGCCAAGATCATGCGTAACCAGGATGATCGCAGTATTAAATTCTTTCTGGATATCCGCCATCAGATCCATGATCTGTGCCTGAATCGTCACATCCAGCGCAGTGGTCGGCTCATCCGCGATGAGCAGGTCGGGATTACATGCCAGCGCCACCGCGATCATCGCCCTCTGCCGCATCCCTCCTGAAAACTCGTGAGGATACTGGTTGATACGAACCTTTGGGTTCGGGATACGTACCAGCTCCAGAAGCCGCAGAACCTCGGCGTGGATCTCCTCCTTTGTTTTCTGTGTATGTAATTTAATTCCCTCCGCGATCTGGGCGCCGATTTTCATCGTCGGGTTCAGGGAAGTCATCGGATCCTGGAAAATCATAGACACATCGTTTCCACGGATATTGCGCTTTTCTTTTTCCGGGAGCTTCAGCACGTCTTTCCCGTTCAGTATAATATGGGAGTTCTCGTCAATAATGGTCTGATGCTTCGGCAGGATTCCGATGATGGATTTCGCCGTCACCGTTTTCCCGCAGCCGGACTCTCCTACCAGCGCCACGGTCTCCCCTTTATTTACATAGAAGCTGACGCCCCTTACCGCCTGGACAATTCCTGCATAGGTCTTAAAAGACACCTTCAAATCTTTTATTTCTAATAATTTCTCAGCCATTTTTCCACCCTACTTTCTCAGTTTTGGATCCAGTGCGTCTGTCAGTCCGTCGCCAATCAAATGAAAAGATAATACCGTCAGCACGATCATCACACACGGGAAAAACAACTGGTACGGGTCAAACATGAGCCTTGTCTGATAAAGAGAAGCCAGCGCGCCCCAGCTTGTCTCCGGCGGCTGAACCCCCAGACCGATATAACTGAGGAAGGATTCAGAGAAAATAAAGCTCGGGATAGAAAGCGTCAGGTTTACGATAATGATTCCCAATGTATTGGGAAGCAGGTGCTTTATAATAATTCTTGCCGGGCTTGCGCCAAGGGCCGTCGCCGCGGCGACAAAATCCTGCTGCTTAAGCTGCATAACCTGACCGCGGACCATACGCGCCGTCCCGGTCCACGCTGTGATCGTCATGGCAAATACCAAAGCGAACATACTTCTTCCCAATACAAAGGAAAGAATAACAATCAGTACCAGATATGGTATTGAGCCAATGATCTCAATGACACGCATCAGGAAATCATCAACAAGCCCTCCAAGGTATCCGGCGATACCACCAAGCGCGCTACCGATGATAAAACTTACAATCGTACATGCGATACCAATGATGATAGAGATACGCCCTCCATAGCAGACACGGGTGAAAATATCTCTTCCCATCTCGTCCGTACCGAACCAATAGGTCCCGTTCGGTTTTATATTCTTCATATTGTAATCAATAAACTGATAATCCTTGCCGGAAATCATGGGACCAAAGCACACCATCAGTACGACGAATATCAGTATGACGAGTCCGACCACAGACAGCTTATTGGCGCGGAATCTTCTCCACACATCCGACCAAAACGTGACGCTTGGCTTACTGATTTTTTCCGCATCAAGTCCCTTTGTGCCGACTACTTCAAAATCATCTGCTTCAAATATAAGTTTGCTGTTTGCTTCCATAATTCCTCCTACCTGGCATTTTTCGTGATCCTGATACGTGGGTCGACCAAGCCGTACAGTATATCTACAAAGAACAGTGAGATAATATACATCAGCGCGAAGAAAATCGCCATCCCAAGAATCAGGTACGGATCCGAGTCGCTCACTGCCTTAACGTAATGCTGCCCCATGCCCGGAATCGAGAAAAATCTCTCGATAACCATGGAGCCTCCAAATACATTTCCAACGGCAACCGGCACCATCGTAACGATCGGCAGGATCGCGTTCCGGAGGATATGTTTGAATACCAGACGTCTCTGGCTGCAGCCTTTTGCGATTGCGGTTTGTATGTAATCCTCTCCCATAACGCCAACCGTACTCGTCCTCATATACTTACTGTAGGTTGCGATACCCGGAATCGAATATGCCGCGACCGGAAGAATATAATGGATCGGCTGTCCCCATCCCATGATCGGCGTGAGCTTCCATTTGAACGCGACAAAATACTGGAGCAGCGCGCAGAACACAAAAGTAGGAATGCAGATTGCCAGAACCACCAGCACTCGGATAACCTGGTCCCCCAGCTTCTCCCGGTTCAGCGCCTGTATGATTCCAAGAAGAACCCCGATCACGACCTGGATCGCGATCGCGATAAGACCGATCTTGGCGGAAACCACCGCGCTGGTCTTAAGAAGCATATTCACTGTCCTTCCCTCATATACAATCGAATCTCCTAAGTTTCCTTCAAAAAGAAGTCCCTTCATATATTCCACGAACCGAGTCGTCATCGGTTGATCCAGTCCGTACTTTGCAATCAATACCTGTCTTGATGAATCCGGAAGCTGCTGCACTTTCGCCACGATCGGATCACCGGGCTTCATGCAGATCAAGAAAAATGATACGGTCGCAATGATTGCCAAGGCGATCACTGCATAAATAAATCGTTTTAAAATATATTTTCCCATGTTTCCCTCCTTTGCCTGGAGTATAAATTCTCTCTTATTCGGTTACAGTCCTGGCAGAGCCAGGACTGTAACCGCTTCTCCCTTATGAAATTGAATCAAGCACTATTCCGCTGTCTTTTCAACACCTATATAATCCGGCATAAGGAATGGATGCGCCAGATAGCCGGAAACGTTCTTTGCCACCAGGGTACGCTGTTTGCTGCAGTATACAGGTGTTACCGGGGCTTCTTCCAGTACAAGCGGCTCAGCCTCTTTGTATAATTCAAGAAGTCTGTCCGGATCAAATGTCTGCTGCATCTCCGTTACCAGTTCCGTGTAACGATCCGCTTTCTCGCCTGTCCAGTGTACTTTTGCCTGACCGTAATATTCCTCTTTGCCAAACAGACGGAGGAGACGCCACGGCTCTGTGCCGGAGTCAACGCCCCAGCCTCCGAACGCCATCTCATACTGGCTGGCGTCGATCTGGTCGTATGCTACGTTAGCCTCTGTCAGTTCAATATTGATCTTAATACCAAGGTTCGCTTCCAACTCCTGCTTGGTCCACTCTGCTGCTTTTTTCACAGCTTCCGTTGTTCCAAGAGTCGTATACTTGATCTCAAGCGCTGAAGGATCGTCCCCAAGACCGGCCTCCTTCATACCTTCCAGAAGAAGAGCCTTCGGATCTGGATATTTTTCTGCCAAGGTCTTCATATAATCCTTGCTGTCGCCTGCAACGTCTACCCAGAGTGAATCGCCGACCGTAGCGATCTGCGGCTCAAATGAATATGCCGGGATAAATTTATTTCCATATGCTTCCTCTATCAGCCGGTCGCGGTCAAACCCAAGAGAAATCGCAAGACGTACCTTCCAGTTTGCAAACATCGGATTCTCACAGTTAAAGATAAAGAAGTACGCAGACATCTCCGGATTCTCTCTTACGTCATAGTATCCGGTCTGGTCTACCATGTCGTTCCAGTCTGTGTCGTTCATGTTCGCAATATCAATTTCCTTATTCATAAAGGACTGCGCCAGAGAAGATACCTCTGTGACAACCTTTCTGGTAAGCTTTGTAATATGTACGTTCTCAGCATCCCAGTAATGCTCGTTCGGCTCATAGACAGAACCAAATCCCGGTTCCCATGAAACAACTTTATACGGGCCGGAACCCATTACCATATCAGCGGAAGAACCAAACTTGTCCCCACATTCCTCTACGAACTTCTTGCTCACGATACGTGCGAACGGGAATGTGGATACTGTCAGGAAGTTCGGGTTCGCGGTAGAAAGCGTGATCTCAACCGTCTTATCGTCGATTGCCTTTACGCCCAGCTCGCTCAGATCCTTGTTTCCTTCAAAACAGTCTCTCGCGTTCAGGACCATGTCCTGTAACTGCCATGACTGCGGGGAAGCCAGATTCGGGTCGAACATTCTCTTGTAAGAATACACTACGTCCTCCGCCGTCACCGGATCGCCGTTGCTGAACTTTCCTTCCGGCTGCAGATGGAAGGTGTACACCAACTCGTCGTCACTTACCTCATAGGACTCTGCCGCGCCTGGAACCAGAATCAGCTCGCCGTTCTCGTCCATCGACCGTCTCATAAGCCCTTCATAGACCGGAGCCGCCGCACGCTGGTCTGTAAGCATGCTGGTCTGAATCGGGTCCATCGTTGTCACATCGGCTGTATCCGCCGCCACTAATTCCTGCGCGCCGCCGGAAGCTGAGGAACCGCCGTCCCCACTGTCGCCGCCTTCTTCTTTCTTTGAGTCGTCGCCTCCGCCGCAGCCTGCAAGCAGTGTCACACACATTGCGGCTACTAACAAGGCGCTCAGCCATTTCTTTGCCTTCATAAATCCTCCTCCTTAAAATTAGGTACTAAATTAAAGGTCATAGATTTTGCCATAATTTGTACATTTTTGCTAATCATCTGCCTTTAATGTTCGTTATATTCTAACATAATAAACGCGAACTTTCAAGACTTTACCAAGAATTTAACAGAATAAACGCATGAACAAAAATAAGCAGACATTTGTTATGAAAACTATGCAACAATACCATTACACTTTTCACTCTTATCCTTTCCATAAAAATATTGTGGACTATGAATAAAACTGGTAAAATCTCCCAAAAAGCA
>JAAWDY010000020.1 GCA_022793995.1 Coprococcus sp.
CAGAAACCTGGAATCAGAAATTCCTGTAATCCTCGCTGTTCTAAAGGTATTATACGATAACGATATGATGGATGCAATTGACGAACTTGCCAAATAACGATATTTGCAAAGCTGATCTTTCGTTCGTGCGTTTATTCTGAAGAATTTAACCTCCGCCGGACCTTCCTTACAAAAAAGTACACTTTTCTGTAAATTATTTCTCCACAGTTCCTAAAATTTTCGGTCTGCCCCCGCCCGATACCGAAATGTGGAGAGGGGCATCCTGCATGCCCGTGCTGCCTCCGTCCCCGTCATTTTTCCAGAATTCCAAAGACTGCAGATTTCATCGAAATTTTCCGGCAGGGCGTATGGCGGTCTTCCGAAACGCACGCCTCTGGCCTTTGCCGCCGCGATGCCCTCTGCCTGTCTTTGGCGGATATTCGCGCGCTCGTTTTCCGCAACGAACGAAAGAATTTGCAGCACAATATCGCTCAAAAATGTCCCCATCAAGTCCTTTCCCATCCGAGTATCCAAAATCGGCATATCCAGCACCACAATATCAACCCCTTTTTCTTTTGTGAGAACCCGCCATTGCTCCAGGATTTCCCCATAGTTTCGCCCCAGACGGTCTATACTCTTGATGTAAAGCAGGTCGTCCTTTTTTACGCGCCTTAACATGCGCTTGTACGAAGGGCGGTCAAAATCTTTGCCTGACTGCTTGTCTATAAAAATATTTTTCTCTGGAACAGCTAGTTCCTGCATGACGACGAGCTGTCTGTCCTCATTCTGATCCCGGCTGCTGACGCGGATGTAGCCATATGTGTTTCCCATAGATTCCTCCTTTTGTCTGATTCAATTCGCGTTCTATACTATGAATGGACAAGAGGATCGGCGCGCTTGTCCATTCATAGTAGTATATACGAATTTTCGATCTCAGTCTAATCATCGCATCCTTCTTGCACTTTCAAATCCCTTGTGCTACACTATCCATTAGTAAACGTATGTCATATAAGGAGGTAACTAACATGGATTCTTTGAAATTAATCGAAGCTCTTTCCAACGCCCACGGTGCGTCTGGATTCGAGGACGAGGTCGTGAAAATCGCAGAGCAGTATGCAAGCGACGAGAACTTAGGCAACACCAGGCATGACTGTAATTTGAACGTCTACATCGAGCCAGAAAAAAACACCGGCAAAAAGCCGGTTGTCATGCTCGACGCCCACAGCGACGAGGTATGCTTTATGATTCAGGCAATTAAGCCGAACGGGACGCTTTGTTTCCTTCCCCTGGGAGGCTGGTCTGCGTATTCTGTTCCGGCGCACAAGGTGAAGGTGCAGACCTATGATGGGGAATGGGTCTCCGGCATCGTTGCCAGCACCCCGGTTCACTTTCTATCCGTGGACAAGAGGAATTCCTGCCCGGACTTCACCGACATGGTGATCGATATCGGCGCCACTTCCAAAGAAGAAGTTGAGAATGTATTTCACATCCATATCGGCGCTCCCGTCGTCCCGGACGTAACTTTTGAGTATAATGAAAAGACCGACGTCATGCTGGGCAAGGCGTTCGACAACCGTCTTGGCTGCGCGGCTGTCCTGGAGTCCATGAAAGAGCTGCAAAATGAGACACTGGACGTAGATGTGGTCGGCGTTCTCTCCTGCCAGGAGGAAATCGGAGAACGAGGCGCTTTCGTGACCCGCGACGTGGTAAAGCCGGACATTGCCATCTGCTTTGAAGGCTGCCCAGCGGACGACACGTTCCAGCCGGATTATGCCATTCAGACAGCAATGAAAAAGGGACCTATGCTCCGCCACTATGACCGCTCTATGATTACCAACCCCAGGTTCCAGCGTTTTTCACTGGAGCTTGCAAAGGAACTTCATATCCCGGCGCAAGAGTCCGTGCGTTCCGGCGGCGGCACCAACGGCGGTGTGATCCATATTTCCAACGGCGGCGTCCCGGTCATCGTAATCGGCGTTCCAGTCCGTTATATCCATTCTCACCACGGATTTGCATGTACGGAAGATTACCATAACAGCGTCCGTCTGGCAGTGGAGATCGTGAAACGCCTGAATGCAGAGCTCATCCAGACTTTCTAATACTTATATTGAAGCGCACACGGCGGGGAATGCCCCGCCGTTTTTATGCATTTATCTTTTCCCGCAGCGATTTCAGTACCCGCTTTTCCATCCGCGACACCTGAACCTGCGAAATTCCCAGCTCTTCCCCTGCCTGCGTCTGTGTCTTGTCCGCAAAATACCTTAGATACAAAAGCCGTCTCTCCTCCTTTCCAAGCTCCCCTAAAAGCTGGGACAAAAGAAGACGGTTCAACACCTTCTCTTCCCTCTCTTCCTGTTCGGCAAGCTTATCCATAAGCTGTATCTCGTTTCCGTCACTTTGATAAATGGTCTTGTGCAATGACTCCACTTCCCCGCCAGCCTCAAGCGCCATCGTCAGTTCTTCCTTTTCCACCGCAAGCTCCTTGGCAAGCTCTTCGATCGCCGGCTCTCTTCCCAGCGTTTCCTGAAGTTTCTCCCTCGCAAAATATGCTTTATAAGAAAGTTCTTTTAAAGAACGGCTGACCTTAATCATTCCGTCATCCCGTAGAAACCGTTTGATTTCACCAGAAATCATAGGCACCGCGTAAGTGGAGAATTTTACGTCATAGGACAGGTCGAATTTATCGATCGCTTTTAAAAGCCCGATGCTTCCAATCTGAAACAAGTCCTCCGGCTCTGTGCCTCTTCCATAAAACCGTTTCACAATGCACCAGATCAGCCCGGTATTTTCTTCCACCAGTTTTGTTCTCGCTTCTTCATCCCCTTCGTGAGATCTCTGTATTAAAGCGATTGTGTGGTCCATGTTCCCTCCTTATTGTCCGTATCACACTGTAAAGTATGTATCTTGGACATAAGGGTATGCTCAAAGGATATTCTGCTTCCCTCTTCAAACCTCTTATACATCCTGACGCACGTCCCCTTCCCTGGAGCAGATTCTACCTCCACTTCATTCATAAAAGCCTCCATAAAAGCAAAGCCCATCCCTGAACGATCAAGCTCCGACCGGGTGGTGAACATCGGCTCCCTCGCTTTTTCCACATCCTCGATACCGACGCCTTTATCCTCCACCTCTATGTATATTTTTCTTCCCTCCTTCTCTAAACGGCAGGAAAGCCGTATCTTCCCTTCTCCTCCTCCATACCCGTGGATGACTGCGTTTGTGACCGCTTCCGATACTGCTGTCTTAACGTCTGATATTTCTTCCAGGAGCGGGTCGAGCTGCGTCAGAAACGCGGCGACCGCTACCCTGGCAAATCCTTCATTTTCCGATCTGCTGTCAAATGTTATTTCCATCTCATTTGTCTGTGTTGTTCCCTCTGCCTGGCTCATCATTTTTTCTCCTCCTCAAACACCTGCATGATCTTTGTTACTCCCGACATTTTCAAAATCCGCTTCATCCGCTCGTTGGCATGGACGGCCCACACTTCGCCGCCCAGAAGATATACACGGCGGTATCTTCCCATAATCACGCCGATACCGGAGCTATCCATGAAATTCGTTCCTTCAAAATCAAAAATCACATACCGGATATGTTTCTGTTCGATCACTTTATCCGCCTCTTTTCGGATATCTTCCGCATTATGATGGTCCACCTCGTTTGGCAGAAAAATGGTAAGGCAGTTTTCTTCCACTTGATACTGCATCTTTTTTCCCCCTTTACTAATGAATCGAGTAGGGAAGATTGATCTTCCCCTCCTCGCCGCGCTGCACGGCAAATTTCCCACTCCGGCCTGTGAAATAGAGAATGTGCTAAAGCACATTCTCGCGCCGAGCGCGGTCGCTTGCGACATATTACTTCTTCGCGCGAGTGCGCATCCTCCCGGAGGGTTTTTGTCATATAGGGAACGAAGTTTCCTATATGACAAAAAAGGATATGCCACCTGTGCATATCCTTCTCTTTCGTATATTAATCGCCGCCATTATCGTCGTTATCTCCATCGCCGCTGCCTGCGCCGCCGTCGTCATCCGGTTCATCAGGCACTCCGTCCAGCGCCCTCTGCGCCGACTCGGCGGCCTCTGTTCCCGCGTGTTCTGCGACGACTCTCCCGTATGTCTTGTCGGCATTCTCCTTGTCGCCGCTTTTTGCATAAGCGTCTCCCAGCAGTTTGAGCGCCGCTCCGTCCTCATATCCGGAATCCATCTGGATCACCTTCGTAAGATTCTCCAGCGCCCCTGCATAATCCGCAGCCTCCATCGCTGACTGTGCCTCGCCGTACAGCCGTTCGCACATCGTCGGGAACAGATCCGCCGCCACCTCATCGTACATCGCTTTCCCTTGATCTCCCAGGGAATCTAAGTTGATCGACAGCATTGCCGCCAGCATATCCGCGTTGCTGGTCTGTCCTTCATGAAACTGATTCAATACACGTATCACCGCCTCATAGCTTTCCTGCGTTGACTGCGCCGTCTGCAGCGCACTCTCGGTATCCTCGCTCGTGACCCGGTAACCCTCCAGTTCACTTTTCAGCGTCGCAATCTGTGTATCCCGGGACGCGATCTCCTCACTCATGGCTATAATATTTTTATTCGTCTCCGCGGAACGTCTCTGGTTTACCGCCGGCGCGATCAAAAACCAAATGACCGCCGCCCCCACCACGATCCCGACCAGAATATTCAGGATCGTAAGGACAGACGCGTTATCCTTAAGGCTCGCGGAAACAGGCTGGATGATCGTCTCATTGCCCAGATTATAGGTAACCGTCTGTTCTTTTTCTTCTTTCAGCTTCGCTACCTTCTGACTTCGGATCTGCGCCATCTCATGCATATAGCTCAGCGTAATCTCATTGGTAATATCCATCTTATGCGCGCGCCGCAAAAGCTGCCGCGCCTTGGCATACTGCCCGGTATGCAGATAAAGAAGCGCAAGAAGCTGGTGTGCCTTCAGGAAACTGGGATGCGCGGCGATCACTTTCTTAAGCTGGATGATCGCCAGATCTTCCCCATTCTGCCGGCAGTATACCAGACATTGGTTATACTTACGGATCGCCTGGTTCACCCTGTCCAGATCACCCGGCGTCTCCTGCAGCTTCTTGATATAATAATTCGCAATATTTTCATGGGATTTCAGATTCTTACTGATGATCCACTCGACCAGCGCCTCTACGACCTCTCCCCTGCCATAGTACACAAGCCCCAGCAGATTCCTCGCCACAACATTCTCCCTGCTGTACTGCAAACTTCTCCGCAAGGATACAACCGCTCCGGACAGATCCCGGATCTTTGCCTTCTTCAGCCCGTCGTTATACCAGAAACAGGACTGATACGCGAGTTTTTCTGTATATTCCATAGGTTACCCCTCTATTTTGTCTTATCCAGCATTTCACGCAGAATATCCGTCATATCCGTCAGGTCTTCTTCATATACTGCCTTCTCAATATCTTCTACTTCCAGGCTGGGCTTATATTTCTTCAGCTCTTCCTCAAAATTAAGCATGTCCGCCTCCTAAATCGTTTTTCGTGTAATGCACTCCCCGGGTATTATCATACTCATTCGATCAGAAAAAAGCAATAGATTTATCCTCTGTTTCCGTAATTTTCGTGCGCACATTTCCCGTTTTTTCTACAGTACGCCATACCACGCTACTCACCGTTTTCTCCAGAATCCTCTGCATCCTGTGCGTTTACGTCTTTAGGTGCGCCCGCATCTGCTCCTCCTTGCGGCGTAGGTTCTTCGCCTTCCGGCGCCTCTTCGGTGCCCGCCTCTTTCTCCTCAAGCATCTTCTTTATCTCTTCTGTATAGAGCTTAAGCTCTTTATCCAGATAGATATACTCTTCGGAGGTGCGGAAAATCGTATTGCTGGATCCAACCTGGCTGACTGTAATAATATCTCCGTCTTCCAAAGTACTCTCCGGCAGCTCGATCCGGGTATTATTTAAAAACTTACTCTTCTGCTTTTCACCGTTAATATATACCTTACTCCAGTTTGTAAGGTTTGTACCATAGAGGCTGTATGTCCCACTTAAGTTTTCTCCCAGTCCCGTTAACGTGACGTCGCGGATCCCCATCTCCATGTGTCCCTCCGTAATGGGAGGTTTCCCGCCGTACACATACTGCTCTCCATACAAAATATCATACTGCAAAAGCTCCAGATCCAGGAGATAGTCCTTTGTCTTACGGCGCTGCTGATGATAATTAAACACAGTGCCCGAATGAAGTCCCAGACGCTCCATCACATCCGCCATGAGCTGATACGCTGGAATATTGCGGTCCTGTTTCTCAAGCCCAATGTTGTCCCAGATTACATAGTTTGTATTATACAGATACCGACTCTTTAAGTCCTTTGCCTCCAGCCCCATCGTAGGAAGATGGTCGCCGTAAAAGACCACGACCGCCGGCTCTCCCCGCTCTTCCATCATTTTTACCAGGTTTGCGGCGAACTGATCCATCTCGTATACCTGGTTCACATAATACTCCCAGGCATTATTCTTCGCTTCCGTCTCCAGGCCGCTTGCCGTAATCCTGGGATTTTCAATTAACTTCTCCTCCGGATAATTCCCATGCCCCTGTACACTGATGGCAAAGATAAAATCCTGTGTTTTCGTTGCATCTAACGCATCATTGATATGCGTCAAAAGAATATCGTCCTTTGCCCACCCATTTTCTGTCGTCTGGAGGATATTCATAAATTCTTTGCTTGTAAAACTGTCAAATCCAATATTATTAAATACCTTTGCCCGGCTGTAGAAATTCCCGCCGTTGTTGTGCAGCGCATGCGTGCCGTACCCAAACGATGCAAATGCGGTCGCCGCACTCTCGCACACCATATCTTTGAGTACCGTTTTATAAGGGTATTCGCCCGGCCCAAAATACCGGAGATTCATTCCTGTCAACACTTCAAACTCCGTGTTTGCCGTCCCTGCCCCCACGGAAGGCACCTTAAAATATCCGGAAGAATATTCCTCAAACATCTTTCGCAGATTCGGAAGCGGATCTTCCGATGTCTGAAGAGCCTCGAACTCGGTCGTATCAAAGAAGGACTCCAGCTGCACGAACACGACATTCGGCATTTCCTTGGTATCCGAAGAACTCTCTGTAAGATTCCCTCCGATCAACCCCTTGATCGTCCCCTCCTTATATTCGTTCGGCTGCGAAATCCCGGTATTGAACAAACTTGCCGCAAAACAATATGGGAGCCCATAGTCCTGGTAGGCGAACGCGATATTTCCAAAATAAGTGGAAACTACCCTGTTGTCAACCGCAAGCCGCGTAACCAAAGAAGACGCTCCAAAACAGGCCAGCACGCCAAAAAGGGCCAGCACACGGTGCATCTTTCCCTGGAACTGCCCTCCCAGATGCCACATAGCCACGCTCCATATCACGACGCCAGCCACTCCGACCACAATCATAATCAGCTCAAACGGAGAAAAATAATTGGTAAACAGGGACAACCCTTCCGTAAAGGTCTTAAGATCCTGCGCATTGAACGGCGTGACCCGCTTGAGCAGCATAATCCCATTGCATACCCCCAGGAACAGCCAGATAACACTGATGATGATGCGGGCAAATACCCGCCTCTTCACCAGGTACACCACCGTAAATGTAATAAAGATCAAAAAGGCATTATAAAGAAATACCAGAGGCGTCCTCGTCATATAGTTCCATGCCGCGACCGGGGAGTGGCGCGACAACGCCTCAATAATAAAGTTAATCACAATCGCCCACACTGCGTGAAGCAGGAGGGACAGGCGGTTCATCATGCCATAATATGGCGCCAATTTCTTAGCCAGCGTAGACTGTCTATTCATAGACTTATTATTCAAAATTTTCTTTATTATATGAAATTCCTTTATGTGAAATTCCTTCATGTCCTGCTCCCTTAATGTTACTTCTATTTTCTTAATCCGCCCAGCCTTTCTCTGACCTGTTCCATCATCTGTGTATATTTTTCGAGTTTTGCCTTCTCCTCGTCAATCTTCGCCTGGGGCGCTTTCCCGAGAAACTTCTCGTTGCCCAGCATTCCTTTGGCGCGTGCAATCTCTTTTTCCAGACGCGCCTCTTCCTTTTCGAGACGTGCAATCTCCTGTTCTAGGTCAACCAGCTCTTCCATCGGCACATAAACCGCCGCGTCCGGGACCACGATCGACACCGCATCATCGGCGATACCGTTCCGATCCTGCTGGATCATCAGTTCGCTTGCACTCATGAGCGGACACGCTGATTCGGAAAGCTTAGCAAAACCTTCCCGCAGCTTGTCGCTTTCACATACAATAAACACCTTTGCCTTCCGGCTCGGGGGAACGTTCATGCCCGCGCGCGCGTTTCTCACGCCGCGGATGACCTCTTTCATATGATCTGTAATATTCTCTGCCTGCGGGAACTTCCAATCCTCTGTATATACCGGCCAGTCGGACATCATTAAGGACTCTTCTTCCGGAACCAGAGCGCCGTAGATCTGCTCCGTCACAAACGGCATGAATGGATGCAGCATCTTAAGCGCATTTGCAAGCGCTATCTTTAATGTCCAGAGCGCCGCGTTCGCGCTGCCCGGCTCATCGTCATAATGATAGATCCGGTACTTCGCAAGCTCGATATACCAGTCGCAGAATTCATCCCAAATAAAATCATAAACCTTCTGCACCGCGATTCCAAGCTCAAACTTATCCATATTTTCCGTCACATCTTTGGCAAGCGTATTCACTTTCGACAAAATCCACCTGTCTGCGACCAAAAGTTCTTCCTTATCCGGCGTGCGTATCTCTTTTCCCTCGATATTCATCAGAATGAACCGCGACGCATTCCATACCTTGTTGGCAAAATTCCGGCTCGCCTCCACACGTTCATGGTAGAAACGCATATCGTTTCCAGGCGCGTTCCCGGTCACCAGAGTAAGACGCAGAGCATCCGCTCCGTATTCTTCAATGATCTCCAGCGGGTCGATACCGTTCCCAAGGGACTTACTCATCTTGCGCCCTTTAGAGTCCCGGATGAGTCCATGGATTAAAACGGTATGGAACGGCGATTTTCCTGTGTGTTCATACCCGGAAAATACCATACGAATAACCCAGAAGAAGATAATATCATACCCCGTCACCAGTACATCCGTCGGATAGAAATAATCCAGGTCTTCTGTCTTTTCGGGCCATCCAAGCGTGGAGAACGGCCAAAGCGCGGAGCTGAACCAAGTATCCAGAGTGTCTTCATCCTGTGTAAAATGCGTGCATCCGCAGTGCGGGCACTCTTTAGGCATCTCCCTTGCCACCACAAACTTACCGCACTCGTCGCAGTAATATGCGGGAATCCGATGTCCCCACCAGATCTGCCGGGAAATGCACCAGTCGCGGATATTTTCCAGCCAGTGCAGATAAATCTTATTGAAGCGCTCCGGCACAAACCGAAGTTCTCCTGTCTTAAGGGCATCGATCGCCGGCTTTGCCAGCTCGTCCATTTTCACGAACCACTGCTGTTTAATAAGAGGCTCCACCGTTGTATGGCAGCGATCATGAGTCCCCACATTATGACTGTGCTCCTCGATCTTTACCAGATATCCCTGCTCCTCAAGGTCCGTTACGATCGCCTTCCTTGCCTCATAACGATCCATACCCGAATATCTTCCGTAACCCTCCGCAATCGTCGCATCATCGTTCATGATATTGATCTCTGGAAGGCTGTGCCGCTTTCCAACCTCAAAGTCGTTCGGGTCGTGCGCCGGCGTGATCTTCACCGCACCGGTCCCGAATTCTTTATCCACATACGCGTCTGCTACGATAGGAATCTCCCGGTTCACCAGGGGAAGGAGCGCCCTTTTTCCTACAATATCCCGATATCTCTCGTCCTCCGGATGTACCGCGATCGCGGTATCACCCAGCATGGTCTCCGGCCGGGTCGTTGCGATCTCCAGATACCTATCCGTCCCAATGATGGGATAGCGGATATGCCAGAAATGTCCCGCCTGCTCCTCATGCTCCACCTCCGCGTCGGAAAGGGATGTCTTACATACCGGACACCAGTTGATGATGCGGGAACCTTTATAAATATATCCCTTCTCATAGAGACGGATGAACACTTCTTCTACTGCTTTGGAGCAGCCCTCGTCCATCGTAAAACGCTCACGCTCCCAATCGCAGGATACGCCCAGTTTCTTAAGCTGTCCCTCGATCGTTCCCGCGTACTCTTCCTTCCACTGCCAGGTCCTCTTCAAAAATCCCTCGCGTCCCAGCTCTTTTTTGTCAATTCCTTCTTCTTTTAACTGGTTCGTCACCTTGACTTCCGTCGAGATCGCCGCATGGTCGGTTCCTGGAACCCACAGCGCGTTATACCCCTGCATCCTCTTATATCGTATCAGGATATCCTGCAAAGTGTTATCCAGCGCGTGCCCCATATGCAGCTTTCCTGTGATATTCGGAGGTGGCATCACTGTCGTGAACGGCTTCCTCTCCCGGTCCACTTCCGCATGAAAATACCGCTTTTCACACCAGTTTTCATATAGCTTTGTCTCAATCTCCTTTGGATTGTATGTTTTCTCCAGATTCATAATCTTTCTCCTCCCTTTGCCGATAACGGTCTTTCCTCTTTCCTATATGATAAACAAAGAATGTGCCAAAGCACATTCTCGCGCCGAGCGCGGTCGCTTGCGACATACTACTTCTTCGCGCGAGTGCGCATTCTCCCGGAGGGTTTTTATCATATAGGGAACGAAGTTTCCTATATGATAAAAAAGCGCCCTCTACAATATGTAAAGGGCGTTCTTCTACGCGGTACCACCTTTATTCCGTGGAAATATCTCCTTCTTCCACAGCGCTTATAGTTCGATAACGGAAACCACCCCGTGACATCCTACTCGCCCGTTCAGACGCCCGGCTCCAAAGCTACCTTCTGTATCTGTTTCCCGTAAGCCGCCTCTCAGCCAGCGGACAGCTCTCTCTTTTACAGACCTGGATACATACTCCTCTTTCTCTTTGCCTTTTCCTTGATAAACTAGAGATGCCGTCTGGACTGTTCCGTGCCATACACCCTGTGGTTTTTGGCTTTTGACCCTGGCATCATAAACTATGGAATATCATAGTATTGAAATGATCGTTTGTCAAGGTTTTCATAAAATCTTCATAAGTTCATAAGGTTTAATAAACATTCCAGCTGGCAGTCATACGGTTCTGCCTCCACATGCTCCTTCTTATACTCCTTGGCCTCCACACATCCCATAGCTTTATAGAACGCCTGGGTCTCCACAGCGGAGTGTGCGGAGATATACAGCTTTTTCGCGCCCTTTTCTTTCGCCCATTCTTTGGCCACGCAAAACAGCGTCCTGCCGATTCCCATTCCCCGCATATCCTCGGACACATGGATGCTAGAGAGGTCCAGATACCGATGTACGCCGCCGAAGAATTCCGGTTCTACGGACACAAAGCCTTTCAGCCTGCCATCACAAAACGCGGCGTGCACGAATCCGCCTGTCGCCACCGTATTTTTCAGGCACGATATCAATGTTTGATAATCCTTCTCCGACCAATCGTCAATAAAGGGATCCTCCTTTGTTTCCCAACGCCCGTCCTCACGCCGGAGGCATTTTTCTACGACTTGATGCCGGATAAAATCATGAAACAATTCTCGATTGATTTCATTTCCATGCAGATCTCTGTATTGGATGACAATTTCTCTCTTATCGGGGTCTTCGACCGGCTTCCATGCCTGACCGAATTTTACATCCTTAAAGAGGCCTGCAAGACCTGTGATCTGCTTAAGACGCAGAATCTCGTCTTTATCCATACCGATATGCTTGGATATCCACGCATCGCTTCTACCCAATTCGTGAAGCTCCCTGACAATATTGCTCATCAGATCCACATTGTGGGATCCTCTTGCCCTGTTGTGCCGGACCGTGCTTGCCATGCGGTTTGAAAGCGGCTTATTAATCACGGAGACCGGAAGCATTCCTTGTTCCCTGTCATAGATATCCGGATACTCCTTCATCACGCGCCAACGGTGAAACCCGTCCACAATCACATACACGTCTTCCTTTTTAGAATAATAGCATACGATCGGCATCGTATAACCGTCCTCTTTGATACTGTCATAGAGAAGCTTCATCTCCGGGGGCGCCACATGATTCGGATTGTACGTATTGGGTACGATCTGTTCAAAGGGCACCGCGATGATACTGTATACCGGGCTTTTGTATTTGTTATCCGTCATATATCATTTCCCCATATTTTCTCTTGATCTTATCGATCCTAAGCTGCTGCTGTTTCGTCATTCCAAATCCCATAAAGCGGCAGATATGGTCGTTCTTCAGGATACAGTAACACATTCTCTTCCAACTGGGAATATCCTTCGTGGACTTGATATCGTCAGTATCGTCCGGGATCGCGCCGACAAATACGACCCTTGATTTCTTCATCACCGTATAGTTGGAAACGCCGTTACGCCGGATGTGGTATCCATGGTCGATCAATTCCTGGATCGCGCTCTCCTCCAGTCCGCCGCCTGTCTTATGCCAAAACTCAATCGAAGTTTTGAACTTTTTCACATAATTCTTCCTGAGCCTTGCCGGAAGTGTGTCGAGCAGGAACTTTGTATACGATTCCCACGTATGGCCTTCCGGAAGCGTGACGTTCCGGTATCCCATCGCCTTCGTCCTCCCGTAAATACTACCGAAATTCGCTCCCCGCACCCGTCCCACAAGTTGGGTCCAGATCTGCGGATCGATCACTCGGTACAGGTTAAGGGAATCCTTAGAATAATCGTTGAACGGAGACGCCACCCGCATCTGATCGACTTTCAGACCAGCCTTATAATACAAGTCATAAAGGACATTGTAATCGTAGTTGAATCGATAATTTGCCACCCAGATATCCCGGCTCGTCCAATCATAGAGAGGCGATGCACACCAAACGTTTTTAAATTGTTTGGATATCCAGCACTCGCCCTTATATCCATACTTCCTGTTCACAATCCCACTGTATCTCTGCAAAGACTCGTCCGCCCGGATTCCCAGAAGGCACACCGTTTTTCCGCCGCCATGTTCTTCCTTGTAAAACCGGCTGAACTGTTTCGCCAGATCCTCTTGATGCATCCGATAGCGGTAATGGTTAAACGGTTTGTCGATTGTGATGACATAAGGGTAATCCGGACGCGGACGTACCCACAATTCTTCTTTATTGTCATCCCATGGATACCAATACATTTCATAGCTGCTAAGCGCCGTCCTGACAGCCATAGGAAGGCATACCCAGTACAGGTCGCATTTTCCCTCAAGCGCCTGAAACGTTCTCGTGACATACTCTGTGGTTACGGTATACTGAGCCTCAAAATCCTGGTGGAACACACCGATCCTGCGCCCCGGGTAATATCTGCGCTTAAAATCCAAAAGCAAATTCAGAAGAACGCCGCTGTCCTTGCCTCCGCTGAACGATACATAGATGTTTTCAAACTCAGTAAACAGATAATGAAACCGTTCCTGCACTGCATTGTAAACGTTCATTTCCTGATACCCTTTTCTCATCATGTTTTATCCATCTCCGAATCTTATCTTAAAACTCGTGTATCACCATGCCGCTCCTTAGTTTTGGCTCAAACCATGTGGATTTCGGCGGCATCAGCCGCCCCGCATCCGCCACCCTCAGCAGTTCCTCAAGGGAAGTGGGATACATGGCGAATGCTGCCGCTCCCTCCTCATTGTCGACAATTTCTTTCAAAACTTCTAGTCCCCTAATTCCTCCCACAAATTCCATACGTTCGTCGGTCTTAGGATTCTGGATTCCAAATATGGGGCATAGCACTTCGTTTTGTAAAATAGAGACGTCGAGCCCTTCCACTGGGTCGAAGGAGTAGGCTTCTGGCCTTACCGTCAGACGATATCCGCATCCTTTCAGGTACATCCCGACCTCGCCTTTTTTCTGAGGCTTGTATACTGTATCGCCGATCTGATCCACCTGGAAGCTCTTCTCCAGCTCTATAAGAACCGTATCCTCCGCCTTGTCTCCTATATTATGTACGACCCTGTTATAATCATATATTTTAAGCTGTTCCTCCGGAAATAACACAGACAGAAAATAGTTGAACTCTTCCTCTCCTGTATATCCTGGATTCTCTTCCCTGCGCTTTAAAGCCACCTTCACTGCGGAAGCTGCCCGGTGATGTCCGTCCGCCACATAAAGGCTCTCCACGTTCGCAAACGCATCTGTCAGCTTCGCAATGGTCCCGGCATCCTCTACCTTCCACATCTGATGCAAAATCCCATCGTCCCCTGTAAAATCATAAAGCGGCGCGCCCTCTGTCACAGCCCGGATGCTCCTCTGGACTTCCTCGTTTGTCCGGTAGATCAGAAAAATAGGTCCAGTATGGGCGCTGCACACATCCACATGGCGTATTCTATCCTGTTCTTTGTCTTCTCTTGTATTCTCATGCTTTTTTATCACTTGGTTCAGGTAATCGTCCGCGGAAGCGCAGCACATCAGTCCCGTCTGCGCACGTCCGTCCATCGTCAAAGAGTAGATATAATAACACGGCGCACTATCCTGCACAAACTCGCCGTCATCTCTCATTTTCCGAAGCGTCTCCGCCGCTTTTTCATAGACTTGGGGCGCATAGATATTGATTCCCTCCGGAAATTGTGTCTCCGCTCTGTCGATCTTCAAAAAGGACCGCGGATTTTTCTCCACGATCTTTCTCGCTTCCTGACTGCTGTACACATCGTACGGCAGGGCGGCAATATCACGGACCAGCTCCAGAGCTGGCCTGATTCCTTGGAATGGTCGTATCACAGCCATATCTCTTCCTCCTGTTCTTCGCTGTCAAGTTGTTATCCCCAAACACCTCTCTATAATGTTTCGATTCACAGCTCTATAATGCAAATCCTTCTCCGTCGTCCGGGACATACAGATTCCCGTGATAATATGCCCTTCCCTCCTGGGTATACAATTCTTTCCGCTCCGCCAGGTGGGATTCCTCTGTGTGGTACAAGAGCAGATTCGGTATCTTAAGCCGCTGTGCCAGCTCACACGCCTCTTTTACCGTACTGTGATGTTTCTCATAAGGCTTCCACTTTTTCGCCTCGCTATGCAGGCAGAATGCCTCGTGGAGAAGCCATTCGCTTCCCTTCACATATTCATAGTCCACTTCATTATACGGCTCGTCACCCACACAAGTGAACTTTCCGCTTGGAAGCTGTATGGTAAATCCAAACTGCTTCGCCTTGGTGGAGCCTATATCAAAGAACGTTACCGGACAGCCCAGTATCGTCCTCGTATCGCCGGAATCCACCACGTCGAAGCAAATCCTCTCTCCGATATACCGGCATAATTTCTCCCATATCAGCATCCTAGAGATTCTCTGAACCTTCTCCGCCAATTCAGCATGGCAATAGATACTGAGTTTCCCTTCGTATTTCCCCTGGTTCATCTTCTGTCCGATCATACGGATCAGCCAAAAAACCCCAAGAACATGGTCTGTGTGCTCGTGCGTCAGAAAAATATCATGGATATCCTCCAGGGCGATCCCCGCGTCCTTAAGACGCTTTAGTATCTGGTTCCCGCCCCCCGTATCCACAAGGAAATGCCGCCTCCCCTCAGGGATGCTCTCCTCGGAAAGCGCAAAACACGTATTAAAACACTCTGTCACAGCCGCATTCCCGGTGCCCAATATCGTCAGCTTCATACGCCGTTCTCCTTATTTCCCCGCAAGATACTCTGCTAAAATATAACTACCAGAAGCATTTTAAAGTTCTCTTTTCCCATGACCGCGTGCGGATGCTTTGCAGGCATTACAATGGACTCGCCCTCTGTCAGCTCATAATCCACGCCATCGATCGTGATCTTCCCCACACCATCCAGGCATGTCACAAACGCGTCTCCTCCGGACTCATGCGTGCTGATCTCTTCGCCCTTCCAGAAAGAAAATAAAGTTACACTCACCGCATTATTCTGCACCAGGGTTTTGCTGACGACCTGCCCCTGTGTATACGCGACCTCATCCTTTAATTTTAATACCTCTGATTTCTGAATATTCTTCATTAAACTCATCATTTCCTCCTTATTCTCATCGCCGATTAGTCGATTCACTTCAGGTACCCCGCCCTCGGGGGTTCCTCCTTATTCCCATCGCCGATTAGTCGATTCACTTCAGGTACCCCGCCCTCGGGGGTTCCTCCTTATTCCCATCGCCGATTAGGCGATTCACTTCAGGTACCCCGCCCTCGGGGGTTCCTCCTTATTCCCATCGCCGATTAGGCGATTCACTTCAGGTACCCC
>JAAWDY010000021.1 GCA_022793995.1 Coprococcus sp.
AGCTTTCATGCGTGGAGCAACCTCTTTCGGCTTTGCAGTTTCACGACCGCCGACCATTTTGGGTCTTTTTTTGTAATCCCCAACGGCAAACCATGCAAGCGAGGAATCATTTGTACTTTGCTTCAAAATGCGATGGAGTTCTTTAATTATATACTCGGTAAGCGGTTCTTCCGCCATATCGATACAAAAGTCAATGGCTCGAAAATGATTGACAGTTTCGATAATGTCATCAACAGGTATACCTTCTCCGATATCTATTGTGTTTGTTTCAAAAATCAGCCTGGTCTGATCTTCGCTGAGTTTGCTGCCCTCTATGTGGTTGGAATTATAGGTCATCCGTACTTGAAGTTCATGGTACAGACCTCCAGGCATACGGATGTTTTTTTCATCTCTAAGCGTTTGAAGCAAACGGTTATCCGAGATGGTCTGGCATAGCTCATCTACAGAACAACCGAAAAAAACGGCCATTTTTTCAAGAACACGATTAGCGATTTTCTCTCTCCGCCCGATTTTTGCCACTGTACGTGAGGAAATACCAAGCTCCTTAGCCAGTGCGGTTTTCGTCAGACCCTTTTCATTCAGTTTTTGCTGTAGATTGGAATATGAAATCATAGTGTTTACCTTCTTTCTTTACTTATTATATCCTAAAAGGCTAAAAAGTAAAGGAACTTTTATGGAAAAGTAAAGGGAAAGACAGTCAAATATTTTGTAAAGTATTCTGTCTGTCCTTAAGGGACTTCATTTTTCTTGGCTTAATAATGTCCGCATTTGTTATCTCTCCAAACAATAAAGGTGAAGAAGGGTCGTGCTTTTGGCAGCAATCACCTACGATTGTCTGATTGAAGTTCGCATAGCAATACACACAACCGTTCCTGCAGGTGTTATATGCGCCAATGTCTATACTGGAAACGCAGCCACAGGCTGCGCGCTGGTTCTTATCCCGTTCAATAGTAAGCTTATACTTTCCGATACGCTCTAAACGATTTCGATCTATGCAACTGGCGTGTCCAACTCCATATGTACGAAGGTCAATTTCCTCGGCACAGGTGTCAATATAAAGATTGTGTTCCTTTGCAATTTCACAGAAACGACCGGTCAGTTCCTCGTTCTGTCCAGAAGTCGGCGGATGAATCCCAAGAGGGGTAATACTGCGCCGGATATTCTTATACAAGTCAAGGAAGCTAATGGTGCATTTTTCAGTGTGATCTGCAAGTCTATCGCAAAGTACACGGAAATACTTCAAGTGATACTGCGCTGTATATTTTGCGTTTAACAGGATCGGGTCATACCGCCAGATTACACGCTCCTTGCCGATCAAAGAGGAAAGCTTCTGGAATATCGGTATAATAACGCCGTTCTTTGATGGGATATTCCTTTCAATATCGGTTCCGTATGGGGTTAACGTAAACTGAAAGTAGTAAGTATAGTCCCGCAGTTCATTCAAACGATCTAACATAGGCGCTGGATTCTTGGTCCAGAAAACAATTCCATCCACCACTTCGGGAGACAATGATACTTCGCTGATCTGGCGGGGATTCATAGGATTCCGGACATAAACGTACCCGGCTTTGAGCCTGTTTATGAACCATTCTGAATAGTAGGATGGGATGTCTGTCCTTCGACTTGCACTGATTATCATTGCTTGACCTCCGTTTTTAGAATATGATGATGCCAGGTTCCGCATTTCATGCTCCCACAAACAATCATAGCGCAAAACTATGAGAAATGCTATATTTTCGAGGTAAAAACAAAACGATACTTTTGTTTTCAGGCTCTTGATATTATTATAGTGTATCGATACAATGTATTAGGAAGAGGTGATATCGTTATGGCGGAAGATAGGATCAAAAGAACGGATGCCCTACGGCAGCAGCCGAAAGAACGTGAACAGTCCTACGAATATGGGCTTCCGGAATATTTACAGCATGATCTGGACGCATATAAAGACGGACTTGAGAACGGCTCAAGTCTCATGGACTGCCTGTGGGGAGAATTATACGGCAGCATCAATGCGGCTGTGATTGATGACGAGGCGATCACTCCGGAACATGCTGACTATCTGCGACAGAAGTATTTGTTTGGGAGGCGGAAATGAGAATGATCGATTTTACAGACTGCAAGAGAATATTCGGAAGAGCATATAATGGCGCAAACGGAAAAAAGGTGGCGGTTGAATACAATGGTGAGATTTATATGCTGAAATTTCCGCCTTCCGGCGAAAAAAAACCGACAGAGCATTCCTATACTAACAGTTGTATTAGCGAATATATCGCAAGCAGTGTTTTCAACCTGCTGAGAATACGGGCGCAGGAAACCATGCTGGGGACTTTTTGCGTGAGAGGGAAAGAAAAGGTTGTTTGCGCCTGCAAGGATTTTACAGTAGATGGTAAAAGGCTCTATGATTTTTGCTCAATGGGGATTCCTTTACAGCGAAAAGACAGAAGAGGCGGATATCGCGCCTGTGTATGACTGTGGAAGTTGTCTTCTCCCGCAAGCGGATGAGAAGATCGTGGAAGCTGTCCTCACCGACAAGAAGGAACTTTATGCGAGGATTTATCAGTTCCCAACTTCAGCGATCAAAGAAAACGGCCGCAAAATAAACTATTATGATTTTTTGATGAAAGCAGAATATAAAGAGTGTAACGCAGCGTTAAAAAGGATTGTTCCAAGAGTTGATATGAAGCAGATCATCAGTATGATTGAGCAAATACCATGTATCTCAGATAGACAAAAGGAGTTTTATAAGCAATATATCCAGACAAGATTCGACCTAATACTTCGTCCGGCTGTGCTGGCGTTATAAAACAGGAAGAAAAACAGAGAGCACTCTATTTTTTTGCCTTTTTGCCGCGGAAAGGGTTGAAAGTAACAAAAAAATGATATATGATAGAGAAACAACGATTTTACCGGGCATAGCTTCCCGGAAAATAGACACTGACAGAAGGGATGGAGATCAAATGAACCTGAATATTGGAGTAATCAAGGGGGACGGAATCGGTCCGGAGATCGTTGCAGAGGCGATGAAAGTTCTCGATCAGGCCGGTGAAGTATATGGTTTTACATGTTCATATGAACAGCTCCTCATGGGGGGCGCATCGATCGACGTACATGGAGTACCGCTGACAGACGAGACAGTGGCGAAAGCAAAGGAATGCAGCGCAGTCCTGATGGGATCCATCGGCGGGGACGCAAAGACCTCTCCATGGTATCAGCTTGAACCGTCCAAGCGTCCGGAAGCCGGGCTTCTTAGAATTAGAAAGGAGCTGAATCTCTTCGCCAATCTGCGTCCGGCAGTATTATATGAGGAACTTGCCGCGGCGTGCCCTCTCAAAGAAGAGATCACAAAAGGCGGATTTGACCTTCTCATCATGCGGGAACTGACCGGCGGGCTCTATTTTGGCGAGCGGGGCACAGTGGAAGAAAATGGTGTCTTGACCGCCCACGACACGCTTACATATAATGAGGAAGAGATCCGCAGGATTGCGGTGCGGGCGTTTGATATCGCCATGAAGAGGAGAAAGAACGTCGTCAGTGTGGACAAGGCAAATGTATTGGATTCTTCAAGACTTTGGAGGAAGGTGGTCGAAGAAGTGGCAAAAGACTATCCGCAAGTGACTTTAACCCACATGCTTGTCGATAACTGTGCGATGCAGCTGGTCCGTGACCCAAAGCAGTTTGACGTAATTCTGACGGAGAATATGTTCGGAGATATCCTTTCCGACGAGGCCAGCATGGTGACAGGCTCCATCGGGATGCTTGCGAGTGCCAGCTTAAATGAGACAAAGTTCGGTCTTTATGAGCCGAGCGGCGGCTCCGCCCCGGACATTGCAGGAAAGGGAATCGCGAATCCCATTGCAACGATTCTGTCTGCGGCAATGATGCTTCGGTACAGCTTCGACCAGGACAAAGCGGCGGACGCTATTGAGGCGGCAGTATCCCAGGTATTGAAAGAAGGGTATCGTACTGGCGATATTATGTCGGAGGGCTGCAGCGAGGTGGGAACAGAGCAGATGGGAAGCCTGATTTGCGAGGGGATTCGATAGAAGTAATACAAACACCGTTTGATACGGGAGGAAGGATACAGGAGGAAAATAAGACATGAAAAGTGACGTTGTGAAAAAGGGGATGCAGCAGGCGCCCCACCGTTCTTTATTTAACGCGCTCGGATATACGAAAGAAGAGCTGGACCGTCCGATCGTGGGGATTGTAAGTTCTTATAATGAGATTGTGCCAGGGCATATGAACCTGGATAAAATTGTAGATGCAGTGAAGATGGGAGTGGCGATGGCAGGAGGAACTCCGGTCGTGTTCCCAGCAATCGCAGTGTGCGACGGGATTGCCATGGGACACATCGGAATGAAGTATTCTCTGGTAACCCGGGATTTGATTGCGGATTCCACGGAAGCGATGGCGCTTGCCCACCAGTTTGACGCGCTGGTGATGGTGCCGAACTGTGACAAGAACGTGCCCGGGCTTTTGATGGCTGCGGCGAGAATCAATGTCCCCACCATCTTTGTCAGCGGCGGCCCGATGCTCGCCGGTCATGTGAAAGGGCAGAAACGAAGCCTTTCCAGCATGTTTGAGGCAGTAGGATCCTATGCGGCGGGCACAATGACGGAAGAAGATGTATGTGAATTTGAAAATAAAGTGTGTCCCACCTGCGGTTCCTGCTCCGGTATGTACACAGCGAACAGTATGAACTGTCTCACTGAAGTGCTGGGTATGGGTCTTCCGGGAAACGGCACGATCCCGGCAGTGTATTCAGAACGAATCCGTCTCGCGAAACGCGCAGGAATGCAGGTCATGGAGCTGTACAGAAAAAATATCCGTCCAAGGGATATCATCACCGAGGACGCAGTCCTCAATGCTTTGACCGTGGATATGGCGCTGGGATGTTCTACCAATAGTATGCTGCATCTCCCGGCCATCGCGCACGAGATTGGAATGGACTTTGAGATCGACTTTGCAAACGGAATCAGCGAAAAGACGCCGAACCTGTGCCATCTCGCTCCGGCGGGACCGACGTATATGGAGGACTTGAATGAAGCAGGCGGCGTCTACGCAGTCATGAATGAGCTGAATAAGAAGAACCTGCTTCACACCGAATGCATTACAGTGACAGGGAAGACAGTAGGCGAGAATATCCAGGGATGCATCAATCAGAATCCGGAAGTCATCCGTCCGATCGATAACCCGTACACGCAGACGGGAGGCCTTGCGGTGCTGAAAGGCAATCTTGCGCCAGATGGCAGTGTGGTAAAACGTTCCGCTGTGGTGGCGGAGATGCTGGTACATGAAGGCCCGGCAAGAGTGTTTGAGTGTGAAGACGACGCGATCAAGGCAATCAAGGACGGACAGATCAAACCAGGAGACGTGGTGGTGATTCGCTACGTCGGTCCCAAAGGAGGGCCTGGTATGCCGGAGATGTTGAACCCGACGTCCGCGATCGCGGGGATGGGACTTGGCTCTTCCGTGGCGCTTATCACAGACGGGCGTTTCAGCGGAGCGTCACGTGGGGCTTCGATCGGCCACGTATCGCCGGAGGCAGCGGTCGGCGGTCCAATCGCGCTGGTTGAAGAAGGAGATATTATCCAGATCGATATCCCGAACCTAAAGCTAACTGTAAACGTTTCCGACGAGGAAATGGCAGCAAGGAAAGAAAAATGGCAGCCAAAAGAGCCGGAAGTTACGACCGGGTATCTTGCGCGCTATGCATCCATGGTGACATCCGGGAACCGGGGCGCAGTACTGGAAATCAAAAAATAGAAAGGGAACGAGCGATGCGGCAGTTAAATGGTTCAGAGATACTGATAGAGTGTTTAAAAGAGCAAGGCGTGGACACGGTTTTCGGGTACCCGGGCGGAGCGATTTTAAACGTATACGACGAGTTATATAAACATAGCGATGAAATAAAACATATACTCACCTCCCACGAACAGGGCGCGTCCCATGCGGCGGACGGATACGCGCGCGCCACGGGGAAAGTGGGGGTATGTTTCGCTACCAGTGGTCCAGGGGCCACCAATCTGGTGACAGGAATCGCAACCGCGTTTATGGATTCGATCCCGATCGTGGCGATCACCTGCAATGTGGGCGTACCGCTCCTTGGAAAGGACAGTTTTCAAGAAATCGATATTACCGGAATAACCATGCCGATCACCAAATACAATTTTATTGTCAAGGATGTAGAGAAGCTGGCCGAGACCATACGCAGAGCATTTGCCATCGCCAAGTCCGGCAGGCCTGGCCCAGTGCTTGTGGATATTCCAAAGGATATTACAGCCCAGAAGGCGGACTATGAGCCTGTTGAGATCAAACCGGTAAAGAAATATAAAAAGGAAATATCCATAAGAGAAGTCGAGACGGCGGTGGAGTTGATTGAGAAAGCAGAGCGCCCCTACATCTTTGTAGGCGGAGGAGCGATCCTTTCGGACGCAAGCGAAGAGCTGCGTGAGTTTGTCCATAAGGTGCAGGCTCCGGTCTGCGATTCTTTGATGGGGAAAGGCGCATACCCAGGGACAGACCCGCTTTATACAGGGATGTTGGGGATGCATGGAACCAAGACCGCCAATTACGGGGTGAGCGAGTGCGATCTTTTGATTGTGGTGGGTTCCCGTTTCTCAGACCGAGTCATCGGAAATGCAGAGAAGTTTGCAAGCCACGCAAAGATTCTGCAATTTGATATCGACGTCGCGGAGATGGATAAAAACATTATTATTAACGCTGGCGTTGTGGGAGATATCAAAGAGACGCTGGAATTGGTGAGCGGAAGGCTTCCGCAGCTTGCACATGAAGAATGGATCCACAGGATTCAGGAATATAAAGAAAAATATCCCCTTACGTATCACACTGAGGCATTGACCGGACCCTATGTGGTGGAGGAGATCTACCGCCAGACCAAGGGGGACGCTCTGATCGTCACGGAGGTAGGACAGCATCAGATGTGGACGGCTCAGTATTATCAGTTCACAAAGCCAAGGACACTGCTTACTTCCGGCGGACTTGGCACCATGGGATATGGGCTTGGCGCGTCTCTGGGTGCGAAGATGGGATGTCCTGACAAAACTGTGGTAAATATTGCCGGGGACGGATGTTTCCGCATGAATATGAACGAGATAGCAACCGCGGTACGCTATCAGATTCCGATCATCGAAGTTGTCGTCAATAACCATGTGCTCGGCATGGTCCGTCAGTGGCAGAACCTGTTCTACGGACAGAGATATTCAGCGACCGTGCTGAACGACTCTGTAGATTTTGTGAAATTGGCGGAGGCGATGGGGGCGAAAGCGCTGCGTGTTACTACAAGAGAAGAATTTGCAGAAGCATTCCATACAGCCCTTAACTATAACGGGCCGATTCTCATCGACTGCCAGATTGACAGCGACGACAAAGTATGGCCGATGGTGGCGCCGGGAGCGCCGATCAGCGAAGCGTTCGATGAGAAAGATCTGGAAGAGAAGGAGCGTAGATAACATGAAACGAGTATATAATTTTTCGGCAGGCCCCGCGGTGCTGCCTGAGGAAGTATTGCGCGAGGCAGCAGACGAGATGCTGGATTACAGAGGCACAGGCATGTCCGTTATGGAGATGAGCCATCGTTCCAAAGCCTTTGAGACGATCATCACAGAGGCGGAGCAGGATCTCCGGGAATTGATGAATATCCCTGACAATTATAAGGTACTGTTCCTGCAGGGCGGCGCAAGCCAGCAGTTTGCCATGATTCCCATGAATCTGATGAAAAACAAGGTGGCGGATTATATCATTACCGGGCAGTGGGCAAAAAAGGCGGCAGCGGAGGCGGAAAAATACGGAAAGGTGAACCGGATCGCTTCCTCGGCGGATAAGACGTTTTCCTACATACCAGACTGTACAGATTTGCCGGTAGATGAGGACGCAGACTATGTTTATATCTGTGAGAACAACACCATCTACGGCACAAAGTACCGCAAGCTTCCAGATACGAAAGGCAAAATTTTGGTCGCGGACGTGTCCTCCTGTTTTCTCTCTGAGCCGGTGGATGTAACGAAATACGGTGTTATCTACGGCGGGGTGCAGAAAAATATCGGACCGGCCGGTATGGTGATCGTTATCATACGGGAAGACCTGATTACAGAGGATGTGCTTCCAGGAACTCCGACCATGCTTCAGTATAAAATCCATGCGGACGCAAAATCACTATATAATACTCCTCCCGCATACGGCATTTATATCTGCGGCAAAGTCTTTAAGTGGTTGAAAAATATGGGCGGCCTTGAAGTGATGAAAGAACGCAATGAGAAGAAAGCGAAGCTCTTGTACGATTATCTGGACGAGAGCAGGCTGTTTCATGGGACTGTGGAGAAAAAGGACCGCTCCCTTATGAACGTTCCTTTCGTGACAGGGAATGAAGAGATGGATGCAAAATTTGTGAAAGAGGCGAAAGAGGCGGGACTTGAGAACCTGAAAGGACACCGGACAGTGGGCGGCATGCGCGCCAGCATCTATAATGCCATGCCTTATGAAGGCGTGGAAGCTCTGGTAGCATTCATGAAAAAGTTTGAAGAGGAGAATTAATCATGATGTATAAATATTACTGTCTAAACCCAATCTCTCCTGTGGGACTGGAAAAGTTTACGGATGATTATGTGCCGGCAGGCGAGGCGAAAGGTGCGGACGCTGTCCTAGTGCGCAGCGCTTCCATGCATGAGATGGAGCTTCCTTCTTCACTTAAGGCTGTGGCTCGCGCGGGAGCCGGCGTCAATAATATTCCGCTGGAACGATGTGCGGACCAGGGGATTGTTGTATTCAACACACCGGGAGCGAACGCCAACGGGGTGAAGGAATTGGTGATCGCCGGTATGCTCCTTGCCTCCCGTGATATCATCGGCGGTATCAACTGGGTGCAGGAAAATGAGGAGGACGGCAATATTGCCAAAGATGCGGAAAAAGCGAAAAAGGCTTTCGCGGGCTGTGAGATTGAAGGCAAGAAACTAGGCGTAATCGGTCTTGGCGCCATCGGCGTCCTAGTGGCGAATGCCGCGACGAACTTAGGGATGGAGGTGTACGGATACGACCCGTATGTTTCCGTGGACTCTGCGTGGAGGCTGTCTCGAAGTATCCGACATGCACAGAGCGTCGACGAACTGTACCAAGAATGCGACTACATTACCATCCACGTACCAGCAATGGAGGAGACAAAAGGATTTATAGACAAGAACGCGATTGATTTGATGAAAGACGGCGTAGTCATTTTGAATTTTGCGAGAGATGTTCTTGTAAACAGCGAGGCGGTGGTGGACGCGCTGATCAGCGGCAAAGTAAAGCGCTATGTGACCGATTTTCCTACGCCGGAGATTGCTGGCGTGAGAAATGCGATCGTCATCCCACATCTCGGTGCTTCCACAGAAGAGTCCGAGGATAATTGCGCGAAGATGGCGGTAAAAGAGGTGAGGGATTTCCTGGAAAATGGAAACATTACCCATTCTGTCAACTATCCGGACTGCACGATGGGAATCCGCAATAAGACAAGAATTACGATTCTGCATAGGAATATTCCCAATATGATCGGACAGTTCACAGCTCTTTTGGCGAAAGACAATATCAACATTGCGGATATGACAAACAAAAGCCGCGGCGCGTACGCGTACACAATGATTGACGTGGATTCCGAGACAGAAGAAAGCGTTTCCCGGGAGCTGGGAGAAGTCGAAGGAGTTCTGCGGGTCAGGATCATACGGTAGAATACGTAGAATAAAAGGAGCTTATTCCCAATTTTGTAAATGATTTGACACAATATTTAAAATATATTAAGAAAATCCAAATTGTATATTACACATAACTGAATTATAATGTACGTGAAAACTTTTTATAAATATAATTCTTGTGTGGTGATATACGAATGAAAAATGAAGATTTAAGACGTGCCAGGTCAAGGTCCATGGCACAGAAGAAAAAGAGAATGAAAAAGATGCGCAGCAAAAGTGGAGGGAGAGAAAGCACCTCCTGGGGACGGATTGTAGGGGTGCTTATTGTCTGTCTGTTTGCCTGCGCATTTCTTAGCAGAGGAGCAGCGGCAAGCGAGAACAGCGAGATCTGCGTTACCTTGAAGGTGGAGGATGTATCCATCGTACAGGGTGAGGAAAAGCCTGTTTTTACAGCGGGAGCTGTATGCCAGGGGAACGCGGATTCGGTACTTGATGCGAATACCGGATTTACAGTGCAGGATCTTGTGGATGAACTGAACCGGGGGATCGGATATACGCTGGAGTGTGAGACGGACGGCAGCAGGGAAGGAAGCTATATAATCAAGGCGGAACTTACGAGCCAGATTACCAACCCTTTGAACCTGGACTGGTTCGGGAAGGTGCGTATTGATATTAAGGACGGGAAGTTCCAGGTGAAAAATCAATACGGAGAGTGGGACGGAAATAAGTTCAAACGGTGGGACGGAAACTATGTGACGAACGATTTCGTCGTTTACCATGAAAATACATATTATTTTGGTGAGGATGGAAAGCGCGCCGTTGGCTGGCAGGAGATTGGAGGCTCGAAGTATTTTTTCAGTAAAAAAGGGATCATGAAGACCGGCTGGTATGAAGAGAAGGACGGAACGAAGTACTATTTTGGCGAGACCGGCGCGCTCAGCCTTGGGTGGGCGACAATAGACGGGGAGAAATATTATTTTGACCCGGAAGGAAAGATGCTGGCTGGAGAGCAGCAGGTAGGCGGAAGAAAGTGCGTGTTTGCAGAAGACGGCAAACTGGTATCCGCTGAGAACAGTGTGGATCCGAACAAGCCGATGATCGCGCTTACATTTGACGATGGACCGGGACCGCGGACGCAGGAATTGCTGGAAGCCCTGGAGAAAGGTAACGCGCACGCGACCTTTTTCATGTTGGGACAGAGAGCTTCTCAGTATACGGATACATTGAAAAAAATGGCGGAGATCGGATGTGAACTGGGCAATCATACATACGACCATACAAGCCTTGCAAAGCTGGATGCGGATGGTGTGAAACAGCAGGTGGGAGATACGAATTCTGCGATCGCGCAGGCGGCGGGGCAGCCGGCAACGGTACTTCGGCCGAGCTATGGAGCCATCAATGACACAGTAAAAGAAAATGCGGGCATGCCGATGATTCTGTGGTCCATTGACACTCTGGACTGGAAGACCAGGGATGCTAAGGCCACGGTTGACAATGTAATGGAAAGCGTAAAAGACGGCGATATTGTTCTGATGCACGATATCCACACACAGACTATCGACGCAGCCATCGAATTGATACCGAAACTGACCGCCGCTGGATACCAGCTTGTGACGGTGAGCGAGATGGCGGAGGCAAGAGGATACACCCTGGAGAATGGGGCGAAATACGCTGAATTTTGGCCGGATTAGGCATTAGTTAGTTGGATAGAAGGAGAAGACGATATGGGATATGAAATTACGGGACATACCGTACTCACCGGGCTTTTAGGCAGCCCGGTGGCACACAGTATTTCACCGATGATGCACAATGAAGCGTTTCGGCAGCTTGGGCTTGATTATGCATATTTAGCGTTTGACGTAGGGACAGACAGGCTTGAGATCGCAGTGGAAGGGCTGCGTGCGATGGGGGCGCGGGGATTTAATTTGACGATGCCGGACAAAAACTTGATGTGCGCTCTGGCGGATAAACTATCGCCGGCTTCTGAAATCGGTGGCGCGGTGAATACAGTAGTCAATGACAACGGCGTGCTTACCGGCCACACCACTGACGGAATCGGGTTCATGCGTTCCGTTGCGGAGGAAGGCTGGGATATCATCGGTAAAAAGATCACCCTCCTTGGAGCGGGCGGTGCGGCTGCGGCGATCATGATCCAGGCGGCACTGGATGGAGTGGCGGAAATATCGATATTTAACATCCGAGATGATTTCTTTATCCGTGCGAAGGGGATACTGGAAAAACTAAGGGCACAGACCAGCTGTACTTTGAATCTTTACGATTTTTCTGATCCAGAAGCGCTGCGAAAAGAGATAGCAGAAAGTGTTCTTCTGGTAAACGGAACCGCAATCGGAATGGCGCCGAATGTGGACCGCTGTATTATAACAGATGATAGTTTATTCCGAAAAGATTTGTATGTATTCGATGTGATCTACAATCCTGAGGAGACATTGTTTCTGAAGAAAGCAAGAGCTGCGGGCTGTGCGGCGGCAAATGGTCTGAATATGCTCCTCTACCAGGGAGCTGCGTCCTTTGAGCTGTGGACCGGGAGAGAGATGCCGGTGGATATCATAAAGGGAAAATATTTTAAACGGTAGGAAAAGATGGAGCTTTTATTGAAAGATGTTCCCATTTTGAAGATAAAAGAAAATGGAACATGTACGATCCTTGATTTTGCACGCCTTCCGTTTGCCCTGAGAAAAGAGGATATTACCTTTGCCGATTTTATTGAATGGGCGTCCAGCCGTACGCTTTCTATTGGACGGAGTTATGCAAAAGAGATATTGAACACAATGCGGTTATCGCAAAGTAACCGATATACGGTCTGTAAGGCATGTAGAGGCGTATCATTGGAAGATTCATATTGGCTCCGTCAGGACGGCGACGAGAAAACATGGAAAGATGTAAATCTCTTTGAGAATCCGTTTTCTCTTTTTATCACGGAAATTTCTCTTTCAGGGAGAAGCGTGCATTATAAAGAAAAAATGCATTTAAAAGAGGAGATTCATACCCCAGAGCTTACGACGCTTGGCGCAAGCGCAAAAGGATGGATACGACACAAGGATGGGATTCATCTGCATAAGGTCGGAAGATACGAAGCGCCGGCAGCGGAGATATTGTCGGCCATCGGGATCGAACATATGGAATACCAGATTTCTACAGAAGAGGAGATTTCCTCTTATTTGTCTGCAGAACGCAGAGAATGGATCGAGAGCGTGGGAGAGAAAATCGTGAATTCCAGGCTTTTCACTTCAGAAGAGACAGCTTTTGTCACATTTGAAGAATTTAAACTATTTTGCGCGTCTTATGGTTTGAACCCATATGAAGAAGCTGTAAAGATCGACCGGAAAGCATATCTGCAAATGCAGATCGCGGACTATTTGCTGAATAATAATGACAGGCATGAGCAGAACTGGGGATTTTTGATGGAAAATGAAACCGGAAAGATTACAGGGTATTGCCCACTGTTTGACCATGACCATGCATTTTCTGCCTACCCGGACGTTGTTTCGCAGACTACAGAAAAGATGTGTACCCTCGAAGAGGCGGGGAGGGCCGCACAAAAAGAATTGAAAATGGATTTGGGTAGAATGGATAAAATGGAAAAGCCATGCCTTTTGACGCGGGAACAATGGGAACAGGTGTTAGAGCGGAAAGAACGATTGTGTGGAGAATAAGATTTCCATAAGAGAAATTTACGCAAATTTGCAAATTCGCAGGTTCAGAAAATAGTTGACAAACTAGGTAAGGTTGTGTATGATATCTTTAAGTTTTTTCTATCCGTTTACAATTACATATTCTACTATTAAATACGTTGAAAAGAAGTAGTAAGTATGACAAACTGGCACAGAGAGTCCTTAGATGGTGGGATAAGGATGCAGTAAGTCGTAGTGAATTCCTCTTGGAGTAGAGTGCTGAACATACTTTTTTAAGTCAGTAGGCATATCCGGCAGCAGCCGTTATCTGCAAGGGTATAACCGCATGGCGGCGTACCTGGCGAGGCAGTGACCGCGAGGTTATTGTGAATTGAGGTGGAACCACGAAGTATAGAATACTCTCGTCCTCTGTATATACAGGAGACGGGAGTTTTTTTACTCTATAGGGAAACTATATCACAGGAAGGGGAAGAATATATGATTATAGTATTAAAACCAAGGACCAGTGAGGAAAATGTCCGGCGCGTGGAGAATCTTGTGCGTTCAAAAGGATTGGAGGTGCACACAGTTATCGGGGAAGATTTAACGATTATCGGCTGTATCGGCGATACAGTGCGGATCGACCCGAGACTGTTTGAGGTGGACAAAAGTGTGGAAAAAGTCATGCATGTCCAGGAGCCGTATAAATTGGTGAACCGTGCCTTCCACCCGGAAGATACCATCGTGGATGTATCCGGCGTAAAAGTCGGAGGCGGCCATATGGCGCTCATCGCAGGCCCTTGTTCGGTGGAAAGCGAAGAGCAAGTAATCGCTATTGCAAAAGAGGTCAAAGCTTATGGCGCAAATATGCTGCGGGGCGGCGCTTTTAAACCTCGGACCAGCCCATATTCTTTCCAAGGGATGGGGCTTTCAGGCCTGGATATTCTCTGTAAAGCCAAGGAGGCGACAGGACTTCCGATTGTGACAGAGCTGATGTCCGCGGACTATCTAGATATTTTTGATGAGAAAGTAGACTTGATCCAGATCGGGGCGCGGAACATGCAGAATTTTGACCTGCTCAAGCAGTTAGGAAGAACAAAGCGTCCGATTCTTCTGAAACGTGGCTTGAACGCCACTTATGAGGAGTGGATGATGTCTGCGGAATATATTATGGCTTCTGGCAACCAGAATGTGATTCTATGTGAGAGAGGTATGCGCACTTTTGAGAGCTATACCAGGAATACGCTGGATTTGCAGGCGATTCCCGTCACACGGCGTCTCAGTCATTTGCCGATTGTGATAGACCCAAGCCATGCGGGAGGAAAATGGTGGCTGGTGGACTCCATGGCAAAAGCGTCCATAGCGGCAGGGGCAGATGGGTTGATGATCGAGGTGCACAATAATCCGGAATGCGCACTCTGTGACGGCGGGCAGTCCCTCAAGCCTGTAAAATACGGAAAACTTCTGGGAGAATTACGGCAGATCGCAAAGGTGATCGGAAAGGAGATGTAAATGCATCTATATGTGGATTTAAAAGAGCATGGGTATCCTATTTATATAGAAAGAGGAGTCCTGGAAAAGGCGGATGAAAAGATAAAAGAGGTATATTCAGGGAAGCGCATTTTTATCATTTCGGACGATCATGTATTTTCTTATTATGGAGAACAGCTGAAGGAGATATTATCCAGGTCATATATGTGTTCTGAGGTCATTATCCCTCACGGAGAGCCATCGAAAAGCTTCGATACTTTGCCTACCGTATATGCGTCCTTGCTGAAAGAACGGATTACAAGGACGGATTTGATCGTGGCGTTAGGAGGAGGTGTAGTCGGAGATTTAGCGGGCTTTATTGCAGCGACAATTTTAAGAGGTGTTCCCTTCGTGCAGATTCCCACGTCAATCCTGGCGCAGGTAGATTCTTCGGTGGGAGGAAAGGTAGCAGTTGACCTTCCGCAAGGGAAAAACCTGGTGGGCGCGTTTTATCAGCCGAAACTGGTGCTCATTGATCCCAATGTGCTGGACACCTTACCAGAACGTTACATTGTTGACGGAATGGGGGAAGTCATCAAATACGGGTGTATTAAGGATGCCGTGCTTTTTAATAAACTGGAGGAATACGGTTCGTTTGATAAAATGAAAGAGCATATGACCGAAGTTATCTCAACCTGCGTGGATATCAAGAGACGGGTCGTGGAAGCAGATGAGTTCGACCTGGGGGAGAGGATTTTGTTGAATTTCGGTCATACACTCGCACATACCATTGAACAGCAGTTTCACTATGAGAGGGAGAGTCATGGCGAAGCAATCGCGATCGGAATGTACCAAATCACCCGTATCGCGGAAGAAAAGGGATTGACAAAGCCGGGGGAGACGGAGAGGATCCGGCGGGTACTTGGGATGTACGGACTTCCGGTGCAGGCGCATCTTTCGATCGACTGTCTTACGGACGCTATGAAACTGGATAAAAAAACATTGGATGCAAAATTGAAAGTCGTGTTGCTGCATGAAATCGGAAACGCCTATACGTATCCAACAGATATAGAGTTCTTTTCGGGAGAACGCGAGGTCTAGGAAAATGGAAAAATATTCGGAAGAAAAACTCTGGGAAACATTGGAAAAACTCCAGGGAACCGATTTTTATACGGCAAAAGGATTGCAGTATCAATACACCATCAAGGGAGGCGAGATGTTCGTCTCCCGCAGGGAAAAAACGATCACAAAAGCAACAATCATACTTGCGGCAAAAAAGGCAGTTGCCATGCAGCTAGAAGGAAAAGCGGTAGATGGCCCAAAAAAGCTGGGCGTGTATGGGGCAAGCTATCTCTGGCCGGTATTCAAGGAAATTGGTGTTATTAAAGAACCATAGGGACTGTGAATCGTAATATATCGGGAGTATTATAAGCAATAAAAAGCGAATAGTAGTTGAAAAAGTGCAGATAATAGTCTATAATAAGGAATAGAAAACCTGGGGTGTGCGATACTTCCGTATTTTTGAACCTACAAAACTTTAAACGGGATTCCTATATCTCTGTAATATGCCAGGCCTCCGAATACGCAGGGGAAGGCAGAAAAGCAGATGCGGTCGCCCACCTGGCCTCAGGCTAGGAGTCAAAAAACGGAAAACGGCATTTCCGGGGATCTACAAATGATAAAAAGGCAGTTGCGAGAGCAACTGTCCTTTTAATGGAAACAATTTATGGAACAAGATTCCGGAGGATAAGTTTCCTGGTATATTATGGCGGAGCTGAAAGGTATTTTAGATTATGAAAATAACAGTGAACAGGGTTTTGGAATTTAAAGCACAGGTATCGGAAAACCATACTGGTGCATATGCAGCCCAGTCGGCTTATTTCTTTATGCTGAGTATGATACCGATTATCTTGCTCCTTCTTACGATTATACAGTATACCCCGGTGACTAAAGCGGATGTTATGACTGCCGCGGTGAGGGTGTTTCCGGAAGAGAATATGCAGGACTTCATTGTAGGGATCGTGAATCAGGTTTACAATCAGTCCCATACAGTCATCCCCGTCACAGCTGTGGTCGCCCTCTGGTCTGCGGGAAAGGGAGTGCTGGCTATGAGTAATGGACTCAATGCCGCATATCAAATTTCAGAGACAAGAAATTATTTCTATTTAAGGATCAGAGCATCATTTTATACCATTATATTTATCATCGCGATTGTCCTTGGTCTTGTCTTATCCGTTTTTGGAAACAGTATCAGCATTTTTATCAATCAAAGATTTCCGTTCCTGGCGGATACGACAGCATTTATTCTGCAGATGAGGACAGTTGTTACATTCGTGATCCTGCTGGGATTTTCGCTAGTGATCTACAGGTTCTTGCCGAACCGCAGGGCCGGGATAAAGAAACAGCTTCCAGGTGCGGTTTTTACTTCTATTGGATGGCTTGTGATCTCGTTTATTTTTTCGATGTATTTGACAATTTTTCGTGGTTTTTCTGGTCTTTATGGGAGTATGACGGCAATTATCCTTGTCATGCTGTGGTTGTATTTTTGCATGTATGTCATGTTGATGGGAGGACTTTTGAACCATATATGGCAGGAAAAAGTCGAAATTTGGGAAATATAGCAGATATAAAAAATTATATAGACTTGACAAGCCCGTACTAAGAGGAATATAATAACCAAAGGTGCGGCTTTTGGATTAATATGTAGAAAAATATACGATTGTTTTTATATAGAAGACGGAGGTTAGACAATGTGGAAGGCTACATCGATATGCATAGTCACATATTGCCGGGGGTAGACGATGGGGCGAGAGATGTCGACGAGATGAGAGAAATGCTTCGGATCGCTTATGAAGAGGGGATTCGGTGTATTATCGCGACTCCCCATTACCATCCAAGGAGGGGTCATGCGTCTCCTGGGAAGTTGAAAGAACAGACGATTTTACTTCGCAGAGAAGCCCATGCTATAGATGAAAGATTTCGCATTTATCTGGGAACAGAGATATATTTTGGACAAGAAGTTGTTGAAAAGATAAGAAGCGGCCGTATTCTGACGATGAATGGAAGGAACTATGTATTAGTAGAATTTTCGCCTTCCGATCCGAGCGATTATATCTGCCAAAGTGTACAGAAGCTTCAGGTCAACGGCTATGAGGTGATCGTCGCACATGTAGAGCGATACGCTTCCCTTGTGTCTGACATGGAGCAGATCTATCGTCTCCATGAGATGGGAGTACATCTTCAAGTCAATGCCGGCAGCATTATCGGAGAGAACGGGTGGAAGACCAAAAAATTCATAAAGAAATTAATGAAAGAAGATATGCTGTTCTGTGTTGGTACAGATGCTCATCGCTCGGATAGCAGGCAACCCCGTATGAGGGAAGCAGCGGAGTATGTCGAGAAAAAATTTGGCGGTGAATATATGCGGCAGATATTTTTCAGCAACGCAAAGAAAATGCTGAGGAAAGTTGACAGATAAACCTTGGAAAGGATAAGAACATGCAGCTTGAGAAAGATGAAGAGATAGAGATTGACTTAAAAGAACTGTTTTTTGAACTGCTGGGACATTGGAAGACTCTCTTGGCGTCCACGGTGATGGTGGCGGCTATCGCGCTGATTATCAGTAAGTTTATTCTAGTGCCGCAATATCAGTCTACCTCGGCCTTATACGTGCTTAGCAATTCCATCACGAGTTTGGCGGATATTCAGATTGGTACGAGTCTTACCTATGATTATATGGTAGTTGTCGAGGGAAGACCTGTGTTGGAACAGGTAATAGAGAATTTGGATTTGGAAGAGAATTACGCAACATTGGGTGCGAAGATATCCCTTAATAATCCGTCCAACTCCCGAATCTTGGAGATTACGGTGACGGATAAAGATCCGGATCATGCAAAGGCGATTGCGGATGAGATGGCTACAGTGGCGTCAGACTATATTGCTCTTAAGATGGACCAGTCCCCGCCAACGATCATCCAGAACGGATATGCTGACGGAGCGCCGGTAAGTCCGAGCGTCATGCGGAACTCTCTGATCGGAGCGTTAGCAGGATTTTTCCTTGCGGCAGCAGTCATTGTGATAACCTATCTGCTGAATGATACGATTATGACGGCTGAGGATGTGGAGAAGAAGCTGGGCCTCAATCTTCTCGGTACATTGCCTGAGGTAGTGCATGAGGATGATGGCGAGAATGCAGGACAGAAAAAGAGAAAGAAAAAGAAGAAGAAAAGCGAGAGTCCTTCTGAAACGAATTAAAACAGAAGAGTACATAAGAAGGGAGCAGGTATAGTGGAATCGGTATCGCTTGGCAATATAAGAGAACAGGAATATGCGATGAAGGAATCCCTTCGTGCACTTAAGACGAATATACAGTTTTGCGGTGATGATATCCAGACGATATTAATCACCAGTTCGATTCCGAATGAAGGGAAAAGCACGGTTTCGATGGATCTGGCGCGGTCTTTGACAGAATCGGGGAAGCGTGTGCTTATGATCGATACAGATATGAGAAAGTCCGTGCTGGTTGGGCGTCTCCGTGCGAAAAGCGGCACGGGCGAGGAAATTTATGGATTGTCTCACTTTCTCTCTGGACAGAAAGGGTTAAATGAGGTAATGTATTCTACAGATATCCCTAAACTTTTTATGATTTTTGCGGGACCTTCTGTTCCGAACCCGACGGAGATCTTGGACAAAAAATATTTCAGAGATTTAATAGAATTTGGTAAGAAGCATTTTGACTATATCCTGCTTGACTGTGCTCCACTTGGAGCCGCCATCGATGCGGCGGTCATTGCAAAATACTGTGATGGAGGAATCATCGTGATCGCACAAGGAATGGCGAATGTACGTATGATCAACGGCGCAAAGAAGCAGCTTGAAGCATCCGGCGTACGGATTCTGGGGGCTGTCCTCAACAAGGTGAAGATGAAGAAGAGCGGATATGGCAGTTATTACGGTGGCTACTACGGTAGTTATTATGGCAGCTATTACGGAAGTTACTATGATAGGAATGAAGAGAAGGATAAGAAGGCAGCGAAATGAAATTACCGCGGAATGTATTTCAGTTATTGCTTGTGCTGGAAGTAGCGGCGCTCGTCGTGGTCATAATATTTGGGGTAATACATAATGCACAGAGGGCGGCGATGAAAACAGATAAGCCGGTATCGAATATACAGGCTGATAAAGATGCCGACAGAGAAGAATTTGTCGCAAAGAAGGATGATACAGAGGAAATATCCGACGATGAGGAAGGAACAGAGACACCGAAGGAACTGCAGCCAGCAGTTTTTTCAGAAGAGGTAACAGCAAAGCTTGCGGCCATGACGCTAGAAGAAAAAGTGGCACAGATGTTCCTAATCACTCCGGAGGCTTTGACTCATACAGATACGGTGGAAGTTGCGGGCGAGGGCACAAAAACTGCAGTCAGCAACTATCCTGTCGGAGGCTTGGTTTATGCTTCCGCGAATTTTAAGAATGCCCAGCAAACACAGGCTCTTTTTTCGGGAGTGCAGCAGTTCAGTAATGAACGGATCGGGCTTCCTATGTTCCTTGCAATCCAGGAAGTGGGCGGAAGTGACAATTCGCCGCTCGCTGCAGCAAATGGATTCCAGCAACAGCCTTCACCGGCAGAGATTGGAGCAAGCGGAAAGCCTGAGGAAGCAGGAAAAGCTGCAGATGGAATTGCCTCATATATGGTTCAGGCAGGAATGAATTTGAACCTGATGCCAGTGGCAGAGCTTGCGGGAGGAACTGATGCCGCACATGACACTATGTGCTATGGAACCGATGCTTCAACGGCGTCTGCGATGGTGGCGGAAGCTGTAAATGCAAGCCGTGTAAAAGGGCTTCACACAGCGGTTGGGATTTTCCCGGGCAAAGGGATCGACGGCAGCACGGAAGAAGGCTGGGAAGCTTGGAAGAACAGTAATGTTCTTGTATTTCAGTCATGTGTGAATGCGGGGACCGATTGTATAATAATGGGTAATGTAACATGCGAAAAACTGACGGGCGAGGCAGAACTTTTTTGCTCTATGTCAAAGGATGCGGTCTATTACCTGAGAAATGATTTGGGATATACAGGAATCCTGATGACAGATTCTTTGTCAGAGGAAGCTGTGACCGGAAAATATTCTTCCGGAGAAGTAGCGGTTATGGCTGTAAAGAGCGGGATAAATATGATTTACCGCCCCGCGAATTTTGAAGAAGCGTACCAGGCCATTCTGGACGCGGTAAATAATAGCGAGATACCAATAGAGACAATAGATCAGGCAGTAGGATACATACTAACGCAGAAGCTTGCCATGGCAGGCGGAGCATAATGTTTGAATCGTCTTCGGCGATGAATAGAAAGAGGAAAGGGAAAGACCATGAGAGACGAACTGGATTTTGATCCGGAAGAAAGACCTCAAAAGAGGATGCCGATTTTGATTTTGTCCACAGTGATCGTGGTCATGCTGGTTATAACAGCCGCGATCGCACTGCAGAAGCCGCGTAGAGCGGTCAGCGAGAATAAAACGCCGGCTGCCTCAGAGAATCAACAGGAAAAATGGCAGGAAGGCGTAATTAGATACCAGGGCAAATCTTATAAATATAATAGCAATATAAGAGCCTATCTTTTTATGGGTGTTGATAAGGATGAGCCGGTTGAGACCGCGAAAGACAATATCAGCGGCGGTCAGTCCGACGCAATGTTTCTCGTGGCGACAAATTCAGCCGATGAGACGATTTCCGTAATCACGATTAACCGGAATGCAATGACGAAGATAGAGATCTGTGATGAGCAAGGATTGAATAAAACAGAAGTGATGTCACAGATTTGCCTTCAGCATGGATATGGTGATGGAAAGCATTATAGTTGTTCTAAGTCGGTGGATGCAGTGTCCTATTTATTCTATAATATACCGATTAGTGGTTATCTTGCCCTTAATATGGGTGGGATTCCTGGATTAAACGATTCGATCGGCGGCGTGGAAGTCACCGTGTTGCAAGATCTTAGTTGGCCGGATAAAGGTGTGGATCTCCATGAAGGAGAAACCGTGACTTTGAACGGGCAAGAAGCGTATACCTATCTGCGAAAGAGAGATACGAATGTATTTGACAGCGCAAGTGACCGCCTGCGCAGGCAAGAGCAGTATATCACTAGCTTCATGGCAAAAGCGAAGACTGCCATAGCAGGCAATGCAGATAAAGCATTGGGAATTTACAATTCAATTTCCGAATATCTGGTGACAGACGTAGATTTTGTGACATTAATTTCGGAATTGGTTACTTATGATCTTGCAGAGGATGGAGTACATACTGTCCCGGGAGAGACTGTCATGGGAGATGAATTTGAAGAGTTCTATGTAGACGACGACGCCTTGTATGAGCTTATTATTCAGATTTTCTATGAAGAGGTTAAATGATTGGATGCCTAATGACAGATATTTTGGTATTAGATGAGGCACTTTGTGTTTCATTTAATATATAGTACCACATGGAATACAGAAGAAAGGAGGAATGTGGACATGAAAAAGAAACTTGCGGCTCTGCTTGCAACAGTTATGATCCTGTCTATGGGAATGACGGCATTTGCAACGGATTCCAAAAATACTACAGATGAGCAGCCGGCTGGCGTGACAACGACAACGGATGGCGCGTCTGTAACAAAAGTAGACGATAAAGTCGTAGCTGAAGTAGGGACCAAAGCAGCAGCTATCAATAAGAACGCAAAAGTTCTTGCAGTGTTCGACCTGAACGGCCCGATAGGAAAGCCGATCACGTTGAATGTGGCTGGTGTAAAGAAGGGTGCTAACATCATCATTCTTCACAAGAAGGCAGACGGAACATGGGAAAGAATTAATCCGGATGCAGTGGGCGACGGCTATGTCATCGCAACATTTAAGAGTCTTTCAGAGGTAGCTGTTATTGAGCTTCCGGCTGCGAAAGCAACTGGAAACGGTACTTCACCAAAGACCGGATACCTGTTCTAGAAAGGAAGAATATATTGCTTAAGCGTTATATTCCAATGTAGTAAACAACATTCTAAATCAGAACATGTGGTCTAAGAGAACGGGGGAGGCCGCTTGCGTGTCTCCCTTTGTTTTCTTCTTGTGCCAGGGCGCTGGAACATGGATAGGGACAAGATCGCCCATTGGGCGGAAATGAAAATCGTCAATTCGGCGGTGAGAATTAAAGAGGATAACTATGGAATCAAGAGAGAGAGAAACAGAACAGAAGGATCAGAAAAAAAAGCAGAATAAGCTATTATATATAATTTTAGTCTTGGTATTGGCGGCAGTACTGGCAGCCGTGTTCTTTGTTATGGGCAATAAGGGGGACGCGGGAAAAGAGGAGAAGCCTAAGGAGCCGCCTGCACAGGTCAAAGAAGAGAAGCCAGAGGAGAAGGAGCCGGAAGAGGAGAAGGTGGATATCCTTGCCGAGCTTGGGATCACGGTGCCAGAGAAGGAACTGGACTGGGAGGCCTTGTGGGAGGAAAATGAGGATATTTATGGATGGATCTATATTCCGGGGACCCCGGTGGATTATCCGGTGCTGCAGCATCCGACGGACAATGAATATTACCTGAACCATAACCTGGATGGGAGCGCGGGATTCCCGGGGTGCATCTATTCGGAGATGTGGAATAACCGGGGGTTCCTGGACCGGAACACGATTCTGTACGGCCATAATATGGACGACGAGACGGTGTTCAGCAGCCTGCTCCATTATGCGGATGAAGAGTATTTTAACGCAAACCGTTACATATTTATCTATACGCCGGGCGGGGTGTATGTGTATGACATTTTTGCGGCGTATGAGCATAGCGACGAGCATCTTTTCTACAGCTATAACTATGTGAGCGACGCGGGGTATCAGGAGTATTTGGATATGGTGTTTGGGACGCGCGACATGGGTGCGCATTTCCGTGAAGGTGTGGAAGTGACGATCAAGAACCGGATCCTGACGCTGAGCACCTGTATCACGCCGAAACCGGACAAGCGTTTTTTGGTGCAGGGTGTGCTGGTGAACGACCCGGACCTTTACGGGGGAATATAGAATAAGAAGCAAAAAGACCTTTATGCGCCCAACTGTGATTCGATTATTTCAACAATAAAAGTCCGGCGGGCGCATTTAGTATATCAGAATGGAATTGATTGACAGGGATGGAATTTTAGTGAAAGAAGATACATGTTTCTGAGGAGACAGACGAGGCAGGGGATGTAAGATGTACAGACGGGGAAAAAGCGGATGGTTCAAGCATCTTGATTTTATGATGTTGGATATGTTGTGCCTGGAGCTGGCGCTGATGGCGGCGTATATGGTACGTAATGGCTTTGTGAAACCGTTCGACGACGAGCGTTATGCCAGGCTGGGAGTAGTCATTCTGTTATTACATGTATGTATCGTCTTTTTCTTTGACAGTTATAAGAGCATTGTAAAGCGTGGATATTTGATTGAGATAAAAGCGGTATTGAAACATAATACGCTCCTTTTATGTGCCGTATTTGTATATTTGTTTGCTACAAAGCAGTCGGTCGTGTATTCTCGGCTTATTCTTACTCTGATGTGGGAGATTGGTTTCTGCTTTATGATTGTGGCAAGATTGGCGTGGAAACGGGTGGTACGCAAGTGGATTCGGAAAGATAAACGGAAGCGGTCTGTTCTGATTGTGGCGGATTCTGACAGGATCGAGCAGATCGTACAGACACTTGAGAAAGAGTATTATCCGGATTTTGAGCTTGTGGGAGCTGTCGTGTTAGAAGACAGCTTGGTGCAACATGGCGGCAATGGGGAAATCTTAAAGGGGAATGACAGCGGTAAAGAGGACGTTATTTTGAAAGAAGATATCTGCGGAGTGCCGGTAGTGGCAACAGCTGGAACGCTCCTTCAATATGTGAAACAGCATGTGATCGACGAGGTATTCCTGGGAACGTCGAGGGAAGAGACGCGTATGGAAATGCTGATCAATCATCTCATCAATATGGGGGTGATTGTGCATGTGAATATTTTCCAGATCGGGAGTAATTTTGATAATAAGATCGTGGAGCGTTTTGGACAGTATACAGTGGTGTCGATTGGGACGAAGTTTGAAAGCGATTGGAAGTTTCTTGTAAAAAGATGTATGGATATCGTGGGCTCGATCGTGGGAATTTTGTTTACAGGGATTATATTTGTGATTTTTGCGCCAATCATTTATGTGCAGTCTCCAGGTCCGATTTTTTTCTCACAGATACGGGTGGGGAGGAATGGGAGGAAGTTTAAGTTGTATAAGTTCCGTTCCATGTACCCGGATGCGGAGGAGAGGAAGAAGGAGCTGATGGAGCAGAATAAGATGCAGGGTTTGATGTTTAAGTTGGATAATGACCCGCGGATCATTCCGGTTGGAAGATTTATGCGAAGGACCAGTCTGGACGAGTTTCCACAGTTTTGGAATGTACTAAGGGGAGATATGAGCCTGGTGGGGACGCGTCCGCCTACGGTGGATGAGTATGAGCAGTATGAGAGCCACCACAAGATGCGTCTTGCGGCAAAGCCTGGGATTACGGGGATGTGGCAGGTGAGTGGGAGGAGTAATATTGTGGATTTTGAGGAGGTTGTGGCGCTGGACGCGAAGTATATCAGTGAGTGGGATTTGAGTTTGGATCTGAAGATTTTGTGGAAGACGCTCAAAGTGCTGATGGCACAGGATGGGGCGGTGTAGGGGGAAGTTATAAAAAAATACTTATAAAGAAACAAAGTGTATTCTTGTAACTAAATCAATTATATTATGGAAGCGTCAAACTATAAAATCTGTTTTTACGGAATCAAATAAACCACTGCTAATGAAGTAAAATGACTGGAGTAATAAGGATGAGCGTAGTCAATTTGACAGGAAAAACGATATTGATTACAGGTATAGCTGGCTTTATAGGTAGTAATCTGGCGAAACGCCTGTATAATGATGTGAAGGACGTAAACGTTATTGGTATCGATAATATGAATGATTATTACGATGTTAGGTTGAAGGAAGCGCGGCTTGAGGAATTGTCTGATTATTCTTCGTTTGTTTTTATAAAGGGCAATATTGCTGATAAAACAATTATTAAAGAGACTTTCGGAAAATACAGCCCTCAAATCGTTGTGAATCTAGCGGCGCAGGCAGGTGTGCGGTACTCTATTACGAACCCAGATGCTTATGTGGAGAGTAACCTGGTTGGATACTATAACATTCTAGAGGCTTGTCGCCATTCTTATGACGGTGGATCTGCCGGTGTGGAACATTTGGTGTATGCATCTTCTTCCAGTGTCTACGGTTCCAACAAAAAAGTACCATACAGTACAGAAGATAAAGTTGACAACCCAATAAGTTTGTATGCGGCAACCAAGAAGAGTAATGAGCTTCTGGCACATGCTTATTCCAAACTTTACAATATTCCATCCACTGGTCTGCGATTTTTCACAGTGTATGGTCCTGCGGGCCGTCCAGATATGGCGTACTTCGGTTTTACCAATAAGTTGCGAGAAGGGAAGAAGATTCAGATCTTTAACTACGGTAACTGCAGGCGGGATTTTACATATATCGACGATATCATTGAGGGTGTTGTTCGTGTGATGCAAAAAGCACCAGATAAGGAGAAGGGCGAGGACGGACTTCCACAACCACCGTATGCTGTCTACAACATCGGCAACAATCAGCCGGAGAACCTATTGGATTTTGTACAGATTCTGAGTGAGGAATTAGTGAGAGCTGGCGTGTTACCGAAGGATTACGACTTTGAAGCACACAAGGAACTTGTTCCTATGCAGCCAGGTGATGTGCCTGTAACCTATGCGGATACGTCAGTATTGGAGCTTGATTTCGGATTTAAGCCGAGTACAAGTCTGAGGGAAGGATTAAGACGGTTTGCTGAGTGGTATAAAGCATTTTACATGTAATTTCCGTATTGTTGTGGCAGAAATACCCACAGTATGGAAAGGAGTATATTATGAGAGAGTTTAATAATTTGAAAATTGCAGTTGCCGGTACTGGCTACGTTGGTCTTTCAATTGCCATATTGTTGGCGCAGAACCATAATGTGGTGGCGTTGGATATTGTCTCAGAAAAAGTGGATATGATAAACAGCAGAAAGTCTCCGATTCAGGATGAGTATATTGAAAAGTATTTAGCTGAAAAAGCTTGGGGTCTGACTGCTACGCTGGATGCTGAGGAAGCATATAGTGATGCGGATTTTGTGGTTATTGCTGCTCCGACCAACTATGACAGCAAGAAAAACTTTTTCGATACTTCTGTAGTTGAATCTGTGATCAATCAGGTTATCGAATATAACCCCGAAGCTATTATGGTAATTAAGAGCACTATACCAGTCGGTTACACAGTAAGCATTCGTGAAAAATTTGACTGTGAGAATATTATCTTCAGTCCAGAATTTTTGAGGGAATCAAAGGCACTTTATGACAACTTATATCCCAGCCGCATTATCGTGGGGACGGATATGGAGAACATAAGACTTGTAAAAGCAGCGCATACTTTTGCAGAACTCCTACAAGAGGGTGCCATCAAGGAGAACGTTGACACTCTGGTTATGAGCTTTACTGAGGCTGAAGCAGTCAAATTGTTTGCTAATACTTATCTAGCACTGCGCGTCAGCTACTTTAATGAACTGGATACCTATGCTGAGATGAAGGGTTTGAATACGAAGCAGATCATCGACGGTGTCTGTCTTGATCCACGTATTGGCACACATTACAACAATCCATCTTTTGGTTATGGTGGATACTGTCTGCCGAAAGATACTAAACAACTTTTAGCCAACTACGCAGATGTACCAGAAAACTTGATTGAAGCCATCGTCGAAAGCAACAGAACTCGGAAAGACTTTATCGCTGATCGCATTCTGGAAATTGCTGGTGCCTATGGAGCAAACGACAGTTGGGATAAGAGTAAGGAGAAGGAGGTTGTGGTTGGTGTATACCGTCTTACCATGAAGAGCAACAGCGATAACTTCCGTCAAAGCAGTATTCAAGGTGTTATGAAACGCATTAAGGCAAAAGGTGCCACTGTAATTGTGTATGAGCCGACGCTGAAAGATGGAGAAAAGTTCTTTGGTAGTAAAGTCGTTAATGATTTGGAAGAGTTCAAGAAAAAGAGTCAAGCAATTATTGCAAATCGTTATGATACTTGTCTCGATGATGTACTGGATAAAGTTTATACAAGAGATATTTTTCAAAGGGATTAAGGGAGGTGCAGAGAATAAAAGCTGTTATTTTAGCGGGGGGATTTGGTACAAGAATTTCCGAGGAGTCCCAATTTAGACCTAAGCCCATGCTCGAAATTGGAGAGATGCCTATTCTGTGGCATATAATGAAAGGATATTCTACCCATGGAATTAATGAATTTGTTGTCTGCGCTGGTTATAAACAGCATGTAATAAAGGAATGGTTTTCTGATTATTTTCTTCATACTTCAGATATTACATTTGATTTTACCCAAGGTAATGAAATGATAGTCCATAAGCAGCATGTGGAAAAATGGAAAGTAACGATTGTTGATACTGGATTAAAAACAATGACTGGCGGACGTGTTAAGCGCATAAAAAAATACGTGGATAGCGAGCCATTCTGCCTTACATATGGTGATGCCGTATCAGATGTTGATATTACAAAGCTTATTGAATTTCACAAGAACCACGGCAAGTGCGTGACATTAACAGCAGTTAGTCTTGCACAGCAGAAAGGTGTTCTTGATATTAGTAGTGATAATACAATAAAGGCTTTTAGAGAAAAAGATGATGGGGATGGTTCATTAATTAATGGTGGATTTATGGTTTGTAATCCAGAAATCTTTGATTATTTAGATGATGATACAACGATTTTTGAACAGAAACCGATGAAGTCTCTCGCAGCGGAGGGAGAATTAAAGAGCTTCTACCATGATGGTTTTTGGCAATGCATGGATACTAAACGCGAAAAAGATAAATTAGAAGAATTATGGGCGTCTGGTAAAGCTCCTTGGAAAAAATGGGAGGATTAATGGGTGAAGTTTGACTTGAGTTTTTATAAAGGAAAGAAAGTTTTTATAACGGGACATACGGGATTCAAAGGCTCATGGTTGTGCAAGATGCTTGTTAATGCGGGAGCGGAAGTAACAGGCTATTCTTTAAATCCACCAACTAATCCTTCGCTTTTTAATATCGCAGAAATCGAAAACGACATTCATTCTATAATTGGAGATATTAGAGATTTGTTTTCTCTTAAAAAAGCTCTTGATGAAGCACAGTCAGAGATTGTTTTTCACTTGGCCGCACAGCCTATTGTACTTGATTCTTACAAAAAGCCTGTTTATACATACGAAACTAATGTGATGGGGACAGTTAATATCTGTGAATGTGTAAGACTGTCCAAAACGGTGAAATCATTTCTTAATGTTACTACAGACAAGGTTTATTTAAATAAGGAGTGGGTATGGGGTTACAGAGAAAATGAAGAGCTTGGTGGATATGACCCATATTCTAATTCTAAATCGTGTTCGGAGCTCATAACACATTCATATATCAATTCATTCTTTAATGATATGGGGATTGCTGTATCTACAGCTAGAGCCGGAAATGTGATCGGTGGCGGTGATTTTGCTAACGATAGAATTATTCCAGACTGTATCAGAGCTGCCATTAAGCAAGAGGATATTGTAGTAAGGAATCCCTTCTCTACAAGACCATATCAACACGTTCTTGAACCGCTTTATGCATATCTTATGATTGCTGCTATGCAGTATAGGGATAAGAAATATGCAAGTTCCTACAACATTGGCCCTGATGATGTGGATTGCTATCAGACAGGTGCGCTTGTTGATGTCTTTGTCAGCAAGTGGGGAAACGGACTGAGATGGATCAATAAATATGGTAGAGGTCCTCACGAGGCCAATTTTTTGAAGCTTGATTGTTCTAAGCTTAAGGCGACATTTGGCTGGAAACCTCATTGGAATCTGGATAAGGCGATTGAAATGGTCGTTGAGTGGTCTAAGTGCTGGATTGGAAACGGTGATATCAGTGCATGTATGAACAAAGAAATTGAGGAATTCTTGAACACGGAGAGTATATAGAAATGACCAATAGGATGAATATAGTGTACCACAGTAGCGATTTGTTCGCGCCTGTATTGGGTACTTCTGTAGTATCAGTATTTGAGAATAATAAAAGTTTTGATGAGATTCATATTTATATTTTTGAAAATCCACTTTCTGAAGATAATAAGAAAAAGCTAATAGATATTGCTGATAGCTATGCAAGGAATATTCATTTCATTCCAATGCCAGATATTAATGAAACACAGAATTTGGGTTTAAAAGACGTAAGGGCTGGATGGTTTTTTAATTCATACATGAAGTTGTATTTGGATAAATTGCTTCCTAAAGAAATACATAGAGTACTATATTTGGATAGTGATATTCTTGTTGTCGATGATTTGACTGAACTGTGGAATATGGACTTAAAAGGGCATTGCGCAGCGGGAGTAACAGATTGTCTTGGAGAAAGATATTATAATATACTTGGACTTAGCAAAAAAGCTTATTATTGTAATAGTGGAATGATTCTGGAGGATTTATGCCTTTGGAGAGAAAAGAATATAGGAGATAAAGTAAGAAATTATTGTAATAAAAATGGCGGGTATGTTTTCTTTATGGAACAAACCGCGTTTAACGCTGCGTTAGATAACAATATTCTTATTATTCATCCTAAGTATAATGTGTATTCAATGATGCAGTGCTTGACTTATGAAGAGCTGCTGAGGCTTAGAAAAGCAGAGCGTTTTTATACAAAAGATGAAATTGCGGAAGCTGTTGCCAGACCTGCTATTATCCATTTGACAAATTCATTCCTACTTATTAATAGAGCATGGTATGAGAACTCAAATCATCCTTGCAGAGATATGTATCAGGAATATAAGAAATTAACACCGTGGAAAAATGAACCGGATTTTCCTGATATGCGTAAATCAAAAGCGAAAGTGGTTCAGTTTTTTGTTGATCATTTGCCTAAAACGCTAGTAATTGGTTTTGCAAGTAATTTATATAATACCTGGCGTGTAAATAGGATTCGCAAAACTATTATGGATGCACAACAGAAAATGAAAAATGTACGATAGGGTGAAAATGTATGGCAAAGCAGATTCAGCTCCTTGATTGTACTTTAAGAGATGGAGGTCAAGGACTAGAGGATTCAAATAAAAATGGATTTAAAACAGAAATTTTTACTTCTGTGGATAGAACTTCTATTGCACAGCTAATTGCAGATGCTGGCATAGATATTGTGGAATTGGGATGTATGGTTGAATCTAATACTAATACTAGCAATTTTGCGATTTATCAGAATATTGAAGAATTATCAACTTACAAACCGCGAAAGCATCATTCAGATCAATTGTTTGTCGGATTATATATAGGACCTGATACAGATATAGATAAAATTCCAATTCATACGGCAGAGATGATTGACGGTATTAGGGTGATTTTGAGATATTCTGAACTTCAGAAGTCTTTAGATTATTGTAGCGCATTAGTCCAAAAAGGGTATAAGGTTTTTGTCCAACCTATGCTCACAATGAGATATTCTGATCAAGAACTGGAGCGTCTTATTGATGAAGCAAATAAGATGAGAGCCTATGCATTATACTTTGTAGATAGCTTTGGCTATATGGAAGAAAAAGATGTTGAGCGTCTTTATAGCTTTTATGAGAAAAGGCTTGATAAGAATATAAGAATTGGGTTCCATGCACATAATAATATGCAGCTGGCAGCACAAAATGTTCGTGCGTTCTTACGTATATGTCACGATGATAGAAAAGTAATTATTGATTCATGTGCTATTGGTATGGGACAAGGAGCTGGAAACATGCAAACAGAACTTGCAGTTCCATATCTCAATGAAAACTTCAATAAAAAATATGATTTGAATAGGGTTTTAGATGTATGTGAGATGCTCGAAAAATTTAGAACTGGAGAGATGGCTACATGGGGATATTCACCTATTAAATCATTATCAGCTATTCACAAAGCTGCATATAAATATGCAGTTGCTATGAAAATTAAAAAGGGCATGACTTTGTCAGAAATGAATAAGGTTTTTGAGGTAATGCCAAGCAATATAAAGCATAGGTATACTCAGGAAAACTTGGAAACAGCACTTGATTTGTTGAAAAATTGAGGGAGAGATTTCAAAGATGACTATTGCTGAATATTTGATAGGTGTATTAAAAAAGAATAATGTGACAGATGTCTTTGGAATTCCAGGCGGTGTGGTTTTAGATTTGCTTTACACATTTGAAAAAACGGAAGGGATTACTCCGCATCTTAGTTATCATGAGCAGGCCGCTGCATTTGAAGCGTGTGGCTATTCACAAGTTAATCATACGCTTGGAGTTACATATGCTACTAGGGGCCCTGGGTTTACAAATCTTATCACTTCAATAGCGGATGCTTATGCGGATTCAATTCCAGTCTTATTTATTACAGCACACACAGACATTGCTGTGGGAGAAAGTGTAAGGTTTGAGAAAGAACAGGAATTAAATACTGTTCCAATGATTCGGAATATTACCAAATATGCGGAGGTTATTGAGAATATAGATGATATTTTTAAAATTGAGAAAGCTGTAGCGATTGCGCTAGGAAGAAGAAAAGGACCGGTTTTTCTGGATTTTGCTTCTCATTTATGGAATAGAGAGATATGTATTTCTCAATTTGGCTCTTATGAAAAAGAAACAATTCAAAATGATAGTCTAGATTTAGTCATAAAAAGAATAAGAGGTGGATTGAAAAAGGCAAATCGTCCAGTTTTACTTGTCGGTGATGGAGTAAGGCAGGCTAATGCAGTCGACGATTTGAAGAAATTATGTGACATATTGAGGATACCGGTTATTTCAAGTAGATGTGGAGAAGATGTTGGAAAGTGCTGTGAGAATTATTTCGGTTATATTGGAAGTCATGGTATTAGATACGCGAATTTTGTCTTTGCCAAAGCAGACTATGTTATTGTTTTAGGAAATAGAATGGCTTTTCCGGCAAAATCGAAGAGCTTTTCCGTGGCATTGAGAAATAAGACCATTACTTGGATTGATGTGGATGAAAAAGAAGTAGAAAGAATTATAGATAATACAGAAGTATTTCAGTTAGATGTGAGAAAAGTGATATCTGCTTTATTGGAAAGCGATATCAATACTGTACAAGTTGATAAATGGATCAGTGACTGTAATTATATCAGAGATAAAATTGCAGATTTCGATAAATGCTGGACAGTAAGTTATCTTGTAAAAATTTTGAATATGATTCCGGACGACTTTGTTATCACAGTTGATGTAGGCAATAATGAATTCTGGGTAGCACAAGCCTATGTGTTATCAAAAGCAAAGAACAGAATTCTATATTCCAAGTCTTTTGGAGCATTAGGTAGTTCCGTTGCTAAAGCTATTGGAGCGTACTATGCTTCTGGAAAACCGGTTATTTGCTTTACTGGGGACCAAGGCTTGCAATTAAATGTTCAGGAGTTACAATTCATATCTCAGGAAAAACTTCCTATATATATCTGTGTTATTAATAATTCTGCATCGGGAATGATAAGAGATAAAGAATTACAAAGGTATAAGAATAAAGTGATTCATACAACAAAGGAAGGTGGATATAGCGTACCGAATCTTCAGAAACTTGCAGAGACATATAGATTAAAATATGAAATCTGGGGAGACTGTGAGGAGTTCTTATCATATTCTCCAGTTTTGTTGGAATTAAGAGTACAAGATGAAATACCACTCAGGCCTTTATTACCTATAGGAAGGGTATGCCAAAATATGAGTCCGGATTTGCCAGCAAATATTTTTGCAGAATTAGATGCAATTTGATGGAGGATATTCAGAATGGGATTCTTTGATAATAAAAGTATTATTGTAACAGGTGCAACAGGATTGATTGCTAGTCACTTGATAAAGACGATAATGGATAGCGGCAATCCAAATATAATCGCTGTTAGTCGAAGTGAAGATAAGTTAGAAGATATATTTAAAGATTACATAAAAAAAGATAATTTCAAGATTATTGCCCAAGATATTTTTATCCCATTGCCTGAATTTGAGCAGCATATTGATTTTATTTTTCATGCAGCTAGTCCAATCTCTAGCGCCATAATCAAAACAAAGCCCGTAAGTGTAATTGAGCCTAATATAGTTGGAACAATGAATTGTCTTAATTTTCTTAAGAAACAAAAAGAAGAGTCTGGTGAGAATGGAAGACTCATTGTGTTTTCTTCTGCAACAGTTTATGGCAATACAGGAGATGAAGATATTTTGGTTTCTGAAAATGAAACTTCGATTGCTGACGCACTTGATGCACCAAACATTCCATATTCAGAATCAAAACGTATGGTAGAAACCATTGCGAGAGCATATCAGAAGCAGTATGACATTGATGTTGTAATTGCAAGGTTCGGCTATCTGTATGGTTACTCTTATTTTGCGCCGAATACGGCGTTTTATGAGTTTGTAAGAAAGGCGTTAAATGGGGAAAATATTGAATTGAATAGTCCGGATATTGCCAGAAGAGATAATATTTACGTCGACGATGCAATTTCTGGAATTATTTATTTATGCGAACAAGGATTAGCAGGAGAAGTTTATAATGTTTCAACTGCAAAAGAGTTACAAAATTTTGCAGCAGCAGATGAGATAGCTATAGAGATTTCAAAGATTGTCAACGATTTATACGGTTTACAGACGGAAGTTAAATATTTGAATGGACAAAAAGCAAAGAGAAAACCTGGTATTGCTTTAGATAATAGTAAACTTAAAGCCCTTGGATGGAAACCGAAATTTAATTTGAATATGGGAATTAAAAACACTATTATGCAGTACCGAGATCAAGATGAATATAATGAGGGAACAACATGTATTTGGAAAAAATAAATTCGCCAAAAGATTTAAGAGAATTAAATATGAACGAATGCACTGAGTTGGCATCGGAAATTAGAGGCGCTTTATTACGGAAAGCTAGTAATTTTGGAGGGCATCTTTCTTCCAACTTAGGTATTGTTGAGATTACAATTGCGGTTCATTACGTTTTTGATTCACCAAAGGATAAAATTATATTTGATGTATCGCATCAATGTTATACACACAAGATTTTGACTGGAAGGAAAAACGGTTTTTTAAATCCTAGAGATTATGGGGAAATTAATGGATATACAAATCCCGATGAGAGTGAACATGACTATTTTAGAGTCGGTCATACAGCGACATCTATTAGTTTAGCATGTGGCATGGCTACAGCTAGAGATTTGCGTGGTGGTAAAGAGAATATAATTGCGATTATTGGCGACGGCTCTTTAAGTGGTGGAGAAGCACTTGAGGGTCTTGATTATGGTGGATCAGACATTAAGGGGAATTTGATTATTATTTTTAACGATAATCAGATGTCTATTGCCGAAAACCATGGTGGTATTTACAAAAATCTCAAATTACTTAGAGAAACTAATGGAGAGGCTGAAAATAATCTTTTTAAGGCGTTTGGGTATGACTACCGTTTTGTAGAAGATGGAAATAATGTGGAAGCAGTTGTAAAAGCATTAGAAGATGTCAAGGATATAGATCATCCAGTAGTTGTACATATTTGTACAGTTAAGGGAAAAGGTTATGAGTATGCAGAAGTAAATAAAGAAAGGACGCATTGGGTGCGACCTTTTAATCTTGAAACAGGAGGAGAAAACAATTCGTTTAATGGCGAGCGTTATGATAGGATAGTACGTGATCATTTGATGGAGAAGATGAAGGACAACCCAGATGTTGTCACTATGATCGCGGCGGTTCCAGATGCGTTGTCTTTTACGGAAGAATATAGAAAAGAAGCAGGAAATCAATTCATTGATGTTGGAATTGCAGAGGAGCATGCTATCTCTATGGCAGCTGGTATTGCGAAGAACGGAGGAAAGCCTGTATTTGCTACTATGTCTACTTTTTTCCAGAGAACTTATGACCAGATTTCTCAGGAATTGTGTATTAATAAGATGCCGGCTACATTGATTATCGTTAATGCTTCTGTATATGCAGCTAACGATATTACGCATATTGGGATCTTCGATATTCCGATACTGTCTAATATTCCCAATTTCGTATACCTGGCACCTACAAACAAACAGGAATATCTTGCTATGCTTGACTGGGCAATTGATCAGCAAGAATGGCCGGTTGCAGTTAGAGCGCCAAGAAACGGTGTGTTTTATGCAAAAGACGAAGTAGATATCAATTACAGTAATTTAAACAAATATAAAGTTACTCAAAGAGGCAAAAATATTGCGGTTATTGCCTTGGGTGACTTTTATCAGTTGGGTGAAAATTTGGTCCAGATGATTGAAGAAAAATACGGATTCATCCCAACTTTAATTAATCCTCGTTATATTACTGGGATTGATAAGCAACTGTTATCTGAGCTGAAGAACAACCATGAAGTTGTTATCACATTGGAAGATGGTGTTTTAGACGGGGGAATGGGACAAAAGATATCAAGTTTCTTTGGCACCGGTGATTTGAAAGTACTTAATTATGGATTGAGAAAAGAATTTTTGGATAGATACAATGTCAACGAAATTCTTGAAAAGAATAGGATAAGAGAAGACTTGATCTTAGAAGATTTGGAAAGCGTGTATAGATCATGATGGCAAAACTTTTAAAAATTGCTAATAAGAATATTATGTTTAAATTGACTGTGTACGCATTTATTTGGTTAATAATGGGGCTCATTAACATTGCAAATGAAGGGGGACGTTTTTTAAGAAAGATAGGATTTGGAGCAAAAAAGTATAAAAAGATAAAGTCATTAAAAGACAAGTATAAAGGAGAAAGATGTTTTATTATTTGTACTGGGCCTAGCTTAACACTTGATGACTTGAATAAGTTGAAAAAAGAATATTCATTTGGAATGAATTCGATTTCTCTGTTGTATGACAAAACTGATTTCAGACCGTCTTTTTTTGGATGCATTGATGAAGGTGTTTTTGTTAAACTACGGGATAGTATTCTAAAATATGATAGTTCTAATATACCAGTATTTATTTCTGGCAGGGCAGCAAAGCATTGTGCATTAAGACAGCATTGGTACGAGATACCTATAAATGTTGCTTATCACACATATGATAGATGGGTCAAAAATAAATTCTGGTGTAAATTTAGCGATGACGCGTATGCGGGGCTATATGATATGTATAGTGTAACACATGTGTTAATCCAACTTGCTGTTTATATGGGGTTTAAAAAAATCTATCTTATTGGTTGTGACTGTAATCAGGAGAAGGGAAAACAAGTTCACTTTAAGGATTATGGAGTTCCCGATGCAGCAATTGATACTGCAAGAGAACGTAATATTAATGGCTTTGAAGCAGTAAAGGAATACTGTGATACGCATGACGTAAATGTATATAATGCAACTAGAGGTGGAATGTTAGAAGTATTTGAAAGAGTGAAACTAGAAGATTTATTTTAGGAGTGTAAATAATATGAAAGTGGTATCTTTTATTCCAATCAAATTAAATAACCAGAGATTTCAAGGTAAGAACACAATGCTTCTTAATGGAAGACCTACATGTGATTACATCTTTGAGACAATCAGTAATATAGATACAATTGATGAAAAGTATGTATATTGTAGCGACGAGGCAATCAAATTTTATATCGCGCCATATGAGGAGAAGGGATTAAAATTTCTCAAGCGTGATCCATATCTTGATGGATTTCAAGTAAAAGGACTTGAGATTATTGATAGATTTGTTAAGGACGTAGATGCCGATATTTATATTTTGACACATGTTACACAGCCGTTTACTAAGTCTGAGTCAATCAAAAAGGCTCTTGAGAAGGTTACTTCTGGAGAACATGATTCTGCATTTTCGGCAGTTATTCTTCAAGATTATATGTGGATGAATGGAAAACCATTTAACTATGACATGAAAAATATTGTACGTACCCAGGATCTCGAACCTATTTACATGGAAACTGGCGCTTTTTTTATCTTCCGTAAGGAGGTATTTACTGAATTAGGACAGAGAATCGGCAACAGGCCATATATTTATGAGATTGATCAATTTGAAGCTGTTGATATTGATACAGCTGAAGATTTTGAGTTTGCCAAGGTTGTTGCAAAGTATTTGGATAACCTGAAATAGGAGTGCTTGCTGCAAGCAAGTGTGGAGGTTATAGGTGAGATGAAAAATGTTAGAGTGTTAGATTGTACTTTAAGAGATGGCGGGAGAATTATAGACTGTGCTTTTTCGGACCAAGAGACTAAAGAAATATCGGATAGGCTTGCGAATGCTAAAATTGATATTATTGAAGTGGGTTTTTTAAGGGATTGGCATAAAGTAAATTATCATGGGAATAGTACTTTTTTTACAGATGTCGATCAGATTAGACCCTTTGTCGATAAGACGAAGACTAACACTCTGTATGTTGCATTTATCGACTATGGTATGTGTGATATTGATACTTTAAAACCATTTGATGGTAGTTCTATTGATGGAATTCGTTTTGGATTTACAAAAAAAAATTATGATGAAGAGAAGGAAGAAGTAATTCGTTGGGCGCATGTTATTAAGGAGAGAGGATATAAACTCTTTGTGCAGGGGGTAAACTCTTTAAATTACGCAGATAGAGAATTGCTTGAGATTGTAGACATGGTTAATGATATCCATCCGTATAGTTTTGGTATCGTAGATACATATGGTGCGATGTATATGGATGATGTTGATCGTTTATATGGCTTAATTGACCATAACATGCTTTCAGATATCTGTATTGATTTCCATTCGCATAATAATTATCAGCTTTCATTTGCCTTTGCACAAGAGGTGATTAAGTTGAGTGGTTCCAGTTCAAGACAGATTATTATTGATGGGACGCTTGGCGGTATGGGAAAAGTTGCTGGTAATTTGAACACAGAGCTAATTGTAGATTTTCTTATCCGAAAGTTGCACTATGATTATGAGTTTGAAGATATCCTAGATATGCTTGATGATTACATTTACAAGTATAGTCTGGAACATAAATGGGGGTATTCAACAGCCGCCATGATGGCAGGGATATACAAGTCGCATCCTAATAATATTATTTACCTAACTGAAAAGTTTCGACTGGATACAAAGGATGTAGGCAATCTTTTATCTATGATTGATCCGGAAACGCGCCAGAGATATGATTATGATAATATCCAGAGACTTTATACGGAATATGTTGCAGATAAAGTAGATGATTATGAAGCTATTCAGCATCTAAGAGAAGTAATGGAAGGCAAAGAGGTGCTTCTTATGGTTCCGGGAAACACATTGAACACACATCGTGAATTGATAGCTGGATATAAGGATCAAAACAAACCTATTGTCATTAGCGTTAACTTTGTTGCTGATGAGCCATCGGCATATACTTTTTTTGGAAATGCTAAACGTTATGCTAGACTAGAAAAGAAAAGAAAGGGAAGAAATGTTATTATTTCATCAAATGTCAAGGGAGATAGTGAGACGGATATAGTGGTAAATTACCATAGTTTAATTAATCGTGGTTACAAGTATTTTGAAAATTCAACTATTATGTTATTGAATCTTCTTAAAAGAATAAATCCAATCAAAATTACTATTGCAGGATTTGATGGATTTGACGCTGACAATGATAAAAATTATTTGGATAATTCATACCAAAATGAACGTCATATAGAAGAGTTTGAAGTTTTAAATAAAGAAATATCAATCATGCTTAAAGATATTATTGATACGATGGCTCCATTTTGTGAGTTTAATTTAATTACGCCATCAAAATTTTCTGCTATTGTTTCTAAGAGATAAATTTTTACTGATATTATTAATACAAGATATTTATAGCTATATTTTTAATGCTATTATGAAAAACGTACACAATATAGGTTCAAAACTATGATTGTATTTATAATATCCAGGAGGAAAGATGCAAAAAAGGGAAGAGTGGTTAGACTATATTAAGGCATTTGCGATAATATGTGTTGTGATAGGGCATGCTTGTGAACGGACTATGACAGGGATTAATACTCAATCTTTTTTAATTAGGTATCTTGATTTTTTTGTTAATAGTTTTCATATGCCGCTGTTTTTTATGGTTTCTGGATACATATATAAAAATGCAAAAGAAGCTGGAAAAGATGCCCAGTTTTTACCTTATTTAAAAAAGAAAGCAATTGATTTATTATTTCCATATACTTGGTTTGCAATTGCAATTTGGATAGGAAAGTCCGTTTTTTCCGATTATGTTGTACGGAAAGTAGAAACCGCATCCTTATTTGAAATGTTTATTGAACCAGTTGCATTTATGTGGTTTATATACCTTTTATTCTTTATTTCGATTTTTATTTGGGTTTTAGAAAAAGTACTAAAAGATAATTCAATAATAATACTAATTATTTTAATTCCGATGACAATGACTTGGATTTGGTTTAAAAGTGGAAATGTGTTAATTGATCGCTTTTTATTTTACTCACTATTTTATTATATTGGGGTATGTATATACAAATTCCAATGGTTACTTAGAAAATGGATTATAGCTGCCGTTGCATTCATACTCTATGTTATTCTTTTTATTCCATATTGTAATAATCCTGATATATATGCTTATAAGATAATGGAAAATCTGACAGGGGCTTTTTTCTTTTTTTTCTTATTACATGGGATAATAGAATACTTTAGTTTGGGCAACCAAGCGCTCTTGTATATAGGGAAAAATACGATGTATATATACATCATGCATCCGGTATTGATGAATGCTTTTAGAATGTTTTATATTAAAATAAATTTTCACAATACAATAATATGGCTGATGTCCTTAATATTATGTGGTATAGCCCTTCCTGTAAGCTTTTCTTTGATGGCTAAGGATAGATTGCTATTAGAATTTTGGTTTAAACCTAGAATATATATTGAACGGTTTGAAAAAAAGAGAAGAGGTATAAAATGAAAAGAATAGCTTTTTTCATAACAAAGCTGGGACATGGAGGTGCAGAAAGGGTCGCAACCATACTTGCCAATGAGTTTGCTAAAGACCCCCGCTATGAAGTAAATGCAATTCTAACGTATGACAATGAGGATTCATATCAATTGCTTAACAATATTAAGTCCTTTGTGTTGCCGTTTCATAAATCACATATGCTTAGAATTATCAAACGACAAATCGCTGTTCACCAATTACTTAAAAGAATAGCACCTGATATTGTAGTTTCAATTCCAGAAGGAACGACACCATATATTGTAATAGATCATTTTTTTAGTGGCAGGTATGCTACAGTCTTTTCTCAACGACAGGATCCAGAGCTGGAGTATAATTCTGCATTCAAAAAACTACTTGCAAATATTAGATATATGTGTGCGACAAGCATTGTATTTCAAACCGATGAACAAAAGAAATTTTTCTGGGAAACAGCTCAGAAAAAGAGTACGGTAATTCTTAATCCAATAAAAGAGAATCTACCGATTAGAAATGCGAACATGGTCTGTAATGAAATAGTTACTTTTTGTAGACTTGAAAAAGAAAAAAATTTGACGCTGTTAATAGATTCTTTTTCGATGCTGGCTGATAAGCATACAGATTTTACGCTTAAAATATGGGGTAAAGGTAGTGAAGAAGAGGCGTTAAGAGCTTATATTGCTCAGTCAGGGCTGCAGAAAAGAGTTTTACTGATGGGATATTCAGCCAATATTCATAATGAAATAAAAGATGCTTATATGTATGTTAATTCATCAAATCATGAAGGAATATCTAATGCAATGTTAGAATCTATGGCGATTGGCTTGCCTGTAATATGCACGGACTGCCCATGCGGCGGTGCACGAGTGGTTATTAATGACGGAATTAATGGGATATTAATACCCATGAATAGTACGATTGCATTATCTGGAGCAATGGAAAGACTTATTAATGATAGAGATTATGCTTGTCAAATGTCAGAGGAGGCAAAAAAGGCAAGAACGGAGTACAGTCTAGAAAAGATAGTAGATAAATGGAAGAAAGTGGTCGAAGAGGCAATTGCGAAAGGATAACTCATGAAAAGCAGAATAGACATTAAAGCTGATTCAATAAAACTTGATACTGTTTTGATTGGCTTACATTTTTGTACACTCTTAGGACATCGATTAAATCGAATACTAGAATATACGCCAATAGTTTTTATGCTTCTATATATGTTTTACTATATTTTGGGCGTCGAAAAAGGAAAATTTAGACTAAAAAGTATTAGTCGTAAGTACTATACAATTATGTTGGTATTTAGTGGATATGCGTTTCTTTCCTATTTTTGGTGTTTCAGTAGATCGGCATATCTTGAATTGGTGCCATCAATGCTAGAATCTTTAATACTTACTCTATGGATATTATATTTTGGAAATACAAGTTCTAGAATAATAAATTATTTGAAAGCATTCGTTATTGCGACAACATATATGTGCATTAGAATAATAATCTATGCAATTGTGGTGACAGGAATAAAATATGGTATGACAGATACAGTAACCCGTCCTTCTACAGGATGGCAGTTTAATATGGCTTGTCAAATAGCGGCTTTTGGAGCTATCATAGCATTTTATTTTTTCAGGAATGAAAAAAAGAAATTATATTTAGTACCAATTGTATGTGTTTTCGCTGTGGAGTTGTTAGCAGGTTCCAGAAAGGGATTGCTGATGCCGATTGTCGGCTTTTTCCTTTTATATTTATTAGAAATTGATCGTAAGCATATGATGAAAGTATTTAAATTAATTACATACGTTATTATTGTGTTAATTATATCCTTTTTTGTATTGCGCCAAAATGAAGCGTTGTATAATCGAATGCTTGGTCTTGCTTTGGGTCTTCTACAAGGTACGTCAACAGACGGTAGTTTTACAGTAAGAATGTTCCTAATTGATAAAGCCAAATATCTTTTTTATTATAAACCTATTTGGGGGTGGGGAATGAATGCGTTTGGTGTTTACAATTATGGTAATTTTCATGTGGATGTATATGGCCGGTATGCCCATAATAATTATTGGGAACTTTTATCCTGCCTGGGGATTGTAGGACTGATACTATATTATGCGAAATATGTTTTAGTGCTAATAAAGGCATATAAAATTCACGGGCAATACAGAATTGCAAATTTGACGTTATCAATATTTTTAGTAAGTATAATATTTGAGTATGGAATTGTATCATATTATATCATTCCGCTACAAATCATATTGTCTCTTGCCACTACGCTGTTAGTATGCAGAGATCAAAATATGCAGCAGCGCTATTAGTAATTGCAATTTGATATTCTCAATTCTATCATTGTTCAAATAAGGGAGGGGGGATATCGTATAAATGAGGAAAAACTTAATGTTAAAAAACACAGCATTGTCAATAGTAAATCAGATAATAACAATTATTTGTGGTTTTATTTTACCTAAGTTTTTTTTAGTTTATTATGGATCGGAAATTAATGGACTTGTATCCTCGATTACGCAATTCCTAAGTTTTGTAACTTTTTTAGAGATGGGAATTGGCGCAGTTGTACAATCAAATTTATATAAACCGTTAGCGGAGAATGATATTGATTTACTAAGTAGAATTATGAAGTCTGCAAGGAGGTTTTATCGCATTATTGCCGGAGTTTTCATGGTATATATCGTACTACTCTGTGTTTTTTATCCGCTTACTGTAAAAACCTCGTTTGATCTGTTTTTTACCATTGCGCTAATTATAATTATTTCTATTAGTTCTTTAATGCAGTATTATTTTGGTATTGTCAATCAGATTTTGCTTAATGCAGACCAGAAAGCATATATTCCATTATTTTTGCAAAGTGTTACTTTATTTGCCAATACATTAGTTTGTTACATTTTGATGAGAATTGGTTTAGGTATACATATTGTGAAATTAGGCACGGCATTTATATATCTTCTGCGTCCTTTAGGGCAGTATTATTATGTTAAGAAAAACTATATGATTGATTATTCAATTGAGGTAAAGGAAGAACCAATTAAGCAAAAATGGAATGGATTTGCTCAACATATAGCGGCTATGGTACTTGAACATACAGATGTAGCTGTATTGACAATATTCTCGACACTAATTAATGTGTCAATTTATACGGTATATTATAATGTTGTTTGTGGTGTAAGAAGATTATTTTCCACGGTTATAGATAGTTTACGAGCAACTTTTGGAAACCTTTTGGCTAAAGATGATAAAGATTCATTAAATGTATATTTTGGAACAATGGAATCCGTTGTACACTTTTTCATTTCATTAATTTTTGCATGTACCTTTGTGCTAATTATTCCATTTGTAAAAGTATATACTAAAGGAATAAATGATGCAAATTATATTGTCCCAGCTTTTGCGGTGATAATAACTACCGCATATTTGTTCTATTGTCTGAGGGTTTTTTATAATATGATGGTGTTGGCAGCAGGACATTATAAAGAAACACAAAACGCCTCTTTTATAGAAGCTTTGATTAACTTAACTATTTCGATAATATGTGTTAGTCAATTTGGTCTGATTGGAGTGTCTGTTGGAACACTAGCAGCGATGTTTTATAGAGTCTGTTATTTAGTTTGGTATTTATCTCAGAATATTTTGTGTCGAGAAATAAATTTTGCTTGTAAACATCTAATTGTGGACGCTGCATGTATTATTCTTTCAATTATTTTGTCAAGTAAAATCACTTTGGTGGGTGAAAATTATTTTTATTGGTGCATTTTAGCATTCATAGTATTTACTATGAGTTTCGTAGTTACATTAATATTGCATTTGTTTTTTTATAAGAAGACAACTATTGGTATAATAAAAAGAGGATATAAAAAATTTCTTAAATCAAGGTGATGATATGAAAAATAAACAGATCGAAGGCTTCAGGGGTATAGCAATAATGCTAATAGTTTGTTTTCACTTATTTTGCAGATTCCAACAACTATATTGCAATAATTCGATTGGATGGATGAGCTGGTGGGGAGATTTTGGAGCGATGTCCTTTCTCTTTATTTCAGCATTTTTCTTAACTAACAGAACAGAGAAACTTAAGATAAAGGATTATTTGATTAGAAAGATAATTAGATTATGGCCAACGTATTTTATCTGTATAACAATAATTTTCATAACATTACATATTTGGTGGCTTCCTAATAGAACTTGTACATTTATCGATTATGTAGCTAACGTATTCTGGATTAATGGATATATAGGAGTGCCATATGTTGAACAATCTCATTGGTATTTAACAACTCTAATTTCTTTTATTTTAGGTGTTGCTTTTTTAAAAAGAATTAAAAAAGATCAACAACCAGAGTCATATATAGTTTGGTGTATACTTGCCTTTATTGCTAAGATAGTATCTAACGATTTCTTGTATAAACTTATTGGCGGCTCCTATGTCGGTGTTATGGGTCTTGCTTATGTATCGCATATTTTTCTGGAAAAGAAGGACTCAAAAGAAAAATACCTGATTATAAGAGCGATGATTCTTTTATCACTTTCATCAATATATATATATGCTACAAAAGGTATAATGTACGTGGTTTATTTAGTAATAATAATGGTTATATTTTCATTTGCATATTATAATAAATTGAAAATACTCGAGATAAAAATACTTCAGTATTTGGGTGCAATCTCATATCCTCTATATCTCATTCACCAAAACATTGCATTTTGTATAGAATATCAAATATTACAAAAGAGTAATACATTTACAGTGAAAAGTGGAATAATTGCGTTATTGATTGTTTTTGCAATTTCAATAGTTGTTTTTAATTTGAATAATATAATAACGAGCGGACTTGTACATTTGAGAAAGAAAGTGAGACAATGAAAAATATAAAATATCTGGTTATGGATGTTGACGGTACATTAACCGATGGGAAAATCTATATGAGTAATGATGGAGAAGCAATGAAAGCTTTCAATGTTAAAGATGGCTGCGGTATCCATGATATAGCTATTCCGGCAGGAATTGATCCGGTTATCATCACTGGACGGACTTCTAAGATATTGGAGAATCGTTGTAAAGAGATAGGTATTAGAAATATTTATCAAGGTATCAGTAATAAAATGGAAAAGTTACGTGCTATCACAGAAGATTTTACTTCTGTTGCATATATAGGAGATGATATTAATGATCTTACATGTATGATTCTGATAAAAGAAGTAGGGGGTATTGTTGGCTGTCCAAGGGATGCTGTTAAGGAGGTTATTGCATTAGCAGATTATGTAGCTGAACATAATGGAGGTGATGGCGCTGTGCGAGATTTTATCGAATGGCTAGTTAGAAAATAGAATTTAAGTTCACGCTATGCTAAAGTAGAATCTAAAACTAGAATGAGAAAGTTATTGTTTTATTAAGAGTGTTAATCAATCTTTTAAGACCGATTAAATTCTCCTGCACTTTACAGACTTTTTATAAATACTTCATAAAATTATTAGCACTCACTTAAAAAGAGTGCTAATTTTTTGTTGACATTTCTCCTCCTCAGTATTAAGATATTCCATAGACGTGAAAATAATTTTGAAGGAGTGATATGAATGTCATCAAAGAAAGGTAGTCTTTCGATCAGCAGTGAGAATATTTTTCCGATTATTAAAAAGTGGGTGTATTCAGACCACGACATTTTTGCCCGGGAGATGGTATCCAACGGGTGCGACGCAATCACAAAACTGAAAAAACTGGACATGATGGGCGAGTATGAGATGCCGGAGGATTATAAGGCGAAGATCGAGGTCGTTGTGAACCCGGAAGAGAAGACCTTGAAGTTCATCGACAATGGTCTGGGGATGACCGCGGACGAGGTGGAAGAGTATATTACGCAGATCGCGTTCTCGGGCGCTACGGAATTTTTAGAGAAATACAAGGACAAGACAACGGACGACGATATGATCGGGCACTTTGGGTTGGGATTCTACTCTGCGTTCATGGTTGCGGATGAGGTGCACATTGATTCCCTTTCCTACAAGGAAGGCGCGCAGCCAGTGCATTGGGTCAGTGAAGGCGGCGTAGAATACGAGATTGAAGAAGGAAACAAGGAGACGGTCGGAACAGAAATCACCTTGTTCTTGAATGAAGATAGCGTAGAGTTTGCCAACGAGTATCGGATGCGCGAGGTGCTTAACAAATATTGCTCATTCATCCCAGTAGAAATTTTTCTCTCCAAGGAGAACGCGGAGCCGGAATATGAGACGATACCGGAAGAAGAACTTCTTGATACGGACGAAGTTGTGGAGCACATCCATGAGGATGCTAAAATGGAGGAAAAGGAGAACGAGGACGGCGAGAAAGAGATGGTCGAGGTTTCTCCTGCTTCCGATAAGGTTAAGATCGTAAAGCGCCCGGTTTCCATCAGCGATACCAAGCCGCTTTGGACGAAGCATCCGAACGAATGCACGAAAGAAGAATATATAGAATTCTACCGCAAGGTATTTATGGACTACAAGGAGCCTTTGTTCTGGATTCACCTGAATATGGACTATCCGTTCAACTTAAAGGGAATTCTTTATTTCCCGCGGATCAACACGGAATACGACTCCATTGAAGGTACGATCAAACTTTATAATAACCAGGTGTTTATCGCGGATAACATTAAAGAAGTAATACCGGAATACCTGATGGTATTAAAAGGCGTGATCGACTGTCCGGACCTGCCGCTGAACGTTTCCCGGAGCGCGCTGCAGAACGACGGGTTTGTGCAGAAGATTTCCGAATACATTTCCAAGAAAGTGGCGGATAAGCTGTCCGGCATGTGCAAGACAGATAAAGAGAATTATGAGAAATACTGGGACGATATCAGCCCGTTCATCAAGTTTGGCTGCCTGAAGGACGAGAAGTTCTGCGATAAGATGATGGATTACGTCCTCTTTAAGAACCTGGACCACAAGTTCATGAGCCTGAAAGAATGCATTGAGAAAAACGGCGGCGAGATCGTGGAGCCGAATGAGAAAAAAGATGATGAAGGAGAAGACGCAAACACGGTAACTGAAGATACCAAGACTACCATCTACTATGTGACGGACGAGCAGCAGCAGAGCCAGTATATTAACATGTTTAAGAAAGAAGGACTGGAAGCCATCATCCTGACGCACAACATCGACTCGCCGTTTATCACACAGCTTGAGCAGAAGAACCCGCATGTACGTTTCCAGCGGATCGACGCGGAACTGACAGATCAGTTTACAGAAGAAGTGTCTGAGGAAGAAAAAGAGGCGTTCAAAGAAAAGACGGACAGCCTGATGGAGATCTTCCGAAAAGCGCTTAGTAATGATAAACTGAATGTAAAAGTAGAAAAGATGAAGGATGACAGCGTGGCGTCGATGATTACGTTGTCTGAGCAGTCCCGCCGTATGCAGGAGATGATGAAGATGTACGGTATGGCGGGCATGGATGCTTCCGCCTTTGGGACGGATTCCACGCTCATCTTGAATGCGAACCATCCGTTAGTACAGTATGTGGTGGAGCATAAGGAAGGGGAAAATACAGAGATTATCTGCCATCAGCTTTTCGACTTGGCGATGCTGGCGCACAAGCCATTGTCTCCGGAGGAGATGACGGCGTTCGTAAAACGCAGCAACGACATTATGTTGATGCTGACGAAGTAAATAAGAAGTAAATAAAAAGTAGGGGAAGGGGCGATTCCGGTCAAAAAAGGAATCGTCCTTTTCCGATATTTACATAACCTCGAATGGAATCTCCTGTTTTGCGAAGATCCTTTGCGCCATCTTATCCCACGCTTCGTCCAGCGACTTATCCAGGGTGAACAGATTCATGGAGGTGCCGGTGGTGCAGGTAAGGTGTGTGCCGTCATACCGGAAATTGAGGTAAAGCCCCTGCACGTCGGCAGGGGAGAAATCAAGATTGTTCTGCTCCAGCATCCGTGCGATGTTAGGGGAAGAAAGCGACAGGATGAACCGGAAATTAAGCGGAGCGCGTTTCCCACGGATAATGGAGAAGCAGAATTCACGCTGTTCTTTCCATAAAGCATACTCCCGGTCAGGGGCAAGAGAGTCGTCATCCGTCGTCTGGCGGTAGAATTCCTTTTTCAGCCTGCCGTCGATCTGAAACGTATTGAAAGTTGTAATTTCTCCTTCGATGAAGAAAAAAGAATCAAATGCAGCGCCAAGTAAAAGCGCGTTCATACATTTTTTTGTGTCGAGTGAAAGGATGAGCATAGATACCTCCTGAGAAATTAAGTGTTTGACATATGACAAGATTTTGGCTATAATATGCTTAACAGGATAGTCGGAAGGGAAGTCGCGTTTCCCCGTCCCGGCGAAATTTAAATACGAATCATAAGATTAGCCGTCTACATTTCTAGGTGCAGGACGGCTATTTCTTATGGGTATAATTCAGAATTTCCACTATGAGAAACGCAGCCGCCGGCTATCCGGGTAAGCACATTATGCTTTAATAAGTAAATATTTTTATTAGTATATCACACAAAAATAAAAAATGCACTTGTATTTCGTCGAACTTACGGATTGTCATTCAAAACAGAATGAAGTATACTTAACAATATATGAGATCAGTGCAAAAAAGCCAATGGATAAGCGAGGATCAGAAGAGTGGACAGGGATCGAAGGGAAGATGTAAGGAGAAAAAGGCTGCTTTTGGGCATCGGGGCGGTGATCGTTTTGATTGCGGTCGTCATAAGTATTATTTTGTCCCGGCTCGCGGTGCGCAATGTGGACACCAAAGCGGCGGTCGACGCGATCCGGGCGATGGAGGGGGAAGACGTCGCTGAGATCGAAGCGCGGATCCAGGAGGTAGAGAAACAGGAGAGACTTGCCGAAGAAGAATATAAGAACCGCCCGCTTTCAGAGAAGTTTGCCTACGCAGCGATCATGGGAGATTCGATCACGACCGGTTTTTTGGAGTATGAGGTGCTGGATTCTTCCCATGTGGTAGCGGAGAAGGGCGTGCATTTAAGCGAACTGGAAGAAATGATCGGGACGTTGGAATCATTAAGCCCGCAGACGGTCTTCCTTGCGTTGGGACTCAACGACGTATCCGCTACGGAGGGGGATACGGGAGCCTTTATCGAATCCTATCAAGCCGTGCTGACGGATATCAGGACCCGTCTTCCAGAGGCAAAGATCTATATCAATGGAATTCTGCCGGTCCAGGAAAAGGCGATTGAAAAATACCCTGCTTATGCAAACATTTCTTCTTATAACGAGGCGCTGGCCGCAATATGCGGGGAGGAAGGAATTACGTTTATTGACAATACGGAACTGGTAAAAGAAGAATACTACGAAGAGGACGGAGAGCACATGAAGGCTGATTTCTATCCGGTCTGGGCGGAACGTATGGCGGAGGTGGCCGGGATATGATAATAAGGAAGAGGAAAGATCAGAAACGCGCCGATATTCTCAGCATACTCCGCTATGGGACGGTGGGGATTCTGCTCGTCTATGTTATCGTCCTGATGGTGAAAAAAGGAGATGGAAATGCGGCGTTTTCGGAGACGGCTTCCGCTGTGGAAGATGTGGTAAATACGGACAAACTGACAAAGGGAGGAAGCCAGGATTTAAAACGTTTATATCGGCTCCATAGTGGAGACTATGAAGATGTCCTGCTATACTATACCCGAGAGACAATGGGCGTCGAGGAGGTCCTTCTCATCCATGTCCGTTCCCAAAATGATACGGAGGCGGTGGAGGAGGCGATCGAAAAGCGCAGGCAGGCCCAGCTTGCGAATTTTGAAGGATATGGCGCTAAGCAGGTGAATCTGCTGGATTCTTCTATTATAAAAACCAAAGGAAGGTATGTCCTGTTCGTGGTATCACCGGATGCGGATAGGATAGAAAAGGCATTCAATCATGTTGTTTAGCAGTGTTGTGTTTTTATTTACATTTTTGCCGCTTACGATCCTGCTCTATTACGTAACGCCGAGAAAAGCGAAAAATGCGGTTTTGCTGGTGGTATCCCTTATTTTTTATGCTTGGGGAGAGCCAGTTTATATATTTCTTATGATTTTGTCGATTTTGTTTAATTATTTTAGTGGAATCGACCTGGCGAGGAACGAGGGCAGGAAGGAAGAACAAAGGAAGAGCCTTACCATCACTGTTGTAGTGAATCTTTTGATTCTGGGCTTTTTTAAATATTATGGTTTTTTGATCGAAAATATAAACGCGGCGTTGTCCGTCCAGATTCCCGTCCGGAATCTGGAACTTCCCATCGGGATTTCCTTTTATACGTTCCAGGCGTTGTCCTATATTATAGACGTATATAGGGGGAAAGTAAACGTACTCGTAAATCCGATCGATTTTGGGGCGTATGTGACCATGTTCCCGCAGCTCATCGCAGGACCGATCGTGCGTTATGCGGATGTGGAAGAACAACTTCGCAGCCGCCGGGAGAATATATACAAGTTTGGGCAGGGCGCGCGTCTGTTCATCGTAGGCCTGGCGAAGAAAGTCCTGTTAGCTAATACAATTGGCGCCGTCTATACCGAGGCGGCGGCGCAGGCGCCTGCTTCGGTATTGACAGCGTGGATTGGGTGCGCTGCCTATACGTTTCAGATTTATTATGATTTCAGTGGATATTCCGATATGGCAATAGGGCTGGGCAAAATGTTCGGTTTTGAGTTCCCGCAGAATTTTCGATATCCGTATATTGCGCGCAGCGTAACGGATTTTTGGAGGAGATGGCACATTTCCTTGGGGAATTGGTTCCGTGAATATGTCTATATTCCGTTGGGAGGGAACCGGGTTTCTGTTTTGCGCCACATTATGAATCTTATGATTGTCTGGCTCCTGACCGGGTTATGGCACGGGGCGAGTTGGAATTTTGTTGTGTGGGGGCTTTATTACGGGGTGATCTTGATCATAGAGAAATATGTGACGGGGAGGCTCCTTGCGAAGCTTCCGGAAGTGATCGGGGTTTTGTATTGTATGTTCCTGGTTATGATCGGATGGGTACTTTTTGCAAGTCCTGGGCTTAAGGAGGCTTTTGTTTACCTGGGAAGGATGTTTGGCGCAGGGGCTTCCAGTATTTTCGACAGGCACGCGCTCTACCTTATCAAAAGTAATTGGATGCTTTGGATCTTCCTTGTGGTCGGGTGTACGCCGGTGATGCACCGGCTGGGACGCGTCCTTTTGTGGGATGAAGAAAGAGAGGCGTCCGCGCCTGTGGCGATTCTCTATCTGGGAATGTTTTTCATCAGTGTTGTGTATCTTGTAACAGAAACGTATAATCCATTTTTATATTTTCGATTTTAAGGGATGATTATGGCGGCAGGTAAGAAAAAAGAACGGAAAAAAATAGGAAAGTATATACCGATCAAGGGGGCGCAGGCAGTATTGGCGGCGGCGTTTTTCTTTACGCTCCTTTTTATCAGCGTAGGAAATCTTCTGCACAAGGACAGAGAATTTTCCTCCCAGGAAAAGAGGGTTTTGGCACAGCGTCCGGAGATGTCTCTATCGAAGATTACAAGCGGACGGTTTATGCGGCAGTATGAGGAGTACATATCCGATCAGTTCCCGGGGCGGGAGCTGCTTTTGCAGATCAAAACTTTTGCGGACAGTATTTCCGGAAAGACAAAGGAAAACGGTGTATTTAACGGAAGGGACGATTATCTGATGGCAGATGCGGCGGCGCCGGATGAGGAAGCGCTAAGTGAGAATCTAAGCGCGATGCTTGATTTCAAAGCGGGACGTGAGGACATCCAGATGCATATGATGCTGGTGCCGAACGCAGTAAGCGTAATGCGGAGTAAGCTGCCGCTTTTTGCGGCGCCGGCGGATCAAAGAGAAATGATTCAAGAGGTGAGAAACCGCCTGGAAGGGCCGTACGATTGGATTGACGTGGAGAAGACAATGACGGAGCACCGCGAGGAAGAGATCTATTATCGTACCGACCATCATTGGACTACGCTGGGAGCTTATTACGCCTTCCAGGACGCCAGGGAAAAGCTTGGCCTTACGAATATGGAAGAGATAAAGATGAAACCGTACGGGGCGTCCAATCATTTCACAGGGACGTTGTCCGCCATGAGTGGTTACCAGACTGGATATAAGGAAGCGATCTTTATTTATCTCCCGGATGGGGATACGAACGTGAGATGGGTGGTAAACTATGTTGAGGAACAGAAAAAAAGCGCGTCCCTCTACGACTCGGCCTCACTAAACGGCGAGGATCAGTATAATGTGTTTATGGGAGGGAATCACGCGATTGTGGATATTAAGACCACGCGCAGCGACGGCGGAAGGCTCCTGGTGATTAAGGATTCTTATGCGAATTGCTTTATCCCCTTCCTTGTGCCGTATTACAAGGAGGTTGTCGTGGTGGATCCCCGATACTATTATGGGGATCTGGATCAGTTGATGGCGGACAATAAGATCGACAGCGTGCTGTTCTTATATAATGCCAACAGTTTTTTCGAGGACCGGATGCTGTACGGTATATTGTCCGATGAAAGTTAGCCGGCGGACGAGGGAAGCGGAACAGGAGCGAAGGACAGCAAGGAGAAAACAAAGTAGGAAGCGTGGTAAATCGGATGGAAGAAAGGTTCGGGGACAAAGAAGAGAGAAGGGAAGTCCGGTTAAATAAATATTTAAGCGAGGCGGGGGTCTGCTCCCGGAGGGAGGCAGACAGGCTGATTGAACAAGGGATGGTAAAGGTCGATGGGAGGACGGCGGTTCCGGGGACGAAGGTGGCGCCGGGGCAGGATGTGATGGTAGGGAACAAGAAGATTTTACAAAAAGACGAGTCTGTCGTGCTTGCGGTGAATAAGCCCAGGGGCGTTGTATGTACTGAAGATCCTAGGGAGAGGCATAATATCGTCCGGTTTCTGAATTATCCTGTCCGCGTCACCTATGTAGGAAGGCTGGATAAGGAGTCCGAGGGGCTGCTTTTAATGACGAACAACGGCGATATCATCAACCGGATCATGCGTGCGCGAAACCATCATGAGAAAGAATACCAGGTCACAGTGGACCGTCCGGTTACAGAGGCATTCCTCCGTGGTATGGCAGGGGGCGTTCCGATACTGGATACGGTTACAAGGCCATGTAAAATAGAAAAAACAGGAAAATACAAATTTACGATTATACTCACCCAGGGGCTAAACCGGCAGATACGCAGGATGTGCGAGGTGTTCGGCTATAAGGTCAAGACGCTTCGGCGCGTCCGGGTCATGAATATTGTGCTGGGAGACTTAAAGCCCGGCGGGTACAGAAAACTGATGGATGAGGAGCTAAAGGAGCTGTATGGGCTGCTTGGGGAATCTGCCAATGGACCGTCCCTGGCGCAGCGTCACTAAATTGATAGAAAAGCAGGAAAAGAGATGGACAAGAAAAAAAGGATGCAGGAGCTGACGCGGCTCCTTGGCGAAGCGGGAAAGGCGTACTACCAGGAATCCCGCGAGATCATGAGTAATTATGAATACGACGCTCTTTACGATGAATTAAAGGCATTGGAGGAGGAGCTTGGGGTGGTGCTTGCGTCAAGCCCTACGGTCCAGGTGGGATACGAGGTCTTAAGCGAGCTTCCGAAGGAACGCCATGAAGCTCCTATGTTATCGTTGGATAAAACAAAAGAAGTGGGAAAGCTAAAAGAATTTCTTGGAGAGCAAAAAGCCGTTATTTCCTGGAAGCTGGATGGGCTGACGATCGTGCTTACCTACCGCGAAGGACGCCTGTATAAGGCGGTAACCCGGGGAAACGGTGAGGTAGGCGAGGTCATCACGAATAACGCCAGGGTATTTCAGAATCTTCCCCTTCAGATTGCGTATCAAGGGGAACTGATCTTACGGGGCGAGGCGGTCATTACCTATCATGACTTTGAGAGGATCAATGCTTCGATTGAGAACGAGGATACCCGGTACAAAAACCCGCGGAATCTGTGCAGCGGCTCGGTGCGCCAGCTTAACAATGAAATTACGGCAAAACGGAACGTGATGTTCTATGCGTTTACGCTGGTGAGGGCAGACGGCGTGGATTTTCAGAATTCCAGAAACTTTCAGATGGATTGGCTTGCCATGCAAGGGTTTGATGTGGTAGAACATTATCAGGTGACAAAGGACGACCTGGAAGAGAGGATGGATTATTTTTCCAAAGCGATTGAGAAAAATGAGGTCCCTTCCGACGGGCTGGTGCTTGTCTACGACGATATCGCATATGGCAGGTCGCTGGGAAGGACGGCGAAGTTTCCGAGGGATTCCTTTGCTTTCAAGTGGGCGGACGAGGTGCAAAAGACCCGTCTTCTTACAATCGAGTGGAGTCCGTCGCGGACAGGGCTGATTAATCCAGTGGCGATCTTCGAGCCTGTGGAGCTGGAAGGGACCACGGTGAGCCGCGCCAGTGTCCACAACTTAAGTATTATGGAGGAGCTGGCTCTGGGAATCGGCGATACGATCGAAGTCTATAAGGCGAACATGATTATTCCGCAGATTGCGCGGAATTTAACCAGGAGCGGCAGGATCGAGATTCCAAAGAACTGCCCGGTGTGCGGCGGGACGACCAAGATCCGTCAAGTAAACGACGCCAAATCCCTCTACTGTACGAATCCGGACTGCCAGGCGAAACGAGTGAAGTCCTTTGCGCTTTTTGCCAGCCGCGACGCCTTGAATATTGACGGTTTGTCTGAGGCGACTTTGGAGAAATTGATCGCAAGAGGGATGATCCACAAGTATACCGATATGTTCCATCTGGACCGATATGGGGAAGAAATCCAGGAAATGGAAGGGTTTGGAGAAAAGTCCTACGTGAATCTGATTGAAAATATTGAAAAAGCGAGAGAGACGACGCTTCCAAGAGTGGTTTATGCGCTTGGAATTGCAGGAATCGGGATTGCAAATGCAAAGATTATTTGCCGGGAATTTGGAAACGATGTGGAGAAGATGCTGGGAGCTTCAGAGGAAGAGCTGAGTCAGATTCAGGGGATCGGTCCGGTGATGGCAAAAGCGTTTACCGATTATTTTGCCCAGGAAGAGCGAAAAAGTGAATTTAGAGAATTGCTTGCAGAGCTTGTGATTCCTGAAGAAAAGGCACCTGGCGGGCAGAAATTGGCCGGAATGGTCTTTGTAATCACAGGGAGCGTGCATCGTTTTGCCAACCGGGGAGAAATCAAAGAGATGATTGAACGACTGGGCGGAAAGGTAACCGGCTCCGTCACAGGAAAGACGAATTATCTGATCAACAACGACGTGGATTCTTCCTCGTCTAAAAATAAAAAGGCCAAAGAATTAGGGGTTCCCATTCTCTCGGAGGAAGATTTTTTGGAACTGGCAGGGGAGGAACCCGGACAATAAAGGAGGACGATATATGGCAGAGAATGATAACAGAAAAGACGACAATACAACAGAGTACGAGAAGGTATGTTTTATCTGCAGGAGACCGGAAAGCGTCGCCGGAAAGATGATTGACCTTCCAAACCATATCTGCGTGTGCCCGGACTGTATGCAGAAAAGCTTTGACGCTATGAATAACGGAGGGTTTGATTACAGCCAGTTTATGAACATGGCGGGGGCGCCCATGATGGGATTTACAGGGGGAGCAGACGGGGAAAACGAGGTCCCGAAAAGGCAGCGGTTGAAGAAGAAAAAGGCGGACGAGGAGAAGACGCCGATCCTGAATATCCGGGACATTCCGGCGCCTCATAAGATCAAGGCGCAGCTTGACGAGTATGTGGTGGGGCAGGAACATGCGAAGAAGGCAATGTCTGTTGCGGTCTATAACCACTATAAACGGGTGGCGACGGATATGATGGACGAGATTGAGATCGAGAAGTCGAATATGCTGATGATCGGCCCTACGGGGTCGGGGAAGACGTATCTTGTAAGGACGCTGGCCCGGCTTTTGGACGTGCCGCTCGCCATCACGGATGCGACGTCCCTTACGGAGGCGGGGTACATAGGGGACGATATTGAGAGCGTGGTATCGAAGCTTTTGGCGGCCGCTGATAACGATGTGGAGAAAGCAGAACAGGGAATTATTTTCATCGACGAGATTGATAAGATTGCGAAGAAGAAGAGCACAAGCCAGCGGGACGTAAGCGGAGAATCTGTCCAGCAGGGCATGCTGAAACTTCTGGAGGGAAGCGAAGTCGAGGTTCCGGTGGGAGCCAACAGTAAGAACGCCATGGTGCCTCTTACGACGGTCAATACCAAAAATATCCTCTTTATCTGCGGCGGGGCCTTCCCGGATCTGGACCGTATCATCAAGGCGCGCCTTGCAAAGAATTCTTCCATAGGATTTGGAGCGGATTTGAAAGATAAATTCGACCACGATAAAAAGATTCTGGAGAAGGTCACGATTGAGGATTTGCGTACGTTTGGAATGATACCGGAGTTTTTAGGGCGTCTTCCCATTATATTTACGCTTCAAGGCCTGAACGAAGAGATGCTGGTAAAGATTTTGCAGGAACCGAAAAACGCGATTCTGAAGCAGTATCAGAAGTTACTTGCCTTAGATGAGGTGAAGTTGGACTTTGACGAGGAATCCCTCCATTCGATCGCGAAAAAAGCCATGGAAAAGGATACCGGAGCGCGCGCCCTCAGGGCGATCATAGAAGAATTTATGCTGGATATTATGTATGAAATTCCGAAAGACGACAGTATCGGGCAGGTGACGATTACCGGAGCCTATATCGAGGGAATAGGCGGACCGATTATCCATCTCCGGGGCCAGGAGGTTCCAAGGATTGAGGGAAGCGGCACATATTAATACAGAATACCTCATATACTTATGGGAAAAAGTGTATGAGGTATTTTTTATGCCGGATGCCACAGAATGTAAACAACGAATCCTATCGGAGGATTATCAGGACTTTATTATCCGGAGCTTCGGATCCTTCTGGAAGGATCTTTTAATGAATGATTTTTGTCAGATGCAGCTCGATTATTCTTACCAAATTCTCTATCTAGGCCAAGAAAATATCGGTTCCCGGCAGCTTTTCCAGTTTCCCTATAATTCAATTCCACGTTGCTATGCACCGCTGGATATGGAGGCGCTGCAGCAGGCGGGAATTTCAGAGGTTCAGAGTCTTCCGGGGCTGGAAATAAGCGGTGAAGGTGTGATTATAGGATTTCTGGACAGTGGAATTAATTATAAAGATCCGGTATTTCGTAACCTGGACGGGACGACCCGCATCTTAAGTATCTGGGATCAGACGATTCAGACGGGAAACCCGCCGGAGGGAATCTTATATGGAAGCGAATATACAAAAGAACAGATTGACGAAGCGCTGCGTGCGGAAAATCCGGAAGAAATCGTGCCGTCTATGGACCAAGACGGACATGGAACGTTTATGGCAAGCATCGCCTGCGGGAGTGGTAATCCGGAAAATCAGTTCTTGGGTGCCGCACCGGAGGCGGATATTATGGTGGTAAAACTCAAAGAGGCAAAGCAATATCTGCGAGATTTTTATTTTATTAAACCGGAGGCTTCATGCTACCAGGAAAATGACGTGATGGCGGCGCTTTTCTATCTCTATCATGCGGCCAGGAATGCAAATAAGCCCTTGGTGGTCTGTGTTACCCTTGGCAGCAATATGGGAGGACACAACGGTTCCAACCCGCTTTCCGCGTACATGGAGGTCATGGGAAATCATTCGGGAATTGGCCTGGCTGCAGGCGTAGGAAACGAGGCGGACAAACGGCATCACTATATGGGCGCTGTGACGAGTAACAGTGGGGAGGAGATTGAAATCAGCGTCGGCGACAGGGTCGCAGGGTTCACTATGGAGCTATGGACCGATATCCCCAATATATTTGCGGTATCCATCATTTCGCCCACCGGGGAGCAGAGCAGGAGGATTGCGATACGGGAGGGCGAAGGGATGTATAATTTTGTGTTTGAGAATACAGATGTCTACGTAGTGTACCGTCTTTTGGTGGAGACGACGAATTCTCAGCTCATCTTTCTGCGGTTTGCGCATCCTCTTTCTGGAATCTGGCGGGTAAGGGTAGAGCCGATTCAGCTGGAAAACGGGAGTTTCCATGCATGGCTCCCGATGGAGGAGTTCCTGACAGGGGAAGTCTATTTCCTGCGCTCTAACCCGGATTATACGATTACCGCGCCGGGGAATACCAAGGCGGCTGCTTGCGTAGCATATTACAATGGAGCGGATAATAGTATTGCAGTCAGTTCGGGAAGGGGGTATACTAGACTTAATGAGATTAAGCCTGACTTTGCGGCGCCGGGAGTAGGTGTGACAGGGGTAAATTTGCGCGGACAGTTCACCACACGTTCTGGGTCCAGTGTCGCCACCGCTCTTACTGCCGGCGCTGAGGCGCTCCTGATGGAGTGGCTCTACGGGGAAGGAAGCACGCCGGATTCCGTTCAGCTTAAGAATTATTTGATTCTAGGAGCCGAGAGAGGGAGCGGGAGGATGTATCCGAACCGGGAGTGGGGATACGGTACGTTGGATCTGTACCATACGTTTGAAGCGGTCAGGCGGCTTTGAAAAATCAGGCGTTTTGCCTTAAAAGAGAAAGGAGAACAAAAGATGGAGGATTTTTTTGGTAATTTAGGAAAACGGATTACAGATACAGTGGAGGAGATTGGAAAGAAAGCGGAGGATACGCTGGAAATTCAGAAAATCAAGAGCCAGATTCATACGATGAAGCGGGAAAATGACAGAGATTTTATGAATATTGGAAAAATGGCTTACGAGAAGTTCAAAGAGAATGAAATCGTAAGTATGGATTTCGTACCTTTTTGCGAAGAGATCGAAAAGCGGGAAGAGGAAATCGAAGAATCCGAGCAGAGGATTTCCCGTATCAAGGGAGAGTAGGCGATGGCAGGAATCTGTTTGACGATCATTCTTGCGGTTGCGGCAGGGGATCTAGGTCTGAAGCGTTATATTGAGAAACATATGAAGGAAAACGAAAGCCGCAGGATTCTGGGAGGGAAAGGAATCCTGCGGCGGACGCATAACAGAGGAATGATGATGAACCGAATGGAGAAGTATCCTGTGTTTGTGCGTCTGTCGTCCGCGGCGGCTTCTGTCGCGATTCTGATCTGGCAGAGCGCGATCTGGCGGCTCCCGGGGCAGGCGGCGAAAAAAGTTGGACTGGCTTTGATAACAGGGGGAGCGGTAAGTAATACATACGACCGATTTAAAAGGCGGTATGTGGTAGATTATTTTTCGTTTTCCTCTAAGAATAAGAAGTTAGAGAGAATTGCGTTCAATTTTGGGGATTTTGCCGTTTTTGCAGGATGCCTTTTGGTGGCTTTGCAGGAAGCGTACACTGTGGGAAAGGAACTGCTAAGAAGATGGATGTAATCAACAGGTTGATAAGGGACGGGAGCCTGACGAAAGAAGAGTATGTAGAGCTTTTGGGATATGCGGGAGATATCGGCGCGGTAAAGCTCCTCAAGGAGGAGGCGGTGCGTCTTCGGAGAAAATATTACGGGGACGACGTTTATTTGCGTGGTTTGATTGAGTTTACGAATTACTGCCGTAATAATTGCTACTATTGCGGGATCCGAGGAGAAAATGCCAAAGCGCAGCGTTACAGACTGGCGAAAGACGAGATTCTTTCTTGCTGCGCCGAGGGGCATAGGTTAGGATTTCGTACTTTCGTCCTCCAGGGAGGAGAAGACCCCTATTATACGGACGACCGTATGGAGGAAATCGTACATGCGATCAAAACAGCGTATCCGAACTGTGCGCTTACGTTATCTATCGGAGAAAGAACGTATGAAAGCTACCAGCGGTTTCGCCTTGCAGGGGCGGACCGGTATCTGCTCCGCCATGAGACGGCGAACGAGGAGCATTACCGTAGGCTGCATCCATCGAGTATGAGTCTTACGGTCCGCAAGAGATGCCTGTATGACCTGAAAGCGTTGGGATACCAGGTGGGCGCAGGCTTTATGGTAGGCTCTCCCGGACAGACGAAGGAGACACTGGCAGAAGACTTGGTGTTTCTAAAGGAACTGAATCCTGAGATGGTGGGGATCGGTCCGTTTATCCCGCATCATGACACTGTATTTGCAGACGAGCCCGCGGGAAGCGTGGACCTTACTTTGTTTCTTCTATCGGTAGTCCGGATTCTTTTGCCCAAAGTCCTGCTTCCGGCAACGACAGCCCTGGGGACGTTAGACGAGAATGGCCGGGAAAAAGGGCTGCTTGCGGGGGCGAACGTCGTGATGCCGAACCTGTCCCCTGTGGGAAAACGGAAGCAGTATGAACTGTATGATAATAAGATCTGTACAGGAGAGGAAGCAGCGGAAGGGTTGGAAGAATTGAAGCGAAGGATTGAGGCGGCCGGCTGCAGGGCGGTAAGCGCGCGGGGGGATTACTGTAAGTCCAGCTAAGAAATGTCAATAGGTAAAATAAAAAATGTTAAAAGAGTTTTTTCAAGCAGTTAATGTAAAAAAGGGTAACATTAATAAACCCACCTATGTAGAAATATTTAAAATTCATGAGAATCAAAAAACGATTCGTAACAAAAAAACAGCAGGACGGTCTTGAAACGATGCTAGATACTTCTTGAACTTGGCTTATCCCTTGAACGAAACAGTCCGCTGAATATTCTCATATGGATCACCTTCCTTTCAAAAATGCACATAAAGAAAGCACCTATCTTCCGATAGATGCTTTCAAATCTGATCTCTTATTTCCGTTATTAGTTTTCGTTCAGGATATCGAACAGTTCACGAGGTGTTACAACAAATGGTTCCTTTGGGAAATGCTTAATATTGCCTGTGACGAGGTACGTGTTATCATCACGTTTTTCGAGTACCACCTCGTAAAATGGCAGATCCTTCATATCCGGTAGTATGATACCTGATGGTGATGGATCAACCAATATACCGTATTTTTCCACAGCAGAGAGCAGGTATTCGATTGTGTTTCCAGAGAATCCAAATTTCTTGCGAGAGAGAACTTCTCTGTATTCTTTTGTGATCACATTGCTATAAACAGGAATAATTTCTCCACTGATTACTTTGCTTACAACCTGGACGGTGGCAGTATCATCCTTGCTTGAGAGTAATGCAGAAACGAGCACATTTGTATCTATGACTGCATAGCAGATCATTCTTTACACCTCAGCACGCGCAAGATCAATTTCCTTGTTGATATCATCAAGACTCATATCTGCAACGCCGTTTTCTTTAGCCTGTGCTCGCAGGGCATTGAATGCCTGCATTGCGCCTTCCCTGGTGATATCAGTTTCAGGAGATGATATTTCAAAAGGTATCCTACGTTGTCTGACAACGGCTCTTGCGAATACATTAATTGCTGTAGTAGCGTTCATGCCGAAGTCCTGGCATAAGCCATCAAATTGTTTTTTTAATGTCTCGTCCATGCGGACACTGAAAGTTGCCTGTGCCATAATCATGTCTCCTTTACATCTTTTCTATAGTATATGAGAAAAGGAGCAAAAAGTCAATGATTAGAACTCGTTAGGTGCGTTTGGGTTTGAATTTACGAAAACATGATTCCTCGTTTATTGAAGGAATTTGATAAAGGGGTGTTGCGGAAGGGAATTGAGAGGATCAGGGTGTTGGGAGAAGGGCAGATTGAGGTGGTTTGGAAGGGCGGGGATATGTTTGGCGGGGGAGATTCGTAAAAATTTGTAGGAAGATTGACGGAGCCATGAGCTGGATGCTTGTGGCTTTGTTGGTTTTGGGGTATAATGGTTTTGGATGCGTGACGTTGTCCTTTACTTGACACGAGCAGAACCAAAAGACTATGAGATTTATAATTTTATTTTAAACCATTATTATGATCTGCGGTTTAGTCCGGCTGTGGATGCCGTTATCAAGACGGAAAAGAAAAACACCAAGCGTATTCAGCGGAATATAAAAAAGAAGATGCAAATATTGGGATTGGAACAAAGTCCCAACAGGAGGAAACGTTTGTTTTTCCTATGCTGGGAGGGCGAAATATAGGGAAATGGCATGTTAAGTCAAACGAGTTCATTTTAGTGCCGCATACGGATAAATACAAGTATGGGATACCGGAGAAAGAGTTAGACAGGCTTGCGCCCAAAACAAGTGAATGGCTATATTATTATCACGATGAATTACTGGCAAGCAGAATTCAAAATGGAAAGTTTTTTAATCCTGAAACACAGCCCTATTATCGTTTGGACAATGTAGGCGAATATACTTACGCTCCTTATAAAGTTCTATGGAAAGAGCAAACGGGAAGTATGTCGGCTGTTGTAGTCGGTTCCTATTATGAGTCTATTCCGGACGCAGATAAGGAATTATTTAGCAAGGATAAAGCGGTCGTAGTTGATTCCAAAGTACTTATGCTCAGTCTTTCCCATTTTGACGAGGCAAACTATGTTTGCGGTATATTAAATGCAAAAGATATCGTAGACGTTATCGATGGATATGCGATATCTACGAATAGAGGCGTAGACGTATTAAAATATCTTGCCATTCCTAAGTATGACGCTGCAAATCAAATACATAAAGAAGTTTCTGAGTTATCTCGGGATATTCACAGTAGAATGAGGGAAAAGAAAACGGAAGAGATTCCAAGGCTGGAAGCAAAATTGAATCAAAGCGTCAGAAAGATTTTTCTGTAATTTGATCGGATTTCAGCATGAGAATATGGAGAGGGATTTGGCATGGCTATGATTGCAAGAATATTGATTGATAATACGACGCAAAGTGAATTGATACCAGAGTGGGGGCTGTCGGTTTGGATTGAATATGGCGGACATAAACTCCTTTTGGATACCGGGACGACGGGCGCTTTCATCAAAAATGCGGAAATGATGGGACTCGAGATCCGTGATATAGAATACGGCGTACTGTCCCACGCCCATTACGACCATGCGGACGGGATGGAGGATTTTTTTGCATACAATGAGAAGGCGTCGTTCTACCTGCGGGAAGGAGCGGGGGAGAACTGCTATGACGGGAAGGAAGAGTCGGCCCGTTATATCGGGATTAAAAAAGGGTATTTGGAGCGTTTTGCGGACAGAATCATTTACGTCAAAGGGGAGCATGAGTTCCTGCCCGGGGCGTTTCTCATCCCCCACAAAACGCCGGGAAGGGAAAAGCTGGGCGTGAAGGCGGGAATGTACGTGAAGTGGGGAGACGAGTGGATGCCGGATACATTTTCACACGAGCAAAGCCTTGTCCTTCACACGGAAAAAGGGCTGGTGATCTGGAATAGCTGCTCCCACGGCGGCGCGGGAAATATCATCCGCGAGACGGCGGATACCTGGCCGGATAAAAGGATTTATGCTTTGATTGGAGGATTCCATCTGTTTAAGTCTTCCGACGAAGAAGTAAGGGAGCTTGCGCGGGAAATCGAAGAAACAGGAATTGAAAAGATCTATACAGGGCACTGTACCGGGGAAAAAGCGTTTGACATTTTAAAGGAAGAGCTAAAAGAGAAAGCCGAGAAGATTTACACAGGAATGGAGATACGGATTGGTGAATAAAAGGTGGATACAGAGTGTGGCGATTGAATGGGATAAAATTTCTGCGGACAGCTATCTGCGGGACATTCCGGCTCTCCAGTTTGGGGAGACTCTGCATTTTTCAAGACAGGTAACTTTCTTTGTGGGTGAGAATGGGTCGGGGAAATCGACGCTTTTGGAAGGAATCGCAGTAGCGTATGGGTTCAGCGCGGAAGGTGGGACAAGGAATTATCGGTTTTCTACCTATGATTCCCATTCGGAACTTTGCGACGCGATTCGGCTTTCCAGGGGAGGCGTTTCGCCGTCAGGAAGCTATTTCTTGCGGGCGGAAAGTTTTTATAATGTAGCGAGCCAGGCGGAGGAATACAGAGATATCACGCCGAAAGAAGTTTATTATTCGCGTTATGGAGGAAAATCTTTGCATGAACAGTCCCACGGGGAGAGCTTTCTGGCGCTTGCCCAGGCGAACTTTAGGCCGGGCGGGCTGTATCTGTTGGATGAGCCGGAGTCGGCGCTTTCACCGCAAAGACAACTTACGTTACTGCTTTTGATTCACCGTTTGTCACAGCAAGGCGCGCAGTTTCTGATCGCCAGCCATTCGCCGCTCCTCCTGGGAATGCCGGAAGCGGAGATCTTGACGTTCGACGACGGGGCGGTTCATCCTTGCGAGTATACGGATACGGAAAGCTATCAGGTGACGGAAATGTTTATCAATAACCGGGAGTATTTCCTGGAACGGCTTCTTAATGAGTAGGGGATGCTGCTGTTTATGGTGCGGTTTCAGGCAATCTGGTCCCTCGGCGAAGGCGATTTTAAATGGGGCAGATACATTAAAATAAGAAGTTTTGTCAAAATGAAATCTATGTTATAATTGATATACCTAGTTTTGCATCAATTTATTTGGAAAAATTTGGAGACAGTACCAGCAAAGAATGTAATTTAGATAATAAATATGATATTGTGGCTGGTCCGGTTGCAGTTGACGATATGGCAATGCTCTTGCGTCAATATGACAATCAATGGATTGATTTTGAAACACTTATGAGAGGTATGACATATAAGAGGATAACGAGCCAATATTCTTTTCATATAGAAAAAGCATTATGCTTATTTGAGAAAGTGGGAATTTTGAATGAATAAAAAAGAGCAGTTAATAGAGTTTAATGCGCACGATATTATTAGTTTCATAGTGGAGGATACGGGAGTAGAATTTGACGAGGCGATGAACAGATTTTATTCTTCAGAAACTTTTGATAAATTACAGGATTCCGAAACCGGGTTATATCTGGAAAGTCCGTCATATGTGTATGAAATATATTTGGACGAATAGGAGGGCAAGTTGGCGAAGCAGGAGTATTTCAAAACCGCATTATCGAATTTCACCTACGAGGCGGCGAGCGGCGGAGCGATCCGCCATCTGGCAGACCTGGGGTACACGGTAAAGCAGATCGCAGCCCAGATTTCTTTTCCTACTCCGTATGAACGGATACAAAAGACGGTATGGGAGCATTTCCTTGATACCCATGTCATCCTTGAAGAGGAGCCGGGAAGTGGGAAACAGCGGGAGACGGCCGCGTATGTGCGGGACTACGACGCGTATGGAAGAGCCAGTTTCCGAAGGGTTTCTGACCGGGAGATGCAAAAAACAGAGATCGCCTGGAAAGAAAAATGTTTCAATCCAGACAAAGATGGAAAACTTGCGGTATATTTAAAGAGACTTTGCGAAAAAAACGGGGGCGGCATGTCATATGTATCCTGCGATTTTGGCCTGGATCTCTGTAAAGACATCGAAGGGTTCTATAAAAAAATCGAGGCGTTAGACGATGGGCAGAGGGACTATATCCTTGGGCTTCCCTGGGAGGAAAAAAGAGTTTACCATAGGCTGGACGTAAGGATGCGGACAATCGTGGAGGCCTTATATGAAAATCAAGCATACCATGGGATATGCTATTTTATAGAAACAGAAGAAAAACGTATCATTGAATAGGAGGGGTGGCTTTGGATTTTGTACAATACAAATGTCCTTGTTGCGGGGCGGCGCTGGAGTTTTCACCGGAAAAGCAAAAGCTTGCCTGCGAGAACTGCGGAAACGAATACGAGCTTGAAACGATGAAGCTGTACGAGTCGTCGAAGAAAAAAGATATGGAACAGGATTTCACCTGGGAGGAACAGCAGGGGGCGGAGGCAGCCAAGAAGACGGAAGACGGGCTATACATATGTCCCTCGTGCGGGGCCAAGATCGAGGCAGATGAAAATACAATAAGCACAAACTGTCCGTATTGTGAAAATGTCGTTGTGATAAAAGCGACAGTATCCGGGGAATTCAAGCCGGATGTCATGATTCCGTTTCAGGTGGAGGGAGAAGAGGCGCACCAGAAGCTGGAGGCATTCTGCAAAGGAAAAAAACTGCTTCCAAGGGATTTTAAGAACAAGAGTTATCTAAAGAACTTGAAGGGATATTATGTTCCTTATTGGCTTTTTGACTGCGACACGGAAGCGGACATGAGTTTTGACACCACCAAAACGATGAGGTGGAGCGACGAAGAGTATGATTATACCGAGACTTCCCATTTTCTGGTAAATCGAGCAGGAAATATGAAGTTTTATCATGTGCCGGTAGACGGCAGTATCGAGATGGCGGACGATATAACGGAGGCTCTTGAACCCTTTCGATATGGGCAGCTTACCCATTTTGACCCGGCGTATCTCGCGGGATATGAGACGGACAAATATGACGTGGACTCCCAAAGAGCGCAGGAAAGGGCGAAAAAAAGAATATACTATACTGTGGAAAAGAGGCTGACGAGTACGGTACAGGACTATGAAACGGTTGAGGTAAAGAGCCGCTACATTCAATCTAAAAACGGAAAAGTCCTGTATGCGTTGCTGCCTGTGTGGATGTTCGAGACAGTTTATCGTGAGAAGAAATATCAGTTCGCCATCAATGGGCAGACCGGAAAAATGGTTGGAGAACTGCCGGTGGACAGCGGAATGTACTGGAAATATCTCTGGAAATTCACAGCTATCGGCACAGTAGTTTTGTCGATTCTTGGGACACTGATTTTTGGAGGTACGTTGTGATGAAAAGGAAGAAAGGAATCGGGATCGTATTCGTCGTCCTTGTACTGGCTCTGCTCTGTGGCGGGACTGCGGCGGCTAATGATACAGGATATGCCGACCGGATCTGGGTGCGGGATGAAGCCGGACTGATGTCCGAAGATGAAGTGGCAAAATTGAATGAAATCTGCGGGCAGATTTCTGACGAATATAACATGGGTGTTTCTGTCGTTACGGTAAACAGTTATGGCGGGGGCGATCTCAGCAAATGGCAGGAAGGAAAATACACAGAGTACGAATTAGGAAAGCCAAGCGGCGGCATTATGCTTGCGCTTGGCATGGAGGAAGAACAATGCGGGATCGCGATATTCGGCGGCGCCGGAAATGTGTTTACGACAGACGAACAGAGAAAAATGATCAATGCGTTCGTAAGCGATCTGTCAGGGGGAGAGTATTATAAAGCATTTCACGCATATGTAGAGCGTTGTGATGAGCTGCTGGAAAAAGCGCAGAAAGAGGGAGGCGGTTCCAGTACAAACCCGAATCCTAATACAAATACAACCCCAAACACAAACCCCTATCCCAGTACCAATTCTTACACCAGTACGAATTCTGGCGAGAGACATGTGTCGATCTGGGTGATTGTTGTAATAGCGTTTGTGATCTCTTTCATCATATCGCTGCTCATTGTTCAAGTCTGGAAAGGAGAGATGAACACAAGAGGGATGCAGGAAGAGGCCGTACTATATTTGGAAAAAGACAGTTTCCATCTGACACGCCGGGAAGATCGGTTTTTGTACCGTACGGTTAAAAAGAGGAAGAAACCAGAGAGTAAAAAAGATTCCAGTTCCGGCAAAAAGTGAGTTTTAGAAAAAAACGAAAGGAGAATGAATTATGGGCTTAATAAAAGCAGCATTCGGGGCAGCGGGCGGTACGCTTGCAGACCAATGGAAGGAGTATTTTTACTGTGATTCACTGAATGAGGATGTCCTTGTGGCAAAAGGGGAAAAGCGGGTGTCCGGGCGTTCCTCAAATAAAAGAGGGGAAAGTAACGTTATCACGGACGGTTCGCACATTGCCGTGGCCGACGGGCAATGTATGCTCATTGTGGAGAATGGGAAGGTGCTGGAAGTATGCGCAGAGCCGGGCGCCTATACCTACGATACAGGAATAAGCCCAACGATATTCGGGGGACCGTTCCTGGAGGGGTTAAAAGGGATTGCGAAGGAAACCTGGGCGCGGTTCCAGTATGGAGGCGGAGCCGGAAAAGACCAGAGGATCTATTATTTCAATATCAAAGAGATTTCGGGAAATAAGTACGGTACGCCGAGTCCGGTGCCGTTTCGGGTCGTGGACAGGAATATCGGGCTGGACGTGGATATTTCGATCCGGTGCAATGGAGAGTACTCGTACCGCATTGTGAATCCGATGCAGTTTTATGTGAATATTTGTGGAAATGTGGAGAACGTATATACAAGAGACCGTATTGACTCGATGTTGAAATCAGAGCTTTTGACAGCCCTTCAGCCTGCATTCGCTAGAATTTCGGACATGGGAGTACGTTACAGCGCTCTGCCCGGACACACGATGGAGATTGCGGACGCGCTGAACGAAGTGCTGTCTAAAAAATGGACTGAGCTGCGGGGAATCCAAGTGTACTCTTTTGGCGTCAACAGTGTGACCGCTTCAAAAGAAGATGAAGACATGATTAAACAGCTCCAGAAAACCGCAGTGATGCGCGACCCCAATATGGCGGCGGCGACTTTGACAGGCGCGCAGGCGGATGCGATGCGTGCGGCCGCGGCGAACAAAAACGGCGCGATGATGGGATTTATGGGCATGGGTATGGCGCAGCAGGCGGGAGGAGCGAATATCCAAAACCTGTACGCTATGGGACAACAGCAACAGATGGCGCAGATGGCACAACAGCAGGCAGACCAGCCGCAGGCGACGATGAATCAGCAAGCAGCGAGTCAGCAAGCCGCGCCCCAGCAGTCTCAGCCTCAGACGCCGTTGTCAGGAAATGCGGCTCAGGCAGGGTGGACCTGTGAGTGCGGGGTAACGAACACTGGGAAATTCTGTACTGAATGTGGAAAACCAAGGCCGCAGGCAGGATGGACCTGCGAGTGCGGTGTGGTAAATACCGGGAAATTCTGTTCGGAATGTGGGAAACCAAGACCATGAACCGAAATCAACTGAAATATCTTGCGGCCGCTGCGATGGTGATCGACCATATAGCCTGGGCGTTTGTGCCCACGGCGTCCGCGGCGGGACTGATCATGCATATGATCGGGCGCTTGACGGCGCCCGTAATGATATATTTTGTTGTGGAGGGATATTGCCACACCCGGAACGTGAAACGATACGCGCTTAGGCTGGGAATGTCCGTTCCCTTTTCCTGGGCTGCTTTCACTTATTTTGAAGAAGGCTGCCTTCCGATCGTTCTATCGCCTGGCAAACCTGATCCCAGTGCGTCCAATATACAAGCGGTGCGCATTTATCTGGAAAGTATCGACGCGACGTTTACCGTTTATCTGGTATTCGGCGTTATGTACACGCTGTTTCTGGGACTTCTTGCCATCTGGTTATGGGATAAAGGAGAATGCGCGAGGCTGGAAAAATCGCTGGGAATCGTAGGACTGTATTTTCTCTCCCTATTTGGCGATTGGCCGGTGTTCGGCGTGGCGTATTGTTATTATTTGTTCCGTTACCGGGAGCAGACACGGGAAAAGTGGACGGCGTTCTCGGTTATCACGGCGTTATGCTGCATGGATATTCTGTTTGCAAGGCCCATATGGTCCGGGATGTGGATGCTTGGCATTTTTATGGCGCCATTTCTTATACAGTTCGGCTACAATGGAGAGAGCGGGAGCAAAAAACCTTTTCATAAGTGGTTTTTCTATATTTTCTATCCGGCTCATTTACTGATACTAGGTTTTTTGAAATGGGGGTTCAGATGATTGAGATCAGGCATATAACCAAATGTTTTGACGAGGTAAAAGCACTATCGGACGTCCTTTTTTCTATTCCGGAGGGGAAAGTATTCGGTCTTCTCGGGACAAACGGTGCGGGAAAGACAACGCTCCTCAGAACAATTGCGGGGATACTGGAGTGCGATGAGGGGGAAATCTTGATCGACGGGGAAAAACTCTCTGATTCTCCGGAAATAAAAAAGAAGTTTTTTTATCTGCCGGACGACCCTTATTATTTTGCTGGAGCGACGTTGGAGCAGACGGCGGATTTCTATGCACGGCAGTACCCAGATATGGAGCGGGAAAAAGTAAGCTATATGGCGGAAAAATTGAATCTGGATGGGAAACGCCCAATCCGTACATTCTCAAAGGGAATGAAGCGGCAGGCGTTTTTGATTTTAGCGCTGTGCACGAACACGGAGTACCTGCTTTGCGATGAAGTCTTTGACGGGCTGGACCCCATGGTGACAGAGGTGATGAAAAATTTGTTCCGCTCGAAGATGGAGGATGGGAAACTCACCGTGGTAGTCGCCGCGCACAAGTTACAAGACCTGGAAGATTTTTGCGACGATATCGGAATCCTGCACAAGGGCGGGATGCTGCTTGCCGGGGATATGCGTAAGAGAGCGGGAAGGATCCACAAAATTCAGTGTGTATTTGCAAAAAAGCAAGACGCGGATACTTCAAAAGAAGACAGGGGAATGGAGGAACGGATTCGGGAAAAGCTGGACATCCTCCGATATCGGGAGGAAGGATATTTTACTACGATACTGGTGCGTGGGAAAAGCAGCAAGATTCAGGAGGAGATCGAGAAATTTGCTCCTATATTTTGGGGAGAAGTCCCCATGACGTTAGAAGAAATATTTGTTGCGGAAATGGAGGCGGGTGGTTATGACATCCAAAGGGTACTACAATAATTGGATGAGAGAATCGGGAAGAGGGCATCTTGCCACCGTTCTTTCCTGGGGAGCCTTTCTTTTTTATTTGCTCATGAAGCTTACAGATATTTCGTTAGGGGAAGATGGTTCCTTCTTTGGGATCGGAAGCGGCCAGCTCCCGTGGATGAGCGCAACGCTTGGACTTTTGTTGGCCTTTGTGCAATTCTTTTATCTGTTCCAGGAGAAAAAACAGGACTTCTATTTCAGTCTTCCGGTGAAAAAAAGCACGGTATTCTGGACCCGATATGTACATGGCGTCCTACAGTTTATGCTCCCTTTTCTAATCACACAAAGCGTTTGCGGTGTGGCGGCTGCAATGAAAGTGACAAGATTCCTTCCCTATGCAGGGGCATATCTGGCGAGGAGCGTTGGGGTGTACTTGGCAGTATTTTTCCTTTTTTACCATATCGGAATGCTGGCGGCAGTGGTTTCGGGAAGGGTGGCCTCGGCAGTTTTTGCGGCAGCGCTTGTAATTTTGGGGGGTGAGACCCTTCTTGGCGAAATTCTTCCTGGACTTGCGAAGTGTTTTTTTGCATCATTTTACCGGATACCATTCCTGGAAGAGACAAAAACCTTCCTGGCGCCTTTCGCATTAATAGGGAAGCTTGTCGGTATGGGGCTTTATGATCGAGAAGAGGTATGGAACTATGTTCCGTCATGGCAGCCGATTATTGCGGCTGTGATATGGATTCTTCTTCTGCTTACAGTGGCAGTTTTTACATACAGGAAGCGAAAGGTAGAGATGACGGGAAGAGTTTTCGTGTCAAAGGGGGCGGAGCGGACGGTGGAAATCGCATCGTCCAGCCTTTTCGGTCTGTGGCTGGGGAAGCTCATTGTTACGCTTGCCGGGGTGGCGGACGGCGGATTTTTAGAAAAGAAAACAACAGCAGCGGCGTTTTTGTTTGCTGTAGGTGGACTTTTTGGCGCCGTCCTTGTCCATCTTTTTATGGAGTGGCTGGTGCTTATGCCGAAGAAACAGGTGTTTCGGAGAAAGGGCCAGATCGCGTTGACGGGAATCCTTGTGTGCGGAACAGCGGTTCTTTTTGCGGCGGCCCAGAAGCCGTTTGACAATTTTATCCCTGAGCTTTCACAGACAGAGAGGATTTCGATCAGTGTGAACGGGCTTGACATGATTCAGGGAGAATATGAGATGGTACAAAGTCAGGACGATTATCTGACCTCTGTAAGGCTAGAGCGTTTTACACTGGAAAACGAGGGAAAGGAAGAGGCGTTAGATTGGGTCGAAGAATTGCGAAAGCGGGTGTCTTCAGGCAAGATGAATGAGGCGGACGTCTTAACGAAGGCCACGGTCTGTTTCCAGGCGCGGGACGGTGGACGCCGGTATCGGACTTATCCTGTCGATCAAATGGCAGTTGAGCGTTTTGCCGCAGTATACCAGACGGAAGAATATAAGCGAAGGGCATACCCAATCACAGCTGAGATAGAGTTGGAAAAGGAACGGTTTACCTGGACGGACGGGGTTACGGATACGTCCATGAAGCTCACCGCAGAAGAAAAAAATGTATTTCTTGACGCCTATAAGCGCGATGTAATGAAAATGGAAATGCAGGATATGATAGGAGTCTTCCCGTCCGGTATTGTCCAGGTTACGGCGGAGGGAAGAGGCGTGCATGCAAACGCGGTGGTTTACCCATTTTTTGAGGAAACCGTGCGGTTTCTTAAGGAGCACAAAATCCGGACGGACAAACTTTTCGTAGACTATCCGATTTCTTCGATACAGATCGAAAAGGGGACGCAGGGGCTCCAAAGGAGTGTGAATTTCTACACAGAGGAAAAGGAAGTGGCGGCATGGGCGGAAAGTCTGGTGCCGTCGGACTTGGCCGTGCAGCCTATTTTGTGTCCGGTTGATCCGTCTGTACGGGCGGAAGTGGAGGCCGAAGACGTACAGACAGGTTCCGCAGTGATCGTAAGGTGTTATGGCCGGCAAGATACAAAACGATAAAAAACAAGATTGACTTTTTTTATCACAGAGCGTATACTTTCCATGAAATTTATTACAGTGTCGGAAGTAGGGCGGACAATATGGATATGATTAAGGCGGACAAGCTGATCTTTGAATATGAGAAACGAGATGAAGAGGGGAATATCGTCAGTAAGAGCCGGGCTGTCGACGAGGTAGACTTGGATATTAAACAAGGGGATTTTATTGCCATCTTAGGACACAACGGATCCGGGAAATCTACCTTAGCGAAGCATATGAACGCGATTTTACTTCCCACGGACGGCGTTATGTGGGTGGATGGAAAGGATACCTCCAGGGAGGAATCTCTCTGGGATATCCGCCAAAGCGCGGGTATGGTTTTCCAGAATCCTGATAACCAGATCATCGCCACAGTCGTGGAGGAGGATGTGGGGTTTGGACCGGAGAATCTGGGAGCTCCGACAGAAGAGATCTGGAGGAGAGTGGAAGAAAGTCTGGAATCGGTGGGAATGACCGCATACCGCCATCATTCTCCGAATAAGCTTTCCGGAGGACAGAAGCAGAGGGTTGCGATTGCGGGCGTTCTTGCGATGCGCCCGAAGTGCATTGTGCTGGACGAGCCTACGGCAATGCTGGATCCGAACGGGCGGAAGGAAGTACTAAAAAGCGTGATGGAGCTTCGGCGCCGGGAGAACATAACGATTATTTTGATTACCCATTATATGGAAGAGGTGGTAGACGCAGACCATGTGATCGTCATGGATCACGGGCATATTGTGATGCAGGGAACGCCGAGAGAGATTTTCTCGCAGGTGGAAGAACTGAAACGATATCGTCTGGATGTGCCGCAGGTTACGCTCCTGGCTGACGAACTCAGGAAAAGGGGATTGGATATTCCGGCGGGAATCCTGAAAAAGGAAGAGTTGGTGAACCTATTATGTCGATAAAATTGGACCATGTAAGTTATGTATATAGCGAGGGAACCGCATATCACAAACAGGCGTTGAAAAATGTGTCGCTGGAGATTTTACAGGGGCAGTTTGTGGGAGTCATCGGTCATACCGGTTCCGGGAAATCGACCCTGATACAGCATCTCAATGGGCTGATGAAAGCTACGGAAGGGACGATCTATTATAATGGGGAAAATATTTATGAAAAGGGGTATCCGCTAAAGGAGTTGCGCAGCCAGGTGGGGCTTGTATTTCAGTATCCAGAATATCAGCTCTTTGAGGCGGACGTCTTTACTGATGTCTGTTTCGGTCCCAAGAACCAGGGGCTTTCTGCCGAGGAGTGCAAAGAAAGGGCGAAAGAAGCTTTGGAGATGGTGGGGCTGAAGGAAAAGTATTACAACCGGTCGCCTTTCGAGCTGTCCGGGGGGCAGAAACGCAGAGCTGCCATCGCAGGCGTGCTTGCTATGCGGCCGAAGGTATTCATTCTGGACGAGCCTACGGCGGGACTTGACCCCAAAGGCAGGGACGAGATTCTGGATACGATTGCGTCTCTTCATCGGGAAAGTGATATGACGGTTGTCTTGGTATCCCACAGTATGGAGGATATCGCCCGCTATGTAGAGCGCATTATTGTGATGAATCAGGGAGAAGTTCTGTTCGACGATGCACCAAAAAAGGTATTTGCCCACTACCGGGAACTGGAGCGGGTAGGGCTTGCAGCACCCCAGGTGACTTATATTATGCACGGGTTGAAGGAGAGAGGACTTTCGGTATCCACGGACGCGACCCTGATCGAGGAAGCGGCGGACGAGATTATGGCGGCGATGAAAAAGGAGAGAGCAGAATGATTCGGGATATCACAATAGGACAGTATTATCCAGCGGCCAGCAAAGTCCATGTGCTTGACCCACGGGTGAAGATCATATGCACATTTCTGTATCTGTTTTCGCTGTTTACCTTTCAAAATCTGATGGGATATGCTCTTGCGGCGCTGTTTTTGGCAGCGTGCGTCCGGCTTGCGAAGGTTCCTTTCCGATATATTGTACGGGGGTTAAAGCCGATCCTTGTACTTCTGATGATTACGGCTCTGTTTAATTTGTTCCTCACGCCGGGAGGGGAGATTTTGTTCACATTCTGGCGGCTTAAAGTGACCGATCAGGGACTTCGCACAGCGGTATATATGACGGTAAGACTTATTTTCCTGATTATGGGAGCCTCCCTGATGACGCTCACCACAACGCCGAATGCGTTGACGGACGGGCTGGAGAAGATGCTAAGTCCGCTGAACCATATAAAAGTCCCGGTACATGAGATCTCTATGATTATGTCGATCGCCCTTCGGTTTATCCCGATTCTTCTGGAGGAGACAGATAAGATTATGAAAGCCCAGACTGCAAGAGGAGCGGATCTGGAGAGCGGCAATATCATACAGAAGGCGAAAGCCATGGTTCCGATCCTGGTGCCGCTTTTCGTATCCGCGTTTCGCCGGGCAAACGATCTGGCGATGGCAATGGAGGCCCGGTGCTATCGGGGCGGAGAGGGGCGGACCAAGATGAAACCTCTTATTTACGGCAGAAAGGATTATATCGCTTATCTGGTTACAGTAGCATATACGGCGATCGCTTTCTGGGCGGGGCGGTATCTTCCCTTCCATATCTGGATTTTCTGACCGGTGGGGGAGAATGTGATGAGACGAATGAAATTGATAGTGGCATATGACGGGACAAATTACTGTGGATGGCAGATTCAGCCCAACGGGATCACGATTGAAGAGAAGCTGAACCAGGCCGTAAACGCTCTGACCGGCGAAAAAATACAGGTGATCGGCGCCAGTCGGACGGACGCGGGAGTACATGCTCTGGGAAATGTGGCTGTTTTCGATACCGAAAGCCGTATTCCTGCGGAGCGTTTTTCCTACGCGTTGAACCAGCGCCTTCCACGGGACATTGCGGTGGTAAAGTCAGAGGAGGTTCCGTTGGATTGGCATCCCAGGTATCAGGACAGCCTAAAAACTTATGAATACCGTATCATTAACACGAAGGTTCCGGTACCCACGGAAAGGCTGTACCACTATTTTGTAGGATTCGACCTGGACATCTCGAAGATGCGTAAGGGCGCGGAGTATCTGGTGGGAGAGCATGATTTCGCGGCGTTCTGCTGTATCAGGACGAATGCGAAAACCACGGTGCGCAGGATTACCGTCCTTGACGTTGTGCAAACAGGCAAGGAGATCGTGATCCGGGTAACCGGGAACGGGTTCCTCTATAATATGGTGCGCATTATCACCGGAGTCCTGATCCGGGTGGGACGAGGATTTTATGAGCCGGAGAAGGTGAAAAGCCTTCTCGAAGGAAAAGAGAGGACGAAAGAGGCGGTGACCGCGCCGGCCCAGGGATTGTTCCTTATGGAGATTGAATATAACCATTTATTTTTTAGTGCGAGGTGTGAGATGGAAAACAACTACAAAAAACGTTTTGAAAAACATTTTGATGAGTTAAAGTGGCTTTTCATGGAATTATACGGGAATGATTCCATGTTTGCAGAACTCTGCGAATCTATGTACCGATTTTACGAGGAGAGAAATTCGGATTTAAAAGAATCGGATATGCGCCGGGAAGAGGATCCAAACTGGTATAAGAAGAACGACATGCTGGGCATGATGTTCTATATCGACAATTTTGCCGGAAATATGAAAGGTGTTGAAGAGCGCCTGGATTATATAGAGAAAAGCAATGTGAACTACATTCATCTGATGCCTTTCCTTGAAACCCCGGAGGGCAGATCAGACGGAGGATATGCGGTATCCGATTTTCGGAAAGTACAGGAAAAGCTGGGCTCCATGGAAGATCTGGAGAGCCTGACAGCGGCATGCCATAAGAAACAGATCAACGTCTGCATGGATTTTGTGATGAACCATACTTCAGAGGATCATGAGTGGGCGAGAAGGGCGCGCCAGGGTGAAGGAGAGTATATGAGCCGGTACTTTTTCTTTGACAATGCTTCCATACCGCAAATGTATGAGAGGACTGTACCGCAGGTATTTCCGACCACGGCGCCTGGTAATTTTACCTGGCTTCCGGACGCGGGACATTTTGTCATGACCTCCTTTTATCCATACCAGTGGGACCTGAATTATAAGAATCCCCGTGTGTTTAATGAGATGATGTATAATTTCCTCTATCTTGCCAATCGGGGAATCGATATCATCAGGATAGACGCTGTCCCTTATATCTGGAAGGAACTGAATACGCAGTGTAGAAATCTTCCGCAGGTCCACACGATCGTGCGTATGATGCGTATGATTTCTGAAATCGTGTGTCCCGGCGTTCTACTTCTGGGCGAGGTAGTCATGGAGCCGGAGAAAGTTGTTCCTTATTTTGGGACGGTAGAGAAGCCGGAATGCCATATGCTTTACAATGTAACGACGATGGCGACGACCTGGCACACGGTCGCCACGAGGGATGTGCGCCTGTTAAAGCGGCAGCTCGACATTATAAGCAGTCTGCCGAAAGACTATGTCTTCTTGAATTACCTCCGCTGCCATGACGATATCGGATGGGGGCTGGATTACGGGACATTGATGCTTGATGGGATAGGAGAGCGTTCCCACAAGCAGTATCTTAACGATTACTTCCAGGGTTATGCGGGGGAGAGCAACAGCCGGGGAGTCCTGTATAATGCGGATCCGGTCACAGGGGACGCTCGTTTTTGTGGAACAACGGCTTCCATGTGCGGTATTGAGAAGGCAGGTTTTGAGCAGAATGAGGAAGCGATGGAGAGGGCGATCCGCCTGGATGTGATGCTCCACGCCTATATGTTTATGCAGTCGGGAATCCCGGTACTTTACAGTGGCGATGAGATCGGACAGGTCAACGATTATTCCTATAAAGAAGATCCGCAGAAAGCAGACGATTCACGGTATATCCACAGAGGAGCGATGCGATGGGAACTGGCAGAGAGGATTGAAGATGCAGATTCCGTTGAAGCAAAGGTGTTCTGGAACCTAGATAAGCTGGAGAAGGCGCGCAGAAAAGAGAAGGCGTTTATGACCGGAGCGGATACCTGGACGATGTGGGCGGGCGATAACAGTGTTCTCGGTATTGGAAGATACTACGAAGGGGAAACACTGCTTGGCGTGTTCAATTTCAGTGAATATGACAAAACGGTGTGGGTGGACGCGGTAGAAGCTGATTATGTGGATCTGTTCACAAAAAGCCCGGTATCATTGTCGGAGCTTTTTGTCCCCGCATACGGTTTCTGCTATATAAAACGCGTGGTACCTGGTATGGATGAAAAACCCGAGGCAGAAAAGCCGGTCGTCGACGAGCCGGATATGGAGGATGCAAAAAATAAATCCTCCAAACCCAGGTCGTCTAAAAAGAAAAAATCTTCAAAAAAGAAGTCCTCTAAAAGAAAGAGATAAGGGTATCCACATCGCTTTCCTTTGTCGCCCAGCTTGTGGCGAACCGAACAACAATATGAGTCTCATCTTTCTTTTCCCAGACACTAAAAGTAACCTTTTCTTTTAGTGTCTGGTATTTTTCGTTATCCAGAATGACAAACTGCTGATTCGTGCAGGAATCCCATGCAAATTCATAGCCTTTTTCCGTAAGCGCTTTTTTTAGTTTCATAGCCATGTGGACGGCGTGGCGCGCCCCCTTAAAATAGAGCTCGTCTGTAAAAAGAACGTCATACTGCATTCCGATCAGCCAGCCTTTGGCGAGAAGCGCGCCGTGCTGCTTGATATGTGTGAAAAAGCAGGGAGCCAGAGACGGATCCGTGAAGACGACGGCTTCCCCAAAGAGAGCTCCAAGTTTGGTGCCTCCGATGTAAAACGCATCCGCATAAGCCGCAATATCATGTAAAGCGACGTCCGTAGTCTCCGCGCATAGACCGTACCCCAGTCTGGCTCCGTCGATGAAAATCGGCAGATGATAGCTGCGGCAGATCGTATGCAGACGACATAGCTCATCTTTGGTATAGAGCGTGCCGTTTTCCGTAGGATAGGAGAGATAGACCATTCCCGGCTGAACCATATGGGGATAAGTTTCGTCCGCATAAAAGGAGATCAGGTATTGTTCCAAAGTGTCAGGAAGAAGTTTTCCATCCGTATGGGGCAGAGCGATCACCTTGTGTCCGCAGGCTTCGATGGCGCCGGCCTCGTGGACGTTCACATGCCCGGTCTCGGCGGATATTACCCCTTGATACGTCTTAAGCAGGGCGCTGATGACAGCCGCGTTGGTCTGCGTTCCTCCGGTGAGAAAATAGATCTCGGCGTTCGGCGTCTTACAGGCAAGGCGGATTTTCTCCACGGCGCGTCTGCAGTAGGGATCGCTCCCGTATCCAGGATTCTTCTCCATATTTATTTCTGCAAGTTTTTTTAAGATTTGTGGATGGCATCCTTCCAGATAGTCACATTCAAAATGCTGCATTTTATTTTCCTCCCAATATTGATTTCTATGAGTGTCTGATCTCTATAAATTGTATTATAATTATACGGGTATATCAACCGAAATGTTTGTGCGTTGGTTTTAAATCGTAACAGTTCAGCTCGTGCCATTCTTAAAGGAGCCTATAATTCGACTTTACAAATTTACGAATAGGAATTATAATGAAGATGATATTGAAAAAAATTGAAAGCTAATCGAAATTTAAAGGTGAAGAGCGTAAATGGAAGAACGTAGGCGGGCAATATTACGTGAATTGGAAGAAATGGGAAAAGTAAGAGTAACTGACCTCAGCAGAGAGTACGGTTGTTCAGAGGTGACGATCCGCAACGATATCAAGATCCTGGATAGGGAAGGGCTGTTAAAACGAACGCACGGCGGGGCGATCAGGACTGAGAAGGAGTTTGTCAGGAAATATTCGGCGGAAAGCATTTATAGAAATACGGATAAAAAGAAAAAAATCGCCGCCTGTGCATATGAGTTTATCAATGATCGGGATACCATCCTGATCGATGATGCATCTAACAGCTTTTACCTGGCGCTTTATATCAAGGAGCATCCGGAAAAACGTCTGGCAGTCATTACAAATTCGCTTTTGTCAGGAAACGAGCTGGCTGGTGTAGGGCATGTTGATCTGTACATGGTCGGCGGGAATGTCGGGGGGCATCTGGCGGCGACGATGGGAGACGCCGCCATTCAGAATATAGAACAGTTTCGGGTAGATAAAGCATTCATCGGCGTACACGGTGTTAATTTTGACGTGGGGTTTACCTCGATCGCCGCTCCGCAGATGCAGGTGAAGCGAGCGATACTGGAAATATCCGACGAGGTGTATGTCCTTGCGGACAGCAGTAAGTTCGGAGGCGGGTATTTGTCGGTGATCTGTTCGATACATGAAGTATATAAGATCATCACTGATGACGAGATTTCAAAAAATAATGTGAAGAACGCACAGGAAGCGTCGGTATCGCTGGTGATAGCCAGATAGTATCCCGAAGCGCTGTTGCACGAGGGATAAAACAGGAACATAGCCCATACAGGTTAGGGGGATATGTTCTTTTTTTGTGCTTCTGTAGTCGAAAGAAAACGAAAGAAAATGGAATGAAAAATTGTGCAAAATAGATAAAAGTAGAGATGATTAAGTAAATGTTATTCACAAAAAATAAAAATATATTGTAAATTAAACATAAATATACTATAATAAAAACATAAAAATAGAAAATGAAAAACAAAAAGATAGCGAAAGAAAACGGAAGGCGGGTTCTGCTATGAATGAACAAAGTTTTGCACTTAGAACGGAAGATGTGTATAAAAGCTTTGGTGGAAATCATGTTCTTAAGGGGATCAATTTTGAATTATATGAAGGGGAAGTACAGGCGGTGCTTGGAATTAACGGCGCGGGGAAAAGTACCTTGATTAAAATTATTTCAGGAGCCCTTGCCCAAGATAAAGGGGAAGTCGTTATTGGAGAGCAGGCTATAAAAAATCTCACGCCTCAAAAGGCACAGACGCTCGGGATCGCAACCATATACCAGGAAACAAGTCTCTATCCCAAACTTTCCGTGTTGGAAAATCTGTTTGTAGGAAAGCGATTAAAGAAACATGGACGATTGGACTGGAAAGGGATGGAGGAGAAGGCGCGTGATATTTTCGACCGTCTGGGCGTAGAGCTGGATCCATATGAGAAAATGGAAAACCTGGGGAAAGCTTCAGCGCAGCTGGTAGAGATCGCGAAAGCGCTTACGATCAATGCTAGAATCCTGATTATGGATGAACCGACCTCATCTTTGTCGAAGCAGGAGACGGAGAGATTGTTTGACATTGTACGGAAGCTAAAGAAAGAAGGCGCTTCCATTATCTATATTTCACACAGAATGGAAGAAATTTTTCAGATCACAGACCGGGTAACCGTCATGCGCGACGGAAAGATCATAGGGACGAAGAAAACGGAAGAAGCAACGACGGAATGGATCACCATGTCCATGCTTGGAAAAGAGGTGAATGCTTCTTTGGAAAAGAAGGAAAGAAGTCCGGGCGAAGTCCTCCTGGATATACAGGGTTTAAGCAGCGGACAGCTGTTCCATGACATCAGTTTCCAGGTGCGGCGGGGTGAAATTGTGGTGCTCTCAGGACTCGTAGGGGCAGGAAGGACCGAAGTAATGAGAGCGGTTTTCGGGATAGACGCTTATGATTCGGGAAAAATATGTTTCAAAGGCGAACCTGTGAAAAAGCACACTTGGGACGTTATCCGGCAGGGAATCGTAATGGTGCCCGAGGACAGAGGCCGGCAAGGTTTTATTAAGGAAGTGAGCGCGGCGGAAAATATGGTTATGGCAGCGCTCCCGGAAATTTCGAGAGGCGGATTTCGGAATCAGGAAAAGGAAAAAGAATACGTAGAAGGGCAGGTCAAAGGGCTTCTTCTGAATCCACCCACGGCGAAGCTTGAGGGGGGTTCCTATTCCGGGGGGAACCAACAAAAAATTGTGATTGGAAAATGGCTGAATACCCATCCGGAACTTCTGATTCTGGACGAGCCTACCTGCGGGGTAGACGTAGGGGCAAAGATGGAGATTTATAAGCTGATTATCCGTCTGGCAGAAGAGGGAAAAGGGATTCTGATCGTATCGTCAGATATAGAAGAGACGGAGATGATTGCGGACAGAATCATCATTATGAGACAGGGCGCGATCGTAGGAGAACTCTCAGGAGAGGCAGAGAAGGATGCGATTCTCGGGCTGGCGCTTGCAGGAATCCCGTCGAATGCGAGTTTAAACTCTCCGGAGGTGGACGGTCCATCCGATAATAGGAAATTAGGGGAAGGAGAAAAGGGACATGTATAAAAATAGAAAAGCAATAAAAGCCCTTTTGATCTTTTATATCATGATACTAGGCGTTATGGTTATCAAGGAGCCAGCCTTTTTCAGCTTTCAAAATGCCGTCGATATTTTGCTGAATACCTCCACGACAGCAATCGCCGCGCTTGGAATGCTTTGCGTTCTTCTGGTAGGGGATATTGATGTCTCCGTGGGCGCAATTCTGGCGGCTTGTTGTACGGTGACTGGGATTCTAGCCAAGGAGGGGCTGCCTATGGTCGTGGTGATCGCGGGGGCGTTAGCTGTCGGGGCGGTTCTCGGAACCGTAAACGGAGTCGTTGTGACAGTATTCAAATTGGATGCGATTGTTGCGACTCTGGGACTTCTGAGCATTTACCGGGGACTTTTAATTATGATTACAAAAGGAAGCTGGATCAATGGCCTTCCGGCCAATATTCTGAAGATTGGACAGGGAAGATGGCTGAACATCCCGATTCCAGTGTACATAATGGCAGCCGTAGCGGCGGTCATGTGGTTTATCCTCAACCGGACAGAATGGGGGAGGAACTTTTATGCCGTGGGTTCCAATTCAGATTCGGCAAGACTTGGCGGCATTCATGTGAAGGCGACAAGGATAACGGCATTCGTTGTATGCGGGGTTCTGGTCGGGCTTGCGGCAGTGATCTATACGACACGGTATGGAGGGATTCAGTCCAATACAGGAAAAGGCTGGGAGATGACGCTGATCTCGTCCGCTGTAGTCGGCGGAGCAAGTACGGTCGGAGGCGAGGGGGATGTGTCGGGTGTATTTTTAGGCGCGCTCCTGGTAAGCGCACTTGGTACTCTTCTTGTCTTCTTTGGAATCGACGCGCTTTGGGAACAGGCGGTGCAGGGACTTATCATATTTGTCTCCGTGGCCTCCTATGCGGTTGATTTCAAGAAGCTGAAGCAGAGGCTTAGGCTTGGCAAGGGAGGTGCAAAGGAATCATGAAAAAGCTGATGAAGAACAATTTCTTTATTCTAATACTGGTTCTGATCATTGTAATGGCTGTGATGTCTGGTATGTCGGATTATTTTCTGACAGCCGATTATCTGCTCAATGCGACGAGATTTATTTCAGAGACAAGTATGATCGGCCTGGGGATGACGCTGGTAATTCTAACGGGCGGTATTGATCTTTCGGTAGGTTCTATGATGGCGTTATCCTCTATATGCCTGGGGCTTACATGCCAGGCTGGGGTCCCGGCGGCTCTGGCGGTTCTGATTAGTCTGGCAGTCGGAGCGGCAGGAGGCGCGTTAAACGGATATGCAGTCTGTAAAATGAATCTGCCGGCGCTTATCGTTACACTTGCCACAATGGGACTGTTTCGGGGGATTGCGCTGGGAATTTCCGGAGGATCCGCGATTCCCGTCCCAGATGCTTTATATTTCCTTGGACAAGGGAATGTCGGTCCGCTGCCTATGCAGCTTGTTATCACAACGGGGGCGTATATGATCGTAGCGGTTTTTATCTATAAAAGCAATTTCGGCGTTTACTTAAAAGGAATCGGATATAACGAAGAGGTGGCGGTGTTTTCAGGAATAAAAGTGACATGGAATAAGGTAAAAGCATATATGTTATCTGGATTTTTCGCGGCGCTTCTGGGCATCCTGTTCACATGCAGGGTGAGCAGTGCGAAGGCAGATTATGGAAATAATTACGAGATGGATGCGATCACGATCGCAGTGTTCGGCGGCGCCTCGCTGGCAGGAGGAAAGGTAAGCTTTGCCGGCTCCTATATCGCGGCGATTATTATCGTCCTGATCCGCCTGGGACTTACGACGGCAGCGATCCAGACAGAGATACAGTCTGTCATTATTGGTATGATTCTTATTCTGGCAGTTGCGTTTAACAATTTTGTGGCTTCCAGAAAAGAGATAGAAATTTAAAAACGAGGAGGAAATGAAATGAAAAAACACGTAAAAAAAGTAGTAAGCGCATTGGTAGCGGCAACGCTTATGCTGTCCCTGGCAGCATGCGGCGGAAAGTCGGACTCAGGATCGTCGTCAGATGGAGGAGACAGTAAGGATAAAGTGAAAATTGTAGTTATGCCGAAGGTAGTAGGGATAGATTACTACAACGCGGTACAAAAAGGGGTGGACCAGGCAAGTGAAGAATTGGCTGACGTTGCCGAGATCACATGGCAGGGTCCGACAGAAGGAACCGTAGACAAGCAGATTGAGATGCTTGAAACAATCATCCCAACCAAGCCGGACGTTATCTGTATTGCGGCAAACGACCCGGACGCGATTCAGCCGACACTTGAAAAAGCGCAGAAAGAGGGCATCAAGGTAGTGTCATGGGATGCGGACGCAAACGTAAGAGACATTTTCGTGAATCTGGTAGACTATACTGTCTTTGGAAATGCGGTGATTGATTCACTTGCTTCACAGATTGGCGAGGAAGGAGAAGTTGCAATTATTACAACAACATTTACCGCAACAAACCAGGTGCTTTGGATCGAGGCGATCGAAGCAAGAATCGCTGAAAAATATCCCAATATTAAGATTGTAGATACAAGAGAGGCGGGAGAGGATACGCAGAAGGCAAACACGCTGGCGAGCGATTTGATGAAGACGTATCCGGATCTGAAGGGAATCATTGCGCTTGGGGCGCCGAACCTTCCGGGAGCAGTAGACGCAGTGGTTTCTGCGAACAAAACAGGACAGGTAATTGTAGCCGGAAACTCAACGCCGAATACAATGAAGCCGTACTTGGAAGACGGATCGATCCGCGACGTACAGCTCTGGAGCGCGCCGGATCATGGTTATCTGACCGTTTATACAGCATATCAGCTTGCGACAGAAGGCGTGGAAGAAGGAAAAGCATTCTCAGCAGGCCAGATGGGCGAATTTACACCGGAAAAGGACGAGATCAGCATTAGTATTGGACTTCCGCTTGTAGAATTTACAAAGGATAATGTGGGAGATTACGATTTCTAGATCATCAGAAGGCAGGGATGGAAATGAAATTATATGTTTTTGAATTAGGAAGTTTAAAGTTGGATAAAAATCTGGTCGTATCCATGTCGCATATTGCGCGCGTTAACGACCCAGAATGCAAAAATGAGATGGTGGAATTCCCGGTCCCGGCATACCTGATCGAGACAGAGACGGGCTATGTTCTCTACGACACAGGATGCCATCCGGACTGTATGGGAAGTGACGGGCGTTGGCCTTTGGATTTCCAGAATCAGGTGCCGTACGAAGGCGGCGAGACGACAAACATTTTGTATCAGCTAAAAGAGCTAGGGCTTACGCCGGATGATATCCATACGGTAGTACTGTCGCATATGCACAACGACCATGCCGGATGCGTAGAGTACTTCCCCAATGCAGAATTTATTGTCCATAAGGACGAATTTAACGCCTGTATCGGCGCGTACGCCCAGCACAGGTACATGGATTCTTATATCTGGAAAGACACAGATGTATGGATCCAGAAAAAATTAAACTGGAAATTCCTCGAATGCGGGGAAGGCGATTATGAGTTGTGTCCAGGGCTTACCATATTGAACTTAGGATCCGGGCATGCAAGGGGAGTTCTTGCGCTGAAAGTTGAACTTAAAAATACCGGGACAATCATCATTACCTCGGACGCGGTATATTGTACAGAAAACTATGAGAAAGAACAAGAACCAGGGGTCGTATACGACACGGTCGGCTGGAGGAGAAGCCTGAAATATATCAAAAAGGCTGCAAAGCAGAGCCATGCACAAGTCTGGTTCGGACATGACAGGAAGCAGTTCGATACATTAAAGAAAGCGCCAGGGGGATTTTATGATTAATACAGCAGAAAACAAAAGCAAGGCGGGATTTCATCCCGTGACTGCAATTACGATGGGAGATCCGGCGGGAATCGGCCCGGAAATTGTAATAGGGACAATGCTGTCCAGAGAGATTCATGCATGCTGCAGGCCCTTTGTGATCGGAAGCAGGGACATCATGGAAAGGGCGGCAAAGGTACTGAAAAAAGAGCTGGAATATAATATAATCCAGGATCCTTCGGAAGCAAAATATGAATATGGTACGATCGACATTCTGGAGACCGGCAGCTATGACACAGTCTCCATCGAATGGGGAAAGGTACAGAAGGCGGCCGGGCAGATGGCGGTGGACTGGATTATGAAATCCATTGAGCTAGGGATGGCAAAGAAAATCGATGCTGTCTCAACCTGCCCGATACATAAAGAAGCGATCAAGCTTGTGGGGATAAAAGAACCGGGCCATACAGAGATATACCAGCATCAAACCCATTCCCCTTACGCGCTTACCATGTTTTCGTGTCACAAGCTGCGGGTATTTTTTGTGAGCCGCCATATGTCCCTTGTGGATGCGTGCCGTTACGCGACAAAGGATGTCGTCCTGGAAAATGTGATAAACATTGACAAGGAACTCAAAAAGATCGGCATCAAAAATCCGTTGATCGCAGTGGCAGGGTTGAATCCGCATAATGGAGATAACGGACTGTTTGGAACAGAAGAGATCACCGAACTGATACCGGCAGTGAAAGAGGCGCAGAAGCTAGGAATCAACGCAGTTGGGCCTTGTCCGGCGGATTCTGTATTCCATATCGGAAAGTCAGGAAAATATGACGCGATTTTGTCATTATATCATGATCAGGGACATATTGCATGTAAGACTCTGGATTTTGAAAAATCAGTAACGCTTACATTTGGGCTGCCATTTATCAGAAGCTCTGTAGACCACGGAACCGCGTTTGACATTGCCGGGAAAGGAATCGCAAACGAGATCAGCCTCATTGAGTCCACAAAGGTAGTGTCCGAATATGCTGCAAAGCAGTATGTGAATTAAGAAGGAAAGAGTGGAATAAATTTTCTCGGTGGTAAAGAAAAAGCCCGTCGCATCTTCAGGAACGCGGCGGGCTGCTGTGCGGTATGTGCAAAGTATGACGTCTCAATCCTTCTCGAAACCATTCCTCTTGTAAAGGATAAGAAAGACGAGCACGCTGATAATCAGCTCCCCGAACAGCACGGCGATATCTATGGGGGCCAGCGTGTACGTTTCACCGTACGCAAGGCGCTCTGTCATCCCTGTTAGGATCCCGGTAAATAAGAATCCAGAAAGTGTATGAAGCCCTTCGGACAGATTTCCAAGCAAAGGAACCATCATAAACACCATCATCAGCGGATAGGCGATCAGGTTTGCGTTCATCTGATTCTTCGCACAGATCCCCACAATCATCCCAAGGACACAGCTTGTGAGAGAAGCGACGATGCTGATTAGGGTAAAGGTAAATAGGGACGCGCCCGTTAAAGGAACCCCACAGATCAAAAGCACGGCATAATTAATCGCCATCAAAAACAGAAAGGGAAATAGAATGCTTCCCACGAAATACTGTAGTCCTGTGATCGAGGAGGTCATGAGGACGCGCAAGGTGTGTTTTTCCTTTTCCTCCGCGATCCCGGTTCCTACCATAATGAAGCCTTCTGAGCAGATATTCATGGTAAGTCCCAGGTTCAAAAGAACGCTTATGAGGAACGGCGTAAGCGCTCCGTCTGAGGTAAATCCTCGATAGAGAATCTTAAATCCCCACACCATTGCCACCACCATGAGAGGTCCCATGGCAATCGTCATGTTCCCGTTGATAGAGAGCCATTTCATTTGCGCAACTGCCGCTAATTTATGCATATTTTTCATAATAGACAAACTCCTTTCTTGTGCGTCGCTCTTTTTAAACATTTAACACATTTCCCGTTACCTCGAGAAACACGGTTTCCAACGTCGGCTCGCAGGAATGGATACACGCGATCTCGTCATGTCCCATCCATGTTGCGATCTTTTGGATATTTTCCGGATTTTGTTCAAGTACAAGTTCCGTATTACTGTTAAGAAGTACTTGATATTTTTTGTCGCGATTATATTTCAGACAAATTTCTTGAGGAGAGCCGAATTCTACAATTTCTCCTTCGTGCAAAAGCGCGACTTTATCGCAGAGCTTCGTCGCCTCCTCCATATTATGGGTTGTCAGGAAAATAGCCATCCCTTCCGCCTTGAGGTCAAGTAGCATCTGATGGATTTCTACGGCTGTAGCGGGGTCAAGTCCGCTGGTCGGCTCATCCAGAAATAAGACCCTTGGTTTGTGAAGTACCGCCCGCGCAAGGACAAGGCGTTGTGTCTGTCCTTTGGAAAGTTTTCCGGCGGGCTTTTTCGCATGCTCTGTAAGCCCGACCTGCGCGATCACCTGTTCCACCCGTTCTTTGGGTACTTTCCATATTTTGGCGAAGATAGAAAGATTCTGCCATACCGTCATTTTCTCATAAATACCGCTGTTGTCCGAAACTACGCCGATTTTTTCATAGATGGAGGCGTCGATATTCGTTGAATCTGTGCTGAGGAGCCTTGCCTCGCCGGAGGTCTGCCGAAGCTGTCCAGTGATAATCTTGATCGTCGTCGTCTTGCCTGCGCCTGACGGTCCGAGAAAGCCAAGGATCTCGCCCTGATGCAGCGTCATATTGATGTCCTTAAGTGCAAGCTCGGTCTTAAAGCGCTTGGAAATGTGCGACAGAGAAAGTAATACGTTTGGTTCCATGAAATAACCTTCTTTCTTATAAAATTTTCTCGTGTATCCACACGAGTGTACTGCCTGAATATAATACAGACCGTACACTAGAATGATCTTAACACTTCTAAGTGGATCTATTATGAAAATATGCCTGAAAAGAACAGGGCGCTGCCTGAACGGAAACTACGATATCCGATCCAGCAGCGCCCTTTTTACATTCTTAGAAAACAGGCACCTCTCTCCATTTTTCATTCTTAGTTCTCGGCCTTTTAGGTCAAGCTCCACGATCTGTTCTACATTCACAAGGTATGCCCTGTGAGTCCGAAGAAACCGATCCCCAAGCTGTGTTTCCAGGTCTTTCAGGCTCCCGATAAAATCAAACCAGTCGTTCACCCCATGAAGTGCGATCCTGTGTGTACGGGCAGTTGACTCAAAAAACATGATCTCATCCACAGGGACATGCTTTATCACATCCATCACCTTTACAGAAAAAAAATCCCGTTGTTCTCCCTGTTCCGCACGCATCCGCTCCGTAATTACCAAAAGACTGTGCTTTAATCCTTCCTTCATTTTCTCCATGCTTTCCTTCACAATATAGTCAAGCGCTTCCAAATGATAGCGGAACGTCTCAAACGCCAGGTTTTTGTACGCTGTCACATAGATGATAAATCCCCTGGGGTCGAGTTTTCGGATTTCCTGCCCAAGCGTGAACCCGTCCATCGTCTCGCCTTTTAACTCTACGTCAAGAAAGTAGATTCCTCTCCTTGGAGAGAGCCTCAATGCCTCAAGGATCTCCTGCGGGCGGCTGCTGCACACGGCGATCTCCATGTCATATTCCTCTATTATAATCTGCCTTTCCAGATATTCCTTCTGGAGCAGGCGGATGTTCTCTTCATCCTCACATATATATACAGGCAACATCTTTGTCTCTCCCTAATTTGCATTCTCTTCCTGAATCTTTAGTTCCTGGATAAAATATCCCTCCTGAATCGCAGTGACCGGCAGCACATGATCGTAACCACTTAGAATTTTCCGATAGCTTGCCAGCCCGACTCCACGGTCCGCTCCTTTGGTGGAATAGCCTTGCTGCCAGATCTTATGAAAATCTACGGTATGATACAAGGGATTCTTCACCCGGAACGTAGTATATTCTTCCTGTGTGCTAATCATGATATGGATCTGCGCGCCCTCCTTTCCCTTGACCTCTTCCATCGCATTATCGAGCAGGATACCAAGGCACCGACATAGATCCGTGGCCTTAAGTCTGGTCCCGTAAAAAGGATACATCACCTCCAGCTCGCAGGAAATTCCGTCCTTTTGCATTTCTTTAAGCTTTGTGAGAAGGAGGCCTTTGACTTCCGTCATGTAAATATTCCTAAGCTGCGACATCCTCTTAATCTGCCCGCCGATCTGACTGTCAAAATCATCTGTCATCTCCTGGATAAAGTCAGAGATTTCCGCCAGATTTCCTTCCTTTGCCTGTAAAGACATCCCTGCCATCATATTTTTATAATCATGGCGGAAACGCCGCATTTCTTCCTGCATTCCTTCCAATGTCTCTATATAAACGTTCTGTTGCTGAAGAATGAGCCGCTGCGCGGTAAATTCTCTTCGCTGCAGTTCCTTCATTCCAATATAGTAAAAAATAATCAGAACCGCGATCAGCATAAAGAAAGTAAACAGCGTGCTTTTGGTAGGGAGCATCCCGGTATGGATAAGAAGCATCTGCAATAAAGGATCCAGAGCCGGGTAGGCGCTGAGACAGACCGTGCCGCCGGTCCAGATATCTTTGTGTTCTGTCATCTGCGTGTATACCCTTACGATCTTAAGCTTATGTAAGATGAATAAAAGCAGGATACATATGATCGGAGTCAATACCAGGTTGAAAAACAGATATTGGGCGCGGTCGTCGGCGACGCTCATGAAGAACATATCTTTTGACGACAAGTTGAAACTGACGGATTGGGCAAACTCGACGATCATTCCGGTAAAAAAGGAAGCATCCCAACATACATGGGACTTTTCACGAAAAAACAGCTTTACGACAAATGCATTTCCCGCCAGGTTGAAATAAGTCAGCAGTAAATATGGAAGAATGGCATGGTTTAGGCCGGCCTTATAAATCCACGTCGCCGATACCGCTATAAAAATCATGTATAGTAAAGAAAAAGACCAAAATTTGAAGCCTTTTTTTTGAAGCGTTACATTTTTCAAAAGGATCACAACATAGACGGTAAAAATAAGACCCATTCCTGTTGCGATTAAGTTATGACAGACAATCTCCCAAAAGTTCATGTTCTATTTTACGACTCCTTCCAATCCGGTCTTTCATGAATCCTAGTAATTACCGAAACATACGGTTAATTAATACGGATTGTATTAGTATAGCACAAATTTATGATAATCACAATTTCAATTAAAATCAGGTATTCCTTAACGTCTTTGCATTATCGAATCGTATCGAAAGGAGAATTTTCTATTGCAGTTCTTAGGATATATGCTACGGAATATCCAACAGAACATACCAGCAACACGTTTTGCCAATTTCAGAACATTCTCGAACATTTCATTGAATTTGACACAATTTGATCGAAAAAAGTTTTTAATACTGTAAAATTTCACAAAAAGAGCTTGACAAATGTTATATATGAGTGTAATATGTAATGCATAAAGAGGTTACATATGGAATATAAATGTTACAAATGTAATGAATAAGGAGGAAAAAGAATGAACACAACAGCAAGAATGAACCACATCATCCAACCGGACGGAAAGACATTTATTTTGGCGATGGACCATGCAGCCAATTTTAATACACTTCCCGCACTTACGAATCCAAAGAAACTGGTAAGAGAGATCGCAGCGGCAGGCGCAGACGCGTTCCTTTCTACCGTTGGTATGGCGGAGTTCCTTACAGAGTCATTCCTGGGAAAAGGGATCATCGTCAGAGTTGACGGCGGCGTGTCCTTCCTTGGAGATAAGTCCAAACCGATGCAGATTACCATAAACGCAGAAGATATCGCAAGAATCGGTGCAGACTCGGTGATTACCATGAGCTTCCCGGGATCCAAATTTGAAAACGATGTTTTGAGCAATCTGACAAGAGTATGTATGGACTGCCACAGATGGGGAATCCCAGTTCTTGCTGAAGCTCTTCCGAGAGGATTTGAAGGCGGGGAAGATTCTCGTACGCCGGAGAATATCACATTTGCATGTCGTCAGAGCGTAGAGCTTGGAGCAGATTATGTGAAGACAAATTACACAGGAGACCAGGAGTCTTTCAAGACATTGGTTGAAGCTACATATAAGCCGGTGGTAATCCTTGGCGGAGCGAAGAAAGTTCCGGTTGAACAACTCCTTCAGGAGATCAAGGACGCAATGGAAGTCGGCGGAGCAGGCGTTGCAATGGGAAGAAATATTTGGGGACATGAGAATCCGGTAGGCTACACCGCAGCGATCGCAAAACTGATCCATGAAAACTGCAGCGTTGAAGCGGCAATGAAAGAGATGAACACAACATTTGCAGTATAGCAAAATTGCCTATTCGGCAATGAGAATAAAGGAGGAATCCCTCATGCGTAGCATTTCGGGATACCTGAACTAAATTGCCTATTCGGCAATGAGAATAAAGGAGGAAAAGATGAGCACATTTAAAGTGGCATTATTGGACGATGTGAAGAAGGTTGCATTCCACGAGGCGACCAAGAGAGAGCCGGGCGACAAGCAAGTCCTGGTGAAAGTAGATTCCTGCGCGATCTGTACTCTGGAGCAGAGAGTGTACAACGGCGTTATGAAGCGTTACCCATTTGCGGGCGGCCATGAGGTTGCGGGTGTAGTGGAAGCGGCAGGCGCGAAAGTAATGGGCGTGAAGGCTGGTGATAAGGTAGCAATTCGTCTTCTGAATTCTTGCGGTGAGTGCTACTACTGCAGGAACGGACATGAGAACCTGTGTGTGAAATCGTTCATCGCAGAGACACAGGAATGCGCGATGGGTCCGGGCGGACTCGCGGAGTATATGCTTGTAAACGCAGAGGACGTATACAAGATGGCGGACGATATTGAATTGGCACACGCGGCGTTATCTGAACCGCTTGCATGTTGTGTACATAGCGTGTTAAATGGAAAGATCGAGCTGGGCGACGACGTGGTCGTGATTGGCGTTGGGATCATGGGAGCGCTTCATATTCAACTTGCCAAGTTAAAAGGCGCAAGAGTGATTGCATGTGAACTGGATCCAAAACGTCTGGAAATCGCGAAGAAGATGGGCGCGGATATTTTGATTAATTCCGGTGAAACCGACCCGGTTGACGAAATAAAGAAACTCACAGATGGAAGAGGAGCAGATGTTGTATTCTGTACCGTACCGGTCTCAGCGCTGGCAAAACAGGCTGTTGATATGACAGGGAAGATCGGAAGAACGGTATTCTACACCTCATTCCATCCAGACAATCCGATCGAAATCAGCCCGAACAAGGTGCATTCTTCTGAACAGATCATTACCGGTACGGTGAATCCTCAGAAGAAGGATTTCCTGATCGCCACAAAGCTGTTATCTTCAAAGCTGATCGACGTATCAGAACTGATCTCCGACAGGGTGCCGCTTGCAGAGGTCGACAGGGCGTTTGAAGAAGCGATTCTTCCGGATACATACAGAATCGTGGTGCAGCCTTAAGAAAAATAAAATATGTAATCTGTTTAAGCAAGTTGATAAAAGGGCGGTTTTAGTGTACCATAAATCTATCAAGACAAAAGTTGTGTTCTCTATACAAAAGTCATAGAAGACGGGAGGTAGATTTATGAGGAATATATCTGAAAAGACGATACAAGAATACCGGAGAGTAGCGTATTACTACTATAAAGTGGGATTGACACAGGAAGAAATAGCAAAACGGATGAGAATGTCGCGTCAACGGGTAAATCGAATCGTGAATTCCTGTGTTGATCTGGGTATTGTGAAAATCACAGTCGAAGATTTGGATAAATGCAACTTAGAACTGGAGACAAAGCTTGAACAAAAATATAGTTTGGATGAGGTCAGAATTGTAGAAAGTATTGTCGGAGAAAGAATGATCCAAGAATTAGGAATCGCTGCTGGTAACTATTTGAAGAGTATTCTTCAGGAGGGAGATACCATCGGTGTAACAAGGGGCAGGACGACGGCGGCTATGGTCGATTACTGGGTTCCTGCCGCCTCCTATCCAGATAATATGACGGTAACCCAGCTCATCGGCAGTGGGAAAGAGGAAGATTCCCACCTGGGGGTGGATCGGATTGTATATCGTCTTGCAGAAAGGATCGGGGCGAGAGAGTCGATTATCTATGCGCCAGTGATCGTACACAGCGCGGAGCTGAAAGAATCGTTTGTCGAGGATCCCTATTATGTGGACGCATATAAGGTCATGAAGGATTGTTCGGTCGCTGTGGTTGGCATCGGGACAGCCCACAGCCAGTGGAAACATATGGTTTCCCTGTACGACCGAAATGTTGTTGAGCAGACAAAGTGGGCGGAAAATGTGGTAGGCGAGGTATGCACACATTTCTTTGACAAAGATGGAGGCGCAGTCATTCCTCCATTCAGCAACCGGATTATTTCAATTAATCTTGAGGACTATAAAAAGATTCCAGTACGCATCGGCGTCGCCGGCGGGGAAGAAAAAATAGAAGCAATCCGGGCGGCGTTAAAAGGGGGGTACGTTAACGTACTGATTTCTGATTTCCAAACGGCAGAACTATTAACTGAGTAGGGAAGAACAGCTCTCTATTCACACCAGGATAAGAAAGGAGAAATACCATATTAACAGCAGCCCTTTTGCAATGAATGTGGTAAGTGAGAGTCTATGTCAAATAACAACAACCAGGGTGGTTCATTAGGTCTTTGGACTTGTGTGGCAATGATCGCAGGGGGAATGATCGGAAGTTCTATTTTTTCATTGTCAGGTTTAACGATTCTTAACGCAGGCCCTTCAGCCGTATTAACATGGGGCCTGGCGGCGGTTATCATGCTGTGTTACGGTTTGATCTGTGCGGAGCTTTCGACCCGTTTTCCGAAGTCAGGAGGGGTTTTCGTATTCCCGTCCAAGTCTCTTGGGAAAAGTGAAAAAGAAGGAAAGCTTTGGGGATGGATCTCAACATGGGGATATATCAACTCCAACATCGTAGCGATCGCGTTCTCAGCGATTTACGTAGGTACCTATTTAAGCGTAGGTTTCCCAATCTTTGAAGGGAAGCAGATTCCATTAGCAGTTATCTCTGTTCTGCTCATTCTGCTTCTTAACAGTATTAAGTTTGCTTTGGCAGGTAAAGTAAATAACCTTCTGGTTATCGGTCTTGCTATAGCGATGATCATTTACATTGTCCTTGCATTTACAAGCGGCGCGTGGGATAGCAATATGCTGAATCCGTTCTTCTCACAGGGGACGTCTGGAAGCACTGGTTTCCTGGCAATGGTTCCAACGGCGATGACAGGCTACGGCTCCATTGTTGCTATGGCGTTCATGGTATCTGAAGTAAAAGACCCGAACAGAAACGTACCGAAGTCCGTCCTGATCGCTATGATCGTTGTACTTTGCCTGTATGTCGGCACCGTTTTTGCAACGGTTGGTATGGTTTCCGCAGGTTTCCTGACAGAGAACCCGGGTATGGCGTATATTCCGCTTTATGCGGCGGCATTTACGAAACTGACGGCGTTCCCGTGGATTTCAAAGGTTATTTCCATCGCAGCGCTTCTGGCTCTTTTGACAACCATGCTTACGGTTATGTCTCTGTCGGCTAGAGCAATCCAGGCGTCCGCTGCAGACGGCATTATGCCGAAGAAGCTTGGAGAGAACAACGGCGCGGGCGTTCCGGTTTATGCTTCTATCCTGATTACGGTTCCGTGTGTAATCATTTCCTGCTTCCCGCAGTTTACTTCTACAATCGTAAGCTTCGGCGCATTGTTCGCAGCAGTGACGATCAGTATTAATATTATTTCTCTTCTGGTAGCCAGAAAGAAATTTGAATTGCCGGAAGGAGCGTTCAGGGCTCCGGGCGGGGCTGTCGTTCCGGTGGTTGCGCTGGCGCTCATCATTGTCTGCTACATTCCTGATATTATTTCAGGAGGATGGGTAATCTGGGCATACTCCATCGCATGGTACATTATCGGCATCATCTTCTATAAAGTGAGAACAAGCGGCAAATAAGAGGTAGCGATTATGAAAAAATATGATGAAATCGTAAATATGGAGAATACCTGTGTTGCTTATGGTTCCTTTGACGGAGTTCACAGAGGACATTTGAAAATTGTGAAAGAACTGACAGCACAGGCAAAAGAAAAAGGATTAACTTCTGTTATCATAAGCTGTCCGGCAGACGGCGATATCATGACGACAGAAAAAGAGAAAGAGTATCTTCTGAAAGACGCAGGCGTGGACGCATTGATGACCTGTACAGAAGAGAATGCAGTTAAAGCGATCGTTGAGAAATTGGGCGCCAAAGCGCTGGTTATCGGTGAAAATCACAAAGATATCGACGCGGTAAAAGCAGAGGCGGAAAAGGCCGGCATTGAAGTTGTGGTATGCGAAGCAGAAAAAGAGGGCGGAGAAGTTATTACAGCAGAGTTGGTGAAGAAAGCGTTCGATGAATGTGACTTTGAGAAAGTAACCGCGCTCTGCGGGCATCCGTACACCTTGATCGGAGAGGTTATGCATGGCAAGGCGCTGGGAAGGACAGTGGGAATGCCTACCGCGAACCTGGGAGCTGCGGACGACAAATTGAAACCGCCGAGCGGTTCCTATGTAACAAGGCTCTGGGTCGACGGCGAGAAGTTTAAGGCCATGACGAATATTGGCAAACGTCCGTCAGTAGATGATTTTGACTATGTTACGATTGAGTCATTTATCCTGGATTTCTCCAGGGATATTTACGGAAAAGAAATTGTGCTGGAAGTACATAAATTCGTCCGTGGCGTGCAGAAATTTAATAACCTGGAAGAAGTACAAAAACAGGTGCAGAAAGATATTCAGGCTGTCAGAGAGTTCTTAGAGGACTAGGCAGATAACCTGACGGCGAGGAAGGAGTGGGGTATGAAAAGGGATTTTCATGCCCTACTGTTATGAATAGCTGATTGAATCGTCTATCCGGCAATACGACGATCATTAAAAAGGTAGAAGAGAAAGGAGAAAAGACCAAATGAATCCGTATGATTATGTAAAAAAGGACCCATATAAATTGTATATCAACGGTGAATTTATCGTGCCTGAATCAGGCGAAACATTTGATATCATTAACCCGGTCACAAACGAGCCATTTGCGAAAGCATATAAAGCAGGTGTCAAAGAAGTAGAGATGGCGATCGACGCGGCGAGAAAGGCATTTGACGAAGGACCGTGGGGAAAGATGTCTGTGAAAGAAAGAAGTAAACTTCTTCTAAAGGCAGCGCAGGTCCTAGACAGAAGAAAAGAGGAATTCGCGTGTATCGAGACGCTGGAATGCGGAAAGCTGTACGGCGGATGCCGCTACTTTGAGGCGGAGATGAGCGTGGATGCATTTGAATATTTTGCAGGAAAAGCGCGCTGTCTTGAAGGAAAGACAGTTCCGATCGACGATAATACGGTAAACATTGTACAGTGGTATCCCCACGGCGTGGTAGGTGAGATTCTTCCTTGGAATGGACCTTTCATGATGGGATGCCAGAAGATCAGCGCGATCCTGGCTGCAGGTAACGCGGCGATCGTGAAACCATCCTCCTGGGCGTCGCTCAGTATGCTGCTTTTGGCGGAAGTATTTGAGGAAGCAGGATTCCCGAAAGGAGTTATCAATGTAGTGACCGGTTCCGGCGCCGTTATCGGTGACGCCCTGGTTAAGAGCCCGAAGGTTGATATGGTTGCAATGACGGGCGGAACGGATACAGGGAAACATATCATCGAGGCGTCCAAGGATACAGTGAAAGAAATCGCGCTTGAGCTGGGCGGAAAGAGCCCGAACATCATGTTTGACGATGTGGATGTGGACGACGCTGTGAAATGGGCGAGATGGGGATTTACCCAGAATTCAGGCCAGGTATGTGTATCAGGAACAAGGCTGATCGTGCAGAGAGGCATCTATGAGGAATTGATTGAGAAGCTGAAAGAAGAATGTGTAAAACAGGTTCCAGGCGATGGATTTGACCCGAAGGTAACGCTGAATACGTTGATTCATAAAGATCATGCGAAAAATGTATGGGATTATATCCAGAAGGGAAAGGATGAAGGCGCACGGCTGGTGTGCGGCGGTGAGCCGTATACAGATCCTGAGCTTGCGAAAGGAAACTTTGTTCCGATCACATTGTTCGCGGATGTGACGCCGGATATGACGATCTTCCAGGAAGAGATTTTCGGACCGGTACTTTGCATCACACCATTTGATACGGAAGAGGAAGCGATCGCTATTGCAAATGCAACGGAGTACGGGCTTGCGGGTGGAGTTTTCACAAAGGATATGAAACGTGGGCTTCGCGTGGCGCAGAAGATCCAGAGCGGACAGATTTATGTCAACTCCTACTTCAGCAAAGCGATGGTCGAATCTGCGGGCACAGGTTGGAAGCAGAGTGGACTTGGCGTTGCAGGAATCCAGAAATATATGATTTCTAAGACGATCTTTATCGACACGGAAGACGGAAGCGTACCGATGATGTAAATAATGTTTATGCAATAATCAGGCGGGGTGGGAGAAAAACCTGGTTTGATCTTTCACCCCCTGCTTATTTGCGCCCCAAAAGGCGCACAGAAGGGAGAAATTATGGCGAAATTAAGAGCGGTCTACTATATCAACCAGTTCTATGCCGGAATCGGCGGCGAGGAAAAGGCGGACGTAGGCTTGAGTGTGTATGAGGAAAAGAAGGGGCCGGCACAGGGCGCAGAACAGCTTTGGAACGGTGAGATGGAAGTTGTAAAGGTTCTGGTGTGCGGCGATAATTTCATCAATACGGATGTAAAATTTGAGGAAATTCTTCCGACAATCAAGGAAGAAATCCTTTCCGCGAAACCGGATGTATTCATTGCAGGACCCGCGTTTAACGCAGGGCGTTATGGAGTCGCATGCGCGAAGATGTGCGACTATGTAAGAAGAGAACTGGGAATCCCAAGCGTCACCGGAATGTGGTGGGAAAACCCGGCGGTTGGAATGTATGTAAAAGATAATTATATTATTTCCACAACAGAGACGGCAAGCGGTATGAGAAAGTCTCTGCCCAAAGTTGCGGCGCTTGCCCTGAAGCTGGCAAAGAAAGAGGAGATCGGCCCAGCAAGAAAAGAAGGCTATCTTCCGACCGGACACAGGTACAATGAGTACCATGAGAAAACAGGCGCGGAACGTGTTGTAGAACTTCTTTTGAATAAGCTGAATAACCGTCCGTATAAGACAGAGATCCCGCTCCGTGGATTTGAGCAGGTACCTCCGGCAGCAAAGATCGAGGATATGGCTTCAACACCGATCGCGCTCATCACAACAGGTGGTTTGGTTCCAGTAGGGAATCCGGACAAGATTAAACAGGCGTTTGCCGTAAGCTATGGCAAATACGACATGACAGGTCTGAATGCCTTAGAGAAGGGCGTTTATGAGTCCATCCACGGCGGGTATGATACCACGGATGCGAGCAACGACCCGCACCGTCTCGTTCCGTTAGATGTAATGCGCGATTTGGAAAATGAAGGAAAGATCGCGTCTGTATTCCAGTATTTTTACACTACCTGCGGCGTGGGAACCAATGTAGAAACCAGTAAAGAGATGGGAAGAGGAGTCGCGGAAGACTTGAAGAAGTCTGGTGTGAGGGCAGCGATCCTCACCTCCACTTGAGGTACTTGTACTCGTTGCTGTGCAACGATGGCAAAAGAACTCGACCGTGCGGGCATTCCATGCGTACATGTGACTGCATTTACGTCAATCGCTTTAAGCGTAGGTTCAAACCGTATTGTGTTCGGCGGAGACTTTACAGCGCCGAGCGGAAATCCGTCTCTTCCGATCGACCGTGAAAAAGCATACAGACGCAGAATTATAGACAAGTGTCTGGAAGTGCTTGAAATGGATGTACCAGGACCGACACTGTTTACCGTAGATGATGAGAAGGAGGGCGAGTAATATGAAAATGGATAAAAAACTGACACGTCGCTATTATGATGTAAAGGATGCAGTTTTCGGAGATAAGACCACCTTCCAGAACGGCGTTTTAACTGTATCAAAGGCAGAACTTCAGGCTGAGGTGGCTCCGCTTTTAAAGGCAATAAAATCAGTCGATTTTGAAATCGTAAAACCAGGCGAGAACGCACGTATTATCCATCTTCTGGATACACTGCAGCCCATGATTAAGATTGAAGGCGAAGGGAGTCAGTATTCTGGATATTTCGGGGATCCACATATGGTGGGAATTGGAAAGACAAACCTTCTTTCAGGACTCGCTGTGATGGAGAGCGCCGCGCTTCCATGGGATGAGTCCAGCGCAAGCTCAGGACTTCTCTATCCAAGAGACGCGATTATGGATATGGTAGGACCGATCGCGGATATCACACCATTCTCAAAGACGATCAACTTGGTGATTCTCTATAAGCTGGAGGAAGGTAAGTCCTCTATTGAATATGATAATGAAATCCGTAATATCGGAATTAAAATTTCTACCTTTGTTGCAAGTACAACGAAAGAACTTGAGCCGGACCGTGAAGAAGTATTCTCTATCGACGAAGTAGATGAGAATCTTCCTAATGTAGTGTTTGTCTGGAACTCCCAAAACCAGGGACCCTATTCCAACACCTACATTTACGGACATCCAATCGATAATATGGTGCCCACGCTCTTCCATCCCAATGAGCTGATGGACGGCTGCGTGGTAAGCGGCAACTATGTATGGCCAGCGTTTAAAGTACCCACCTATTTATATGTAAACAGCCCAATCCTTCTGGAACTGTACAAGCAGCATGGAAAGACCTTAAACTTCCGCGGAGTTATCTTTGGAAGAAGTCATAATCCTTCTAACTGGCATAAGATCAGATGCGCGCAGGTTGCGGTGAAGATCGCACAATATCTGGAAGCAGACGGCCTTATCATGGCATGGGAAGGCGGCGGAAATGCGGCAGTTGATGGAATGCTCACAATCCAGTGCGCAGAGAAACATGGAATCAAAGCGTCCACAGTCACCTTCGAGTTCGGCGGCGTGGACGGAACAGAAGGAATCCTCCTCGTAGACGACGTGCCGGAGGCAGACGCAATCATCAGCGGCGGATCCATCGAAAAACCATACACGATTCCAGACGTAGACCGCGTGGTCGGCGGAGACGTCCTAAGGCTCAACAAAGAGTCAGGCGGATTCTTCCCACCGTCAAATAAGTCACTTAAACTGGAACAGACCACCCATTTCTACATCGGCGGTAACCAGGCTGCGGCAAGCACCCTGTTCGCTGAGGAATATTAGTCAACAATCCAGCCATAAAACCGTATAGGGGCATTGACCGTGAATGCTTGCATTCAAGGGTCGGTGTCCCTATATGGTTAGATGGGCGGGACGCCCATCAAGCGAGGAACTGAGCCGCGTCAGCGGCGGAAGAGCTGCGAAAGCAGCGGGTTCCGAGCTTAGATGGCTGGATAGTAAGAAACAGCAAAAAGAGCGGGGAACCCCTGTACCGTGAATGCTTTCGTTCCTGGAACAGAGGAGCAACTTATGGAATCATCCTTATGGCAAGCTGTTTATCGCTCTCGTCAGGATATTCTTTTAGAAGCGCAAGAGTCTTTTCAACAAAATCTTTATCCATCCCTGTAATGGGTGCGATTTTTTCTTTATCTATGGTATCCTTCATATTGCGGATAGTTCTTATATTGCTGCAGGCTTCCCCGAGTTTGATTCCACGTGCTTCCCCGATCTGCTCGCCTTGTTCACGTATTATCTGCTCACGCTCATAGACCTTCATATAGTTAAGCGACACCTCCTTGTCATGTCGGACCACTTCTACCATTTTGTGAATTTCTTCAAGACAGTCAAATATAGACATCCAAACGTGCGCCATGCTGGTCGGTATCGGAACCATAATAGACCTTCTGAGGAATAATATGAAGTTTTCCGGCATCTACATTGAGAAGGATTTTTAGGATTTTCCGGCAAAAATCCTCCCCGATTCCAGGATATGATAAAATACTGCCGAATAAAAAATCGTCTAGTAAATTTAGTTGTTCTAGTTTTCTTTTCATCTGTCTCCTTTCACTGTATACTACCAGAAGAAAAGTTCAAGCGTTTTTTCAAAGAATAGTGTCTTGCGGTTTGCTGTTGGCGTATACGGAATGTTGCCTGAATATAATACAGACAGTACACTGGTTACATACATATATGGGGTATAAACAGAAAATAAAAAATGATCAGTATGTCAGAATTAGAAGATACTGTTTAACGAATATTTGTAAATGTATTATAAAGGACATTTTAGAAGGCGTCAAGCATGATTTCCATGTGGTTTAGAATGTGGTGTTTGGAATCAAACCTGGAATTATTTTTTATTATATTTCAAATCATCTTGACAAACCCTGCGTTATACGCTAGTATGTCACCATAGCTGAAAGAGGAATACAAGCTGTGAAGAGAAGAAGTAGCGTTCAGTAAGGCTCAGACAGAAAGTAACCGGTTGATGAGAGGCGCACGAAGAGCTGAAGGCGAATACATCTTGGAGCTTCACATCGAACGTGCGGTTGGCATCAGTAGAATGTGACGGAATGGCAGACGTTATCCTGCCGCAGTAATTGAAGTTACTGACAGAGGCAGGCGGTGCGAGCCGTTTGCGAATAAAGGTGGTATCACGGGAATTTTAGCCCCGTCCTTGTCAAGACGATAAGGACGGGGTTTTTATTATACTAGTGTGCTGTCTGCATTATATTCAGTCAAACCTCCTTGTCTATTCGCCCATCTGCCGCGTTGGATTTTCTATCCGTAGCCACCGCTACGCCGTCGAAAATCTGCCTTGCATATGAACGAATATCCTGCGGAGTTTCGCCAGATATAATGCAGACAGTACACTAGGAAACTTTATTCCTATATAATAAAAGTCTTCCCGGGGATGCTCTCACTTTGCAGGGTCAAACGCTCGCCTAGCGACGAAGCAAGGGTCATTCCACTAATTCACGGAATATATGGAAAAGGAGTAGGAAAATGGGAATTTACGAAGAATTACAGGCAAGAGGGCTGATTGCCCAGGTAACAGATGAACCGCTTATCAGGGAGCTGATTAATCATGGAAAGGCAACGTTTTATATCGGGTTCGATCCCACGGCGGACAGTCTTCATGTAGGGCATTTTATGGCATTGTGTCTGATGAAGCGTCTGCAGGAGGCTGGAAATAAGCCGATTGCGCTGATCGGTGGCGGGACCGCTATGATCGGTGACCCGTCAGGGAGAAGCGACATGCGCCAGATGATGACGACGGAGACGATTCAGCATAACTGCGATTGCTTTAAGAAACAGATGAGCCGTTTTATCGACTTCTCTGAGGGAAAGGCTTTGATGGTAAATAACGCGGACTGGCTGTTGGACCTGAATTACATTGACGTGCTCCGCGAAGTGGGCGCGCATTTCAGCGTGAACCGTATGCTTACGGCAGAATGTTATAAGCAGAGGATGGAGAAGGGCTTAAGTTTCCTGGAGTTCAACTATATGATTATGCAGAGCTATGACTTCTATATGTTATATCAGAAGTACGGCTGCAACCTGCAGTTCGGCGGCGACGACCAGTGGAGCAATATGCTGGGAGGGACGGAACTGATCCGCCGTAAACTGGGCAAGGATGCAAGCGCCATGACGATCACGCTTCTTTTGAATTCTGAAGGGAAGAAGATGGGGAAGACTCAGTCCGGCGCAGTATGGCTTGATCCGGAGAAGACATCCCCGTTTGAGTTTTACCAATATTGGAGAAATGTAGCAGACGCAGACGTGTTGAAGTGCCTGCGTATGCTGACCTTCCTCCCGATCGAGCAGATCGACGAGATGGATCACTGGGAAGGCGCGCAGCTTAATACAGCAAAGGAGATTCTGGCTTATGAACTGACAAAGTTGGTTCATGGGGAAGAAGAGGCTGAAAAAGCACAGAAGAGTGCGCGCGAGCTTTTTAGTGCGGGAAACGCTGCAAATATGCCGACGGCGGAGCTTGAAGAAGCGGATTTCGCGGATGGGAAGATTGATATTTTATCCCTGCTTCATAAGAGCGGCCTGGTACCGTCGCGGTCAGAGGCAAGGCGCGCCGTACAGCAGGGCGGCGCGGCAGTGGACGGTGAGAAAGTAACGGATATTGCAGCGGCGTTTGCAAAGGAAGAGTTTGAAGGCGAAGGAAAAGTCGTAAGGCGTGGAAAGAAGAATTTTAGAAAAGTCGTTATCAGCAAATAGAAAGAGGTCAGACGGTTGATTGAGAGATTGAAGGATACGACAGTCATTCTTGCCTCAGCCTCACCGAGGCGGACCAAACTCCTCGCACAGGCGGGAATCCGACATCTGGTTTTGCCTTCCACATGTGAGGAGAGGGTTTCGTCGAGGAAACCGGAGGAAGTGGTTACGGAACTGTCGCGGCAAAAGGCGGAAGATGTGTATACAAGGTATCGGCAGGAGCACAGCAAGGAGAACATTCTTGTAATCGGCGCGGATACGGTGGTTGCAGTGGGAGGAAGAATTCTTGGGAAACCAAAAGACAGGGACGACGCTTTTCGCATGATTTCCATGCTCCAGGGGAACACACATCAAGTATATACAGGCGTGACGCTTCTGGAATACCGAAATGCAATAGAAAAGGAAGACACGTTCTTTGAATGCAGCCATGTACAGGTATATCCTATGGACGACAGTGAAATCCGATGCTATATTGGAGGCGGCGAGCCGATGGACAAAGCAGGAGCATATGGAATCCAGGGAGAATTCGCGGTATTTATTAAAAAGATCGAAGGGGATTACCATAACATTGTGGGGCTTCCGATCGCCAGGATTTATCAGGAATTGAAAAAACACATATAAAAGGCGCTGATAAAAAACATCCTGCTCCTCATGCGGAAATGCAGGATGTTTTTTATGTATTGGGAAATGAAGCTTTATGAAACGGTCGAATAACCATAGTGTGGTGCCCAACAGGTATTACTTCAAATACAATATAGAATAAGGAGGCAGAGTGATCTGTCCATTCAACTCAAAAGTTTCTCCGGATAGCAGGTCTGTCATCTTACCACTTAATTCCCCATTGTTTGCTGTGAACGGAGAATCTGAGGCATTGACGGCTACCAGCATCCGTTCGGAATCGCTCTTACGTTCAAAAATGAGTTGGTGATTGGTGATTACGACATTATGGTATCCGCCGTTGCACAACGCGTCGCTGGAAGTCCGCGCCTTAATAAGCTTTTCAATCCATTCTGTCAGGTCGTTCGGCTTTGGTGCATCGAAACAGGGACGGAGGGCATAATCGTTTCCCTGGGCCTTCTCCCCCTCCTCTCCCCATTCACTCCCATAATAAATGCAGGGCACTCCAGGCATGCCAAGGAGCAGACCATAGGCGAGAGGAAGATGTTCCTTGTTCGTCAGGATACTCGCAATTCGGGTCACATCGTGGTTGTCCACAAAGGACATCAGATGCTTTCCACGGTACAGGCACCACTGTTCCGGTCCATATTGACGGTTCAAAGAGTGTGCGATTTCAAAAAGGTTCATACTGTTGAAGCTGGAGTACAGTCCCTTATAACATTCATAATTCGTACAACTATGCAGCATTTCATCGTTGACGATCAGATTATAGTCTCCGAACAGAACCTCGCCGATGAGCGCAAAATCTGGTTTCAGCGTCTCACAAAAGCTACGGAGACGTTTCATGAAATTTCGGTCCAGACAATACGCCACATCCAGACGCAGACCGTCGATGTCAAATTCTTCCACCCAGCCGCGCACGCATTCCAGAAGATAGTCCGCTACAGCCGGGTTCGCCAGGTTCAGCTTTACCAGCTCGTAATGCCCTTCCCAGCCCTCGTACCAGAATCCGTCGTTATACGCGGAATTACCGTCAAAATTAATGCAGAACCAGTCCTTATACGGCGAATCCCATTTTTTCTCCTGCACATCTTTAAAGGCCCAGAAACCTCTTCCCACATGGTTGAAAACACCGTCCAGCACAATCTTTACATGATGGCTGTGCAGATCGCGGCACACTTCCGCAAAATCCGCATTTGTTCCGAGTCGGCAGTCGATGGTTTTATAATCCCTGGTATCGTAACCATGGTTATCGGAGTCAAAAATAGGATTTAAGAGAATAGAAGAAATACCTAAATTTTCGAGATAACTGCTCCATTCTTTTAATTTTAAAATACGATGCGCCACATTGCCGTCATTTTCAGTTGGCGCCCCGCAAAATCCAATCGGGTAGATCTGATAAAAGATTCCCTGATATGCCCACATATGTAATCCTCGCTTTCTAAATGTTCTAGTATTACGACACATTTAGTATACCACACCATATAGTGAAAATACCAGGAGATTTATGAAGGATTGGCCTGTGTAATTGCTCTAATTATCCTGCCGCATTACTGTTTACATCTACGGTGCTCACAGCAACCCTGCCTCTGCGATATCTTGACATAAAATCAGGGAACAGAGTATAATAAAGTAAAAATGAAGCAGCCGTCCAGGCGTTACATACCAAAAGCAGCGAAATGGAGATTTAGAGATGAAAGTGAACAAGAATGGACGCAGAATAGATAAAGGGATTTCTTTGCTTCTTTCCATTATACTGATCTTTTGTATTCTGGGAGCCGTTGTATTCTCCGTGGCCCGGAAACTTTCCGCGGAGATGTCGTCTTCGGCAATTCAGAATTTGAGTGAAAGCCTGGAATTGATAAAAAGCACGCTCGAGGCGATTCTAAGGAACGAAGCAGAGTTTCAGATGCTACTCGCCCGTGAAGTTGCGCTGGCGGACGATCCGGAAGAATATATCTGTTCTTATGAGAAGAATCAGACGATGGTTAAGCTCTCGTTGATACTCTCAGGAGAAACCCAAGGCGTCTCCAATACGGGGGAGTCATTCTCCGACGACGAATTGGACTTTTCTTCAGGAAGAACGGTAGAAGGACTGCCGATTTCCCAGTCTTATGTAAATTATATGGGAACCTGGGCCTATTCTATGAAATGTCCGGTTATGAAAGACGGAAGAGAGATCGGGGCTCTTTATATAGAATATGTGTATGATTCACTTGATAAAGCGCTTCCGGAAGGGTTTTATGATAAAAAAGCGATGCTTTATATCATGGATGGCAGCAGCGAGAGGTTTGTGCTAAAGCCAGAAGGGATGGGAGAGCGCAGTGCAGGACATTTGAATCTGAACGATTTTTACCGGGCGAACAGCATTCAGGAGCCGGATCTTCAGGAGGAGATCAGGGAGTGTCTGAAAAATGGAAAAGACATTTTGTTTTACCATGATATCCGGGAAGTAGATTCGTTAAATTATATGTGGTCGGTAAATGATGGGACGATCTTCCTCGTCGGCTATGTTCCGATCGAAGCCATTCAGCAGGAGGGAAAGACAGTCAATCAGAATATTTTCATTGTTGTTTCCGTGATGTTGATCGCGTTTTTCTTGTGCTGTACTTTATACTATTTTAGCCGGAGACAGCAGGATAAGGTCAGGAAGGAACAGGAGGCTGAGAGGGAGATACATAATAGACAGCTTGCAGAAGCGCTCCAGGCCGCACAGATCGCGAGTAATTCTAAGACCACGTTTCTTTCCAATATGTCGCATGACATCCGTACACCGATGAATGCGGTCCTTGGTTTTACGACGCTTCTTTCCATGAATGCGGAGAATCCTGCCAAGGTTAGGGAGTATACGAAGAAGATTATGGCGTCCGGCCAGCATCTTCTTAGCCTAATCAACGATATCCTGGACGTTTCTAAGATCGAGAGTGGGAAGGTCGTGCTTACGGTTGAGGAATTTACTTTGAATGATCTGGTATCTTCGGTCGACGCGATCATCCGGCCGATGGCGCAGGCAAAGAAACAGAATTTTCATGTGGAAGTCACAGGGATCAAACATGAATATCTGATAGGGGATGAGACAAGGATCAACCAGATCTTGCTCAATCTTCTATCCAATGCTATAAAATATACGCAGGAAGGCGGCAATATCTGGTTCCGGATGATCGGGCTCAAGCAGCGTTCCAGTCAATATGAGCATATACGAATCGAAGTGGAAGACGATGGATATGGGATGACGCCGGAGTACCTGGAAACTATTTTCGACGCGTTTACCAGGGCGGAAAACAGTACTACGAATAAGGTTCAAGGCACAGGACTTGGAATGGCTATCACGAAAAATATCGTGGAACTCATGGGAGGGACGATCGAGGTTTTCAGTGAAGTAGATAAAGGCAGCCTGTTCCAGGTCGAGCTGGAGTGCCGTATACCGGAAGGACTGGCGGCGGACAAAGAGTTTTGGAAAAGAAGCGGTATCACACGGATTCTGGTGGTAGACGGGGATGCAAATAGCTGTAAAAACATACAGGCGCTTATGAAAGATACCGGGGTTTTGGTGGACACAGCCCTCAGCGCGGAAAAGGCCATGAATATGGTACAGGAGAAGGAAGGCGAAGAGGAAGGCTATCATATGATCCTGGTGGACTGGAACGTACCGGATATGGAGCGTGTTAAACTGGCTAAGAAGATACGAGAAAGCGTATCGGATTTCGTGCCGATTCTGTTCCTGAGGGCGTATGATGAAGGCAGAATCGAAGAGATGCCGAAGATCAATAACACGGACAGCCTTATGAAACCGTTTTTTGTATCCGCATTTAAAGAAAAAATTCGGGAGATGCAGGCAGAACATGGGGAAAGAAGCGTAGAGGAAGCCGCAGACGGCAATAACCTGGAGGGACTGCATTTTCTTGCGGCGGAGGACAATGAGATTAACGCGGAGATTCTGACAGAGATACTAGACATGGAAGGCGCTAGCTGTGAGATTGCGGAGAACGGGAAACTTGCAGTAGAACGTTTTATGAAGGCCGAAGAAGGAGAGTTTGACGCGATTTTAATGGATGTTCAGATGCCGGTCATGAACGGATATGACGCTACAAGAGCGATTAGGGCGTCAAAAGCGGCTGATGCAAAGAGAATACCGATCATAGCTATGACTGCAAACGCCTTTGCGGAGGACGAAAAGGCAGCCATGGATGCGGGCATGGACGCTCATGTGGCAAAGCCTATCGATATAGATCTGTTAAAAAAGGTTATAAGACAATATGTAAAATGAAAGGGTTAAGTAATGAAAAAGGAGAGAAAAAGAAATATCAAAAAAATGACGGCCTTCTGTCTGGCAGGGATCGCTGTATTTACGCTGATATCGTGCACGGGCAAGGAGGATCCGAATAATAACCTTATCAAATCAAAGGAAGAGAATAAAAGAATTGTAAATTTGTTCAGTCCCATGGAGAAAACAGAGCCGGACGTGGAAAATGTGGCAAGAAGCGCAGCGGATAAGACGATTATGCTCGCAGAAGAGAAGCTGGGCGTGAAAGTGGCGTACAGGACATATACGGCGGAAGATTATCAGGATAGAACCTATGACGAAGTGGCGCTTGACCGGGCGCGTAATAACATGGACGATATATACCTGTTGAATCCGGATACAGTACTGATCTTAGGAGAGGAAGGGAAGTTAAAGGATCTGTCGGGGCTTGACAGCGCAAAGAATCTAAGGGAGATCATTAGAACAGCGAATACAGCCGACGGAAAATTGGTGGCGATACCTCAGGAGGTTGTGGCGTACGGGCTTTTTGTGAATAAAGATATGTTCGATCAATACAAACTGAAACTTCCGGAAACGCCGGAGGAATTTTTGGAATGCTGTCGGGTGTTTAAGGAAAACGGGGTAGAGACGCCTGTCGGCGCTAACCGCTGGTGGCTGGAGACTTTCGTATTTGCACAGGCGTATGCAGATTTGTATAACGGTGGAAATACGGAGGACGAAATCGCGGCCCTGAACAGCGGCGATGCCAAATACAGCGATTATATGCGGCCAGGATTTGAGTTTCTTAAGGAGTTAATTGACCGTGGCTACATTGATGCAAAAAAAGCCATAGTCAGTGAAGCCATCGAAGGGGAGAGAGCGGACTTCATGGAGCAGAAAGTACCGATCGTCATGGCATATTGGGGAGCAGCGAATACAGAGACCGCCTACGGAAAAACAGATTTCAATATGCAGGTCATCGGATTTCCAAGCAGCCGGGGACAGATGCCGGTTATGCCAATGACTGGGTTTGCCGTCGGAGAGGAGGCGGAACATGCGGAGGATGCGATGGAAACGTTAGACGAGATTCTTTCGGACGAAGCGCTCCAGATCTATGCGGAGATCAACAGGGTGATCTCCCCTTCTAAAAATGTGGAGGTGGAATGTGTACCTGCATTGAAACCATTAAATGACAGGATTAAAGAAAACGTCTATGTCCTTGGCTCGAATGCAGGGATGAAAGTTGAACAATGGGGGAATACCTGCCTTATTGTACGGGACCTTTTAAATGGAGCAACCGTAGACGAGTGTATGGAAAAGTTTGATAAACTTCAGGAAGGAGCGCTGGGCAAATAAAGGCCCAGGAAAAAATGAAGACATTCTACAATATATTAAGAATACTGATGGGAAGCTGCGTTGGAGTGTTTCTGGGGAGCAGCATTTATAGATACTATGATTACAAGACCTATCCGGAGTTGTATGAGATGAACTCTGCTCCATGGTATCTGAGCATAGAGGTCAATGCAGTGTATACTCTTATTTCCGTCGTCCTGATCTTTATTGTGATGCAGGTCTTAAAACGAAAGAGGAAAGAATAAGGATGCCTCAGATCAGGCGGCTTGGCGGAGAAATGCGCAGACAAATCAGTGGAGAAATTTAGAAAAAACGGTTGACATGGAAATAAGTTCATAATATACTGTTCTGGTATGGCGTGAGAAGAAACAGCTTACACCAAAGCCCCGGAGCAGGCTGTTTTTCCAAATAGAAGTACAATGAAAATATTGAGTAAAGTCAAGATTCACAGGAGGTCAACCAATGAAAACTTATATGGCTAATCCCGATAAGATTGAAAAGAAATGGTATGTAGTTGACGCAGAAGGACAGACGCTGGGACGTCTTTGTGCTGAAGTTGCAAAGGTTTTAAGAGGAAAGAATAAACCGGAGTTCACACCGCACGTTGACACTGGAGATTATGTGGTAGTGGTTAATGCGGCTAAAGTAAAAGTGACTGGCAGAAAGCTGGATCAGAAGATTTATTATCATCATTCAGATTATGTGGGAGGAATGAAAGAGACTACACTGAGACAGATGCTAGCAAAGAAGCCGGAAGCAGTAGTAGAACTTGCTGTCAAAGGAATGCTTCCCAAAGGACCTTTAGGAAGAGCAATGTATAAGAAACTTCATGTATATGCCGGACCGGAACATGAGCAGCAGGCTCAGAAGCCGGAAGTTCTGACATTTTAGTTAAGGGTTTAAAAGGAGGAAAAGAAAGTGGCTAGTGCAAAATTCTACGGAACAGGAAGAAGAAAAAAATCAGTCGCGAGAGTATACCTTATGCCTGGAACAGGCAAGATCACGATCAATAAAAGAGACATTGACGACTACTTTGGTCTTGAGACATTGAAAGTTGTAGTACGTCAGCCGTTGGTTGCTACCGACAATGTCGACAAGTTTGACGTACAGGTCAATGTACATGGCGGCGGTTATACCGGACAGGCAGGAGCAATCCGTCATGGTATTTCCAGGGCGCTTCTGGAGGCCGACGCAGAGTACAGGCCGACGCTGAAGTCAGCAGGATATCTAACACGTGACCCGCGTATGAAAGAACGTAAGAAGTACGGCCTCAAAGCGGCTCGTCGCGCTCCGCAGTTCAGCAAGCGATAATCGGCTGTTCAAACCGTATCAAAATTGCTCAAAAACCCCGGAAAATCAAGGTTTTCCGGGGTTTTCTTATACCCA
>JAAWDY010000022.1 GCA_022793995.1 Coprococcus sp.
CCCTCCGTCAGACTATTACAGGGATGGCTACAACCTGTACCTGCGGATGGTCGAATATAAGCATAACCACCTCCTGTTCCTGTCCAATCCCCTTGTAGATCCCGACAACAACCTCTGTGAACGGAAGGCCCGGATACTGAAAGGGAAGATAAACCAGGCGGTCTCACTGAGGAGCTTCCGGCATCTGGAATATTTCTGCGAATGCCTGAGCGTGATCGACCATTTTGCAACGGATGATAAGAACAACCTTTATCAGTCCATAAAGGAAATCTTCAAGAGGCCAAGACCAGTCAAGCCAAAACCAGAAAATATAGAACTTTCTAATACGACACTGCCTGCGTGAAAGGTAGGAAGAGGGGCTCAAGAGAGCCCCCTGTTATCGTGTCTTATTTCCCCACCCCATGAAAAGTAACCTCGTGTTCGGACATTCGGACGCTTTGAAAAACAACGGTTGTGGGAAGCGTGAAAAGTGAGTATAATAGATGCAGGAATATATAAATATAGTTGTGACCGGACGAATAGGCGGATAAGGAGAGGTTGATATGTGTCAGATAGCGGTCAGCATATCAAATGAGATTTTATACGATACGAAAATGAGCATAGAGGAGGCGGGGGGTTTTGCCCGGCGCGCCGTAGCTCTTGGGTATTATACACAGAGCGGTGTGTCGTTAGGGTATTGTTCCCAAATTGCAGGGATGTCAGAAGAAGAGTTTATAAAATATCTTGGAGAAAACCATGTTTCCCTTTTTCATTTTGACAGTAAGGAAGAATTTCTGGAGGAATTGAATAATTCATAAACCCAAGGAGGAATTTATTTTGAGAACAATACAGGTGCAGGAGATTACGAAGAATATCAAGGAGATGTGCATAGAGGCGAATCATTTTTTATCAGAGGATATGAGAAATGCCATGGCGAACGCCGCGGCGACGGAGGAGTCCCCGCTGGGGCGGCAGATCTTATCCCAGCTTGAGGACAACTTAAAGATCGCGGCCAAGGATATGATACCAATCTGCCAGGATACTGGGATGGCAGTGGTTTTCCTGGAAGTGGGGCAGGGCGTGCACTTTGAGGGCGGGCTGCTTACGGACGCGGTCAACGAGGGGATACGCCAGGGATATACGGAAGGCTTTCTGCGCAAATCCGTGGTGAAAGATCCGCTTATCCGGGAGAACACAAAGGATAATACGCCGGGAATTATCCACTATAATATAGTAGAGGGAAGTCAGGTGAAAATTACGGTCGCTCCCAAAGGTTTCGGAAGCGAGAACATGAGCAGAGTTTTTATGTTAAAGCCAGCGGAAGGGATTGAAGGAGTAAAAGAGGCGGTGCTGACCGCAGTACGGGACGCGGGCCCCAACGCCTGTCCGCCTATGGTGGTGGGCGTCGGTATTGGCGGGACATTTGAAAAATGCGCGCTCATGGCAAAGGAAGCGCTCACCCGCGAGGTGGGGAGCCACTCCGAGATTCCTTATGTAAAGGAGCTGGAAGAGGAGCTGCTTATGAAAATCAACCGTCTTGGAATCGGGCCGGGAGGACTTGGAGGCAGGACCACCGCTTTGGCAGTCAATATTCATACCTATCCGACGCACATTGCCGGGCTTCCGGTGGCCGTAAATATCTGCTGTCACGTGAATCGCCACGCAGTAAGAGTGATTTAGGAGATTAGTCTATGGAGAAAAATTTTCCAAATAGGATGAAAGTTTTGTGGAGCGAATTTTCCCATGAGATTCGGGATATGCTGCGGGGGTATCCGGCTACGATCGCGTGCGTCGTAGCGGCGACGCTTCTGGGAATCGTTGTAATAGATGAACCGGCGGGCTTTGTTCAGGATTTTATTCTGCCGTTTCTGCTCTTTTTGGGCGTGGGTATGTTTTTCCGGGAAACCATTTTCCGGGGAGAGCTGATGTGGCAGATTGGTGTTTCGTTCTGCGTGGCCGTCGTCTCTTTATTTTTTGCGGTTGTAATCAAGAACGGCAGAGAACTGGCTTTTGATTCTCTTATCTCAAGGGGGATGGCCGCATACGTCGTCGTGCTGGGGCTTTTGGGACTCTACGTGTGCTATAAACGGTCGGGATGCGTTTTCCCGGAGTACGGGATGAAAGTGTTTTCCAACCTTGTAAAGACGCATGTGGTGTATGTGATTCTTAATATGAGCGTCTTGATCGTCACAGGGATCATTACCGCGCTGTTCGCCGGATGGTACAGTTACATGTCCATTATATCCAGGCTGATGATGGGTGTGTTTGGATTCTTTTACGTTCCGGCGTGGCTATATTCGGTTTCCTCGGCGTCCCAGGATCGGAGTCAGACGGAGACGTTTACGCGTGTGCTGGTAAAGTATGTACTGCTCCCGATTGTCCTTGTGGTTTTTGTCATTATTTATGCTTATATACTGAAAATCCTTATCCAGAGGGACATTCCGTCCAATGAGATATACGGTATCTTGACCGGGCTGTTCCTGGCGGGGGCGCCGACTTGGACGATGATGGAAAATTTTGAGAAGGAATCCGTCTGGAGGAAAATTTCGGATAAGCTTCCGCTGTTTTTCGCGCCGCTGATTCTGCTGCAGGTTTATTCGATCGGCGTGCGCATCTGGTCGTACGGGGTGACGCCGGAGAGATATTTGGGCGTGCTGTGGATTGTTTTGGAGGTTGTTTACCTGGTTCTCCATCAAGGGAGAAGAAAACAGACGGGGAACATAATCCTTATCGCGGCGTTTGCCCTGGCGTTCGCATTTCTTGCTCCCTTTGTTAACATGTATCAGGCGTCGATCATGAGCCAGGGGAGGATACTGGCACAGTATAGAATGGCGGACGAACTGACGGAAAAAATGCAGAGAAGAATCTATGGAGCGTACCGATATCTGCAGGCAGCGTCCGGTGGTAAAGAGTATGTTGAACGGAGATACACGAAAGAAGAGATCGCGGAAATCGAAGGATTCTCCGAAGGAAGCGATTATTACCGGACGCAGGACGATATGCTCTACATGGCGTCGGATACCCGTGTGAGCGATGTGGATATCAGTGGATATTCAAGGATGCAACGTGTGGAGCGGCGTTATGACTCTTCGGTGGATCCAAAGAGGATACCGCTGGGGACGGAGGATGGCGGCGAAATCGGGACAGTGGATATCGAGACGTTGTTACATGAATATATAGACCACGGCATTGACAAGAGCATGTCGGATAACCAGGCTTATGTTGATATTTCTGAATATGTTCTTGCGCGCCATGAAATAGAAATTGACGCGGGCAGAAAGCTTGTCGTCACATATGTGGACATTGATTACAATAGAGAAACTGAGAAGGTGGAATCCCTGTATCTATCGGGATGGCTGCTTGACAAAGAGGAGGAATAGTTTTGGAAAAATATATTACAGCGCCGATGGACAAAGCGACGGTCCGTTCACTTCGGGCGGGCGATTATGTATATATCACGGGCACGATTTACACCGCGCGGGACGCGGCGCATAAGAGGATGAACGATGCGCAGGACCAGGGGGAGGAGCTTCCTCTTAATTGGGCGGGACAGGTTGTGTATTATATGGGGCCGTCCCCCGCGAGAGAAGGGCGTCCGATCGGATCCGCCGGACCGACGACAGCGAGCCGGATGGATAAATATGCGCCAAAGCTTTTGGATATGGGGCTTGGGGCGATGATCGGCAAAGGTAAGAGAAGTCCGCAGGTGGTTGAGGCTATTATAAGAAATGAGGCGGTCTATTTTGCAGCAGTGGGAGGCGCGGGCGCGCTTCTTTCTAAATGTATTATAAAATCAGAAGTTCTTGCTTACGAGGATCTGGGGGCGGAGGCCATCCGCAGGCTCGAAGTAGAAAATTTTCCTGCGATCGTAGTGATCGACAGTAAAGGGAACAACTTGTATGAGACGGCGGCGCAGGAATACGCCGTAGAGTAAAGACGTGTGGAGTCAAATACCCCGCAGCAAGCTACGGGGCATGAAATTTGTTATACGCAGCAAGCTGCGGGGTATTTGGTCTACGCTCCGCTTCGGTCGGTGCTGATCATGCGCCACCGGCGCATAGCACCCCTCGCGGCAGTCGCCAAATATCCATGCATACCCAAAGGGCACTTAGCATGGCTGCTTGGCTCGTTGCTTCGCGGGAATAAAAGACGCAAAATAAAGACGCAGGGAGAAGACGAATGAAAAGAATCGTGATGATGGTGCTTCGCAATATTTTGCTTGTTCCGTTCATGTGGTGCAAATTATGCTATTATGCGTCGCATGTGGATAAGTACCCGGAGAACAAAAGATATAACATGCTAAAATTTATTGTGAAGAGAGCCAACAAAGGCGGGAACGTCACAATTAAGACTTATGGGAAGGACAATATTCCAAAAGAGGATGGATTTATGTTTTTCCCGAACCATCAGGGGCTTTACGATGTGCTGGCGATTGTGGATGCCTGCCCGACGCCGTTTTCCGTGGTGGCAAAGAAAGAGGTGGCGGATGTACCGTTTTTGAAACAGACTTTTGCCTGCATGAAAGCGTATATGATCGACCGGGATGATATCAGGCAGTCGCTACAGGTGATAAACAGCGTGACCGACGAGGTGGTCGGAGGGCGGAATTACCTTATTTTTGCGGAGGGAACCCGGTCAAAGAAGGGAAATGAAGTACAAGAAATGAAAGGAGGGAGCTTTAAGTCCGCAACCAGGGCGAAATGCCCGATTGTGCCGGTGGCCTTGATCGACTCGTTTAAGCCGTTTGATACAAAGAGTTTGAGTAAGGTAACGGTACAGGTGCATTTTCTGAAGCCATTGTACTATGAGGAGTACAAGGATATGAAAACAACGGAAATTGCAAAGGAGGTAAAAAGGCGGATTGAGAAAACGATAGAAAAATATTGTGGAGATGAGATATAGACAGATTATATAAGTGCTTATATATTAATATTTTGAATTAGACAAAACAGAGTTATGGGGGTATAATAAAGATTACTTTTGAAATACCCAAAAGGATTTATGATTTTTCAAGTTTTATTCTTAATAGGTGCCAAAGGTAGGAAACTGGTAATCCATTCTGCATCGCGCGGCTGCTTGTTTTAGCGGCTGCCAGAAGGAGCTTTTATGGAAATGTTTATTTCTGACCTTGACGGCACCTTGCTTGATTCGTGTGCTGAAGTTTCAGAATTCAGCACGCGGTGTCTCAATGATTTGCTGAATCAGGGAATGCATTTTACGATTGCGACGGCGAGAACGCCGTTGTCTGCATTGCTGATTTTGCAGAAGATTCCAATTACGATCCCAATGATTTTAATGAATGGAGCGTTTATTTATTGTCCGCAGGAGAACAGGTGCCTGCGTATGGTCGATTTTGGAAAGGCGTGTGTCGATTCTCTGGCAGAGATTGAGCAAACGGCGGGTATCTGTGGGATGCTGTTTGCTGTGGAGGACGGGAAAATCCAGATTTATCTTAAAACGGATAAGCCGTACCTGTGGGAGAACTATTTCGACCATGATTTCCTCGAAAAATTCGATTTGGTGCATCGAGATTATGTGGAAAAAACGGTGAGCGAGGTGGCGGATAAGAAGATTATCTACGCCATGTATATGGACGATTGTCCTGAGAGGTTGAATGAGATGGCGAAACTGCTCAGAGCACAGCCGCAGCTTACAGTGGACCATTACAAAGATATCTATACAGAAAATAGGTGGTATGTGGAGGTCAGCAGCGCCGCCACGTCCAAATATCATGCGGTGCTGTGGCTGAAGGAGTTTTGCCGCAGTACAAATCTGGTGGGATTCGGGGACGGAAAAAATGATCTGCCCCTTATGGAAGCGTGCGATGAATTTTATGCGGTGGAAAATGCCTGTCCGGAGTTAAAGAAAAAGGCGGGAGGGATTATAAAGAGCAACAAAGAGGATGGTGTGGCCAGGTATTTAATGGAACGGTGGAACGCGTATAAGGAGGAGAAAAAGAGGAAGGGAGAGAGAAAATAGCATGGCGGAGATTGTATTAGAGAATATTGAGAAGTCCTTTGGGAAAACGACGGTTATAAAGGATTTGAACCTTACCATACAAGACGGGAAGTTTACTGTCCTTTTGGGGCCGTCTGGATGTGGAAAGACGACGCTTTTACGTATGATAGCGGGGATTGGCCCAGCGACAAGTGGGATGATCTATATGGATGGGGAGGATATTTCGGACATTCCTCCGGGAAAGAGGAATGTGGCGATGGTTTTCCAGAGCTATGCGATTTACCCCACGATGACGGTCAGGGAGAACATTGAGTTCTGCCTAAAGAATAATAAGATCCCGAAGGAAGAACGGAATCGGCGGATTGAGAAGGTGGCGAAGACGGTCGGGCTGGAGGAATATTTGAACAGAAAACCATCCAAGCTGTCGGGTGGACAGAGGCAGCGGATTGCATTGGCTCGGGCGATGGTAAAAGAGCCGGCTGTATTTTTGATGGACGAGCCGTTGTCGAATTTGGATGCGAAGCTTCGGGTAGCGATGAGGAGCGAGCTAATTCAGATGCACGAACAACTCGGTACAACGTTCATCTATGTGACGCACGATCAGCTGGAGTCCATGGCGATGGCGGACCACATTGTCCTGATGAACCAGGGGAAGATCATGCAGCAGGCGACCCCGGAGGTGATCTACAACGACCCGGATAATATCTTCACAGCACAGTTTATCGGTACGCCGGCAACCAATATTCTTCCGATCGAGAGGAGAGAGGTAAGCCTGGGTTACCGGCCGGAGAAAGTGCGGATCTTAAGAGAGCGGGACGAGTCGGCGGAGTACCTGCGGGAAGGAAAGATTGTTACCCGGGAGATGCTGGGATCTGAAACGATTTATCATGTGCAGATAAAGGAAGGCCGCATTGTGGTAAAGAGTCTGGACTTTGATTTTCACAACGGCGATTCCGTATGGATCGCGGTAGACCGGAAGCATATGTACTTTTTTGACAATGAGGGGAATCGGATTAGGGAAAATCTTTCCGATTTAGTTTCGTCCGTTCATGAATAAGGGGGTGGAAATGGAATGGAAAAGAAGCCTAAGAAAAAACATTATAAATGGAAAACAGGACTGACTCCTTATATTATGGTAGGTCCGGCGATGATTTTGATGGTTATTTTTATTTTTTATCCCTTATTCAATTTGGTGTACTTGAGCTTTTTTGATTATAACCTGATTAGCGACAAAGTGTTTGTCGGTCTGCGGAATTATGACATCTTGTTTTTCGTCAAGACAGATTTTATAGACGCGCTCAAAAATACGGCGGTGTATTCGGTGACGGTCGTGATTTTCAGCCTTCTGCTTGCCGTTTTGTTTGCGATCTGGCTGGAGAAGGATAGCTGGTTCAATCGTTTCCTCCAGAAGAGCATGTTTACACCGTACCTGATTTCCATGGTTTCCTGCGCGTATATATGGTCCTGGATGTTTAACAATGATTCTGGAATTTTGAACGCAATGCTGGAGCTTTTTCATCTGCCGCTGTCGCGCTGGTTAAACGACGCGGATATCGCGCTGTTCTGTGTGGCCGCTGTATCGGTTTGGAAGAGCCTGGGATACTATCTGATTATTGTGCTGTCTTCCATCAAGACGATTCCAGCGGAAATACTGGAGGCGGCGGAGCTGGATAACACTTCACCGGTGAAGAAGTTTTTTAAGATCACGCTCCCCATGATTTCGCCACAGATGTTCTTTCTTCTTATTACGATCACGATCAGCTCCTTCAAGGTGTTCGATATCGTGCGGGTTATGACGGACGGCGGACCGGGAAACGCGACTGACGTTTTGGTGACGTATATTTACCGTTATGCGTTCCAGATGAACGCGAAGGTGGGATACGCTTCAGCGGCTGGGACGGTTTTGCTGGTGATATTGATGATTTTAACCTATTTTTACTTCAAGGTACTCAGCAAACGCGTACATTATCAGTAAAGGGGTGTGAAAAATGGATAGAAAAGCAGTTTCCATATACAAAGTAAGACGCTGTGTGGGAAAGAGTATTTCCTTTGTTTTTAAAGTCTTTATGCTGATTTTGTTCTTGTTCCCTTTTTATTGGATGATTACCACGGCTTTTAAGAATTATCAGGAGTCGATTTTGTTTCCACCTACTTTATGGCCGGAATCATTCTCGTTCCATGCGTTTATCGACGTATTTCAGCGGATCGATATGCTGTATTACTTTCGGAATTCCGCTCTCGTAGCTCTCGGGGTGGTTGTTTTGCAGGCTTTAATCAATGTGCCGGCAGCGTATGGTTTTGCCAGATATAACTTTAAAGGGAAGAAACCGATGTGGGCGCTGGTGATGTTAGCGTTCATGATACCGACCCAGATTACATTTGTGCCGGTTTATATTATGTTTTCTAAGGCAAACCTGCTAGGGACGCTCTGGCCCCAGATCTTACCGTTTGCCGCAAATGCGTATGGGATTTTCCTGATGCGCCAGTCATTCATGCAGGTGCCGGACGAGCTGGTGGAGTCAGCGCGGATGGATAATGCAGGTGAGATTAAGATCATGCTCAAAGTCATGCTTCCGATGTCCAAATCCAGCATTATCACAGCGGAGATGTTCAGTTTTATCAGTACTTGGAATTCGTACTTCTGGCCGCTCGTTATGACGAACGCGGACGAGGTGCGGCCGATTACGCTGGCAATGCAGCGGCTCCAGGACGCGAACCAGGGATTGGAATGGCCGGTCCTGATGGCAGGCAATACGATGGTCGTCCTTCCGATACTCATTTTGTTCATTGTGTTGAACAAACAGATTTTATCACCCTTTGGGTACAAAGGGATTAAATAAAATTCGTTATTTTATGTCAAGGGATGTTACTATTCACAGACGATATGGATCTGCGTGCAGGTTTGTCATGCTTGCATGTAAGAGACAGACTGCAGATCCATATCAGGCCTGCAAAGCAGGAACTTTGCTCACAATAAGCAGTCTTAGCTCCGCAAGGAGCAAAACGGGAGCCTCGAAGAGGCGACGAGTGCGCATGTGGGCGGAGAGTTACGAATAGTACGGTACGATCGTACATATCCCAGAGGCATTAAAATAAAAGAAGAAATAAGCAACAAAGAAACAAAGCAACTTTAGAAAAGGAGAGACAAAGTATGAAGAGAAAAATGTTATCACTGTTTCTGGTAGCGGCGCTTGCGCTGTCATTGGCCGCATGCGGTGGAAAGGAATCAAATGAAGAAGCGGATTCCGGAAAAAAAGAGGAGCAGAAAGAAGAAGGATCGGAGTCGGGAGCGCCTGAACAGGTCAAAGAACCTGTTACGATCAGCTTTTGGCATGACCGTACCAGCGATACGGACCAGGCATTCCTTCAGGAATCCATCAAAGAATTTAACGAGACAAACGAGTTTGGAATCACAGTAGAAGAAGTGGCGCAGGGATACTTGGATGATGTGCAGGCCCAGGTAGAGACGGCCATCGCGGCAAATAATGCGCCTCTTTTGGCGGATTTATCGTGCAATGGTATCCCGTTGTTTGCATCCGAGGGCGTTCTGGCTGATATGACGCCGTATATCGAGCGCGATAATTTTGACATGGATAATGTAGTCAAAGAATTGACGGATTATACATATTATGAAGATAAAGTTGTCACGATGCCTTATACACGTGGTACGGCGATTCTATATTACAACAAGGATCTCTATGCTGCGGCGGGGATGAAGGAAGCGCCGAAGAGCGTGGAAGAGCTGAATCAGTACGCAAAGAAAATTTATGATGATTCTAACGGAAGTATTAAAGGAATCGCATATACAATCGAACCGAACTATTATCAGCACTACCTTCTGGCGTCGATCAATGGAGTAGGCTTCATGGATGAAGACGGACTGGGAGCGTCCTGTGTAACGGACGGTTCTATGGAGCAGTTCCTTACAGATTGGTACAACTGGACGGAAGAAGGCTGGTGCGATATCCCGGCGCTTTCCGGTGCAAGTTCTGCCGTACAGGAAGCGTTCTATAACGGACAGCTTGCGGCGTTTGTATCCAGCTCTAATCGTGCGACATCCATTTCACAGAATGCGGCGGATGCAAATATTACATTAGGAATGGCGGCTACAGTAGGTTACGGCGGTCCATCCGCGCCTCTTGGCGGCGGCTCGATCGGTATTATTGAAAAAGGTCACAGCCAACAGGAAGTTGCGGCAGCATGGGAATTTGTAAAGTTCCTGATGAGCGACGAGCAGGTGGCTCAGAATCATATTAAGACCGGGGTGCTCCCAACTACATACTCTGCGGCGGAAGGTGAAGAACTCCAGACATTTTGGGCGGATCCGGCGAACGAAGGATATAAGATTTCTTACGATCAAGTCAAGGTTGCATCTGCGCCATGTATGTCTACTTATACTTCGGAGTGGACGAGTATCGTAAGATCCGCATATTCAGAATTGATTCAGGCACGTTCGACAGGGCCGAAAGAGATCGTAGAGAACATGGCAAGAGAGGCTGAGGCGCTGTTCCCAGCAAAATAAGTTATGCGTTCGTTAGATGGCCGACAGCAGTTTCTGCTGTCGGCTGTCTATATATGGAAGAAAAAAATGATTTCTTCCTATATATAGCGGAGAAAAAACAAGATAACTGTTTGACAAAAAAAATCCGAGGAATGTAGAAAAAAACATTGACATACAAAGATTTGTTTTGTATAATAAACAATGCGCTGTGAAATGTTGGCGCATTTATAAAGAATAGAGACTGTGATTCAGGCTATGGAGAAATACTCAAGAGGCTGAAGAGGCGCCCCTGCTAAGGGTGTAGGTCGGGCAACCGGCGCGAGGGTTCAAATCCCTCTTTCTCCGCTCGTTTGTAACGCTGAAAAAAATATAAAAAAAGGTGTTGACAAACAAGAATAGATGTGATAATCTAAATGAGCTGTCGCAAACGAGAGAAACAAAATGCGGCGGCAACGAACTTTGATAACTGAACAATAGACAACAACCCTGAATTTTCCAAAAAGGCAACCAGGGAACTGGAAGCCAAGAGAAATTCAAGAACGAAGCTGGATGAAAATCCAGCGACAACCTAAGACAGTAAAGAGGACAAGGAAAGCCAGAAGGCAATCCAAGGACTAGGAGAAAATAAAGGCTGAAAAGGCCGAAGCAATGTAGCCCCGCA
>JAAWDY010000023.1 GCA_022793995.1 Coprococcus sp.
AATACATAACTTCCACACCTGTATTTGGAAGTAGTAAGTTCCGCATGAAGTTAAATAGGGGTGGAAGTAAGTTTTACAAATGAGCTTGCGGTTTATAATCGCAAAACCTATTGATTTTTTGCGTATTTTGCGGCATACTATTCTACAGATGGAGGTGACCGGCGTGATTTACAGACCTATGTATGTGGATAAAATAATGGCTTATGTGGATACTCCCTTTGTAAAAATACTCACGGGAGTACGCCGCTCTGGAAAGTCTACGATACTCAAAATGATCATGGAAAAGCTGAAACATGAGCGGAATGTTCCAGAAGAGAGTATCATAAGCTGCCGTTACGATTCAATGGAATATGAAGATATGACAGCGAAGCAGATGTACGCCCGGTTAAAGGAACGGCTTTCACCCGATGGAACGACCTATCTGTTTCTTGATGCGGTTCAGGAAATTGAGGGTTGGGAAAAAGTGGTAAATTCGCTTGCGTCGGATTTCGACGTCGACCTGTATATAACAGGTTCTAATTCCCGGATGATGTCCTCCGAAATATCAACCTATCTTACAGGAAGATATGTTTCCTTTCGGATTTTCACGTTGTCCTTCAGTGAATACCTGATGTTCAAGGCAAAGTATGCCGTAGTGGGGAATCCCAAAACAGAGCTTGCCGGCTATGTCCGTTCAGGAGGCTTTCCGGCGACTCATTTGCAGGCATATTCTGAGGATGAAATATATACGATTGTCAGGGATATATACAATTCAACGATTTTTTCGGATATTGTAAAGCGGAATCAGATCAGGAAAATCGATCAGTTGGAGCGAGTTGTAAAATATACCTTCAATAATGTCGGCAATACCTTTTCTGCGAAGTCGATTGCGGACTATCTAAAATCGGAGCGCCGGTCTCTTGACAATGAGACTGTCTACAGCTATTTGGAAAAGCTGGAAAAGGCATATTTGCTTCACCGCTGCTCACGGTATGATCTGCAGGGAAAGGAAATCCTGAAAACACAGGAAAAATTCTACCTTGCCGACACCGCCCTGCGGTACAGTGTTCTCGGATATAACGTGGACAGCATGGCGCATAGCCTTGAAAATATCGTGTACTTGGAGCTTTGCAGGCGTGGTTATGCCGTCAATGTGGGCAAAACCAGCGACGGGGACATAGATTTCGTTGCTGCAAGGCAGAACGAAAAGATCTATGTCCAGGTCACGCAGGAGATGAATTCTGAAAAGACGAAAAAACGGGAGTATGACCGTTTGCTTGAAATACACGATAATTACCCTAAATATGTTCTTACGGCAGATGAATTTGCAGGAGGAAACTATGAAGGCATTAAGACAATGCATATAGCAGATTTCCTGCTTAGTTCTGAGTATTAAAGGTACGTTAGCTGTACGGCTGAATAGTGGATGAGCAACAAGCGTAAATGCCCCTCCGAAGACTGTCATTCTTCGGAGGGGTGGTTTGACTTAGCTTAGAACTATTCGTTTTCAGATCAGAAAATGCCTTTACATAGGCCAATATTCTCGCCAGTAAATCCTCTGGAATTTTTTCTATAAACTGTATATTCCTGCTTATGACATCAAAGCATTTCATAGGTTCGTTAGTATCACACCTGTTGTTTTTGTCCTGCCATCCAACGGAATATGCAGAGGGAACCTGTTGTGTGTATTTGTGATCGGACATACAACAGCAAATTTTGTTTTCACAAAAAACTGCTCATTACTGATAATAACACCAGGTCGTCTTCCTGCTTGTTCATGCCCGGATTGCGGGCTAAAATCCAAAAATACAATATCAGCTTGTTTTGGGTTATACATCACCAAACTTCCCTTCCAACAGGAGAAACCCAATCAAATTCTTCAGCAGTATATTTTTCGTCATAGTCCTTAAAAATGTCTTCCAAGGTAATTTCCTTTTGTTCATTTACCTTGGTAATTACGAGATTACCATCAACTCTATCCAATTCTACGAGGTCATTTTCCACCATACCTAATGCTTCAAGAAAGGCCTTTGGTATTCTTATACCTTGCGAATTTCCCCATTTTTAAATTGTTGTCTGCATAACATCATCTCCTTACGGTTAGTATATAAGTTGCCAATAAACATAGTGCGTTGATCTAGTGTCATATACTAGTAGTTGTTGCTCTCGGATTAAGACTCTTCTTCCTTATATCATGGAGAACGGCGGCTTTATCGTCAACATCGGTTCCATGGCATCCTGCGGGGGAGACCTGGGAGCGACGGCATACGCGTCCGCAAAGGCAGGAGTGGACATGCTTACAAAGAGCGTGGCTCTGCAGTAAAGCAGACAGCTTGCCGGGAGAATTACAGATAAGAAATTTGTAATTGGGAAATTTTCGTTTTTCGACTGTGGTATTATTTCCGATTCTAAGGAAAACGGACATAATAAGTAATCCCCGGAGAGCTGCTGCCCTCCGGGGTATTTGACTTAATTTTGTCTCTACCAGGTACGTCCGCCCAGCTTCTTGAATTCTCCGACCGTCGCTACATGGGAGTTCATGCCGCCGTCAACCGTCATGATCTTCCCTGTCACGAATTCGCTTTCGTCTGAAGCAAGGTATACGCAGAGATTCCCGATATCCGTCGGCTTGCCGTAACGGGTTACACAGATATTATTCAGGAAAATATCCTTCAATGCCTGCGGTACATGTGCTTCATTCTGCGGCGTAACGATCAGGCCCGGACGGACACAGTTACATCTGATCCCTTTCTTACCGATCATCTGAACTGAAAACGTGAAGATCAATAAATTCATCGGTTACGGTTACGAAAAATTGTCTGCCGGGCTGATTGACAAGATAAAATTCTTTATCTGCATTTTTGATGCCGTTAAGAAATTCCGGTATTCCAAATGGCGCATCCGTTAAAAAGCCGATTGAGTTATCCGCGATTTTTTCTCCTCTGGTGAGTATCTGTTTTCCCATAAGATAATGGATTTCAGCGTTTGGATATTTTGCGATTACGGCCATATCCTTTTTGCTCGTCTTCTTATTCCATCTTCCGGTGATTTTCCGGTTATAGGTGTACTCATCAAGATTTATTTTTTCTCTCATAACGGATAAATCAGTGTTTTCTCCGTTATCAATAAGATGATCAATACTAATATTAAGGAGCCTGGAAATCTGTTTAAGATTTTCTATGTCAGGCATTCCCTTATCAGCTTCCCATTTCGTAATTGCCTGCCGTGACACGGAAAGCTTTTCCGCCATCTGTTCCTGTGTGAGTCCCGCATTTCTTCGTGCGGATTTTAGTTTTTCTCCTAACGTTATTCCTAGCACATCATTCGATACCATCTCGCAATCCTCCCAAAATCAAATGAGTTCATGAGTTCTGCCTTAATGATAACTCTTACAACAGTCCATTACAAGAAACGATTGTTTACATAAAAGCAACGCTCCGTGGCAGGCTTATTAACCCGGTTCTTTTCTGGTTACAGCGGCATAATTAATTGTGAAATACGGAAAGATACGATATAATATGAAGGTAAAGTAATTGGAAAGGTGTCATCGGAAGGGAAGTGAATTTATGGCAAGGACAGTAGGAATCGGACATCAGGATTTTGAACAACTGATTACGAAAGACAATTTTTATATAGATAAGACCATGTTTATTAGTGAGTGGTGGGAGAGTCAGGATATCGTCACCCTAATCGCACGCCCGGAAAATGATCTGCTATACGATTGAGGTATTGTATAACAAATATGATTTCCTGCTGGAGGGCGACTTGCTGAATGAGAAGGAGAAGGCGTATTTCCAGGAAGTCTCTGCAGAGATGGAGAATTATAAAGCGGTTTCTGCAATACGGACGCTGGCAGAGTATTTGAGCAGGTACTATGGGAAAAAGGTAATCATCCTTTTAGATGAGTATGACACACCCATGCAGGAGGCGTATGTATATGGATATTGGGGGGAACTGGTAGAATTTATCAGAGGTATTTTTAACGCTACATTCAAAACGAATCCATATCTGGAACGTGCGGTCATGACGGGCATTACGAGGGTAAGCAAGGAATCGATCTTTTCGGATTTAAATAATTTAAAAGTGGTAACGACCACATCTGGAAAATATGCGGATTGTTTTGGATTTACGGAAGAAGAAGTTTTTGCAGCATTGGATGTGTTTGATCTATCTGATCGAAAGCAGGATGTAAAGAGATGGTATGATGGTTTTACTTTTGGGAAGTGTAAGGATATTTACAATCCCTGGTCGATTATTAATTATCTGGATACAGAAGAATTTGATGCATGCTGGGCGAATACCAGCTCGAACAGCCTGGTGGGGAGGCTGTTACGGGAAAGCAATCCTGACATCAAGCAGAAATTTGAGAGCCTTTTAGACGGCGAAGCTCTGATCGCAGAGGTGGATGAACAGATCGTATATAACCAGCTGGACCAGAATGAAGAGGCAATCTGGGCGCTTCTGCTTGCCAGCGGATATTTGAAAGTGAATCGCTATGAGATCATTACGGACGCGTATGGCGGATGGAAGAAGGAATACACCCTGGAACTGACGAATTTTGAAGTGAGGATTATGTTCTGGAATATGATCCGGCAATGGTTTGGTTCTGTAACGTCAGAATACAATGCATTTATCAAGGCGCTATTAAAGAATGACATAAAAGCAATGAATGCCTATATGAATAAAGTGGCGATGAGCACGTTCAGTTACTTTGATACAGGGAAGAGGCCGTCGGGAAGTGAGCCGGAGCGTTTTTATCACGGATTTGTGCTGGGACTTATGGTGGAACTGGCGGACCGGTATGTGGTGACATCCAACCGGGAGAGCGGATTTGGCAGGTATGACGTGATGCTGGAGCCAAGAAGGCAGGAGGAGGATGGGATCATTCTGGAATTTAAGGTGCAGGATGCCGGCGACGGGGAGAAAGAGCTTTCGGATACGGTAGAGGCGGCCCTGCGGCAGATTGAAGAAAAGAATTATGAGGCGGCGCTTATTGCGAAGGGGATTGCAAAGGAGCGGATACGCAAATATGGATTTGCATTTCGGGGAAATGAAGTCCTGATCGGTTAATCGTTGAACGAAGCGGAAAAACAAGGGGAGGGCGGATGCTTCATCCGCCCAAGTTTACTTCCGCTCCCCCTGCCCGAAAAAGAGGCAGGAGATCAGGAGGCAGGAGGCGGTGAGGACGATAGCGGTAGGAATCCACGGGAAAAGCCTGACCGGCGCCGTTTCCATGTTGGAAGCCAGCTTCCCGTACTCGCTGGTTATCACAAAGAGCGGGTACGCCATCGGGTACGCAAACCAGAGCTTTGTATTTATGGCTAGAACGGATGGGACGATGGAAAATAGCCCGATTCCCACGGAGAAAGCCGGGGATGCGACGCATACCGACAGAAGCCAGAAAAAGGAGAGCATTGGTATCGCAGACGCAAACAAAAGACCTACTTTGTGGAACACGAATAGCGGCGGCAGTAGGAAATCGTAATTTTGCGTCCGGGTGGCGATGGCGGCGCTGACATAATAGACACCGACTGTCATAAAGATCTGCGCCGCGGATAGGGAGAGCAGGACCACGAATTTGGCAAGGCACAACCTGGTTGTATCGAGCGGCAGGGCAAGCATCTTGAGGAGGCCTTTATTCGTGTGTTCGGTCTGGTTTAGCAGCACAGTGGCGACCACCATGCTTGCGGGGAACATGAACCAGGACATCCCCAGAAGACCCTGGATCAGGAAGTTATGCTCAGGCGAAATGCCCTCCGCCTGCATCTGGAAATTCATCTCAGCGTTCAGGATCGACGGTATCCACAGGATGACGGCCGCGGTCAGAAGTATCCATAATATTTTAGAACGGCGTATCTTTTTAAATTCTATGCCGAGCAGGGAAATAAAGCTCATTCAAATAACCTCCTTATTTTCAATATGATAAGTTCCGTAGCGGACAGTGCCGTTGTTTCCAAAACCGCCGCAAGCATAAAGTGATAGACGGTGGTTTTTGTCGTGCCGGGTAATATCTGAAAAGGCATGGCAAACGGGAAAAGTGATAATGCAAAATGGCTCGTCGGCAGCATGGTCGCCGTAAATACACAGACGACGCCGATACCCAGCGATATCCAGACATTTCTGCAAAGCGAGGCGATCAGCAGCGAGGCGGATATGGCGGGAAGCGCCAGAAGCAGCGAATAGCCGAAGCTCTGGAGCAGTTCAGCTGCGGCTTCCCCGCCGAATTGGAACCAGCGATATATGCAGAACATAATTCCGGCGGCTTCCACCGTCAGAGTGATAAAATACATGATAATTATCCAGGCAAATTTTCCGGTAAACATCCGCCCCGCTTTTACGGGGAGCGTACGCATTTTCTGCATCGCATTGTCGGCATACTCTGCGTGGTACAAAAGACACGCCCCCAGCACGGCTAGAAGGATATTTACCATAGCCATCATCTGCCAGTTTGCCTCAAGCAAAATCCGCACCGAAGAATTTTGCAGCATGGAATTTTGCGGCACGGAGGTTTGAAGCATGGAGTCCTGGAGCGAGACGTACATATCCGAGCGGAACGCCATATTTAAGACAGGAAAAGCCGCCGCTGCGGCGCCGCCCACGGCAAACATGGGAAAACAACCGGTTCTTTTTGATTTCTTATATTCCAGAGTGAGACTCATCTTGCACCGCCCCTCCTCCGATTGTCCTCGTCGATGAGGGCGAGGAATGTATCTTCCAGGTTATCGGTCGGATACCCCTTAGCCGCTGCGCTTCGTTCCAGTTCCTCCAAAGGTCCCTCGAACAGCAGACGCCCGTGATTGAGGATACCGATATTGTCCGCCATCAGCTCAATTTCCGGAAGCAGGTGGGACGATACAAGTACGGTGCATCGGAACCGTCGCGGAAGTGAGCGGATGAGCGTGCGGATTTCATGGATGCCGACAGGATCCAGGCCGTTTGTGGGTTCATCCAGAATCAGGATGGGCGGCTTTCCGATCAGTGCGCCTGCAAGCCCCAGCCGCTGCTTCATGCCGAGGGAGTATTTTCTGGCGAGCCGGTGTCGGTACTGCGTAAGCCCCACAAGGTCAAGGGCTTCGGAAACGGCAGATCTGGGAAGCCCCAGGATTCTTCGGATAATATCCAGATTTTCCTGTCCCGTCAGATTTCCGTAGAAGGCGGGGGATTCGATGAATGAGCCGATTTCTTTCAGGATTTCAATCCGGTTTTCGGGATAACGCTTCCCGTCGATTGTAAAAGAACCACTCGTGGGACGGGTCAGTCCGAGGAACATCTTCATCGTGGTAGATTTGCCCGCACCGTTCGGGCCAAGGAAGCCGTACACACTTCCCTGCGGGATATGAAGGTCGATTCCCGATACGGCGGTGAAACCGGAATAAGATTTTGTCAAATGTGTTGTTTGGATGATATTCATAATGTTTGTTTTCTCCTTTCTCTTTGGCTCTTATTCTACAGTGCCAACCTTACGGCAATATTTTCGTTTCTTTACATCTGCCTTACATTTCCCGGTAAATGAAAAAAAGAGATAAAATTGTGGTATCATTTAGAAGAGAAGGGAGTGGTTAGATGGAGTTCGAGTATTTAAAGAATAAACGTATCCTGCTGGTGGATGACGAGAGGGAGATCTTGAAAATGCTGACGTCCATTTTGGAAGAGGAGGGATTTTGTAATATAGCGACGGCGGGGACGGTCAAAGAAGCGCTGGAGGAGGTTAAAAGATCAACGCCTGAGATCGCCGTCCTGGACGTGATGCTGCCGGACGGGGACGGATTTTCCCTGATGGAACGGCTAAAGCAGGAAGAAGAATATCCCATCCTGTTTCTGACCGCCCGCGGCGAAGACGAGGACAGGTTGAAAGGCTTTGGACTGGGGGCTGACGATTATATTGTGAAACCGTTTCTGCCGAAAGAGCTGGTTTTCCGTATGACAGCGATCTTGCGCAGGAGCTATAAGGACGAAAACCCTCTTGTTAAATTGTGCGGAAGCGAGATTGATTTTGACTGTGCCGAGGTCATAAAGGAGGGGAAACGTATCGCGCTTACGGCGAAAGAGTACGAGATTTTGACCGTCTTGTACCGTAACGCGGGGAGGATCGTGACGATCGACGCTCTATGCGAGGCGGCGTGGGGAGAAAATCCCTTTGGATATGAAAATTCCCTTATGGCGCATATCCGCCGGATCAGGGAAAAAATCGAGATAAATCCTTCGCGCCCGGTTTCTTTGATTACGGTCAAAGGCCTTGGATACAAGCTGATGACAAGGAGACAATAATATGAAGAGCATACCGAAACTAATCCGGCGGTTTGTAAGTATCGGAATCCTGTCCGCGGTGTTGATTCTTGCCCTGAATATTGTGCTGCTGGTGATCTATACGCTGCGGCAGATGCCCAATAGCTATCCCTGGCAGACCGCGGCGGAGGTCGCGGAAAGCCTGCGGCAGACAAAAGAAGGAAGCTGTGTGCTGCCGGAGGATATTGCCTGCGAACTGGAAGAATCGGATGTCTGGGCTGTCTATATAGACGACAGGACAGGGCAGGTGATCTGGCGGACCAGGAACCTGCCGGAAAGCGTGCCCATGTCGTACAAGGCATCGGATATCGCAAGGCTGACCCAGGGCTATATAGACGGATACCCGACATTTACAGGGGAGGGCGAAAACGGCCTGGCGGTGCTTGGCTATCCCAGGGACAGCTTTTGGAAACATATGTGGCCGAGCTGGGATTATAGCCTGATCGCCGATCTTCCCAAAGTAATTCTTTCTGTGATAGTGGCAAATATCGCCCTGATTTTTGTGATCTACGCCGCCGCGAATTTCAGGCTTCTGAAATCTGTAAAACCGATTGTAAACGCGATTCAGGCTTTGCCGTCAGGGGAATCGTACCGTATCAGGGAAAAAGGGCTTTTGTCCGAACTTGCGGTAAGCATCAATAAAGCCGCGGATATCCTGCAGTCGCAGAACAACCGGCTCCGCAGGAAAGAAACGGCAAGGGCGAACTGGATTGCGGGAGTTTCCCACGATATCAGAACGCCGCTGTCGATGGTTATGGGCTATGCCGCTCAGCTAAAAGAAAATACGGGGCTTCCCTCTGACGCCAGGGATAAAGCGGCGGTTATTGTAAAACAGAGCGGACGGATAAAAGATCTTGTGAACGATCTGAATCTGGCATCCAAATTAGAGTACAATATGCAGCCTATCCGGCTGGAAGAAGAAAATATGATCGTACTTGTCAGGCAGACGGCGGTCGACTTCATGAATATGGATTATGAAGGAAAGTATCCGATCGAGTGGGAGACAGACGAGGCTTTGACTGTCTGTCCCGTAAATGTAGACAGGGATTTAATAAGGCGTGCGCTCAGCAATCTAATCCAGAACAGTATAAACCACAATGAACAGGGATGCAGAATCTATATCCGGGTTGCGCAGGAAGGCGGGGAATGCAGGGTCAGCGTCTCGGACGACGGCGTCGGAGCGGATGAAGGGCAGATCGAAAATCTTAATAACGCCTCGCACTATATGGTATGCGACGCCAGTACGGACGGGCAGCGCCACGGTCTGGGGCTTCTTATTGTAAAACAGATCGCGGCGGTACACGGGGGGACGGCCGTGGTTGGACATAGCGCGAAGGGGGGCTTTCAGGTGGAACTCAGACTGCCGACGTAGGGCTTTCAAGCATCATTTCACAGCAGAGCGAGGGCATTTCACGGTAATCCGGTTAGGGCGCGGCCGTCGTTCGACGAAGAAATATACAGACAGAAACATATAGAAACATCATAATACTACAAAATAGCAAGATAAGGAGGAGACGCAGATGTCAATGAAGATTAACGACGGCTACAATAATAATGACAGCTCTTACAGGACAGAACAGTTCGAGAGAATGAAGGAGAAGCTTAAGGTTCAGCAGGAGAAAGAGGCTGAAAAAGGGCAGGATACAGGGGAGAAGATCGGAACAGGTGCGGATCCGGATGCAAGAAAAGGGCCGGGCAAGATGCCGCCCGTGCGCCGCGACGAGTACATCCCCGGCGAAAGACCCAGCGCGCCCGAAAAAGAAGATAAGGCGAAGCAGTCCCCCAATGCACCGGACAGTCCCGACAAATCGAAAAAAGCGGACGAAAAGTACGTGGGAAATACAGATAAGGTCGACAGGGAAATCGAGAAACTAAAAGAGAGAAAGAAAGAGCTGGAGCAGCAGATCCGGGCGGCCGCAGGGGATGAACAAAAAGTTCAGGCGCTGGAAAAGGAATTGGCACAGGTGGAAAACGAATTGAGGCAGAAGGATAACGACGCGTATAGAAAACAACATTGTTCCGTACATAAAGTCTCGTAGGAACCGTAAAAACCTGCCTTTTTGGCATAAAGAAGGCATAAAGAAAGAAGAATCCTGCGGGAATCCGGCTTCGGGAAATTTACTTGACAACTCCCTTCGGGATTCTTCTTTTGTCTTTAGTTTTTCAGTTGCTTTCGGTAAATCTGATAAAAGCAATTCCATTCAAAATCATTTGCAGGTACGAAAGCCTTTGGGAAAAAAGAAATAAGCTGTTCTTTTATTTCCTCATCCTGAAGTTCCTGTCTTAATTCATGTTTCATTCCATTGATAGCAAAAAAATGCCGGATTTCTTTAATCCCTTCCGCTACTTTCTCTGCTTCTACAGTATAATCCATATTGTAACGGGTATCCATCTCCCAACGGGTCAGCGTATCGGCGCGGTTTTCCAGCCATTCCGTTAAAATAATATTCGAACCATTGTCCCTGGACATCCGTACCAGCTTGTAGATATCGTGGGTATTCGGAACTGTCACCCCTTTACATTCCAAAAAGGCTTTTAAAAGCTTTTCCACGGACTGCTGTAAATGATATGCAATTCCGTTCAGGAATGCTTCATCATTTCTTGGAATACGATAAATTTCTTCTGCCAGTTCCAAATCCGTATAAGCAGATTTGAATAAACGGATATCACACATAAGCACCCTCCCTGTCAAAAACGACAATCCCTTTTTGCTCTATTTCCCGTTTTAAATGTGTACCAATTGCGTCAAAATATACAATATCTGTTTCTTCCATATACTCCTGTGGGTAGTCCCTGAATCCTTTCTCAGTATCATAACGTTCAATGCAGATGTCCAGATCACTGAAGCTGTGACAGTGAAATTCTACACTGCTTCCGAAAATGACGGCGGCTTTTACATTGAGGTCCCGATCGAAACATGTCACATAGCTTTGTACTAGATATTGTTTGAGGGGATGAATATATTGAGCGTTGGTAAAATGGATACCATTTTTTATTTCAAAACGAAAGTGCAGATCGTAATGGTTATATTTTTTCAAATTGCATCCCTTCCTTTCTCCGCGGCGTGCTGCTCTTTCCGCCATTGGCTCGGCGATATCCCGTAAGTATTTTTAAACGCCCTGGAGAAATGCAGCTGGTTCGGATATCCTACAGCATTTCCAATATCCTTGATCGATAAAACGGTGGTTTTCAGAAGCGGTTCTGCCTTATTCATTCGATAAGTAATCAAAAATTCCTGCGGGCTGACTCCCACATGTTCGCGGAAGATCTTGCAGAGATAATTCCGATGGATCTTGCAGGATTCTGCAATCCCCGCAATCGTAATATCATTTTGAAAATTCTGGGCAATATAGCTGAATGCCCATTCTAGATCATAGGTACTCATGCCGCGGCTCGACGGCGTGGTCCTGGAGGCGGAGGAACGCATCAGGCAGTCGATGAACATGTACAGGTGCGACAACAGGTTAAAAGGCGTTTCCGTGGGATGATGCGCAATATAAAGCATGGATTCCTTTAGCTTTGCGGAATAAATCTTATCTGAGGAACGGTACACCGGGTTATTGATCGAAAGGCCGGAAAGCATGAGCGCTTCCTTTGCGTGCATCCCGTCAAATTCAATCCAGGTGTATTCCCAGGGGTGTTCTTTATCAGCGGTATAGGTGGTAATCTGGCCGGGCACGATCAGGAAGCCCTGGTTACTGCGGATGTGATACGTATGGTCCACACCGTTCTCGTCCGTGGCCTGCAGGGTTCCGCAGCCTGAGATCACATAATGGAACAGGTAGTGGGAGCGTATATGCGGCCCATTAGGAAGATAACGGGTCGTTTTGCGCATATCCAAACTGATAAATACACAGGTCAATAAAAGTCTGGTTCTTTAAAACATAAAATACGTCATTCATATGCAGATCACCTCGCAGACATGGAGTAACTCGCACTAGGTTCGTTCTGTACTTTCGTATCCTTCGCCGTGCCGAACTCGGAAGCAAGAGCTTCCTCGTTCACGGGCATTCGCCCTATGGAAAAAGGCAAAGATGTATTTTCTTACATGCAAGCATGACGAAAATCCACTTTGCTTTTTCCGCACGGCTCATTGCTTTCGTGCACATTATACCACAGGGGAACAGGGGGTTCAATTCTTTCTTGTGAGAATATATCATAATGCACATAGATATGTATTTTTGACAAAAAGAAGTGTATTATGGCATATAACTGGATTGCGCCGGATATTCCAAAATGAAGTTTATTAAAATATAATGAATAAAGTCCAATAGAAATGGGCGTAAAATCAAGGGGATCCGGCCGGATCGAAAAAATTCTACCTGTACGGTTGAAACCGTGATTCAGGCAGTCTCAGTAAGGAAAAGTCTGCTTATATGCAAGAAAACCGCATCCATTCCCTTACTGAGCCCTGCCGTGAATCGCAACTGTACACTTGAAAAAATTCGATGTAAAGAAATTTGATATGTGCTTTTGGCTCAAATTAAAAATGTTTGATTTGGGTATATTTAGTGATGCTTTTCAATCTGTTTTACAAATAAGTTACATGACAGTAGGAGGAACGAGAAAAGAACAAATGGGTAAAAAAGGGCTCTCTGTATTCTGTGCGGCCTCTATGGTGATGGGATGTTTGGCTGGCTGCGGTTCGGGAGGAAGCGACGGAGACGCAAAGAGTGGAAGCATGATTTTCCTGATCTGGGATTCCGGGCAGAAGGCAGGGATGGAAGCGATCGTAGACGCGTACACGAAGAAGAACCCGGACGTGAGTATCGAAGTACAGGCGACAGGCTGGGACGAGTACTGGACCAAGCTGGAAGGCGCGGCTACCAGCAACACTTTGCCGGATATTTTCTGGATGCACTCTAATCAGATGTTCAAATATGCGGATAACGGGATTCTGGCGGAATGTTCCGAGATCATTGACGAATCGAATTATTCCGAGATTGCCGTAGCGAATGCGAAGGGAAGCGACGGCAAGGTATACGGCGTACCGAAGGACAAGGATACCATCGCACTGCTCTACAACAAAGAGCTTTTTGATAAGGCGGAGGTGGAATATCCGAATGAAGAATGGACATGGGACGACCTGGAAACAGCTTCCGCAAAGATTAATGAGAAGACTGGAAAATATGGCTACATGGCATTTTCCCACGTTCAGATCGGCTACTGGAACTTCGTATACCAGAACGGCGGGGCTATTTTAAATGAAGACGGCACGGAAGCGAAGTACACGGACCCGGCGACGGCAGAAGCCATTGAATACTACGTAAATATCCAGAACAACGATTGGTTTCCGACACAGGCACAGTTTGCAAATACAGGTGCTTCCGAGCTTTTCTTCTCCGGCGAGGGTGCAATGTACTATGCTGGAAACTGGGATCTTGTTAACCTGTGTAATACCTATACGGATATGAATGGCAAATGGGACGTGGCAGTGCTTCCGAAGTGCCCGGATCCGACAAACGGCGACGGACGTGCGGTGATCTCCAACAGTGTTTCCTATGCAACCGCGGCACAGGGAAAGAATAAAGAACTGGCAATGGATTTTCTGGAATTTCTTGGTTCCGAGGAAGGGCAGAGGATCCAGGGGGAATCCGGTGTGGCGATTCCTGCGTATAACGGGCTGGAAGAAACCTGGGTCAATACATTTGCGGACAATGGATATAAGCTCAGTGTTCAGAACCTGATCGGCGCGTTTGACTACAGCGTAAAATATGTCGGTTTACGCTGATTATCGTACAGCAGATGATACCGGGACAGATTTTCATCATCCCGCAGTATCAGATGATCGCAAAGCTGGGAGCAACCAATACCTTATTTGCGCTGGTATTTCCGGGAATCGTCAGCGCGTTCGGGACGTTTTTCTTAAGACAGGCTTACATGGGGATCCCGGACGAGGTCGGAGAGGCGGCATATCTGGACGGATGTAACCGTTGGCAGACCTTCTATAAGGTCATGTTCCCGCTGACCCGGTCATCCGTAGCGGCACTGGCAGTATTTACAGCAGTGTTCGCGTATACGGACCTGATGTGGCCGTTGATTGTAAATACAGATATTAATGCAACCATCAAATCGGCGTCCATCCGCTTGGCTTTTTGCTGCATTTGTATTATGGCGCAAAAACAGACAGTGATATGAGCTATCTGCTTCAATACTATGACCGTGGGTTTGCAGGAAATCCCTACGACGCGGGAGGGGACCGGGGAATGTCCCTGGACTTCCTCCCACAGGAATTTCCCTGCTACGGAACCGGGGATTTCCTTTGGGGCGGGTATGACCTGCTGCATTTCCACGGGAGGCATACAATGGAACGGAACCTGGAGCGTGTGCCGCCTATGCACGGGAAGCAGAGTTTTGGCAGCAGGCGGGGAACCTCCAGCCACCAGCATAATCCTTTTGTGGTTCTTGCGGAGTCAGGGACAACGGAAGATTTTGGCGGGTGTTATGGGATGGCACTTTTGTACAGCGGCAATTTCAGCTTTGAGGTGGAGCAGGACCAGTTTGGACAGACCCGGATGCAGATCGGGATGTTGGATGAGATGATGGATTATCCATTGGCGCCGGGGGAATGCCTGTATACTCCCGAGGCGGCGATGGCATATTCTGCGGACGGGCTGGCGGCGTTGTCCCACATTTACCATGAGATGATCCGAAACCATGTATGCAGGGGAAAGTATAAAAACGCAAGAAGGCCGGTGCTGATTAACAACTGGGAGGCGACTTATTTTCATTTCACCGCGGAAAAAATCGGAAAGCTTGCTGAGCAGGCGGCGGATTTGGCTATGAATTGGATCTGGACCTGCTCACAAAGGTGGAGAAGGAAGAGATACGGCGGCAGATCCGGGATTATAAAAGATATTGGGAGCTGATTAACCAGGGAACCTACTATCGGCTTCATAATCCTGGGACAGATCTGGAGACAGCAGCCTGGTGCTTTGTTTCCAGAAATCAGTGTGAGATGCTTTTGAACGTGGTATCACTGGATGCGCACGGCAACGCACCGCTCTCCTATATCCGGTGCAGGGGGCTTCTTCCGGACGTGATATATCAGTGTGAAGCGGAGGAGAGGGATATAAAACCGTATACCGGGGCGGAGCCGCGCATAGACCATAAATGCATCGAAGGCAGGAGATTTGACGGAAACGCTTTGATGCATGCAGGAGTCCCGATCCCAATGGAGCTGGGAGAGTACGGGGCGATGCAGCTTTACTTTAAGGCAGTCGAAAATGGAATAGAAGAGAAAAAATAAGCGGATTGTCCTGAAAAGGTACCGTATGGTATGTTTTCAGGACAATTCTTTTTATGCCGCCATATGACGGAAGCGTTGTATAAAATGTGCGGGAAATCTTTACAATAAGGGAGAGATGTAATATAATCATTTGAATAAAGAGGGTAAAATTACCCTAAATATTCAATAGAGGGCGGTAATGGATATCAGACGTGACAAATATCTGAATGATCTGATCGGCCGTATGCATAATGGAATGGTAAAGGTTATAACGGGAGTCCGAAGATGCGGAAAATCTTACTTGCTTTTTCATATCTTCAAAAAATATCTGGCAGAGCAGGGGATTCCTGAGTCGCATATGATCGAGATTGAATTAGACCAACGAAAAAACAGGCGGTACCGTGACCCCGACGCGATATTAGATTATATTAGTTCGCTAATCGTGGATGACGGTCAATATTATATTTTATTGGATGAAGTCCAGATGTTGCAGGATTTTGAGAAAGTGCTTAATTCCCTGCTCCATATCAGGAATGTGGACATCTATGTGACAGGAAGCAATTCAAAATTTTTATCCAAGGATATTATTACAGAATTCAGGGGCAGGGGGGATGAAGTCCATATTTACCCATTGACCTTTAAGGAATTTATGGAAGCATACAATGGAGATATCTATCATGGCTGGGCAGAGTATGTCGTATACGGAGGTCTTCCTCTCACAGTTACGATGAAGACAGAGGAACAAAAAATCCATTATCTGACAAATTTGTTTCAGGAGACATATTTGAAAGATATCATCGAAAGGCATCATATTGAAAAGACACAGGAGATGGAAGATCTGATCAACATTCTTGCGTCGACAATAGGATCTCTGACAAATCCTCCTAAGATTGAGGCAACTTTCCGGAGCGTGATACAATCTACGGTCAGCCTGAATACGATCAGACAATATATAGAATATCTGGAGGATGCCTTTATCATAAGCAAAGCAAACCGCTATAATGTAAAAGGAAGAAAATATATCGGGACACCGTTGAAGTATTATTTTGAAGATGTAGGCATCAGAAATGCGAGATTAGGGTTCAGGCAGGTCGAAGAAATACATTTGATGGAAAATATCGTGTTTAACGAACTCCGCAGCAGGGGATATTCCGTAGATGTGGGCGTTGTGGAAAAGAGAATACCGGATGCGGAAGGTAAGGCGGGGAAGAAGCAGTTGGAGATAGATTTTATCGCGAATCTTGGCAGTAGACGTTATTATATACAATCTGCTTTCAGTATGGCTACAAAGGAAAAGCGGATTCAGGAGATAACGCCGCTTGTCAGCGTGAAGGATTCTTTTAAGAAAATCATAGTTGTGAAGGATATTATTCATGTAACGCGGGACGAAGAAGGAGTCGTCACAATGAGTATTTATGATTTCCTTCTGAAAGAAAACAGCCTCGAATTATAACATTCAGCTTAGGATTCAACAAGCCCGCCAAAGATGCATATAATATTAGGGAAAAGATTTTATGTGAGGAAGTAAGATGCCTTATTCAATCATGCTGGATGCCGGGCATGGCGGGACGGATCCAGGAGCCGTATCAGGCGGGCGGCAGGAAAAGGACGATACTTTAAGGTTAACACTCGCCATAGGAGAAATTTTACAAAACAGCGGACTAGATGTAGAATATACAAGGACGACGGACGTCTACGAGACGCCGTACCAGAAAGCCATGGAGGCAAACGAGGCAGGCGTGGATTATTTTGTATCGATCCATCGGAACTCCAGCCCCATGGAGAATCAGTATATGGGAGTAGAGAGCCTGGTCTATGATCTGTCCGGTATTAAGTACGAGATGGCGCAGAATATTAACGCGCAGTTGGAGACGGTCGGGTTCGTGAATCTTGGGGTAAAAGCAAGACCGAATCTTGTGGTATTAAGAAGGACACGGATGCCTGCGGTCCTAGTAGAGGTCGGGTTCATCAATTCGGAGACGGATAACCGTTTATTCGACCAGAACTTTGACGCGATCGCCAGGGCGATCGCCGATGGAATCCTGGAAACACTGAACGTAGAGAGCGCTGAACAAAGGCCGCAGCAATACGGATATCGGGTACAGGTCGGCGCATACCGAAACAGCGTGTATGCAGAACGTATGCTGAGAGAACTTACGGAGCAGGATTTTCCGGCATACATTGACGACAGCGGGCAGTATGACCGGGTTCAGGTCGGTAATTACCGTACATTAGACGAAGCGGTGCAGATGGAGCAGAGGCTCAAACGCGCCGGATATCCGACGGTCATAGTAAGCGTGTCCGCAAATTAGATGCGGCAGGCAAAAAGCTTTCGGAGAGGGCGGCGGGGCAGCCGTCATTCTCTCCGGGGCACGGCGGGAAACGACGGGACACAGTGGAGCGTGGAACGAAGGGAGGAAAACAGGAAATGGCAGATCAGGTTCAATTTCGCGAAAAGCTTGCGGGAATCCTTAAGCTTTGTAAGGAAAAAAGGAATAAAATTGATAAAGGCGAGGTCGAAGAATTTTTCCGTGGGGAACAGCTGTCGGACGGACAAATGGAGCTGGTGTTCGACTATCTGCTGTCCCAGAAGATCGTTGTACTTGGTTATGTAAAATCAGGCGGGAACGTGACGGCGGGAAGTCATGCCGGGGAAGCGAAGCAGGGGGCAGGCCTTAGCAGGGAAGAGGAACAATATTTGAAGGCGTATGAGGCGGATCTTAAGCATATGCCGAAGGACGAGCCATTATCAGCCTTGCTTTTGCAGGTTGTGGAGACGGCAAAGAAGATGGAGCGTCGGGAGGTATTTTTGGGCGACCTTATCCAGGAGGGGAATATGGGGATGATGCTGGCGAAGGAGGCGGGTGAAAAAGACGATGCCAGGCTCCTGCAGGCGGCGACAGAATATATGCAGTCGTTCCTGGAATCGCAGACAGAGATGAAGCGTCAGGACAAGAAGATCGCGGATAAAGTGAACAGCCTGGATGAGAGTATCAAAAAACTGACGGAAGAGATGGGGCGCAAGGTCAGTGTGGACGAGCTGGTGGAATTTCTCGCACTACGGAGGAGGAAATTCTGGATGTGCTCCGGCTGGCGGGAGAAGAATAAAGCGCGGGTGATGGAAAATAAGTATATTATGCTGTAAAGTATGCTCTTGGGTATAAAAGGAGGAGTGCGAAGTGAAGGTAGAAATACCGGAGAGAACGGCGCCGCTGCGTTTATATTATCGATTTAGGGACGAGCTTTGCTCAGTGATTGACGTAGATGATAAGAGCCGGAGCGTGCAGGTGAAAAACTATACTGAAAATCTGCTGAAACGAGCGTTTGGCATAGTAGAAGAGCCGACATACGAGCAATATAAGGAATTTCTGGAGTCCAGATGTTTTCCGAGAAGCCGTGATAAGATGAAGCTGATGCTCAGAGAACTGGAACTTCCATTTTATGACCCGTTTATGATTATAGAGAAGACGAACGGACGTATGGCGGAAGACGATTTTTGGCTTCAGATTGAGAGGTAGATATATGGTTCGGTTATTTTCACGCGCAATACAGATGGATGACAGGCAATCCTCAAAAGGGAATCAGATCAAGTGGAGCGATGGGATTTATTGGTACAAAACAGATTATACAGGGTACGAAGGATTCGCGGAGTATATGGTGTCCCATCTGCTCCAATATTCCATTTTAAAGCCGGAAGAATATGTGCTGTACGAGACAGAAGAAATCGAATATGGAAATCAGGTATATAAAGGCTGCAAAAGCAGGAATTTTTTGGAAAAAGGATGGCAGCTAATTACATTGGAGCGATTATTTCAGGCACATTTTGGCGAAAGCCTGTATAAAGCGATTTATAAGATTCAGGATACCAAAGACCGTCTTCGTTTTCTGGTCGAACAGACACGTCGGATGACGGGACTTGATGATTTTGGAAAATATATGTGTAAAATGCTGACAATAGACGCGTTATTCCTGAATGAAGACAGGCACACCCATAATATTGCAGTTTTGTGGGACGGGGAAAACAGGTTTGATTACTGCCCTGTCTTTGACCAGGGAGCAGGTCTGCTCTCTGACATAACAATGGACTATCCATTGGGGCGGGACGTGCTGGAACTTATGGCAAAGGCAGAAGCAAAAACATTTTGTTTCTCTTTTGAGGAGCAGCTTGACGTTGCCGAAGAACTATACGGCGGACAGATTCATTTCCACTTTGGGGAGAAAGAAATAAGAGAGCTGTCTGAGGCGGAGAAAATTTATTCTGGCGAGGTGAAAAAGAGAGTCGGCGCGATTCTTTTGCAGCAGCGGAGAAAATATCGGTATTTATTCCTGCCAAATAGTTAGAGCAAGAAAATGAGAGTAATCAGTGGAATGATATAAATCGTCAGATCCATTATAAAAATATAGGGAAGGAACCGCGAGGTTCCTTCCCTATATTACATCTTATTGCAAACGCTGTCTTGAGTGATTAATCTTTCAGACGGAATCTTGCAACCATCTCCCTCAGCATGGAAGCCTGGCCGGACAGCTCTTCGCTTGCCGCGGCGCTCGCCTCCGCGGTCGACACATTGCTCTGGACGACACTGGAGATCTCGTCGACACCCCGGGAAATCTCTCCGGCGGCGTCCGCCTGCTGATTGGTGTAATCCGCAATGCCACTGATCAGGCTGCTCATCTTATCCGCCTGTTCCACGACCGCCAGCATAGATTTAGCGGTATCCTGAGCGGCGAGTACGCCCACGTCCATCGATTCCACAGTCTGGCTTAAGAGCACCGTAGTCTTCTGCGCGGCTTCAGAAGATCTTCCGGCAAGGCTGCGGACCTCATCCGCTACAACGGCAAAGCCTTTTCCGGCCGTACCTGCCCTTGCGGCCTCCACGGCGGCGTTCAGGGCCAGAATATTGGTCTGGAAAGCGATATCCTCAATCGTCTTGACAATTTTATGTATTTCAGCAGAATTGGCGCTGATCTTCTGGATGACCTCGGTTAGGTTCTGCATCTTTTCATTACTCTCCAGCAAACCACCTTTGACGCTGCTGGAAATACGGTTCGCTTCCTGCGCGCCCTGTGCGATCTTACGCACGCTTTCGGAGACGGAGTCGATATGTCCGGCCAGCGATTCGACTGCGGATGCCTGCTGGGTAGAACCCTGAGATAACGTCATGGCGCCGCTGGAGACTTGCTCCGCCCCGGCAGCTACATCCTTGGAAGCAGTCTGGAGCTGTCCCATGGTACCGTTAAGGGAGCGGGAGATTTCCTCCAGAGAAGTCTTGATTTTCCGGAATTCACCGGAGTAATCCTGAGCCAGAGTGAAGGTTAAGTTCCCCTCGGCAATCTCGTACAGTGTCCTTGAAATCTCGTCGATGTATGTTACATACTCCCGAAGCCGGTCTGTGACACGATTAAAATCATCTGCCAGTATACCCAATTCATCCTTGGAACGGTAATCGATCGTCTGATTCAATTCGCCTTCAGCGATCAAAGTGGCAACACGGCTTAGCTCAGCAACCGGTCGGCCGATAATGCGCCGTACCTGGATAATAACCAAAAGCGTCATCAGGATTACGGCAAGAACCGCAACTACAATCATAGCGGTCGCCAACTGGTAAAGATCCTGCAGGACTTCCGCGCGGGACACATAAGCGACCGCGGTCCAATCACTTCCTGGAACATTTGCGATCTGGATGTAGGTGTTATCATTGATGGACAAGCCGGTTTTCCCGTTCTTGATCTGCTCGGCGGCATAGGCATACATGTCAGTTCCGACCTCATCTAGTTTCTTGCCGGTGATCTCACTATCTTTGTGCCCGATGATCGTATCTGTCCTGGTATCTACCAAAAAGATACCGCCACTTTCCTCAAGCTGGACTTCGCTTACGATCTTGGAAATAGAATCCAGATATACGTCCGCGGCAGCGACACCTCGCACTTCTCCGTCAGAAGTCTTCAAAGCTCCGGAGGCACCTACAACGTAAGACTGGCTGTCTTCGTCAAAATACACATCCCCCAGGATAAAATCTTCCGACTGAACACCGTCCTGATACCAGGATTTGGTAAGAGCATTAAAGTCCGGTCCTGGTACAAAAGAAGCATGATATAGCGAACCATCCGTCAAGGCAACATAGAGTCCCGCCGGATAGGAACAGTCAGGATTCACCGTATGTTTGATGTACTCTTTCATAGTAGGGATATCCATATCCTCATACTGGATGGTGTCCCGTTCCATTTCCAGCATCGTCAAAGTTTTGTTCATCCAGGCGGTAGTCTCCTGAATCGTCTGTCCGGTTGTGGCCTGGATCAGATTCTCGCTTTTTTCCAACAGGGAGCGGGACATCTGGACATATACCACTGCCAGGAGGATCGCTAGCGCAATAATGACGCTTCCTATGGTTGCGGTCACGAGCTTTCCTGTAATACCCCAGGTCTTGCGGTGGGTTCTGCCTGATGAGGCTTTTTTGTTGGTTTTCTTTTTGCCTGATTTCATATTTGTTCTCCCTTGTAAATATTTTCCAGCCATACGGGTGGAATATTTTCATCTGTGCGGTTGAAAATATTACACAGCAGACTGCGGCAAATCACTGTTTCAATCGCACAGGTGGAATGCTTTTCCGTTTTTTCACAAAGAAAGCCAGACTACTAGCTGGCTTCTCTTGATGTTTTTGGTAAATAAATATGAACACGTTCCACACGATTCTTGTCCAACTTATCCACTACCATACGGATCCCCTCCTCAGTAGTGATCTCGTCTCCCTCCTCGGGCAGACGATCGAGCGCCTCGATGATAAAACCACCTACGGAATCATAATCCTCCGATTCAAGGCGAAGTTTAAGGCGGTCGTTTAAGTCGTCCAGATTCGTGGAACCTTCAACAATAAATTCTCCTTCATTAACAGAGATAATACTTTCCTCGTTTTCGTCATATTCGTCATGGATCTCTCCGACGATCTCTTCCAGAATATCTTCCAGAGTGATAAGACCGGAAGCATCGCCATACTCATCCAGCACGATAGCTATATTAAAAGAAGCCTGGCGCATTTCTACTAAAAGCTCAGAAATGTTTTTAAATTCATAAGTGAAATAGGCTTCGCGCATAATATCGCGTATGTGGAATTCCTTTTTATTATTATCAAAAAGCAGCAAATCCTTCATGTTGATCGTACCGATCACATTGTCCTTAGAATCTTCGTAGACCGGGAGGCGGGTAAATTTGTCCTCGCGGAATAAAGCGATCAACTCTTCGTAAGAACTATCAACGTCAGCAAACGTAACGTTCACGCGGGGAACCATGATATCCTTGGCCTTGGCGTCGCCCAGGTCAAACACGTTATAAATCATTTCCTTTTCTTCTGATTCGATGACCCCGTCTTCATGGCTGACGTCCACGATTGTACGCAGCTCATTCTCCGTCATCATATCAGTCCGGGCATTCGGATCGACCCGCAGTAAAAAAAGAACTCCCATCGACAGGCTGTTAATAATAAAAATCAATGGCGTCATCAGCTTCATAAATAGAAGAATCACAGGGGCGTATAATAGAGCCATTTTCTCCGCATGTAATGTTGCAAGCGTCTTCGGGGTGATCTCTCCGAATAGCAGAATTAATACAGTCAAAATCCCGCTGGCAAGTGCAACCGCCGAACCGCCAAGGCTGTATGCAAGCGAGGTGGTAAGAGAAGCAGCGGAGAGGTTAACAATATTGTTGCCGATCAGGATTGCGCTCAGCATCTTCCCTGAGTCTTCTGTAACCTTCAAAACTGTCAAAGCACGGCGGCTGCCCTCTTCGGCAAGCGTACGGAGCCGGATCTTATTGACAGTAGTAAGAGATGTCTCGGCAGAAGAAAAAAAGCCGGACAGCAAAAGTAAGATTAATAAAATGATTAGTTGTGCGACGTCACTCGAGTCCACAGTAAAAGTTCACTCCTTTATAATATAGTATTTTCATTATAATATAACGCATTTCCGGGTATTTTGCAACAGTTTTGCAGGTTGAACTCGTAACCTTTTTGGTGTATGATAATTACAGTTCCGCCAGCCCGGCAGACGACCGGCAAATCGTGCTCGCACGGATTTGCCGGTCGTCTGCCGGGCTGAGGGAGCGCCCGAACATGAGCCAAGGAAGCTGCGAAGCAGCGGGGAAGCGCCAAAGGCGCGCTTGGCGAATGGGTGCGAGCGGAACGGAAGCGGGGAAGCGCCAAAGGCGCGCTTGGCGAATGGGTGCGAGCGGAACGGAAGCGGGGAAGCGCCAAAGGCGCGCTTGGCGAATGGGCGCGAGCGGAACGGAAGCGGGGAAGCGCCAAAGGCGCGCTTGGCGAATGGGTGCGAGCGGAACGGAAGCGGGGAAGCGCCGAAGACGCGCTTGGCGAAGAGGTTAGAAAGCTGAGGGAATATATGGAGCAGAATTTGGAGAGTTTTGAAGAACAATTATTTCAACTGACGAACAAAGATAAAATAAAGAAGAATGAACCAATGGAGAAGCACACCACATTCCGGGTGGGAGGGCCTGCGGATTACTTTTTAGTTCCGGAGCGGACGTCGGAAATCGCGGATATCGTCCAGCTGTGCCGCGGCAAGAATGTCCCTTATTATGTGATTGGGAACGGGAGCAACCTTCTGGTCGGCGATAAGGGATATCGGGGCGTGGTGATTCAAATCTACAAATCGATGAGCCGTATCAGGATAGAAGGAGATGAGATAATCGCCCAAGCTGGGGCGTCGCTTGCGCAGACAGCCTGCGCGGCCATGGAGGCGTCTCTTACTGGTCTTGAATTTGCATCCGGCATTCCGGGGGCGCTTGGCGGAGCGGTGGTGATGAACGCAGGCGCTTACGGCGGGGAGATGAAAGACGTACTCATTTCGGCGGATGTGCTTACCCGGGACGGCAGGGTAAAAACACTGACTGTAGAGGAATTGGAACTGGGATACCGAAAGAGCGTGATCCCGGAAGAGGGTTTTATTGTATTGGAAGTACAGATGAGGCTGAAAAGAGGGAAACGGGAAGAGATACAGGGACGGATGGAGGAGCTGCGTCAGAAGCGTCTGGAGAAACAGCCTTTGGAATACCCCAGCGCAGGAAGTACCTTTAAACGTCCGGAAGGATATTTTGCAGGAAAACTGATCCAGGACGCGGGGCTTAAGGGATTTCGTGTCGGCGGGGCACAGGTGTCTGAGAAACACAGTGGATTTATTGTCAATACCGGAGGCGCGACCGCGGCGGAGATTCAAGAGCTGATACGCCGGGTGACCGCGGCGGTGAAAGAGAAGACGGGCGTTACGCTGGAGCCGGAGGTCAGGAGGATAGGAGAATTTTAGGATGAGATTTGTGATCGTGACCGGAATGTCCGGAGCGGGAAAAAGTACAACACTGAAGATGATGGAAGATATGGGATATTTTTGCGTGGATAACATGCCGATCCCTTTAATGACAAAGCTGACGGAGCTTTTGCTGATTCCGAACGGAGAGATCAATAAGATCGCGCTTGGCCTGGATATCCGAAGCGGACAGAATTTAGATGAGCTAGAAGACGTCCTGAGCGGCATGGACGCGGCCAGGATGGATTATGAGATCTTGTTTCTGGATGCTGCGGACGTGGTGCTTATCAAGCGGTATAAGGAGACAAGGAGAAAGCATCCGCTTTCCGGCGGCGGAAGAGTAGAGCAAGGGATCGGATTGGAGCGCCAGAAGATCGGGTTTCTCAAAAAAAGGGCGGACTATATTCTGGATACCAGCCGGCTTCTTGTAAGAGAACTGAAGGTGAAGCTGGATGAGATATTTGTAGAAGATAAGGAGTACAGGAATCTCTACATAACGGTACTATCCTTTGGGTTCAAATATGGGATCCCAAACGATGCAGATCTGGTCTTCGACGTGCGGTTTCTGCCGAATCCTTACTATATTGATGAACTACGATCCCAAAGCGGTAACGACAAAGCGGTGCGCGACTATGTGATGGACAATGCGACCGCCAAGGAATTTTTAGATAAATTAACGGATATGATCGAGTTCCTGATCCCATATTATGTAAAGGAAGGAAAACATCAGCTTGTCGTCGCCATTGGCTGTACGGGAGGTAAGCACCGCTCCGTGACGCTTACAAACGAATTGTTTGAAAGAATGAATGCAGGGGACGGGGCATATGGTCTGAAGAAGGAACATCGGGATATCGAAAAGGATGCGATCACAAAGGCGAAATAGCAGGAGGTGGCGCCATGTCGTTTTCGGGGCAGGTGAAAGAAGAATTATATAGGCACCTGGATAACGCCAGGCACTGCAGGATCGCAGAAACAGCCGCGATCATCAGTATTTGCGGGAGTACGGTACTGGAAGAAGAGGGCAGATATTCCTTAAAAATCCATACGGAAAATCCGGCAGTTGCAAGAAAATGCTTTACTTTATTGGAAAAAACCTTTAATATAAGAGCTGATATCGCAATTCGCACGAACCAGGCAAAGGGAAGTGCAGCGTATTTTTTGACAGTGATGGACCAGGAAGAAGCGGCACGTATTCTTCAGGCAGTGAAACTTCAGGGTATGGGAACAGCGGATGAACCCTATCTTGTTAACGGCCTTGTGATTCGAGAGACATGCTGTAAGAGAGCGTTTCTAAGGGGAGCGTTCCTTTCGTCTGGTTCCGTGAGCGACCCGGAGAAGTCTTACCATTTTGAAATTGTGTGTACTTCAAAAGAGAAGGCAGAACAGATTCAGAAGGTTATGTATTGCTTTGGGCTTGACGCAAAGATTGTACTGAGGAAAAAATCTTATATAGTCTACTTGAAAGAAGGCAATCAGATTGCAGATATGCTGAATGTAATGGAAGCACATGTAGCGCTTATGGAGTTTGAAAATGTGCGGATCGTCAAGGATATGCGCAACAGTGTGAACCGTAAGGTAAACTGTGAAACTGCGAATATCGGAAAAACGGTTTCCGCTGCCGTAAGGCAGATCGAAGATATACGATATATCCGGGAAACAAAAGGCCTTAACGAGCTGCCGGAAGGATTAAAAGACATGGCCCTTACGCGTCTTGCATATCCAGAGGCATCTTTGAAAGAATTAGGCAGTCTGCTGACACCGCCGGTTGGAAAGTCGGGAGTGAACCACAGGCTGCGAAAGTTAAGTGAAATAGCAGAAGAGCTAAGGGCGAAACAAGGAGGAGCAATATGATTAAGAAACCGATAACGATTCAGTTGGCAGAAGGATTAGACACCCGACCGATTGCATTGCTTGTACAGGAAGCAAGCCAGTACGCTAGCACTGTATACATAGAGGTGAAGGATAAGAAGATCAATGCCAAGAGCATTATGGGAATGATGAGTTTACGGTTGACGCCTGGCGAAGAGATAACGGTTGTAGCTAACGGTACGGATGAAGCGGAGGCTGCAGAAGGGATCGAAACATTCCTGATTAATGTGAAAAATAAATAAGCGCTCAAAACTTTATGCGTCCACTTGTGGGCGCATTCAGTGTTTATGAACTTAGGTCGATCGTATTAAGACCAATCTTATTAGAGGAGGAAACAGAATGAAACAGGTATTGTTTATCTATAATCCGAATGCGGGTAAAGAGCTGCTGAAGTCGAAACTATCAGATATTCTGGATATAATCGTGAAAGCGGGATATGAGGTGACGGTTTATCCGACTCAAGAATATAGAGATGCTTATAAAAAGGTGGCAGGCATGGAGGAGAAATACGACCGTGTTATCTGCGCGGGCGGCGACGGGACGCTGGATGAAGTGGTGTCCGGTATGATGGAGCGCGAGAACCGTATTCCGATCGGATATATTCCGGCTGGGACGACGAATGATTTTGCAAATAGTCTTCATATACCAAAGGATATACTTCATGCGGCGCGCACCGCGGTATCGGGCGCTGAATTTGCCTGTGATATCGGCCATTTCAACAGGGATGTGTTTGTATATATAGCCGCGTTTGGACTGTTTACGGATGTTTCCTATGAGACGAAACAGGAGATGAAAAACGTTCTTGGGCACCTGGCTTACCTGCTGGAAGGAATAACCAGGATTTTTGACATTCCCTCTTATCGGATCAAAGTCTCCCACGACAGGGAAGAGATTGAGGACGAATTTATCTTTGGGATGGTGACAAATTCACGTTCGGTGGGTGGGTTCCGCAACATGATCGGGAAAAACGTCGTGTTCGACGACGGAGAGTTTGAGGTGACTCTGATCAAGACGCCTAAAAATATTCTTGCGCTCCAAGAGATCATCGCGGCGCTTCTCATCGAGCAGATCGACAGCAAATATATGTACAGCTTTAAGACCGGGAAAATTCGTTTTGAGTCCCTGGAGGAAATTCCCTGGACGCTGGACGGTGAATACGGCGGCCAGCATGACGACGTAAGGATCTGGGATAACAGAAAGGCTCTGAAAATCATTGTTCCTGAGAGGTATGTGGACGGCCTCTCCCAGGAAGGAATTGAGCGTATCAAGAAACAGAAAGAAGCAGAAGATGCGGAATGGCTGAGCCTGGGAACGAATGTTTAAGCGGGATTCACAGCTCTCTGCCCGCATGCGCACTCGTCGCCTCTATGAGGCTCCAGTTCCGCTCCTTATGGAGCTAAGACTGCTTATGTGGGCAGAGTTCCTGCTTCGCAGGCCTAATATGGATTTGCATGCAGCCTCTTACATGCAGGCATGACGAGTCTGTCTGTAAAACCATATTGGATGTGAATAGAAACAGGAAGGAAACAGGAAGTTTTAAAAATTTAAAAAAAACTCTTGTATATTTTGGCAAAATGGGGTACAATGTCCAAGTGAGATATTCTGGCCCCCTGGTCAAGCGGTCAAGACGCGACCCTCTCACGGTCGAATCAGGGGTTCGATTCCCCTGGGGGTCAGCCTATTTAAAGCCATTGAAGAAAGTGGAGGGATTTCAATGTTAGTACCAGCAAAAGAGATGTTGCAGAAGGCAAAAGCAGGACATTATGCTGTAGGTCAGTTTAATATTAATAATCTGGAATGGACAAAGTGTGTTCTGACTGCTGCAGAAGAAACAAAGTCACCGGTCATCCTGGGAGTGTCGGAAGGCGCAGGGAAGTATATGGCAGGCTATAAGACGGTAGTTGGTATGGTGAACGGAATGCTGGAGGAGATGGGAATTACGGTTCCTGTTGCGCTTCACTTGGATCATGGCAGTTATGAAGGATGTATGAAGTGTATTGAAGCTGGATTTTCATCTATTATGTTCGATGGTTCTCATTATCCGATCGAGGAGAATGTTGCTAAGACGAAAGAACTCGTAGCGATCTGTAAGGAGAAGGGGCTTTCCCTAGAGGCAGAAGTGGGAGCAATCGGCGGCGAGGAAGATGGAGTTGTGGGAATGGGTGAATGTGCAGATCCGCAGGAGTGCAAGATGGTTGCTGATCTGGGCGTGGATTTCCTGGCTGCAGGTATTGGCAATATTCATGGGAAATATCCTGCAAACTGGCAGGGACTTAGTTTTGAGACTCTGGATGAGATTCAGAAGCTGACCGGAGAACTTCCGCTTGTTCTTCACGGCGGTACAGGGATTCCGGATGATATGATTAAAAAAGCGATCGACTTGGGCGTATCTAAGATTAATGTAAATACAGAATGCCAGTTGGTATTTGCGGAAGCAACCCGCAAGTATATTGAAGCAGGCAAAGATCAGGAAGGCAAAGGCTATGACCCGCGCAAGCTTTTGAAGCCGGGAAGCGAAGCAATCATCGACAAAGTAAAGGAAAAGATGGAATTGTTTGGTTCAGTAGGGCAGGCATAATCCTGATATGAATGAAAAAAGATTATGAAGGAGTTTTGCGAAGGCAAGACTCCTTTTTCAATGAATACAGCGAAAAGGTCCCTGATATTAGATCGCCTGACGGCGATGAGACTGGAGGTAAAAAGTGGAAAGAATGGGTAGAGGATTTAATGTGGCGGAAATATTTGGAGAGAATGTTTTTAATGATGCGGTCATGCAGGAGCGGCTGCCTAAGAAGACATACAGTGAACTGAAAAAAACGATTGAGGAAGGCAAAGAGCTTCAGGCGGCGATGGCGGATGTCATCGCGCATGAAATGAAGGAGTGGGCGATCGAGAAGGGAGCGACACATTACTCCCACTGGTTCCAGCCGCTGACCGGGGCGACGGCGGAGAAGCATGATTCGTTTATCTCCGCGCCAAAGTCAAACGGCAAAGTGCTGATGGAATTTTCAGGGAAAGAATTGATTAAAGGGGAACCGGATGCTTCTTCTTTCCCGTCAGGAGGGCTGCGTTCCACATTTGAGGCGAGAGGATATACGGCATGGGATTGTACATCCCCGGCGTTTGTGAAGAAGAATCCGGAAGGGACAGGGGCGATTCTCTATATCCCGACTGCTTTTTGTTCTTATAAAGGGGAGGCTCTCGACCAGAAGACGCCCCTTCTGCGTTCCATGGAGGCGATCAACAGACAGTCGATCCGCCTGCTGCGTCTGTTCGGCAATACTACATCGAAGAGGGTTGTGCCATCGGTCGGCGTGGAACAGGAATATTTCCTGGTAGACCGGGAGATGTATTTGAAGCGGAAGGATCTGGTATTTGCAGGGCGGACTCTTTTTGGGGCGAATCCGCCGAAGGGACAGGAACTAGACGACCATTATTTTGGCGCGATCCGTGAGAGGATTGCCGCATTTATGAAAGAAGTCAATGAAGAACTTTGGAAGATGGGCGTCTCGGCAAAGACACAGCATAATGAGGTGGCTCCCGGTCAGCACGAGATTGCGCCGATTTATTCTCAGTGTAATGTCGCGGTGGACCACAATCAGCTTGTGATGGAGACGTTAAAACAGGTGGCATATCGGCATGGCCTGCACTGCCTGCTCCACGAGAAACCTTTTGACGGGGTAAATGGATCCGGGAAGCACAATAACTGGTCTTTGGTGACGGACGACGGGATCAATATCCTTGATCCGGGCAAGACGCCGCATGAGAATATACAGTTTCTTCTGGTACTGACGTGTATTTTGCGGGCGGTAGATTGCCATGCAGAACTTTTGCGGGAATCGGCGTCTGACGTGGGAAACGATCATCGTCTGGGGGCGAATGAAGCTCCTCCTGCGATTATTTCCGCTTATCTGGGCGAACAGCTTGAGGATGTGCTGGCACAGCTTATCAGCACCGGTGAAGCGGCGCACAGCCTGAAGGGTGGGAAGCTCCATACCGGGGTCAGGACGCTGCCTGATTTTGCAAAAGATGCGACGGACCGGAACCGCACCTCTCCTTTTGCGTTTACAGGAAATAAATTTGAGTTCCGAATGGTTGGTTCCCGGGATTCTGTGGCTGCGCCGAATGTGGTGCTGAATACGATCGTGGCGGAAGCGTTCTCGGACGCATGCGATTATCTGGAGGCGGCGGAAGATTTCCAGATGGGAGTGCACGACTTAATTAAGCGTTACGCGTCGGAGCACCAGAGAATTGTGTTCAACGGGAACGGATACTCCGAGGAATGGGTTGAGGAAGCAAAAAAACGGGGACTTCCGAATATTCGGACAATGGTAGAGTCCATCGGGTATTTGACAACCGAGGATACAGTGAAAATGTTTGAGAAATTCGATGTGTTCAGCCGCGCGGAACTGGAATCCAGGGCAGAGATCAAGTATGAAACGTACTCCAAGGCGATCAATATCGAGTCGCGTTCCATGATCGATATTGCAAGCAAACATATTATCCCGGCGGTCATTAAGTACGTTACATCGCTTGCGTCTTCTATTAATCAGGTGCGCGCCGCCTGCCCTGCCGCTTGCGTGGATGTGCAAGAGGAGCTGCTTATCAAATCGTCCGATCTTCTCAGTGAGTCCAGGAAGGCGCTTGGGAAGTTGGAAGATCTGACAGAAGAGGTGGCGAAGAAAGAAGATGGAAGGGAGAAGGCATTTTTCTTCATGCAGCAAGTCGTTCCGGCAATGGAAGCGTTGAGAAAACCGGTAGATGAACTGGAAATGATTGTAGATAAAAGTATGTGGCCAATGCCGTCCTACGGGGATCTTTTGTTTGAGGTATAAGGCCGCTAAAGGGGAAGAGTTGATGAATAAGGTAGAATTTATAGAAGGGTTGCAAAAAGCGCTCGAGATGAAGGTAAGCCCTCAGACAGTGAGGGAAAATGCATCCTACTACAGCCAGTATATTGAGGATGAGGTGAGGAAAGGTAGGAGTGAACAGGAAGTTGTGGAAGAGCTTGGAGATCCTTGGGTAATCGCCAGAACGATTACAGATACCCAAGGAACACAGGAGGGCATTGAATCGGCCTATTATGACAGCCCTTATCCGCAGCATAAAAGGAAAAAAAATACTGGAAATGGTACGAGAATATTCATGGTCGATTCCTGGTGGAAAAGACTCCTTTTCATGGTCTGCATAATCGGCGTACTATTTATCGTGTTTGCTGTGATTAGTGGAATCATAAGCCTGATCGCGCCGGTTGTGATTCCGATTCTGTGCGTCGTGATGATTATAAGAATTATGAGAAACCGGCAGTAAGCGCTCATATGTTGGAAAGCGACAAACACAAATAAGACAAGCGGCTTTCTGGTGTTTCCAAAATTATGGCCTTGACAGCCACAAAGTGAAAGGATATAATTACTACGAAATTGAATAAAATCATCCACCTGTATGGTTGAAAATGCGATTCACCGCAACCGTACAGTTGGAAAATCTTCAGGGCAGGGTGTAATTCCCTACCGGTGGTACAGCCCACGAGCCGTAAGGCATGATTCGGTGAAACTCCGAAGCCGACGGTATAGTCTGGAGGAAAGAAGATGATGGGACATAGGAGATATTATATTTTCCTGTGTATTGCATATTGCTCTGGTGTGTTTTGACATCCCAGAGTTTTTATTACTTTCTTTGACGCAGAAATTTTCTGTGTTCTTGTAATTACCTTGATTTGCAATGTAAGGAAAAGAATAATCAGGTTGATATGCAGAAACTTATGGAAGAGCTGGGAAAGGAATAGATTGATAGCATTTTGTTAGAGGGCGGCGGGACGCTGAATTGGTCGGCACTGCAAAGCGGAATTGTTCAAAAAGTACAGACTTACATTGCGCCAAAGCTGTTTGGAGGAGCGACTGCGAAAACACCTATTGAAGGCTTGGGGCAAAAGTACAACAGGGTTATTTTTCCGTTTCAACCATTCCCCGCACATTAAAGCAAACAAATTTGCAGGGGCGCAAGGTGGGAGAGTTTGTTAATCTGGAAAATGATAATATTATCGGAAAATATGTAGTAGGAGGAACTGACAATGTTTCATTCGATTGAGGAAGCTCTATCACAGCTCTTGCCTGTGTGGGTGAGAATGTGAAGCCGGAGGATTTTCGACGTCCCGGTCATATGTTCCCGTTGCTTGCGAGGAAAAACGGAATATTGGAACGAAGCGGGCATACGGAAGCTACTGTAGATTTATGCCGTTTGGCAGGGCTTAAACCATGCGGATTATGCTGTGATATGCCATACTTGTTCGTGAAAAGTTCAGTTGCCTTATAAATTCACATGAACAGGGACACGAACAACTGGATTCTATTCAATAAAGCGCGGATCGGGAAGCTAGCATTTACACTTTCAATGCGGATTTGAAGCGGCGGCTCCGGGGCTGTCATTTTGCGGGAGTACAGAGGGCGGCAGCCCCAATCGGGTCAAGGGTGAAACGCCTTGCCCAGCTAGAGTTGGCGCCTGCGCCAATTCTAGCTGGGTATTGCCTGACGTTGAAATCGGTAGGACTGGTAGAAAAAGCTGTCTTTCTCCAAAGCTACGCTTGCAGAAAAAAGAAAGGCTTAAAAGTCCTTTACTATTAAGCCTTCTGTACACTTCCTGTTCAATCATAGTCCACATCGTACTCGATAATATGCCCGGAAACTGCATCAATAGTATACTCGTACGCGGTGGGGCCGGGCTAGACGTCAATTTCATCGGCCACT
>JAAWDY010000024.1 GCA_022793995.1 Coprococcus sp.
AAAGCAATTCTGGTGTAGGGTAATCAAGCGGTTAAGGATAACCTTACTATGCCCGTGGTGTTACTACATATTGTGGTGGCTCTCAAGCATTAGAATAATCAAATATCTGAAAGAATGTTTTTCAAGCTAAGCGATCAGGACTTTGTTTCTATAATTATCTAAAGGAATGAGAGTATTGTCTGTTTACAATGTGCTTCATGGGTGGTATATTATAGGTATAAATAAGGCACTACTGATAGTTGATTAGTCCAAGTTTAGATGATTACAAAAAAGTAACTGCAAACCTTTGGCTGAGATTTTATTACAGTCGTTATGGTAAGACTGCACAGCGAAAACCCGTTAACCTCTCGGCTAACGGGTCTCGTTGTTTCTATAGTTATCTAAAGGAATGAGAGTAAAGTGTCGCAGCCGATTCACCCCGGCTGCTTCTACTTTATGAGGGGGGAGATGATTGTTTTACCAACCATCTGTTAATAGTATATCCCGAAAATGTGTCCAAAGTATGATGAGTTTCTAAAAGAAACAGAAAATTTCTTAACCAATTATTAAAATCATTTTATGGTACTCTTTTGACACCACAGGACGACTATGATAACATAGGAACAGATGAATTTTTCACAGGAGTTTTGTATGGAACGTATATGGAAAGTGTCTGTTTGGGGTGTAAGAGGCGCCATGCCGAAAGCAGACCGCGACTATTTGAATTATGGGGGAAATACCTCTTGTATCTCTGTGGACTGCGGGGAAGAATTCGTAATCTTTGACGCCGGAAGCGGTCTTTTGCCGCTTTCTGGATTTTTACAGAGCAAAAATATTAAGAAGGTACATATCCTGCTCAGCCATCTGCACCTGGACCACATTATAGGCCTGCCGGCTTTTCCCTTGCTTTACGACTCGGAAGCGGAAATCCATCTTTACGGTCAAAAGCCGGAAGGAACGGATTTACAGACATTACTTGGCAGAGCCGTCGGTCCGCCCTACTGGCCGCTGGGTTTTGGGAAATACAAGGCTGCTCTTTTCATCCATGAGCTTTGTGCGGACGAAAGCTTCCTGATCGGACGCCGCCTGTGTGTCGGAACACTCCTTGGCAGCCATCCGGATTCTTGCCTGTATTACCGCCTGGAACAAGATGGCAGGGAGGTGGGCGGTGGTGGGGACAAGAGCATCGTCTATGCCCTGGACTGTGAACTGACGGAAGAGATCGCAGAGCATCTAATAAAATTTTCCAGGAATTGTCGCCTTCTGGTCTGGGATTCTAATTTCACCCCGGAGGATATCGGGCGGCACAGAGGATGGGGACATTCTACCTGGGAGGATGGCGTTCAGATCGGCGACGCAGCCAGAGTGAAACATCTTCTGGCAACCCACTATGACCTGCGCTATAACGACGAATTTCTTAAAGAACAGGAATCCCGTGCCAAGCGGTCCTGCGGTTTCATAAAGTTTGCGAGAGAGGGAATGGAAATTACATTATGAGAGAAGAAGATTTGAACCAGATCTTAGAGATCGGCGTACAGCTTTCATCCGAACGGAATCTAACGCGGTTGATGGAGCGCATTCTAGAGTGCGTCATGACACTGACACACTGCGACGCGGGCACGCTCTATTTACTGCATGAGGACAAGCTGCATTTTAAAATTATGCGTAATAATACACTCAATACCTTGGCCGGCGGGGATGGGCGCGAGCCACTGCCGCCTGTTCCGCTGGAGCACGGCAATGTATGCGCTATGGCTCTACTCGAAGGACGTACAGTAAATATTGAAAATGTAAAGGAATGCCGCGACTACGACTTCTCAGGTCCCGCCCGCTACGATGCCATGACCGGCTACAACACCCAGTCTATGCTCGTCGTTCCCCTGCACAACCGCGAAGGCCTAAAGATCGGCGTTCTCCAGCTTATCAATGCCCTTGATAGGAAGGGAAGAATCTGCCCCTTTGCTTCGGACCTGACCCTTGCTGTAGAGTCCGTTGCGTCCCAGGCGGCGATCACACTTCAAAACGCTTCCTATATTAAAGAAATACGCGAACTGTTTCACTCGTTTGTCCGGGTCATGTCAACAGCTATCGACGAACGAACGCCCTATAATGCCAGCCACACCCGCCATATGGCAACATACTGCAGCCGTTTTCTGGATTATTTAAACAGTCTTGCCGCGAACGAAGGAAAGGAGCCTCCTTTTACCGCTGAACAAAAATCAGAAATTCTGATGAGTATCTGGCTCCATGACATCGGCAAGCTAGTGACTCCGCTGGAAGTCATGGATAAAGCTGCCCGTCTCCACCCGGAGCAATACGCATCGCTTTTGCATCGCATGGAGACGATTCGCCTTCACGCCCGGATCTCCTGCCTTTCGGGACAGACCACGGAAGCAGAGCAGAAGGAAATCGAAGAACAGACATGCAAGGCTTTGGAACTGATCGACACTATGAATACCGCAGAATTTGTTACCGACGAGTACCTCTATGCACTGGAATCTCTAAAAGACCGCTATTACACGGACGAACAGGGCGTCCGCCGTCCTTGGCTGGAACCGGAAGAGGCGGCAATGCTTTCCATACGAAAGGGAACCTTGTCTGATGCGGAACGTCTTACCATGGAGGAGCATGTAACGATCACTCAAAAACTCCTCTCCCAGATTCAGTTTTCCAGCGAGTTTTCCCATGTCCCTGCATGGGCGGGCGCACACCATGAATATTTGGATGGAAGCGGTTACCCCCGTCATCTTACGGCAGATGAGATTCCTACCCCTGTCCGCATCATCACAATTCTGGACATTTTCGACGCTCTTACTGCGGACGATCGTCCTTACAAAAAGGCAAAAACGCCGGAAGAAGCCGGCCGGATCCTCACGATCATGGCAGAAAAAGAAGGAAAACTGGATCCTGAGTTGACCCGTCTGTTTCTGGCAAGCGGCTGTTGGAAAGAAGACGTAGAGGAAGGAAATCGATTATGAGGAAAAAACTTAGAACATGGGCGGCTTCACTGCTTCTTGCCGGAGTGATGACGCTTGCCACAGGCGCAGGGCTTTTGCAAAATGCTGATCTTGCGGTATCCGACCTGTGGTATCAGACCCGGAGTGCCAGCGACGGACATATTATCCTGATCGGCATCGACGAAAAATCTTTGGAAGAGCAGGGTCCTTATAGCCAGTGGCGCCGGAATATCATTGCAGGTATCCTCGATAAACTGAACGCCGCAGACGACTGCCACCCAGCTGTGATCGGGGTCGACATCCTCTATACCGGCAAGAGCAACATTGAAGAAGACGACGCCCTCCTGGCGCAAAACGCCGCAAAATATGGAAATGTAGTGACAGCCTGCGCGGCAAAATTCGGAACCGGACTTTTAAGAGGCGCGGATGACGAGTATTATCTGGACACCGCTTCTGTCCTGGATTTTGAGACTCCCTACCGCATGCTCGAAGAATCGACAGAGCAAGGACATATCAATGCTATGCTTGATGCAGATGGTATTCTCCGTCACCATCTATTGAAGATACGCCTTGACGACGGACACGAGATTCCTTCTATGGCTCTTATGGCCGCTGAAAAATATAGTTCCGAAACTTCAGGAAATAACGACGGCCCCTTATCTCTCCCGCCTGTGAACAGCCGAGGATTTTGGTATCTTCCCTTTAGCTGTGCGCCGGGAGACTTTGAATGTATTTCCGCTGCGGATGTGCTCTCGGGTAAAGTAGGTCCTGATATTTTTAAGAATAAGATCGTCCTGATCGGGCCTTATGCTGCCGGACTCCAGGACAGCTATTTTACCTCCATCGACCACTCTCGCCCCATGTATGGAATTGAATTTCAGGCAAATGCAGTCCAGGCGCTTCTGTGGGGAGACTATAAAATAGAAGCCGCCGGCAGCGTCCAGCTTCTGCTTCTGTTCCTTGTACTTATCCTCGCTTTTGTCGGTTTCTGGAAACGGAAGGTATGGTCTTCCACCGCTCTATGGCTCTTTCTGTGCGGCGGCTATCTGTTACTCTGCCGTTTTCTATACAGCAAAGGTCTGGTCCTCCATGTCCTTTGGATCCCCGCCTGCACCACCGTCCTATACATAGCCTGCATTGCCTTTAACTATATCCAGGCGGCAGCCGGACGCCGCAAAGTGACGAACACATTCAAGCGTTATGTGGCGCCAGAGATCGTCAATGAACTCCTTCAGGACAAGTCCGACGTCTTAAATCTGGGAGGCAGGCAGGTACGCATCGCTGTATTATTCGTGGACGTACGGGGATTCACCTCCATGTCTGAAAAGCTGGAACCCGCCCAAGTCGTGGATATCCTGAACCAATATCTTACATTGATCTCCCAATGTATCCTCGATAATGGAGGAACCCTGGATAAATTCATCGGCGATGCTGCCATGGCCTTCTGGGGCGCCCCGCTTACACAAGAGGACTATGTGATGAAAGCTGCAAAAGCCGCCGTCGATATGGTAAACGGCTCGCGCCGCCTCTCTGAGGAACTTCATAACCAGTACGGGCATGCCATCTCGTTCGGCATAGGCATCCATGTAGGGGAGGCCGTGGTGGGAAATATCGGTTCACCAAAACGAATGGACTACACTGCCATTGGCGATACAGTCAATACTGCCTCCCGCCTGGAGTCAAACGCGCCCGCCGGCACGATCTACATCTCCCGCGCCGTAGCCGACGCCCTGGAAGGACGAATCCGCACCGCGCCCCTGGACGCTCCGATAAAGCTGAAAGGGAAGAAGGATGGGTTTGAAATTCTGACTTTGGAAGAGATTTTATAATTATTATTTATTCAGAAAGATTGAAAAAGGCGCTTTTACCAGCGCCTTTTTGTCGTGAATTTAGAGTTTAACGATATATTTTTCCCTGTCGGCATCCGGGATTTTCATCGCCGCCGTCCCGCCCGGCTTCACTTCCACATGCTCCTTACAGGAACTTCCCGCGAGCCATACCGAAACTGCCGACGGATTATAGACAAACCGTCCATCCACCGAATAGAGCAGGCGTCGGTGCGCCTCCACATAATCCCGGATTTCCCCGTTCGTGGCATACCATACATCTGCCTGTCCCCCCACCTTCCCAAGGAACTGTTCCATGCGCTCCCAATTATCATCCTGTTCAAATTCATAGCTGTGCCCCCACACATAGAAAAGCTTTACCGGAGTCCGCATAGAAAAATAAGTTTCGCCTGAAAGAAATTCCTCCGCTAGATCAAACAGTCTTTCATCATTATGGCGGCAAGTCGGATCCCAGGCAAGGAAATTCTCGGGAACATCAAAACGACCTGTGGAACGGGTCGTCCTCGCATAAGATATTCCCGACGCCTCGGCCGCCAGAAGAACCGACTCGTCATATGCCCCAAAAGCATAGGCGAACCCGGTAATCGGGCGGTCAAAGACTGACTCCAGTCCTTTCCTGCTCTCCAGTATCTCGTTCACACACCGCGCCGTATCCATCCCTGCCATACAGAGATGGTACTGCCCATGGGCCGCTATCTCCTGCCCCTCGTAAAGAGTCCTCACCTCTTCTGCATCAAGCCTTATATGGGACACTTCCTTCTTCCCCGCCGATACCGTCCCGGACATTCCAAACAATCCGGGATTCAGGTTAAAGGTTCCCTTCACACCATACTGGTGAAACAATTTGACAAGGCGTCGGTCCTGGGTGATACCATCGTCATAGCTGAGTGTAAAAGCTTTTCGTTTTCCATCCGGAAATAGCATCCGGCCGTTTACCAGTAAAGTGCTCATATCCTGCCCCCTCAGATCTCTTATTTGAGCAGAGCCCGTATCAGTCCCGCTATATAGATCTGTAGCCCAATTAACCCCGTTAGTACAAATTGGAACTCATTGGAACTTAGAACCCATAGAAAATGTAGGAAATTCACGCGTTTTTACAGCGAAAAGCTGGTAATCCTTTTAAATACAGAATAAATCAAGAATTTGGTTTTGGCAAGGAAAAAATCATATTGAAGGGATCTAGAAGGGATCCTACCCGGATTTCACATTCTCCTCCTATACCATTTTCCGCTCTGATGGATTCCATAAGCACCTTTCCCCAGAATCATAGCAGCCACTCCATAATCCTGCGTTCCCACCAGCTCTCCCTTCTGGCAAAGTCCAACCAGTGCAAAATCCACTGCATCTGCACCGGCTCCAATCATATCTATTTATTCTGCCCCTAAAATCTCACTTACCAATTCCATATGCGGTCTGTCAGGATTCTTCTGATAGACATTTACATGGTTCAGATCTCCGCACCGTTCTGTAAATGCCGGAAACAGGAAGCCGCATTCCGGTTCTCCCGGCTCATATTCACCGGAAAGCGGGCAGATTACGCAGATCAGATATTCAAACATTTCCTCTGATTCTCCCAGCCGTTCTTTATCCGATGCTTTCGCCGGAATATCGTAGCGGTCATGGAATACCAGGATGGCATATTCGGAATCTGCGTGGTAACGCTCCATCACTACATCATAAAATGTATCCATCAATGCGTCATTCTTCAATCCACATTCTTTCATTGCCATAAGTAACTGCCACATGCTTCCCGGTTTCTGCGCTTTCGGTGTGAACTCATATTTTTTCAGATTCTTATTGGTATCAGCAAACGGCACTGTCTTTGCCAGCTTCAGATTCTTCGCTCTGTCGGAACCGGACAGCTTCAGGAAATTGGTATTAAAGCTCCCGTCAAACTCCCCCTCCCTGTCTATGTAACACCCGGCCACCCTCGTTATGGATGTCCGGGCCGGCGTCATCCGCCTGGTCAGTTCCAACATGTCTTC
>JAAWDY010000025.1 GCA_022793995.1 Coprococcus sp.
CGGCCGGAGCTTAGAGATGGATGAACAAGAATAAGATAGCATTAAGAATACATAACTTCCACACCTGTATTTGGAAGTAGTAAGTTCCGCATGAAGTTAAATAGGGGTGGAAGTAAGTTTTACAAATGAGCAATAAAAGAAAAATGAAAATAAATAAAAAAATATATCGACAAACAAAAATAAATATGATATATTGTAATCGGTCAGATAAAGCTGTGGAAAAATTCAAAAAAGAAGGAAGGGAAAGCGCATGAAAGAGAAGTGAATCAAAATATAGAGCAAATAAAGTGGTGATGCAAAAAGGAAGAGACAGAAAGGCGGATGATAGTCAATGAAGGAATACAGAAAAGATATTTTGACAATGAGAGATATAGCATACATGATGGATCCAAGCGTTCTAAAGCTGGATACGACGATCGAGGATGTAAAAGACATGGTAGAGTTGTGTAAAAAATATGGCTGCGGCACTTGTTTTTGCTGGCCGTGCTATTACCCTCAGCTCGTAGAGATGCTGAAAGGAACGCAGACCGCATTCGGCACGTCGCTTGCGTTTCCGTCGGGACAGGAGGCGACTTCCACAAAGGTAGAGCTTGCGAAATATTTTATGACGATGAATCCCGTAGAAAACGATATGGTAATGAACGTCGGGTATCTGAAGTCAGGAAGGTATGATCTGGTCGTCGAGGATATCCGGGCAGTGCGTAAGGCCACAGAGGGAACCTCTCTGAAGGTCATTATTGAAGCGATGCTTCTTACGGACGATGAGATCAGGAAAGCCTGCGAATTGGCGATTGAAGGCGGCGCGGATTATGTGAAATCTGGAACAGGATTTTCTGTGGGAAAGCCGACTACGCTCCACCATGTGAAAGTTATGAGGGATGCGGTAGGGGACCGGGCAAAGATCAAGGTTGCCGGCGGAGTAAGGAATTTGGACACGCTTCTTAAGATGTATAAGCTGGGGGCATGCCGTTTTGGAATTGGGTGCGCGTCAGCGGAAAAGATCTTACAGGAAGCAGAGGCGATCGGGCACGATATTGATATGAAAGATATCGTGATTGACGAATCAGAATTATAAAAGCGTCACAAAGGAATCCTGTGGTAAAGGCGGGATTCCTTTGGCTAGTATTATCTACGGATGTCGATGTCATACCAGACGTATATCAAGATTCTGCATGCGGAGCATTTCCAGGACAGAAGGAGCCACGTCTTCATCCGTGATAATGGTACTGATCTTATCCAAGGGACAGACGAGCATAAACGCTTTATTGTGAAATTTGCTGTGATCGCACAGAAGAACCACTTTTTCGGAAATCGAGATCACCTTCTGTATCAGAGAAACTTCATCTGCATTGGCGATGAAACAGCCGTTCTGCGGATCTACCGCGTCCATTCCCCAGAAAGATACGTCGATATGCATATTGCTGATATAGTTTTCAGCCGCAAAGCCGCGCAGGGTATAATAATTCCTGCGAAGCTGCCCGCCGGTCACTGTGACGTTGACATTCGTATAATCCGAACAGTCGGCGGCGATCAGGACGTCGTTCGTCACCAGATTGAAGGATGGAATACCGCCTAAATAGGGAACCATACAGCGCGCGGTGGTGCCGGCTCCGATAAAGGCGGTTCCGCCGGGGCGGATGAGACTTACGGCAGCTTTCCCGATGCGGTCCTTTTCCGTGGTATTGGACTTGTTTTTTTCAACATAAGTCGGTTCCGCAGAATTGACGGATCCGTTATAAAGCGCCCCGCCCCGGGAAAGGACGAGGACGCCGAGCTTTTCCAAAGCGGCAAGATCACGGTGGACGGTCGATTTGGAAACATTCAGTAAGGAGATCAGCTCATCAATGCTGACATATTGTTTTGACCTGGCGTATTCTGTAAGTCTGTTCAGACGTTCTTCACGAATCATAATAAACCGTCCCTCCTGTTGCTGAAATCAAAAGCCCTGCCGCAAAGCAACAGGGCATTTTATAAAAATATTTTAGCATAGAAGCGGCAACTGTACCATCCCCCAGATGAAAAAAGATTAATATTCCATCTGACGGTAATACCTTCTTGTAGTCAGCGGGTGGTTCCGCTCCTTCTCAAGGTGGCAGCTAAGCCGTTCTGTCATAGCGTACATCACCATCGGAGAAACGATTTTGCGGAATTCTTTGTCAGAAAATGGAAGTTCGATCTCCTTTGTATCGAATACGTTAATGACAGTGGTGATGGTCTTTGCAAAGTTCATGACACGGTCCATCAGCGGGCGCGTCTCATCTTCACCGTAAAACAGGATCAGACTGGTGTCTTTTTCTACAAGTTCTAACGTGCCGTGGAAAAATTCAGCGGCATGGATGGATTTGGTCTTGATCCACTGCATTTCTTCCAGAATACACATTGCATAATCGTAAGCCTCTCCCCAAAGCATCCCGGAACCAATCACCATATGATAATCCGTATCTTTATGGTCCGCGGCCATTTTAGCGCAGCGGTCTTCATACGCCTCTTTTGCTTTCAGAAGATAGGGAGTGATGCCAGAGTATTCTTCCATAAACTGGTCGTATTTTGGAAATTCACCCGCATTTTTCAGAAATCGTGCGAGAAGAGTAATTGTATAGGTATAAATGGCCTCGCACAGGCAGTCGTCTTCCGCAAAACTGGCAAATTTATAATCTGCATATTCACAGACCGGGGTATTGTCGTTTGAAACATAAACAAGGGTCCGTGCACCGGCTTCTTTACAGTATTTTGCAGCTGCTACGATTTCTTTGGTGTTTCCGCTCCTGGTAGAAAAGATACAGACCGAATCTTTTGAAAAGCGCTTATGTCCGGAAGCCATAAATTCAGCGGCGATCACAGTATGTGTTTCGATCTTGTCCGAGGTTGTATCCATCCAATACTTCATGGGCAGAGAATGCGCATAGGTCCCTCCGCAGCCGATGAAGAACAGATTAGAATAGCCCTGGCTGCAGACTTCATCGACGGCTGCCTCGATCTGCGGCCGAAGTGCGATCGCGTCGGTAACGACTTTGGTATAACGGGGTACGTCAAAATTAAACATGATTCATCCTTCCTTTCTTATTGCTCAAAATGAATTATTATGATACAAGATGAGACAAAATGACTCAAATCGTGTCATAATAATAATCCAAGAAAAGAAAAAAGTCAATAATAAAATCAAAATAATTCAAAATAAATTAGAATGATTCAATAATAAATACATGAAAACAAAAAACACGACAGAGATTTTTGAGCAAAAATAAAGAATGTGCGAAAGCACATTCTTGCTAAGTTTCGGAATCTTTTTGGACGCCGGTCATAGATAAGGTGTAGGTTTTGATGTCATGATTTGCGTAATACTGCCGGTATTTTGAAGGGGTATTTTCGTTCATGATGACATGATGCGTAAAGCCCATATCCGCCAGTTTCATGAAAGCTCGTTTTCCATATTTTGTATAGTCGATCGCGAGAATAAATTCTTCACATTTGGTACATACTGTTTTAATGATATCCAGAATATAGGGGTCGGACAGTGTGTAACCTGATTTGATGCCAGCGCCGTCTATAGAGAAGAATGCCTTATCCAGATAAATATTGTCCAGCTCTTTTTCTATATTTTCCGGGAGGGTGTAAACGCCTGAGGCATGGATCTCGCCGCCGATGACAATGGTCTGGATACCAGGGTTAGGAGCCAGAATGCCGGCGGCCATCAGATTGTTTGTGAGTACATGGATATTGTCGCGCCGCGCCAGCTCGCGGGCAATGTAGTAAGCGGTAGTCCCTGGACCTAAGAAGATCTACTCTTTTTCCTGGATCAGGTGGGAAGCGATGATTCCTAACTCTTCTTTATTACGATCATAACCAATATCATCGCTTTGAAGCGCACGGCGGACCTCCTGGTTCCGGCGGCCGGAGTCGTTCAGTATGGCGCCGCCGTGAAAGCGCACAATGAATCCTTCTTTTTCAAGGTCGTTAAAATCATTACGGATCGTTGCGTCGGAGACGTTTAATTGTGCGCTGAGGGCCTGTACGTATGCCTGCTCGTGCTGTAGTAGGTATTCCTTGATTTTTTGGATGCGCTCAGGTCTGAACATCTTGCTGCTCCTTTCTGCGGGCTGCCTTTATATTCTGTTGCTGGGGTCAAAAGATGCGTGCGAGCACCTTGTGGTTTATAGCGTTTGATCCTGACATTATTCTATCATTATAGTATACAAATCTAAAAGAATCAAATAAAACAAATCAAATAAAAGAAAATAAAAAATAATCAAGAATTATAAAAACAATACGTCACTTGTAATAGTTAATTCCACTTTGTAAAAGTAACTTCCACCTTGTAGGATTAAATTCCACTGGGTGGAAGTTTTTTCTTACAAAAATGGTGGTATTTATGTCAAAAAGCATCTATAATAAACCAAAAGCCGGAAA
>JAAWDY010000026.1 GCA_022793995.1 Coprococcus sp.
ATCCCTCGTGCAGCAGCACTCGGGACTCGTGAATCCAATCACCTATTCGGCGATGTGTTTCATAAAGTATCCCTCGTGCAACAGCACTCGGGACTCGTGAACCTAATCGCCTATTCGGCGATGTGTTTCATAAAGTATACCATACAACAGGGTGAGATGGCTATACCGCAGTTTGTGTGAAACGCCTTTTTTCCATCTATATTCGCTGAATGAGGGATATGATTTTTCGCGGGAAAAGGATATACTGATAAAAAATATATGGAGGTATTCAACATGAATCTGACCGCAACAGGAAAATTCATAGCCCAAAAACGGAAGAACAAAATCTGACGCAGGAGCAATTGTCTGAAAAACTAGGTGTTTCAAATAAGACGATTTCCAAATGGGAAACAGGAAAATGTATGCCTGATTATGCCATTATTAAAAATTTATGCAGGGAATTGAAAATTGCGGTCGCGGAACTGATGAATGGAGAAGAGACAGAAGAAAAGAGCGTTCGGGTATATGATGACGAACAGATCATGGATTTATTAAAGAGAACGCAAGAATTAGAAAAACAGAAGAATTTGTTGTACAGTATTTTGCTGATCGTAATGGGAATTGCCTTACAAGCGCTTTCGCAGACTCTTGGCGGATCTGTGGTAAAGGACTTTCTTTCCGGGCTTTTGCTTGGAATATCGGTAGGGGAGATGCTTGTCGGTGTTTATTTCGTCGGAAGAAATATCGCTGGACGATAATTTCACTGCCGGGGAATGGACAGAAGCCTGCGGTTAGGGTATAATACGAAAATGAAGTGAGGTGAAAGCGATGGCGGAGATAAAATTATTTTCCCTAGATTAGGCAAAGCCTTTGATCGAAAGGGGCTATAATGAGGCATAAATAAGGGAAGTAATAAACGGGAGTGTAAATATATGGGAGATAGAAATAGAAGAAGGAAAGGAAGAACCATCCGGTACTTTGATTACAGCTTGCTGGCGGTCATGATTTTCCTGGTCTGCTTTGGGCTGGTTATGCTCTACAGCGGCAGCTCATATGAGTCGCTGACGAAGTTTGACGACGGGATGTACTACTTTAAGCGACAGGCTATGATCAGCCTGGGGAGCGGAGTGGCGATGCTGATTATAGCGCAGATTGATTACCATTTTTACGCCAAACCCTCGATCCTTCTTTATTGGGCGGCGATGTTCATGATGGCGCTTGTGCGTTTTACCCCTTTGGGAATCGAGGCGTTTGGTACGAAGCGGTGGCTGCGGCTTCCGGCGAATCAACAGATCCAGCCGTCTGAGGTGATGAAGGTGGCGGTGATTTTGTTCATTCCTTATCTGCTGTGTAAGATGGGGGATAAGATCAATACCGGAAAAGGATTCAAGACGATATTCTGGTGGGGATTCATTGCGGCAGGGGGCGTGTTCTACCTGACGGACAACTTAAGTACTGCCATCATTGTTTTTGGAATCTGCTTCGGCCTGGTCTTTGTCGTACATAAAAAGACAAAGCCTTTTGTGTATATGAGTGCCGGTGCAGTTACGATCGTGGTGACCGCGGCGGTCATATGTGGAAGGCTTCTGGAGAACAGTACCGACTTCCGTATCCGAAGAGTTTTGGCCTGGCTTTACCCGGAAAAATTTGCCGATTCCGGCGCGTTCCAGACAATGCAAGGGTTCTATGCCATCGGTTCGGGCGGTTTTTTCGGAAAAGGGCTGGGAAACGGCGCGCAGAAGATGATTATACCGGAAGTGCAGAACGATATGATTCTCACCGTGATCTGCGAAGAACTGGGCGTGTTCGGGGCGATCATGGTGCTGACACTTTTCGGCCTGCTCTTGTATCGTCTGTTGTTCATTGCGCAAAATGCCCCTGACCTCTATGGTTCCTTGATCGTGACCGGGATCTTCATCCACATCGGACTTCAGGTGATTTTGAATGTGGCGGTTGTGCTGAATGTGATCCCGACTACCGGTATCACGCTTCCTTTTATCAGCTATGGAGGGACGTCCATCCTGTTTCTGATGTCGGAGATTGGGATAGCGCTTGGCGTTTCAAAAAAAATTAAGCTGGAAGAGTGAGAAAATAGTAAAAAAGACTTTTTTTCCCAAATAAAATATGATATTATAGTATAAGTAGTATTAAAAACCAGATATAATAGAAACAAAAAATATCATACACAGATATGCTTTGGGAGGAAGTAGTAATGAGCTATAAAATAATCGTTGACAGCTGCGGAGAATTGACAGAGGAGATGAAAGCGTCAGGGCGTTTTGAGACCGCCTCTTTAGAGATTGATGTAGACGATCATCATATTGTGGACGACGATACCTTTAACCAGAAGGATTTCTTGAAACGGGTGGCGGACAGTCCGAACTGTCCGAAGTCGAGTTGCCCGTCGCCTCAGAGATATATGGAAGGATATCGCTGCGCGGCGGACCGTGTTTACGTGGTGACTCTGTCAGCGGAGCTGAGCGGTTCCTACAACAGCGCTGTAGTAGGAAAGAATCTTTACTATGAAGAATACGGGGAAAAAGATATCTATGTGTTCAATTCCTGTTCCGCTTCTGTCGGAGAGACATTGATTGCAGAGAAGATCATGGAATGTGAGAAGGAAGGGCTGACGTTCCCGGAAGTGGTCGAGAACGTGGAAGAATACATCAAAGGGCAGCATACGTATTTTGTACTGGAGAGCCTGGAGACGCTCCGGAAGAATGGAAGGCTTACAGGACTCAAGGCGATTGCAGCTACGGTCCTGAATATCAAACCTGTCATGGGGGCGACTCCCAAAGGCCAGATCTGCCAGCTGGGGCAGGCGCGCGGCATAAAAAAGGCCCTGCATAAGATGGTGGAAGCCGTGGCGGAGGAACTCCAAGATGCGGAGAACAAGGTCCTTGGGATCTCTCACTGTAACTGCCCGGAGCGTGCCCAGTATGTAAGCGGTCTTTTGAAAGAACGGACGAAGATAAAGAAGATCATTATCATGGATACCCGGGGGATCAGCAGTATGTATGCGAACGACGGCGGAGTGATTATTGCGGTATAATACTTGTACCTGGCAAAAAGATGTGGTATACTGTCCATTACGGAGAAGATTAAGTCCGGAACAGACAGAATATAAAGGAGTTTGGATCGTATGAGTCAGGAAAAGGTAGACTGTTATAAAAAGGAAAAAGCGAATCGGAAGCAGACGATGCGCAAGGAGAAGACCATGCGTACGGTGCGCGGCATAGTAGTAGGCGTTGTTTTTGTCGCGCTTGTCGGATGGCTTGGTTATTCCGCGGTGGGGCTTTATACGCAGAGCCAGCCAAGGAAAGTGGCGGAGGTGGATTACACTGCAGTGGACAATTATCTACAGTCGTTGAATGAAGAAAGTGGGGAATAATTGCTTTTTATATTTGAATCAAAAGGATCAAAGAATGTGCTTTAGCACATTCTTTATTTTTTTCTCACAAAAAAATTGAAAACTACATGTTGTGGGAAGGCGCTTAAAAGCCGGAAAATCCTGTCCAGATTTGGATGGGAAAATTGAAAAACGTACGTATGTACGCGGCTTTCGGGAAAAGGGCTATTCAGGAAAAAGAAAAAAAAGCTTGAAATGAGGGGGGAAGTGGTTTACAATGGTTGCAGGTGGTAAATTGTGGTGAAGAATGGAGCAAAGTGGTGTAAAAGTGGCAGACCACTTTGAAAGAAGGTGATTCCTGATGTTGACTGGAGAATTTAATCATAGTATTGATTCAAAAGGCCGATTAATCATCCCTTCTAAATTACGCGAAAGTCTGGGAGAACATTTCATGATCACGAAGGGGCTGGACGGCTGTTTGTTCCTTTATCCGGACAACGAATGGAAAGCCTTTGAAGAAAAACTAAGAAACTTACCACTCACTAACAAAAAGGCCAGAGATTTTAAACGTTTCTTTGGAAGCGCTGTAGAAGGGGAAGTAGATAAACAGGGGAGAGTTTTGATTTCTGCTTCGCTGCGCGCCCATGCAGCTTTGGAAAAGGATGTTGTCCTTGTCGGAGTACTGGATAAAGTGGAAATTTGGAGCAAAGAAGCTTGGGAGATCTGCACTGCTGACGTAGAGGAAAATATCGAAGATATTGCAAATGACATGGAAGATTTGGGACTTAGCATTTAGGAGGAAACTATGGCATTTGAACACAAGTCAGTGTTGCTGGGTGAGACAGTCGAGGGCCTTTCCATCAAGCCGGACGGAATTTACGTCGATGGTACGCTTGGTGGCGGCGGACATGCTTATGAAGTATGTAGGCGTCTTAACAATTCGGGGAGTTTGATAGGTATAGACCAGGACGCGGCTGCGATCGAGGCGGCCGGCGCCCGCTTACTCGGCTTCGGGGAGAGAGTCACAATAATCCGGAGCAATTATTGTGATATGAGGCCGAGGCTCCAACAGATTGGCATTGACAAAGTCGATGGGATCATGCTTGATCTTGGCGTATCTTCTTACCAGCTGGATACGGCAGAGAGAGGATTTTCCTATCGATCGGATGCACCTTTGGATATGAGGATGGATACACGTCAGGTAATGACAGCAAAGGACATCGTCAATGGCTACAGCGAGGAGGACCTTTTTCGTGTCATCCGCGATTACGGTGAGGACAAGTTTGCAAAGAACATCGCCAGGCATATCGTGGAGGCCCGCGGAAAAGGTCCTATCCAAACTACAGGTGAATTGACGGAGATCATCCGAAGGTCAATTCCGATGAAATTTCAAAAGACATCCGGGCATCCGGCAAAAAGAACATTCCAGGCCATACGCATTGAGTGTAACAGGGAGTTAGAGGTTCTGGAAAATTCGCTGGATGATATGATAGATATACTGAGTCCAGGCGGAAGGCTCTGTGTCATCACATTCCATTCGCTGGAGGACAGAATTGTAAAGGGGAGTTTCAGAAAAAATGAGAATCCCTGCACATGCCCGAGCTCATTTCCAGTCTGCGTGTGCGGGAACGTCTCAAAAGGGAGAGTAATCACGAAGAAGCCGATTCTTCCGGGGAGGGAAGAGATGGAGGCGAACAGCCGTGCAAAAAGTGCGAAGCTTCGCATTTTTGAAAGGAAGTAAGGGGTGATTCTATATGACGGCAAGACGAGATCACAGCATGCAGGCGCAGCGGCGCCCGCGTGGAGGAACATATATATATGGAAATACGGTCCAGCAAGCGGATATGCCCATGCCGCGCAGGGGATGGGAGCTTGAGGAGCCGGTAAGGAAGAAGAAACTAAGTCCCCAGGTTCGGCGGAACCGCAGGCAGGCTTTGCACATGAACCCGGCCTACGTCGCATTTTTGACGGTGGCGGCAGTGGCGTCTTTGGGAGTGTGTATATGGTATCTGCAGGTGCGGGCCGAGCTGACTTCCCGTATGGAACATCTTACCGTACTTCAGCAGGAATTGGCGGACGTGCGGGAAGAGAATACGACCCGGCATAATGCGGTGGTGGACTCCGTGGATCTGGAGAAAGTAAGGGAGCGTGCCCTGGGGGAGCTGGGGATGCATTATGCAGGAACAGATCAGATGATTACCTACCCGAACTCGGCGGGAGATTATGTAAAACAATATGAAGATATACCGAAAGACGGCGTTCTCTCGGAGTCTGGAATAAAAGAATAGCAGGTGAATCAGATGTCAAAGAGAAGGAAAAAGAAGACTTCTATCTTGAAACAGAAGTTCACATTAAAAATGCAGAAAAAGCTGGTGATGCTCTTTATGTTGGTGTTGCTGGCTTTTGCTGGTCTTATCGGGAGGATTACTTATATTAACGCGTCCTCCGGTGAAGAATATGCGAAAGTAGTTCTGGACCAGCAGCAGTATGTGAGCCGGACGATACCGTTTAAGCGGGGAGACATCCTTGACACGAACGGGACAAAGCTGGCTACAAGCGAAAGAGTTTACAATATCATATTGGACGCAAAGGTCTTAGCTAGCGATAAGAAGAAGTCGGCAGACCATATCGCGGCGACAAAAGAAGCATTGCAGACATGTTTTGAGATTGATCCCGGCACGGTAGATACAATCCTTGTTGAGAAACCAGAAAGCCGTTACAGTATTTTGAAAAAAAGAGCAGATTATGATTCTGTGCAAGAGTTTTACAAGCTGGAGGAAGATGATGACGATATCCGCGGAATCTGGATGGAGGAAGATTATGTGCGGAAGTATCCGTATAACAATCTGGCGTGCGATGTTCTGGGGTTCAGCGTCAACGGGGATGTGGGGCTTGCAGGCCTGGAGGCCTCCTATAACGATACCTTAAACGGCACAGATGGCCGGGAGTATGGTTATCAGAACGCGGACCTTACGACAACGCGGACAGTCAAAGAAGCCCAGAACGGGAATACGGTCGTGATGACGCTTGACGCGAATCTGCAGTCGATCGTGGAAAAACATCTGTCCGCGTTTAACGAGGAACATAGGAATGAAGCACAGGAGGGAGCCGGGTTTAAGAATGGGGCGGTCATCATGATGGATCCCAATACAGGAGCGGTTCTGGCGATGGCGTCCCTGCCGGACTTTGACCTGAATAATCCTCGCGATCTGTCGAGATATTATACGGAGGAGCAGCTTGAGGCCCTATCCAGCGACGAGAAGCTGGAACTGCTAAACAGCTTGTGGCGTAATTTTTGTGTGAGCGACACGTATGAGCCTGGATCTACGATCAAGCCGTTCACGATTGCGACAGGGCTTGAGAACGGGGCACTTACGGGAAATGAAAGTTACACCTGCAACGGTTCACTCCATGTAGGTGATTATGATATCCAGTGTATCTCCTATGAACGGGGCGGGCATGGCGCCCAGAATTTGAGGCAGGTCATGGAAAATTCCTGTAATGTGGCGCTCATGGAGATCGGCATGGCAATCGGTGTGGAAGAATTTATCAAATACCAGCATATTTTCGGTTTTGGTGAATACAGCGGGATTGACCTTCCCGGAGATGTCTCCGCCGCGTCACTGATGTTTACGGAAGATACGATGCGGGTGACCGAGCTTGCAACCTGTGCGTTTGGGCAGAGCTTTAATGTTTCGATGGTGCAGCTCGCCACAGGTTTCTGTTCCCTGATTAACGGGGGAAATTATTACAGGCCCCGTATGGTGCGTCAGATTCAGGATGCGGGGGGCAATGTGGTGGAGACCATCGACCCGGTATTGGAAAAGAAAACGATCTCCGTATCTACGTGTGAAACGATAAAAAATTATATGTATAATGTGGTGGAAAATGGAAGCGGCAAGGACGCGCAGGTAGAAGGATACGATGTTGGAGGCAAGACAGGCACGGCAGAAAAGCTCCCCAGAGGGGAAAATAAAAATGTGGTATCGTTTATCGGATACGCGCCGCAAGATAATCCGGAGGTGGTGATTTATGTGGTAATTGACGAGCCGAATGTGCCGGAACAGTGGAGAAGCAGCGGCATCGTGTCAAAGCTTGCAGGGGATATCATGGCGGAAGCATTTCCGTATCTGAATATCACAAAGAGGGGAGAATAAGGAATAAACCTCGGTGGGATGGACATAAGTTAATAGCATACGAAGTACCCTGAGGTTTTTTATGCGGAATAAAACATTTAATAAGAAAAAAACGTTGGTTGTTTTTCTGGGGGCGGCGGCCATGATCCTCGGCCTGATCGGACGTCTGGTGTATCTTATGATATTCGATTCCGAGTATTACCAGAAAAGGGCCGAGGCGCTTCACGAGAGAGAAAGAGAGATCAAGGCGGCGCGCGGCGAGATCGTGGATCGGAACGGACAGGTGCTTGCCACCAATAAGACGGTCTGTACGATCTCGGTGATCCACAGCCAGATCTCGGACGCGGAGGAAGTGATCCGCATCCTGAGCACAGAACTTGGGATCTCAGAGGAAGAAATCCGCAAAAAGGTGGAGAAAGTATCGTCCCGGGAGCGGATTAAAACAAATGTGGAAAAGGAAGTCGGCGATAAGATCCGGGATTATGGGTTGGCTGGAGTGAAGGTGGATGAAGATTTCCGCAGGTACTATCCTTATGACGAACTGGCCTCCAAGGTACTTGGCTTTACCGGAGGAGATAATCAGGGAATTATCGGGCTGGAGGTCAAATATGAGGATTGGCTAAAAGGCGCAAATGGCATGATACTGACAACCACGGACGCCCGGGGGATTGAGCTGGAAGGCATTGCGGAAGACCGGATCGAGCCGATCGCGGGCAATACGCTTCAGATCAGTCTGGATTACAATATACAGCAGTACGCGCAGCAGGCGGCCCAGAAGGTGATGGAAGAAAAACAGGCGGACGCGGTGGCAATCCTGATTATGAATCCCAAAAATGGAGAGATTTACGCCTGCGTTAATATCCCGGAATTTAATCTGAACGATCCATTTACCTTGAACACGGCGGAAAATACAGAAGGGATCAGTGATGAGGAAAAGCAGGATCTCCTGAACCAGATGTGGAGGAACCGCTGTATCAATGATACCTATGAGCCGGGTTCTGTATTTAAGGTATTTACCGCGTCGGCAGCTTTGGAAGAAGGGGTAGTAAGTCTTGACGACCGGTTCCACTGTCCTGGATATAAGATCGTGGAAGACCGAAAGATACGCTGCGCCAGGGTAGGCGGGCACGGCGCCGAAGATTTTGTACAGGGAGTGCAAAATTCATGCAATCCTGTGTTTATCGAAGTGGGGCTGAGGCTGGGAGTGGACAATTTTTATAAATATTTTGAACAGTTTGGGCTTCTTGAGAAGACAGGGATCGATCTTCCGGGAGAGGCGTCCACGATCATGCATAAGAAAGAAAACGTAGGTCTTGTGGAGCTTGCGACCATGTCTTTCGGCCAATCTTTTCAGGTCACGCCCATGCAGATGGCGACCACGGTCAGTTCTCTCATCAATGGCGGGAAACGGATCACCCCACATTTCGGGGTATGCGCTTATAATGCCGACGGAGAAAAGATCAAGACATTCGAGTATGATGAGGGAAGGCAGATTTTGTCGGAGGATACATCGGCGACGATGCGCGCAGTGTTGGAGACCGTTGTATCAGAAGGTGGCGGGAACAAAGCCTATATTGAGGGATACCGGATTGGCGGGAAGACGGCGACCAGCCAGACGCTCCCTCGGAGCGCAAATAAATACATATCCTCCTTTATCGGATTCGCCCCGGCGGACGATCCGCAGGTGATTGGAATGGCGATCATCTATAATCCACAGGGGATATATTATGGAGGGACGATCGCGGCTCCGGTCATAAAAGATATTTTTGACAACATTCTCCCCTACCTGGGATTTGAAAAGAATGAAACAATAAGCGATGGGGAAAATACCCAATGAAACGGTTGAAAAACGAAAATAGATGCAGTATCATAGAAACAAAAGAAAACAACAGGATAAGAGAGTAAGAGGTGCGGTATGGATTATAAGATGGTTTTTCCGGTGCTGATCGCATTTGGACTGAGCGTACTAGCAGGACCGGTGGTGATTCCAGTATTAAGAAGGCTGAAAATGGGGCAGACTGAAAGGGAGGATGGTGTAAAGTCTCATCTGAAAAAGGCGGGGACGCCGACGATGGGAGGCGTGATTATCTTGTTTGCCGTTGTGTTGACGTCACTGATTTATGTACGCCAGTATCCCAAAGTGATCCCAGTACTTTTTGTGACGCTGGGATTTGGCCTGATCGGGTTTCTCGACGATTATCTGAAGGTGGTCCTTAGACGCTCTGACGGCCTGATGCCCATGCAGAAAATGGCGCTCCAGATTTTGGTTACGGCAGTGTTCGCAGTGTATATCGTACGGGTGGCGCATATCCCGCTCACGATGCTGCTCCCATTTTCCGGCGGGCAGTACTGGGATCTGGGATGGCTTTCCGTACCAGTCCTCTTTTTCGCTGTCATCGGAACTGTAAACGGCGTAAACTTTACGGACGGGCTGGATGGACTTGCCTCCAGCGTGACGGTTCTGGTGGCGACATTTTTTACTGTGATTGCGATCGGGACGAAAAGCGGTATTGAACCGATTACCTGTGCGGTGGTGGGGGCGCTCCTTGGATTCCTTTTGTTCAATGTCTATCCAGCCAGCGTCTTCATGGGAGATACCGGTTCTCTTGCGTTAGGAGGATTCGTGGCGTCCACGGCCTATATGCTGCAGATGCCGTTATTCATTATCATTGTGGGATTTATTTACCTGGCTGAAGTACTGTCGGTTATGATCCAGGTGACATATTTTAAACGGACCGGGGGCAAACGCTTTTTCAAAATGGCTCCGATCCATCATCATTTTGAATTGTGCGGGTGGAGCGAGACGCGCGTGGTCGCGGTCTTCTCCATCATTACGGCGATCCTCTGCCTGGTTGCGCTTCTGGCGCTGTAGGGCGGGGAATCAAAGAAAGATACCATGCGGATGGAGAAAGAGGAAAAGGACATGGAGTTAAAAGGAAAGAAGGTACTGGTATTCGGCGCCGGGCTCAGCGGCATCGGCTCCTGCAGGCTACTCCAGCAAAAAGGGGCGGATATTCTTCTGTATGACGGGAACGCCCAAAAAGATCAGGACGCGGTGAAAAAGGAGCTGGGAGGAGAAAAAAATCTTTCTATCGTTTTCGGCACTTTCCCGGAAAAGGAGATGGAGGGACTTGATCTGGTGATTATCAGTCCCGGCGTCCCTACGGATCTTCCCATCATCTGCCGGATGCGGCAGATGGGGATTCCAATCTGGGGCGAGATCGAGCTTGCCTATGTATGCGGCAGAGGTGATGTACTGGGAATTACCGGTACGAACGGGAAGACGACGACGACCTCGCTTCTCGGTGAAATTATGAAAAATGCATCTGAAAGTGTATTTGTAGTAGGAAATATCGGTGCCCCATACACGGCAGCGGCGGCTGATACTCGCGGGGATTCGGTCATTGTAGCGGAGCTTTCCAGTTTCCAGCTTGAAAGTATACACACATTTCGGCCAAAGGTGAGCGCGGTGCTTAACATTTCGCCGGATCATCTGAACCGCCATCATACAATGGAAGCATATATCCAGGCAAAAGAGGCTGTCGCGAAGAATCAGACAAAAGAGGATATATGCGTGCTGAACTATGAAGATGAAGTAACCCGGAAAATGGCGGAAAAGATGAATGCTTCAGTTCTATATTTCAGCAGCAGACATAAACTGGAACAAGGGATATATCTGGATGAAGGGAATATCATCTGGAAGCCCCAAAGGGACCGGGAAGGGATCCTTTTATGCAGGACGGAAGAACTGCAGATCCTGGGGGTTCATAATTATGAGAATGTAATGGCCGCCGCGGCCATGGCGGCTGCCTACGGCGTGGATATGGAGATCATACGCAGTACGGTTAAGGCATTCCGAGGAGTGGAGCATCGGATCGAGTATGTAGCTGAGAAAAACGGGGTCGCGTATTATAATGACTCAAAGGGTACGAATCCAGATGCGGCGATCAAGGGGATCCAGGCGATGAACCGTCCGACCATTTTGATCGGTGGCGGTTACGATAAGAAGTCGGATTTCCACGAGTGGATCAACAGCTTTGACGGGAAGGTGCGGTATCTGGTTCTCATCGGCGCCACGAAAGAACAGATTCAAAAAGAGGCCGCAGAGTGTGGATTTACAGACTGTATCCAGCGGGATACGTTTACGGAGGCGATGGATACCTGCGTAGAACTTGCACATCCCGGCGATGCGGTACTGCTTTCGCCCGCCTGCGCGAGCTGGGGGATGTTCCCCAATTACGAGGCCCGGGGCGAAGAATTTAAAAAATACGTACTTGGATTATAATAAGATGCCAGGGTCAAAAGCCATAAACCACAGGGTGCTTGCACACAAGTGGTTTTATGGCTGAATGAACCGCCCCGATATGAGGATAAAGGTGGGGCGAAAGTTCCACGATATCCGAATATTGGGCTGAATTGTGGGAGTGCGTAGCACGGAACAATCCAGATGGCATCTTTTTGCCCCCAACATCATCATAATAATATGTAGAAGGACGTGAAAATGTTTGGCGGAGAAAGAAAAGAAAAGGAGCATGGATTATACGCTCCTTCTCATTGTGCTTTCCCTGGTAGTGATTGGCCTGATGATCCTTTACAGCACCAGCGCCTATAACGGCCAGGTAAAGTTCCATGATTCTTTCTACTATCTGAAAAAACAGGCGTTTGCGACAATACTGGGAGTCCTGCTCATGCTGTTTGTGGCAGGGATTGACTACCATATCTGGGAGAAAGTGGCCGTCTGCGGCTATCTGGCTGCAGTAGCGCTGTCGATCGCGGTCATGCTTTTTGGAAGAGAGTATAATGGATCCAAAAGATGGTTGGCTTTGGGTCCGTTTTCTTTTCAGCCGTCAGAGTTTTCTAAAGTGGCGCTGATTATTTTCCTTTCCTGGCTTGTGACGAAGAATGTAAAAACGATCGGGAAGATGTCGACCTTGTGTAAGATCATGATATGGATCCTTCCCATCGTAGGCTTAGTGGGCGCCAGCAACTTAAGTACGGCGATCATCATTCTGGGAATCGGTGTTATTCTGATTTTTGTGGCAAGCCCGAAATATGCGCAGTTTATTGGGATGGGATCGCTTGGGATCGGATTTATGGGAATCTTCCTCGCTCTGGAAAGCTATCGTCTGGAGCGGCTTGCCATCTGGAGAAATCCGGAAAAATATGAAAAAGGGTATCAGACCTTGCAGGGCCTTTACGCGATCGGGTCCGGAGGTCTTTTCGGAACCGGGCTTGGGAACAGTGTCCAGAAGTTGGGGTTTGTCCCGGAAGCACAGAACGATATGATATTTTCGATCATCTGCGAGGAACTAGGCCTGGTGGGAGCATCTTTTATCGTGCTTTTGTTTCTGCTGTTGATCTGGAGGTTTTTTCTCGTCGCTACGCACTGCAGGGACTTATTTGGAGCACTCATCGCCGCAGGAGCGATGGCACATATGATGATTCAAGTTATACTGAATATCGCGGTGGTTACGAATACGATTCCGAATACCGGGATTACGCTTCCGTTCATCAGCTACGGAGGTACGTCGGTAGTGTTCCTGCTGTGTGAGATGGGACTTGTGCTGAGCGTGTCGGCGCAAGGGGAGGGATAAGTATGGGTGAAGGAGAAGGCAGAAGAAAAAGACGTATCAGGAAACGGACGATCTATGGAATCATTCTTTGGGTCATGTTGTTGAGTTTCCTGATGATCGGATTCCTTCTATTATTTCAGGTCCGCAAGATTGAGATTCGGGGAAATGAATACCTGTCTTCCCAGGAGATCGCGGACTGGCTGGAGGAAGACGAGTTGTCAACCAATGCAGTGTATCTTATGTGGAAATTCCATTTTACAGATTACGCGCTTCTTCCCGCAATGGAGGAAGTGAAGGTCAGCCTGCGCTCCCCGTGGATAGTACGGGTGACGGTAACGGAGAAAAGGATCGCAGGATATATTATCGTGGAGGATGATTTTGTATATTTTGACAAAGACGGCGTCGTGCTGGCAAGGACACGGGAATGGTGGGACGATATACTTTGTATTGAAGGGTTGTCCGTAGATCAGGTCACGCTCTACGAAGAACTTCCGGTAAGCGAACAGAATAAAGAAGCTTTTACATATCTCCTGGATATGAATATGTTGCTGAAAAAATATGAGTTAAATCCGGAACGTATTGTCTGCCAGGGTTCGGTTATCCATCTATATATAGGAAATAAATGTATCATCCTTGGGGACGACGATCCAAGGGAACGGATCGCACAGATTCCGCCGATTCTGGAAAAGCTGGGCGAGCAGGCAGGGACGCTTCACCTGGAAAATTACGGGGGCGGCAATACGACCACTCGTTTTGAGAAGGATGTTTTCCCACCGGATCCGGCCTCCTCTGAGGACGGCGGCCAGGAAGACGGGAATCAGGAAGACGGAGACGGAAGTGAAGATGTGCAAGACGGAGAAGATGCAGAAAATGGAGAAGGTGAAGAGGGTCAAGAGGACGGTGAGGGGGAATAAGGACGCCGGAAGTAGTAAAAAGTGTATAAAGTGAGTAAAAAAAAAGCAAAATATAGAAAATTCTATTGATATTTTTAGGAAAAGACTATATGATAGACTATAATATAGTTAATCGTATATTGGGCGTGTAGGGCGTATAAGATAATAAGGTGACGAAGGAGGAGAAACTCTTGTTAGAAATTAAAACAAACGAATCAGAGGCGGCCGCGAAGATAATCGTTATCGGTGTAGGCGGCGGCGGGAATAACGCGGTGAATCGCATGATAGACGAGCAAATTGCAGGTGTTGAATTTATTGCGATTAATACAGACAAGCAGGCGCTTCAGCTTTGTAAGGCGCCGACCCTGATGCAGATCGGGGACAAGCTCACCAAGGGGCTTGGCGCAGGAGCGAAGCCGGAGATCGGTGAAAAGGCGGCGGAGGAAAGCGCGGAAGAGATTTCTGCGGCTCTTAAGGGCGCCGATATGGTATTCGTCACCTGCGGTATGGGCGGCGGAACAGGGACCGGGGCCACTCCGGTGGTCGCACGGATCGCGAAAGAACAGGGCGCGCTTACGGTCGGCGTTGTCACGAAGCCGTTCAGTTTTGAGTCTAAGACGAGGATGAGCAACGCACTCGGCGGAATTGAGAAGTTAAAAGAAAATGTCGATACATTGATCGTTATCCCGAATAATAAATTGCTTGAGATCGTTGACAGAAGGACGACTATGCCCGAGGCGCTTAAGAAAGCGGACGAAGTGCTGCAGCAGGGTATTCAGGGCATTACAGATTTGATTAACGTCCCGTCGCTCATTAATCTGGACTTCGCGGATGTGCAGACCGTTATGACGGACAAGGGGATCGCCCATATCGGAATCGGCCAGGGCAAAGGCGATGATAAAGCGCTTGAGGCGGTCAAGCAGGCGGTGGCGAGTCCGCTTCTGGAGACGACCATTGCGGGAGCTTCCCATGTCATCATCAATATTTCAGGAGATATTACCCTTATGGATGCCAGCGATGCCGCAGAGTATGTACAGGATTTGGCGGGTGAGGATGCGAATATTATTTTTGGCGCCATGTTCGACGATTCCAAGTCGGACGAGGCTACGATCACAGTGATCGCGACAGGACTTCACAGCGTAGGGGGAACTGCGTCCAAATTACAGTCCCGGCTGGAGCATAAGTCGACTATGCTCTCAGGCGGTGCGTCCGGCGGCAGCCAGGCAATCCAGCGTCCTGATTTCGGGCTTGATAGGTCCGCATACGGCATGAGGGGCGCCGACCAGGGGACCGGCATGGGTATGCCGCAGCTCCAGACGCCAAGGACGCCGACCAGCAAGGTAAAAGAACAGTCTATCAAGATTCCGGATTTCTTTAAGAAATAGATATTTGAATAATGATTATGGAAGGGGAGTCCCGGCTTTGAATTTCAAAGGCGGGACTTTTTTCTATTTCCGTTCTCTTTTTACAAAATTCCAGACGATTTTTTTCCCTTCCTCGACAAAAGTACAAGGAGCAGGCAGGAAATAGGGTGTCGAATGAAAAAAAGGAATCGGGGCGCCTTCTGACAAAATATGAAGTCCGCTTTGACTATAATAGGTTTTGCTTAAGGACCAAATCGATTTAGTATCTGAAGAGAAAGAAGGACGCAAGTGCAATACGAATTGTATATAGACGTATTTTTTCTGGTGAACTTTGTGATGGACTACCTGATGCTCCAGATTGCGAGAAAAGCATTGAAATGCACTGCCACGCATGGAAATGTGATCGTCGGGGCATTTACAGGAGCATTCGTCTCCTGCATTATAATCTGCATCCCTGCGTCTGCATGGATAAAGACCATCTGTATGCACACGCTGGTAAATACAGGCCTGGTGATGATCGGATTAAAAATACGGGAGAAGAGCGGCTTTTTCAAAGCACTGGCGCTTATGTACCTATCGGGTTTTCTGCTCGGCGGTATTATGTCATGGCTGAGACAATATCTGGGAGGATATCTCAGGGTTTCCTGCCTCTTTTTTGCCACTGCCATACTCAGTTATTTTCTGGCATCAAAAAGCATGGATTTTCTGGAATCCCTGTGGAAGCTGAAAAAACATCGCTGTCAGGTGACGTTATGTCAAAAAGACAAGGTGTGCCGTGTGAACGCGATCATCGACAGCGGCAACGGGCTTTTTGACTCATTGACAGGAAAACCCGTACATATTATAAGCGAAAAAACAGCGAAAAAGTTGTTTGAAGGCGAAAAAATACAACGAATAAGATATATCCCATATCATACGATTCAGGAAAATGAAAGCATATTGCCTTGCATTACGATAGACAGGATGCTGATCCATGGGGAGGAGGAAAAGCTGGTCGTGTCTCCACTTCTCGGCATTTCCGGACAGCGTCTGTTTGGAAACGGAACAAGTGAAATGATTTTACATCCCGATGATTGTTAGGAGGATTAGATGATGATAAAAATAGCGGTAGCCAATCAATTTAAATTTAAAATGATACCTTCATTTAGGACGATTTTATTCCCAGAAAAACAAGATATCCATTATATTGGCGGTTCGGACGTTCTTCCGGCGCCTTTGGAGAATGAAGATGAAGCGAGAGCAATCTCTCGTTTAGGCACCGAATATGATGAGACGGCCAGAAAGACGCTCATTGAGCATAATCTGCGGCTGGTAGTATACATTGCTAAGAAATTCGACAATACCGGAGTCGGCGTCGAAGATTTGATCTCGATCGGAACAATAGGGCTGATTAAAGCGATCAATACCTTTGATTCCGGGAAAAAGATTAAACTTGCGACATATGCGTCGAGGTGCATAGAAAATGAGATTCTGATGTATTTACGACGGAACAATAAGACCAAGATGGAAGTGTCCATCGACGAACCTTTGAATGTGGACTGGGACGGAAATGAACTTCTGCTCTCCGACATTCTGGGGACGGAAGAAGATACAATCTATCGCGATATGGAAAATGAAGCGGAGCGTAAACTCTTGTTCAAGGCGATCAGCCGTCTCTCCAGCCGGGAAAAGGTGATCGTACAGATGCGGTTCGGCCTGGGAACGCCGGACGGAGAGGAAAAGACGCAAAAAGAGGTTGCGGACCTATTGGGAATCTCCCAGTCATACATATCAAGGCTTGAAAAGAAGATCATGCAGAGGCTAAAACGTGAGATGGTGAGGTATGAATAACTGGTTTAAAAGAGGCAAAATTTTCTGATAATGTGATAATGAATGAAAGAGAGGGAGCATATTTTGCTCCCTTTATTCTCGCGAAGCAACCTTATATAGCGGAAAGGTATCCACTTCCTATTAGGAAAACACTCCGGAAATCGGAAGATTCCTATAGAAAAGCGACTGCTTAGTTGTTATAATGTATAGGAATAGAATCTGAGGCAGAAAACAGTTTGAAGATGACGGAAGGAGTGTATGAAGAGATGGAGATGAGAAAGAAGAAACTTCCGATTGGGATTGAAAATTTTGAAGAACTTAGGAAAGAAGATTTTTACTATATTGATAAAACCGGACTTATTGCGGAATTGCTCCATAATTGGGGAGCGGTGAATTTATTTACCCGTCCCAGAAGATTTGGGAAAACACTGAATATGAGTATGCTGGAACATTTTTTCTCTATGAATGGGGATAAACGTATTTTTGACGGGCTGGATATTTCAAAGGAAACTGCGCTCTGTGAGGAATATATGGGAAAGTATCCGGTGATTTCCGTTTCCCTGAAAGGGATTGACGCGAGATCCTATGAGACGGCTTATCAAATGGCAGTTCAGGTTATCATGGAAGCGGCTGCAAAGTTCTACTTTCTTTTGGACAGTGAAAAGCTGAATGAACATGATAAGGCAGCGTATCGAAAACTTTTAGATGATAATATGAATGAAGGTACGCTCGGCAGCAGCTTAAGGCAGTTGTCGGGAATACTGGAAAAACATTATGGTACAAAAGTGATCGTTCTGATAGACGAATATGATGTTCCGCTGGCAAAAGCCCATGCGAACGGATACTATGCCCAGATGATCTCTCTGATCCGAAGCTTGCTTGGCGAGGTACTGAAGACGAATAGTAGTCTGAAATTAGCGGTATTGACCGGATGCCTCCGAATTTCAAAGGAGAGTATCTTTACCGGGCTTAACAACCTGAAAGTGTTGACGATTGCGGATGAACGCTTTGATGAATACTTTGGTTTTACAGATAAAGAAGTAAAAGGACTTCTGGAGTATTATGAAGTAATGGATCATTATGATGCAGTAAAAAGATGGTATGACGGCTACCAGTTTGGTAATGTGGAAGTGTATTGTCCGTGGGATGTGCTGAACCATTGC
>JAAWDY010000027.1 GCA_022793995.1 Coprococcus sp.
CGAAACCTCTAAATACTTCTCCAGCCTCTTTTTCCGGTTACCCTCTTCATCTTCCACGAACACAAAATGCTTATAAAACTGCCGAAAATAAAGGATTTCTAGATATGTTTCCTTTGTATCCACACCACACATTCTGTGTGCACCGTCTCCGGGAACATATCACACGCCCTCACCCGTTTCACCTCATACCCGCCCCCGCACAGATATTTCAGATCCCGCGCCAGCGTCGCCGAGTCGCAGCTTACATACACGATTCGCTCTGGCTGCATCTTTACCATTGTATCCAAGACGCTTTGGGCGCAGCCTTTTCTCGGCGGATCCACCACGATCACATCCGCATATGCGTGCTCTCCTGGATGCTCCCGTTCATATCTGTCATAATACTCCGGCAGGACTTCCTCCGCCTTCCCCACGAAAAATTCCGCGTTTCGGATTCCATTGATCTGCGCGTTCCTCCTCGCGTCTTCTATCGCCTGAGGCACGATCTCCACACCGTACACTTTTGCCGCCTTTTGCGCCAAAAATAGAGAGATCGTACCAATTCCGCAGTAGAGATCCCACACCGTCTCTTTTCCTGTAAGGTCCGCATATTCCAATGCTTGGCGGTACAACACCTCGGTCTGCACCGGATTCACCTGATAGAAAGATAATGGGGAGATCTGATATTTCACAGAACCGATCCGGTCGGTTATATATTCCTTTCCCCACAGAAGACGGATCTCGTTCCCCATAATCACATTTGTATTTTCCTGATTGATACTGTATGTGATGCTTGCCATCCCCGGAATACTGCGCAGCACCTCGACAAGCGCCTGGCTGTGCGGCAGCTTTTTTCCGTTTAACACAAGGCACACCATAATTTCACCCGTTGCAAATCCGCATCGGATCAGGACATGACGTACAAGGCCCTTTCTCTGCGTCTCATCGTACGCGGATATGTGGTATTCTTTCATAAACGCCAATATTTTTTCGAGAATCGTGCGGTTCACCTTTGCTCCTAAAGCACAGTCCAGATTCGGGATAATCTGGTGCGTGCGCCCGGCATAGAATCCGGCGCGGAGATTTCCAGCCTTATCCGTTCCTACCGGGTACTGTGCTTTATTCCGGTAATGGAAGGGTTCTTCCATGCCGGCGATCGGCTCCATAACTTGATCGACAAAGGCCGCGTCGAATCCGCCGACACGGATCAGGCTGCCCCGCACCTTTTCCTGCTTGAATTGCAGCTGTTTTTCATAAGACAGCGCCTGAATCTGGCATCCCCCGCACTGGCGCGCGACTGGACATGCCAGCTCTACCCGGTCTGCGGACGCCTTCAACAATTCCATTAGCCTTGCATAGCCATAGTTCTTTTTTACCTTTGTAATCTTTACTTCCGCCACATCGCCAATAACCGTATCCTTGATAAACAGGGCGTACCCATCCACCTTCCCAATTCCTTCACCGCTTACGGCCATATCCGTGACTTCTACTGTCACGATCTCATTTTTTTCTACCATCATTTCTCCTCGCTTTTCAAATCACATGATGTTGGGGTCAAAAGATGCCATCTGGGTTGTTCCGCACAATGTGCTCCCACACTCTACACTCCGCTTCGGTCGGCACGAAACAAATGTCCAATGGACATGCAGTGCCCTGGCATCATTACATAGAGTAAGAGAGCAGTTCCTCTTCCTGGAAAACTGCCCTCTTGAAATCTTGAAAATGTTCCGTCTATTTACTCGTCCGCCGGAGATTCGACTCGAACAGACGATTATATCCAAGCCAGTCCGTACCTGGCTTATCCTTAAAGATTTCCGTCAATGTCTGCATCTTCGCATCCGTACAATCTGCAAAATACAGGGCAAGCGCTTCAGCGAGCGCCGGTTTTTTCGGAGAGCCGTATTCCAGTTCTCCGTGGTGTGCAATGATACAGTGCTTTAGTTCGCTGGCAAGCTTTGCCGGAAACCCGTCTATTTCACGTATGGCGTCGCCCAACATTTCCACTCCTATAATGATATGCCCCAAAAGCTGCCCGTCATCGGTATAATCATTATCCGGGAAATCAGAAAGCTCCCTGGTTTTTCCGATATCGTGGCACATCGCCGCCGTAAAGAGCAGGTCCCTGTTCAGGATGGGATATGCACCCGCCATATAGGCGCAGAATTTTACAACGCTGAGCGTGTGTTCAAGAAGTCCTCCCGCAAATCCGTGGTGGATGCTTTTAGCCGCGGAATGACCTTTAAACTGCTCGATAAACGCCTCGTCATGAACAAAATAATGCTGGATGACCTGCTGTAGATACGGGTTCTGGATCATGTTTCCATACTCCATCAGTTCCGTATACATCCCTTCCACGCTCTTCGTACTGGTCGGCATGTAATCTCCAGGGTCATATTCCCCCTTCTGGGCCTTTCTGAGCTGCTTAATGTTCAGCTGCAGGTTCCCGTTATAGGCGATCACCTCACCGTACACTTCTACGAAATCTTTCTCCTCATAATCCGCGATCCCGCTGGAATTGGGATCCCAGACTTTCCCGTCCAAAGTTCCCGTCTTATCCTGAAGCAGCAAATTGTCGTACGGTTTCCGGTTCCGGGTTTCGGCGCTCCGCTTCATTTTACAAAGGTAAATATTCCTGATCGTCTCACCCTCATGTAATGTGTTGATATATCTCATGCCAGTCCTCTTTCCTGTTGCTTTTCCTATTCCTTGTTGCTTTTTCCTATTCCTTGCTCCCCACCGTGATGTCAAAATCCATATCCACATACCCGGACGCACCTTGACGCTTCCCTCGGATCCGGATCTGTTCTCCTACCTTGCACTCCATCAAAATCTTATTCATCCCGGAAATGGTGGACACCGTGCCTTTATTCATCTCTATAATCACGTCGCCGTTCTGGATCCCTGCCTGCATGGCTGGAGAATCCACCTCGATTTCCCGTACATAGACCCCTTTCGGGATTCCCTGTTCCTCTGATACCGCCTCCGTCACGTCCACGCCGTTTATCCCAAGATACGGAATTGCTTTCCCGTTCGATAATTCCTCTATATAACTCTTAATATCCGAAATCGCGTAAGCCGTCACCAGATTCATGCTTCCCTGGCTGCTCATTTTTTGATCTACAATTCCGATCACTTCGCCGTTTGTATTAAAAAGCACACCGCTGCCGCCGTCCGCTGCCGCAATATCCGTTGAAATGATCCTGTACTCCCCGTCCGCCACGGAAATCCGGTTCCGGGTCGAGCTGACGATCCCATAGCCGACGCCTCCCGCATATCCAAACTGCTTTCCCAGCACAATCACCGGATCCCCCCGGCCCATGATGTTAGAATTACCAAGTACCGCTGTCTGAATCTGGTTCCGTGTTGTATCGGACAATCTCCCCGTCTCTACGGAAAACACTGCCAGCCCCAGGTTAAGATCCTGTTTTTTCAGCGCCGCCGGATACTTTATACCGTCCGAGAAGGTAACACTGAGGCTCTGGGCGTCTCTTGCGATCCTCGCCGGAGCCAGCACAAGGACTTCGACCGCATTCTCCCACACAATGGTTCCTGACACGCTGTTCGCAGTGTCAAACGATGCGTTCTCCCAGTTCTCCTCCGCCCGAACCGCGCCGACTTCCGCCACGCATTTATTCGATTCCGCTGCCACCTGGTAGACGGCTCTTAAAAGCTCTTTGTAATTATCCAGTGTCAGCGCAGGATAGACAAGCTCGGTATCCGGCTCTTCTGTCTCTTCTACCTGATCCGTCTCATCCTGCTCCTCATCTTCCGGGATCGTGACCTTTTCATTCTCTTTATGCAACGATGTATCCAGCCAAGGCTTCATGATGTAAAACGCGGCACAGGCCGCGACGCCAAAAATCAACCCCTTGACTGCTGTCTTCCACAGTACACTCCAGCCCCTCTTCCATGTCGCCTGCTCGTCTTTGACCGTCTCCTGGAGAAAGGAATACTCTTCCTCCTCTGCCGTACCCTGCTTCTGATTCTCTTCCCGTTCTTCAGACATTGCGCAATCTCCTTATCTGTCAAAGAGTTCCTGCATTACCTTTATCTTGTAGTATACATGATTCTTTTCAAATGTTCAATCTTTTTACTTTCTTTTCCGCCTCAAATACGGTAGAATAGAGAGCGAAAGGATTGACGACTATGAATCAGAAAACTTTAGATAAATTAGAATTTACAAAAATTGTCGATATGCTGTTTGAACTGGCTTCTTCGCCCAGCGGGAAAAATCTCTGTCGGAAGCTCAAACCAATGACGGAGATTTCCTCCATCAACACAGCGCAGGAACAGACCGCCGCCGCTTTTACCCGTATTGTCAAAAAAGGGCGTCTGTCTTTTAGCGGATGCCGCCCTGTGAACGATTCGCTCCGCCGGCTGGAGATCGGAAGTTCGCTTTCGGCGCCGGAGCTTTTAACCATTGCAAAGCTCCTTAAGACTACCGCTGCGGCAAAGACGTATGGAAGGCATGACACGACGGAGGAGCCTGCCGATTGTCTGGATTATTATTTTGAACAACTTACTCCGCTCGCCAAACTCAGCGCGGAGATTGACCGCTGTATTTTAAGCGAGGAAGAGATCAGCGACGACGCCAGCCCAAAGCTTCGCCAGATACGGCGCGGCATAAACGGGATGAACGGCAGGATTCATTCGACTTTAAACAGTCTTTTGAACGGTTCCCTCCGTTCTTATCTCCAGGACGCGATCATCACCATGCGGGGGGATCGGTACTGCCTGCCGGTAAAGGCAGAGTACCGCAGCCAGGTGAACGGTATGGTCCACGACCAGTCCGCCACCGGCTCCACACTTTTTATTGAGCCGATGTCCGTTGTAAAACTGAATAATGACCTAAAGGAACTGTTTGCCCAGGAGCAAGAAGAGATTCAGGTGATCCTTGCGCGCCTCAGCGAAGAGACGGCTGGTTATATCGAAGAGATCCGCTTGAATTATAAGATCCTGACAGAACTGGATTTCATTTTTGCAAAAGGCTGTTTGGCGCTGGACATGAATGCCAGCCGACCCGTTTTTAACGAGGATAAGCGGATACGGATACGGGAAGGACGCCATCCCCTTCTAGATAAGAAAAAGGCGGTGCCGATCTCCGTTACCTTGGGGGAGGATTTTGACCTGCTCATCATCACTGGTCCGAATACAGGCGGTAAGACGGTTTCTCTCAAAACAGTGGGACTTTTTACCTTAATGGGGCAGGCAGGACTCCATATTCCTGCGCTGGACCGCTCGGAGCTTTCCGTGTTCCATCGTGTATTTGCCGATATCGGGGATGAGCAGAGCATCGAACAGTCCTTAAGTACGTTTTCATCCCATATGACGAACATTGTATCTTTCCTGAAAAATATAGACGAACAGTCTCTTGTGCTGTTTGACGAGCTGGGCGCGGGAACGGATCCTACCGAGGGCGCCGCACTTGCCATCGCAATTCTTTCATGCTTGCATAAGAGGGGCATCCGTACAATGGCTACCACGCATTACAGTGAGCTGAAGGTATTCGCGCTTTCTACACCTGGCGTGGAAAATGCCTGCTGTGAATTTGACGTGGAGACATTAAGCCCGACATACCATCTTTTGATTGGAATTCCCGGAAAAAGCAACGCGTTTGCCATTTCCGAAAAACTGGGACTGCCCGCCTCGATCATCGCGGATGCCCGGACACACTTAAGCGACCAGGCAACTTCTTTTGAGGATCTTTTGACAGACCTGGAGGCAAGCCGCAAGACGATTGAACGGGAGAAAGATGAGGTCGCCGCGTACCGGCGCGAGATTGAACGCCTGAAATCCGAGCTAAAAAGCCGGCAGGAGAAGCTTGACTCTCAGCGCGACAAGATTCTGCGGGAAGCGAATGAAAAAGCCAGTGCGATCGTGCGGGAGGCCAAGGATTTTGCTGATGAGACAATGAAGAATTTCCGAAAATTCGGGAAAGAGAACGTTTCCGCCGCAGAGATGGAAAAAGAACGGGAGCGAATCCGCAGGCAGCTTGAAAAGACGCGCGGCTCTTCCGGCTTGGAGAAATCAAAACCAAAGAAAGAACATAAAGCCAGTGATTTTCATCTTGGGGATTCTGTAAAGGTCTTGAGCATGAATCTGAACGGCACTGTAAATTCCCTGCCTGACGCAAAGGGCAACCTGTTTGTCCAGATGGGCATCCTGCGCTCGCAGGTGCATATGTCCGACCTAGAAATCCTGGAAGAGCCCGCAGTACTGGGCGCGGGGCAGATGCGCCGCACTTCCAGCGGCAAGATGAAAATGGGGAAATCCATGCAGATCAGCAGCGAGATCAATTTGCTGGGTAAGACGGTCGACGAAGCCATCGCCGAGCTTGACAAATATTTGGACGATGCCTACCTCGCCCATCTAAGCCCGGTACGCGTTGTCCACGGCAAGGGGACAGGGGCGCTCAGAAACGGCGTCCACCAGTATCTTCGCAGACAGAAACATGTCAAATCGTTCCGTCTCGGCGCCTTTGGCGAAGGAGACGCCGGGGTCACGATCGTAGAGTTCAAATAAAGGAGACGAATGAATTGGTTGCAAAACAGAAAATTTTAATAGTAGATGACGATGAAAATATTGCTGAGCTGATTTCCCTGTATCTGGTAAAAGAATGTTTTGACACAATGATCGTGCATGATGGTGAGAATGCGCTCCTGGCATTTGATTCTTATCAGCCGAATCTGATACTTCTGGATCTTATGCTGCCCGGCATCGACGGTTATCAGGTCTGCCGGGAGATCCGCGGCAGATCGTCCGTACCTGTCATCATGCTCTCTGCGAAAGGCGAGGTATTCGACAAAGTACTGGGATTGGAGCTGGGCGCCGACGATTATATGATTAAGCCCTTTGACTCGAAAGAATTGGTCGCCAGAGTCAAAGCTGTGCTCCGCCGCTATCAGCCTGCCAAAGCGGAACCCTCCACGGAAAACAAAGGAAAATGCGTGGATTATCCTGGAATCTCTATTAACCTGACGAATTATTCCGTCATGGCGGACGGCGTCAATATCGACATGCCGCCCAAAGAACTGGAGCTTTTATATTTTCTCGCTTCCTCTCCAAACCAGGTTTTTACCCGGGAACAGCTCCTGGACCAGATCTGGGGGTATGAATACATTGGCGATACCCGGACTGTGGACGTGCATATCAAGCGGATCCGCGAAAAGATTAAAGAACATCCCTCTTGGTCCCTTAGCACTGTCTGGGGAATCGGTTATAAATTCGAGGTGAAGAAATGAAAAGTACGCTCTACCTCAAATTTGTAGTCCTGTACATTATTTTTGGGTTTTTGAGTGTTTTTACGGTAAGTGCATTATTTCCACCGCTCATCACAGATTATCTAGAAAAGGATTTCTCCGGCAATCTGTATCAGGAAGCGAATTTAATGGCAGCCGAATATCTGCCGGGCTATTTTTCCGGTATATCGGATACTTCCGACGTGTATGTACAGCTGAATGCCATCAGTTCGTATCTGGATGCCACCGTATGGTTCATTGACCGTGAGGGCGAGATGCTCGTCTCCTCCCGGTCGGACGATGTTTTTCATACTCCTTCCGCCATCCGGGACTTTGACCCCGCAGAAACAGGCGGAAACCGCTATATTATTGGAAACTACCATGGTTATTTTCACGAGGATGTGATCACAGTGATCGCTCCTGTGACCCAGAAATTTTCGATAAAAGGCTATCTCTTGATTCACAAATCCTACGCCCGCGTGGAGGAGTCCCGCCAGATCCTTCTCCGTAGCACTTCTGTTATTGTGCTTGTGATCTACCTGATGTCTTTTATCATTTTCATAGGTATCCATTATTTTATCTACCGTCCTCTTCGGAAGATCTCAGAGGCCGCCAGACAGTATTCCTGTGGAAATCTTGACGTTGTGATTCCCGTGGATTCCCAGGACGAGATGGGGTATCTGTCCGCTTCTTTGAACTATATGGCTTCTCAGCTCAAAGATATGGAGGATTATCAGAAGAAATTCGTGGCAAACGTCTCCCACGATTTTCGATCTCCTCTGACTTCCATAAAAGGCTACGTTGAAGCAATCGCTGACGGCACGATTCCCATGGAAATGCAGGATAAATATTTAAAAATTATCCTTTTCGAGACAGAAAGACTAACCGATCTGACGGAAGATCTGCTGACGCTTAATGAATTTGATACTAAAGACTTGCTTTTGGACAAGACAAATTTTAACATTCATGAGATGATCCGCAGTACGGCGGAAGCGTTTGAGGGAACCTGTACCGCCAAACGTATTTCCATTGAACTTATCTTTGCTTCCCGCAGTCTCATGGTCTACGCGGACCGCCGCAAGATTCAGCAGGTACTCTATAATCTTCTGGATAACGCCATCAAATTCAGCGACGCCGAGTCCTCCATCACCGTAGAGACTACCGAGCGCGGCGATAAGGTCTATACCTCCGTCAAAGATTACGGCATCGGAATACCGAAACAAAGCCTGAATAAAATATGGGAACGTTTTTATAAAACAGACTTATCCAGAGGAAAGGATAAAAAAGGAACTGGCCTGGGACTTTCCATCGTAAAAGAAGCCATACAGGCGCACAATGAAAATATTAATGTCATCAGCACAGAAGGCGTGGGGACTGAGTTTATTTTTTCCCTTCCAAAAGGACAATAAAAATGCAGCAAAGGATGTTACCTAGTGTACTGTCTGCATTATATCTGGCGAAACTCCGCAGGATATTCGTTCATATGCAAGGCGGATTTTCGACGGCGTAGCGGTGGCTACGGATAGAAAATCCAACGCGGCAGATGGGCGAATAGACAAAGAGGTTTGACTGAATATAATGCAGACAGCACACTAGTACAGCATTGTGGAAATAGCAGGTGCAGAATTCACTGTTATATCCGCAACGCTGTACTAGGTACTTCCATGTCCAGATTCCCCGTAGGCTCATCTGTTAAAATTACTTTCATCTGACTCCCCTCCTGGTTGCGAACCAAAGTATAGCATAGTGGACGCATTTGTTTTTGCAAGTTGAAGAAGTTTACTCCCTACTCCCTTTTTCGATATTCTGGAAGAACAAGTAATTCTAAGATTGTTCCAAAAAAATAGCCATCTGAGAGGATACGCAAGTACCCTACCAACATTTTATTATCATAAGCGGTTATATTTAGTGTTTAGGACAATGCATTTTGTATCCGTTCCATATCATAATTGCCAGGCCATACTTGATTAACAAACGAAAGAAAAACGGATGCCTTAAGTTATTTATCATCTACTTTGTAATCCATCGCACACCTCTGTAATTTCGGTTTATTTAGCTCCCCGTTAAGCAGGAAGTTATCGCACTCCTGTCAAAATAAAATTCATTAACTGTTCTACGTTATCAAAATCATCGTAATCTCCGTTTATGCCATCTCGATGATAGATAACTCCATTTTTCTCATTTCTCTCTAAACACTCCAAGAGCTTTTCTTCTCCATATTTTTTAGCAAATAAAGTAAATGTATACGGTTTGTTTTTGCTTTATAAATAATAAATCGGAGTGACAGGATTTGAACCGGTCTTATTGATTTCTATAAATTCAGGAAAAACGTGTGCTGAGCAATTCCAAGACAAATTTCATGACAAATTTTATTTGCTCAACATTTCATTTTAGATTCAAAAAACATAGAAATGTCTTTTCCGCCATGCTTTTTGCTTTCGTAATTAAGTTAATTCACTCGCCTATTCGCACGATATTGTTGACATAGCATATGCATAGGATATAACAGGCGGCCGGATGACACCTGCCGCCTGAAGCCTGGTTTTCAAATAAAAAGTAAACTATATGATCTCGATCTGCACCGCGTCGATTGGATAGCCATACCATCCAGCATATCCATTATCGCCAGAACCATAGTCTTCTATCCAGTCGAGCCAGCCCTTGCCAATCACATGGGTGCGATACCGCACTTTCTTCCCAGATACGCCTACAAGCCGCATCTGAAGACCGTCAAACTTATTCCTGCAGTCCCCGGCATAGTTCTCTCCGTTCTTATCCATTTCCCGGTCGCGTTGCCAATTAAAGTAGTCTCCGCCAAGCTTGTGCAGACGGTATTCCAGATAGCCGACTGTTTTTGCATCGCCCTTCACATAAGCTCTAAGCGCGCTTAACGCCTTTCCGATCACACCGGCGTATCCTTCCGTTCCGCTCCCCCAGTTTGTCACATAGTCCCACCATTTTCCAGCCGCAAATGCCTGGTAAATTGCATCGCCAGATTTGTCGGTTGTAGACGGTGCTGACGGTGCTGGAGCTTTGTTTGACGAGGCTGTGTTTCCTGTACCCGATACTTTCCCGCCGGTGATCTGTGTGTGGAGAGTTTTCCAACGCGCCGAGTCCACGTAATATGCTGGGCACTTCTTCCCTGTTACATCGTAATGCCGGATGACCCTAGACGCGGGGATGTTGTACTTTTGCATAAGATGCTGCACAAGCCAGGTAAGCCGGTCGATCTCGGCTGTGGTGAAGGCTCC
>JAAWDY010000028.1 GCA_022793995.1 Coprococcus sp.
ACCAACAGGCAGAGAATGGATGGACCAGCATGAGTGAAGAAGAATCTTCAGAAGTGAGAAACAGAATATATCCATCTGCCTTACAAAAAAGAATAAGTCTGTAAGCTTTTCCTTGCTTACAAACTTATTATACGAGGATGAAAGGAAAATGAAGAAAGTAACGACAGGAAGGGACACAATGAGTGATTTTGCACCCCAATTTGCTGAGTTGAACGATGATGTTCTTTTTGGAGAGGTTTGGTCCAGGGAGGATAAGCTGTCTCCAAGAGACCGCAGTCTCGTCACGATCTCCGCGTTGATGGCGAGCGGGATTTTGGGGGATCCTTTATTGCACCATATCCAGAGAGGGAAAGCGAACGGCATTACAGAGGAGGAAATTTCTGAAGCGCTGACGCAGCTTGCCTTCTATGCGGGCTGGCCGAAGGCGTGGGCGGCGCTTCGGTATGCAAAAGAGGTCTATCATGAATAAACCGTTTGTTGTCTGCCATATGCTGACGTCTATTGACGGTAAAATCGACGGCGCTTACATGTCCGCTCCCGACGGGGCTTCGACACGGGCGGAATATGGAAATCTCCTTGGGTTTTACGACTGTCCGGCAACCCTGTACGGCACGGTTACTATGGAGGGCAGCTATGCGGAAGGCTTAGCTGGGGAACTGCCAAAAAGCGGTGCCGTGTATCCGAAAGAGGACTATCTTGCTACTTCTGACGTGCAGAATTATATTGTTTCCGTTGATCCTCAGGGAGTGTTGGGATGGAAGTCAAAATATATTGAAAAAAAGAACCGTCCCAAGGCTCATGTGATTGAAGTTCTGACAGAACAGGTTTCAGAGGATTATCTGGCATATCTTAGAAGCTTTGATATCTCTTACATTTTTGCGGGAAAAGAACAGTTGGACTGTACTCTTGTCCTGGACAAATTAAAAACTATGTTTGGTATTGAACGGTTAATGATCGCGGGCGGCGGGCTGATGAATTGGTCTTTCCTACAGGAGGGGCTGATCGACGAACTGAGCCTGGTAATCGTACCGCTTGCGGACGGCAACCGTACCTCTGCTTCTATTTTTGAAAAAGCAGATTTTCTGCCCGAAAGGACCCCGATACCTTTTACATTAAAAGAAGTAAAACAGCTTCCGGACGACGGGCTTTGGCTGCGGTATTCTCTGAAACGGTAAAGAACAGTTGAAAAAGCAAAGAGAAAGATTTACAATACTGGTAGTTCGATCGCCTAATCGGCGATGAATTCCTAATTATGGAAACCCCGCATGCGTGGCATGCGGGGTACCGTAACCCAATTGCCTATTCGGCAATGAGATTCATAGAGTACTCTCGGAAAATGGACAAATGAAACGAAAATAAGAGCTGTTGAGCGAGAAAAAAGAGAAGAGAGTAACCAGAGCGGCAACATGCCCGACATTGCAGCGAAAGAATTTAATGGAGGGCATGGCTTGAAAACCTCCCTTATGTCAGGTTTTGAAAATGGGTTTGGTAAATTTCCAAAACGATCATTAGGTTTTTTGCTTTGTACGCATCTTCAACCGTGCATCCAGATGGATACAGATCCAGATGATCATGGTGAAGAAGGAGTAGTGCTTCCTGGCGTGGATGCCCATATCATGAAGGTGGTAATCATTTAACACCCGGTTATTCACCCTCTCGCAGGAAGTACGGTCATTGTAAATCGCCTGATATTCTTCCGTTCCCCTTGGTACGGGGGGGATAGAGACGGATATCCCAGTCGGGTTTGGTATAGACACAGCGGCCATAGGGGGAGCACGAGCATTTCTCCCTGCAGGGGCAGGAAGGCGTTTTGCCGCAGGCGAGAGGGCAGCGCCATTTCCGGGAATGCTTCTGTGGGCAGTAGCCCCAGTTGACCATACGGAAACCAGCCATGCATAAGGGAGTGCCGTCGCGGTCAATGGAAAGGGAGGCGGGGATGGAATCTGGCCGTCCGCGGTGGGTGTTGTGGTCAATAAAAGGGCGGATATTCCATTCTTTACAAAGGTCATAGGTGGCGTAGTTATCATGGGCGGAGTCCAGGCAGAGGTTCTTGACAAGGAGCTCCGGATGGATGGCCTTAAATTCGCAGAGTGAGACAATGGCACTGACACTGTCATGCCTCCTGGCGTCGAAGAAACGGATATGGAGAGGAAGGTCAACGCCGAGTTCTGCGTTATGGGAGCAGAGCATGTAAAGGGTATGGCCGAAATAGAAGACTTCTTCATCGCTGTCCCAACCCCAGTGGGCATCGGGGTCAGAGAAATGGCGTCTGCAGGAACAATGGGGTTCTCCGTTTTCCCTGCAATGGCAGAGCTTATGCCCATAAGGGGAAGCGTGGGAATGGACACAGGTGCCGTCGCCGGAGAGGGTGAGGCCGTCGGCGGGGATGAGGCCTTCGTGGAGGGAAGGGAGGATGGCAAGGAGGCTGTCGGCCTTCAGTTTCAGGACCCAGTCCGTAAGGCTGGTAAAGCCAAGCAGCATCATAAGTACGAGGGAGCGAAAGATCTGTGTCTGGTTCTTGGCAGGCCGCCCGAAAGGGGAAAAGTCCACTGAAAAGTGGAGGTGAAGAAAAAAAGGAGTACTTTGGAAACGCCGTATTTTCAAGGGCTGCGAGTTTCCGAGAGTACTCTCATAGTGTAAGGAGGATTTTTATGAAGGTTCTTTTGATTAACGGTAGTCCTCATGCAAAGGGGAATACATATGTCGCCCTGCATGAGATGGAGAAGATTTTTGCTAAGGAGAATATCGAGACGGAGCTTATGCATATCGGGAACAAGGATATCCGCGGCTGCGTGGCGTGTTATTCCTGCCGGAATACCGGAAAGTGTGTGTTTGACGATGCGGTAAACGAGGCGGCGGCAAAGTTTGAAGCATGCGACGGACTGGTCGTCGGAAGCCCCGTGTACTACGCTTCGGCGAACGCGACGCTCGTCGCTTTCCTGGACCGGCTGTTCTACAGTACGCCTTTTAACAAAACGATGAAAGTCGGGGCGAGCGTGGTGGCGGCAAGAAGGGGCGGGCTTTCCTCCACCTTTGACGAGCTGAACAAGTATTTTACGATCGCCGGTATGCCTGTTGCTTCCGGCCAGTATTGGAATAGTATCCACGGCAGGGAAGAGGGGGAGGCCGCGCAGGATGTGGAAGGCCTGCAGAGCATGAGGACGCTTGCGAGAAACATGGCGTTTCTGATGAAGAGCATCGCGCTTGGCAAAGAAAAATACGGGCTTCCCGAAAAAGAGCCGTCCACTCCGATGAACTTTATCCGGTAAATGAGAGAAAACCAAGGGAGGGTACAAGGGATGAAGAGTGAAAGTAATTGCGGTATCGGTAATATTTATCAATTAGAGGGAAGGGTTCCGGCCGGGAAAGCAATTCCCTTTGGCCTGCAGCATATTCTGGCGATGTTTGTAGCGAATCTTGCGCCGATTACAATTATTGCCGGGGCGGCGCAGCCGGCGCTTGCACAGCCGGAGATCGCGGTGCTGCTCCAGAACGCGATGTTTGTGGCGGGGATCGCCACTTTGATTCAGCTTTATCCTGTCTGGAAAATCGGCTCCGGTCTTCCGATTGTGATGGGAGTGAGCTTTACATTTGTAGCGGTGCTGAGCGCGGTGGCGGCAGGCAGCGGATATCCGGCCGTGATAGGGGCGGTTTTGGTCGGGGGAGTGTTTGAAGGCACCCTGGGACTGCTTGTTAAGGACTGGAGCAAAGTGATTCCGCCTATTGTGTCGGCGTCCGTTGTGACGGCTATCGGCTATTCTCTTTTTACTGTGGGGACAAGATCTTTTGGAGGGGGCTATGCGGAGGATTTCGGCTCGGCGGTAAATTTAACAATCGGGGCAGTGACACTGATTGTCTGCCTGGTATGGAACAGTCTGGCGAAAGGATACCTGAAGCAGCTTTCGGTTCTTGTGGGGCTGATCGTGGGATATATACTGTCCTTCTTTTTGGGAAAGGTGGATTTGAGCCTGATTATGTCGGGAGGGGCGGTCGCGCTGCCCAGGCTTCTTCCTTATATGCCGGAATTTCATGTCAGCGCGATTGTGTCGACATGCATCATTTTCCTGGTATCTGCGGCAGAGACAATCGGGGATACTACCGCGTTAGTGTCCAGCGGCCTTAACAGGGAGATTGAAGGGAAGGAAATGTCGGGTTCGTTGGCCTGCGACGGATACGCGTCGTCTGTTTCCAGCATTTTCGGCTGTCCTCCGGTGACTTCCTTTTCACAGAATGTCGGGCTGATCGCGATGACAAAGGTAGTGAACCGGTTTACGATCATGACGGGGGCTGTGTGTATGATCCTTGCAGGACTGCTTCCGCCCATTGGAAATTTCTTCGCTTCCCTGCCGGAGTCTGTGTTGGGGGGATGTACGATCATGATGTTCGGGACGATTCTGACCTCGGGAATCCAAATGATTTCCAGATGTGGTTTTTCACAGAGAAATATAACGATCGCCTCTCTCTCACTGGCAGTGGGGATTGGATTTACAAGTGCAACGGAAAGCGGTATCTGGGATATATTTCCTTCGATTATCAGGTCTGTATTTGCTGAAAATGTAGTGGCGGTCGTGTTTGTGCTCGCCACGATCCTTAATCTTGTCCTTCCGAAGGATATGGATATCAGAAAAGAAGAGTAGTGAGAATGTGAAATGCTGGAAGAAGGTCAGAAATTCCCGATTTCTTTGTTCAAGGGACAGGAAACGCTTAAAAGTCCTTTTTGCGTTTTACTGTCCCTTTATCGTTACCTATATCATATCATGGCTATACAGCGCCTAGGTTACTTCGATCTCCTTTTATCAGGATTCAGTCTGAAACTGCCCGACCAGAGCGTCGACTTCTTTCGCCTGCCCGGATAACTCCTGGAGGGTGTCGACACTCTGATTCACCGCGGCAGAGTTATCCTGCACCACATGGGAGATTTCCTCGATTTCTTTACTTACGCTGGTTATCATATCCGACTGCCTTGTACTGGCTGCAGCGATCTCATGTATCTGTTCTTTGATGGAGACAGTACATTCGTCAATGACCCGCATGATGTCAGCGACCTGTTTGGTGGCATCCATTCCGTTATGTACATCCTGGATAGAGCGGTTGATTAGGCTGGCTGTATCCTTTGCCGCTTCGGCGGATTTAGCTGCAAGTGATCGAACTTCGTCCGCTACTACGGCGAAACCTTTGCCGGCTGTACCGGCACGGGCGGCTTCTATGGCGGCGTTTAACGCCAGGATGTTGGTCTGGAAAGCAATATCCTCAATTACCCGGATGATTTTCTCAATTTCCGCAGAGGAATGGGCGATATTGTCCATTGCACTGGTAAGTCCGGTCATCTTTTTGTCTGCCTCAGCCGTATGCAGCGCCGTCTGATCTACCAGCTCTTGAGCAGTGGTACAACTGTCAGCGCTGGAACGGATTTGCGCGGTGATGTCGCTCGCACTCCCGGTTAGACGGGAGACAGAAGACTCCTGGGTTAAAAATCCCTGTGATAGATTCACTGTATTTTGTGAGACCTGGTCTGCCTCACCGGCCACTCGGCTTGACACTTCGGCGATATTACGGGTAAGCCGAAGCAGTTTTGTGCGGATTGTTTTTAGACTTTTTGTCAAGGTCTGGAAGTCGCCGATGTAATAGGTTTCATTGCAGACCACGTCGACAGCGATATTGCCGTCTGCCATTTCTCCCAGGATACGGTCAATGTCGTCAATCGTCAGCCGCAGCCGCTCGTAAAGCGCATGGGTCGTTTTGGCAATGATGCCGATCTCATCGTCCCGGTCATACAGGAAATGCGGCTCCTTGTCAGCCTCCAGCTCCAGCCGGCCCAGCCGGCCGATCGCATGCTCTACCATTACCAGGTTCCGTCCTACCCGGCGCATCATCACAATCAGACACAGGATGATTAGAGCTGTGACTGCCGCGCAGATCAGTCCTACCGTGAGCCTTGTGGAAGCCAGGGTATGATAAACTTCCGAAGTGTTGTCCCGAACCATGAAGATTGCGTTTCGCTCTTCCAGATATTGATAGACCACAAACTTCAACAGGGTATTTCCATAGAACAGGAGGCTTTGGCGTGATGTGTTTTAAGCGGCTATGCGTAAACCACATGTCGGTACAGAGATACTTTACTGCGGGAGATTCTTCTATAATAAAATCATCTTTTAGAAAGCAGGGTGATGAGTATGGAAGAAAAGTTGTGGAACAGGCAGTTTGTATCTCTGTTCTTTGTGAATACTCTGAATAGTTTTGGATTCTATATGATCGTATCCGTCCTTTCAAAATATCTTGTAAATCTGGGGATCGCGCTTACGACTGCCGGCGTCATCGTGGGCATGTTCTCCATCACATCCTTGTTCGTACGGCCTTTCTGCGGTATTCTCTCGGATCAGTTCAATAAGGTTCGGATTCTTCTGTTCGCCCTGGCGCTGGAAAGCGTCGGGATGATTGGCTATGCGGCAGCAGGCGGCGCATATACGATGACCGTGTTCCGTATCCTTAACGGTGTGGGCTTTGGGATTGTGAGCACCGTTTTGATCGCACTGGCGACCTATTATATTCCGAGAAAGAACCTGGGGGAAGGGATCGGGTACCTGGGAATCAGTCAGGTGATCTCCTCAGCCATAGCGCCGGGAATGGGAATCGAAATCGCAAAAATAACAGGATATAGAGGGAGGTTCTTCATTGCCGGGACATTTACCGTGATCGGATTTTTACTGGTCTTCTTCCTGCGGGGAATTTACGCGGAGGGCGCGGAGGGCGCGGAGGGGAAGGAGAAAGAGAAAGGGAATCAAAGGCAGAAAAAACTGTCCGTGAAAAATATGATCGCGGTGGAAGCTTTGGGTTACACGGGCGTGTCGGCCGCGTACTCTTTTATCAATGGGATCATTACCTCCTATCTGCTGCTGTTTGCGGAAGAGAGGGGAATCCTGAATATCGGGATCTACTATACGGTATGCGCCGTATGTCTGTTTATCTTCAAGCCATTTTCCGGGAAATTGGTGGACAAAAAAGGGATCGCGGCGGCGCTATATCCCGCTATCGTGCTTACGGGAGTCTCCATGTTCCTGTTGGGAAAGTCTGTAAATATTGAAATGATCGTCATTTCCGGCATTCTCAGGTCAATCGGGCAGGGGACGGCCATGCCTGCGCTCCAGTCGGAGTGCATCAAAGAAGTGGGAAAGGAAAGAAGCGGAGTCGCGACAAGTACCTATTATCTGGGCGGCGACGTGGCGCAGGGAATCGGCCCGATGATCGGCGGAGCGGCAGTGGGGATACTCGGTTATCAGATGTTGTTTGATCTATGCGGCGTGCTGCTTATGAGTATGTTATTTGTTTTTTGGATCATAGAAAAAAGAAAGAAAGGAAAGAGGACAGAGTATGAGAAGAGAGTTGGAAAGAGTATCGCCTGAGTCTGTGGGAATACACAGCAGGGATGTCCTTCATTTTGTGGAGGAGCTGGAGAAAACAGGGGCGCAGATGCACGGACTTATGATCCTGCGCTACGGAAAGGTGCTTGCGGAAGGATGGTGGAGCCCGTACGCGCCAGGGCTGCGGCATGGATGCCAATCCTTGACAAAAACATACACATCCACAGCAATCGGCCTTCTATATGACGAGGGGAAGGTGACGCTGGATGAAAGGCTGATGGACATTTTCCCGGAGGAAACGCCAAAAGATCCGGGGGAGCGGCTGAGGCGGATGACGGTGAAAGACGCTTTATGCATGAGTACAGGGATTTATCAATTCCCCGATCTGACTTCTAAAGAGTGGCTGAAGCAGTATTTTGCGGCTCCCATTTTAAAAGAACCAGGAGAAGGGTTTTTCTACTGTTCCGCGACCTCATCCCTGCTTGCGGCGGTCGTCCGCGAAAAGACGGGACAATCTTTGATTGAATATCTTCGTCCGCGTTTATTTGAGAAAATCGGAATTGACGCCGATAATCTGCGCATCCTAAAGATGGCGGATGGAAGGGATAACGGGGGCGGGGGACTGTTCTCCACCACGGAGGATAATGCACGCCTTATGCAGTTATATCTGAACCAGGGGATGTGGGACAAAGAGAGGATATTATCAGAGGAGTGGGTGAGAATGGCGTCATCCTTCCAAAATGCGACGACGGAAGATCAGGGAATTGAGGACTGCCGCCTGGGCTATGGTTTCCAGATGTGGATGTGCAGGCCCAAAGGAGTGTACCGTGCGGACGGGGCTTATGGGCAGTACGCGATCGTGTTCCCGGAGCTTGATATGGTGATATCCATCAATGAATTGGCACAGCTGGGGATCTGGCCGCAGAAAATACTGGATATCATATGGGATGAATTTATGCCGAAGGTTGCCGCCGGGGTGAGCTATCTTCCGGAGGATGAGGATGCGCACAGAAAGCTTCAGGAGAAGATGAAAGGTCTGACGCTTGCAAGGCCGACATACCGGCCGCAGTCTAAGGATGCGAAAAAAGAGCCTGTCAGCAGATGGAGACTCGAGGAAAACGGATGGTCCATCCTGCCGTCGATGTACCATAATATGACGGGTCTAAAAAGCAGTGGAATCTCTGAAATACGGTTCGATTTCTCACGGACGGAGACGGCGGAAGCGGTCTTTGTCTATGCAGGGGAGCCATATCATTTCCTGGCGGGAACGGACGGGAACGGCAGATATAATGAACGCCTCCTCAAAGAATGTGTCCCGCAGCTGACCTACGTTTCCGGGTTCTGGGAAGATGAACAGACATTTAAAATGCATCTGGACTACATTGAGACATGCTTTGAAAAGGAATTTACATTCGTATTTGAGAAAGATATAATCAGAATAGAAATGGATGAAGCGAACGTAAGTGTGAATGATCTGGGGCATTCGAGGAAGCAGGTGTATGGGCATAGAAAAAAAGAGTGAAAAGTCAGGCATGAGCCTTAAAAAAATCATTTATTTGGGAATGATAGGAATGGTTATTCTCTTATTTGGATTCTGTACGTTTTTTATGCGGACAGTGTGGACGCAGCTGAACCGGCACGAGACGTCTGTGTATATGGATATGCTGAAGCTCCAGGTACAGACGGTTGAGAACGAGATCGCAAAAATGCAGAATGATCTCGTAAATTTTACTGTGACGGATGAGAATTTTCTGTATATCCGCCATTCCAGGCCGGACGAGGACCGCGAATTTCAGAGGCTCCAGGTGAACAGCCATCTGAGGGAATATCTGAACACATACTCTTATGTAAACGGACTTTTCATCATAGATGAAAGAAATCAAAAGATCATGCTCCAATATGATAATGATTCTGACTACACAGACATGCAGGAGGTTCGGGATTACCTGGAAGAGCAGGAAGGTTCAGACGGAAAGGAAGGCAGGCTTAAGGGGAATTTTCTGGCATACACAGGAGAGACGTGCCGATATTTTTATATTCTGCCCATGGGTGATCTGGCTGTCGGGGGATGGTGCGACTTGGAGAAATGGTTTCCCTTCATTTTTCAGGAGGGGGATGAGTATCCATTCCTGGGGATAGGCTATGCGCTCGACGAAGAGTCTTTTATGAAGAACAGTGTGCAGGCGGACTGCCTGAAAGCGGAGGTAACAGGAGAGACTACGGGCATGAATTATATCCTATATTTATCCAGGGAAGAGGTTGCATCCACTGTCTTCAGGCTGATGGGATGGGACGTCCTTGCCAGTGTCCTGATCTTTGCGGTTGCCGTAGGGATTCTGCTGTGGGTCAGCCGCGGCGTCCTAAGTCCGGTTTCCTATATGGAAAAGGAGCTGGAGATCATTGGGAGGGGGAACCTGGACCACCGCCTTAAGCGGGCAGGAGAGCTGAAAGAGTTCCAAGCGCTTTACCGACAGTTTAATGAAATGCTCGACCAGGTGAATCATTTGAAGATCCAGGTTTATGAGGAGCAGATGGCAAAAAAGGAAATTTATACGGCGTATCTTACGATGCAGATGAACCCGCATTTTTATGTGAATTCTTTGAATGTGATCCATAGCCTGGCCGGAATCAAGAATTATGTGCTGATCGAAAAGATGACGGGCTGTCTTTCAGATTATCTGAACTATATGTTCCGAAAAGAAGCAAATCATGCCACGCTTGCGGAAGAACTGCGGCATGTGGCTAATTTTGTGGAGATTCAGAAGATCCGTTATGCGGAGAATTTCGGCTATGTCGTGGAAGTGGAAGAAAGAGCGACGGATGCAAGGATTCCAATCCTGCTCCTCCATACTTTTGTAGAAAATTCCATCAAATACTCCAAAACAGAGGTGGAAGACCTGCGGATCCATATCTGCATTACCTGGATAGAAGACGGGCAGATCAGCGTCGTATGCACTGACAATGGCAAGGGATTTGATGAAAAAGCCCTGGAAGAAATAAACGGACAAAGAAGAATCATAAAAGCGGATGGGGAACACATCGGGATACGGAACCTGTGGGAACGCGCGGACATTTTCTATGAAGGACGTTTTTCGCTGGAATGTTATAACCAGGCCGGCAGTGGGGCATGCGTGAAAATGGTTTTTCCGTATGTTACAGAGATCAACTGAAGAAATATGGATATCAAAGGAGAAAAGGGAAATGGAATTGTTGATCGTGGATGACGAGGCGATGGCGATACAGGGGATATCGATGGCTTTAGAGTGGGAAGAGCTGGGAATCAGTCAGATCTGGACCGCGATGAGCATTGCGGAGGCGAGAGATATCATCATGGAAGAACATGTCGGCCTCATGCTCTGCGATATCGAGATGCGCAGTGAAAACGGGCTGCATCTGGTGGATTGGGTGAATAAGAACTATCCTTCCATCTGCTGTATCATGCTTACCGGGCACGTGAATTTTGAATATACCCGAAAAGCGATTGAATTGAAAGTGATGGACTACCTAAGTAAGCCGGTGGATGCCGAAAGCCTGAAAAATGCGCTGAAGAAAGCGATCAGCATACAAGGACAGAACCAGAAAAAACAAGAGGTGGAAAGCCGGAATAAAATGGCGGTGGAACGCCATTTTTTTCGCCGCCTGCTGAGAGGGGACATGAGCCGGGAAGAAATCCGTATGGAGTCGGCAAGGCAGCAGATTCCCATGCCGATCGACCGGAAATACTGTATGCTTTTTGTGCGAATCCGGAAATGGAATGAAGAATACACAGAGGAAGACAAGGCAAAGATCCACATGGCGATGGCGACCGCGCTTGCGCAGGATTTCTTAAAACAATACCATGTTTATGCGCAGAAGACGGCCGACGATGCGATGACAGTCAGCCTTGTGTCGGAGAACCAAGAAGGATTTATGGAAAAGCTTATGGAACGGGCTAAGAAGTATATTGACTATTGCGGACTCTACTATCGGAGCGCGCTTTGCGTGTATTTGGACGGACAGATACCGATCGAAGAGCTGGGAAGCCGCCTGAAAGTGCTAAAGAAGTATGACAGGGATAATCTTTTATATAATGAAGGCGTGTTTGCCATAAAGAAAAGAAAGCCCCAGGAGATTTTTTTCATGTTCCCAGATACCAAAATCTGGCGGCTTCTTCTGGAACACAGCTCCTATGAGGAGCTGAAAACAGATATCACAAAATATATGAGGTCGGATTATTTTATCAAAAACCTTAATCCGGAGCGCCTCAGGAAGATGATAAACGATTTTGAAGACATGGTTGTTGTTTTTTTATCTTCCAGAGGACTTCCGGCAGATGCGGTAAAAGGACAGGAGAGGGTGAAACTCCTGCGGCAAAACGCGGAAAATTCCATAGAACAGTGCAGAGAATGGATGATAAGCTGTGTGGACTGTGTGCGTGCCCAGGACCAGGAGGAAGAACAGCCCGGGGTAGCAGAGATATTGTGCAGTTATATTGACGCCCATATGGATGAGAACATTTCACGGGATACGCTGGCAAGCCTCGTATATATGAGCCCAGACCACGTGGGAAGGATCTTTAAGAAAGAGATGGGAATGACGATTTTTGATTATCTGTTGGACCGGAAGATGGCGCATGCGGCTAAGATGCTGTCCAAAACAGAATTTTCAGTCTCTTATATTGCCGCAAATATCGGTTACAGTAATATATCCCACTTTTCCGGGGCATTTAAAAAGCAATATGGGATTACACCGTCGGAATACCGGCGGAGGAACGGTAAAATATCGGATTAGCGTAAACGGGTAAACGGAATGGGGGTAGTTCTCCCATTTTGTTTTTTTATAATGGAGTTATCAAAAGAAATACACGAAAGGGAGAAAAGACAATGAAAAAATGGAAACGATTTTTAGCGGCGGCAGTCGCGGGGGCCATGCTGCTCGCAATGACGGCATGCGGCGGAAAAGAGACTGACAGCAAGGATGAAGGCGGGAACGGGGAAGAGACCGTAAATATCACCATGACGTTCCCGATCTTAAATGCAGTTCCGCAGGATCTGGACAAAGTGGAAGCCAAATTGAGCGAGATTGCAAAGGAGAAATATAACTGTACGATTACCCTGCAGCCGCTTGGATTTGCGGACTATGTATCCCAGGCTCCACTGATCCTGGCAGGAAGCGAGGACATCGGCCTGATGATCCACTTTGACCCGATCACCAATTATTCCTCAATGGTGTCTTCAGGGCAGGTCAACGATATCACGGAGCTTCTGGAGGAGCATGCAAAAGACGTCATTGATACGGTAGGAGAGGAGTACTTAAGCGCCTGCCGCGTGGACGGCAAGCTGTACGGTGTCCCCACCATGCATGACCTGGCGACAGGATACGGCGTTGTTATGAGGACAGATTTACTTGAGAAGCATAAGATCGATGTTTCCAATATCAAGACCATGGATGATCTGGACGCGGTATTCCAGGTTATTCAAGAGAAGGAGCCGGACATTTCACCGATGTTTACAGGCGGAGCGGCCATGAACCCGGCGGATGCCATCATGAAATCCACGGCGGATACATTGGGCGATGGCTACGGTGTTTTGATGGACAACGGACAGGAAGATACGGTCAAGAATTATTTTGAGTCGGACGAGTATCGGGCTTATGTTGATAAAGTGTATAGCTGGAACCAGAAGGGCTACCTGCTCCCGGACTCCGATTCCATCCAGGATACGTACTCTACTTTATTCCGCGCCAATAAGATCTTCGCGGCGTTCATGACGACAAAGCCGGGACAGGTTGAGCAGGATGAGAGAAATACCGGATTAGACCTGACCTTAGTCGAGCTGGCGGAGCCGCTTTCCATGACGACCCTGGTAAACGGCATCCAGTGGGTCGTACCGATCGGAGCGTCCCATCCGGAAAAATCCGTGGAAATCCTGAACCTTCTGTACACAGACGCAGAGTTTTTGAATCTTCTGAACTACGGGATCGAAGGAGAGCACTATGTCTTAGGGGAAAATAATCAGATTTCCCTTCCGGAAGGCGTCACGGCTGATACAAGCGCGTTCAACTGGTCCATCGCATATCAGAGTGGAAACGAGTTCCTGTGTTATACCTGGGACAGCGATGACCCGGAGCTTTGGAAACAGACAGAGCAGTACAATGAAGAGGCAGAGAAATCTTCCGCGATGGGCTTTACATTCGACAACAGCAAGGTGGCAAATGAGATCACTGCGGTGACAAACGTATGCAGCCAGTATCGGGTAGGTTTTGAGAACGGCGCGCTCGATCCGGCAAAAAATATGGAGCAGTTTTTGGCCGACCTTAAGACCGCGGGCATTGATACGATCATCGCGGAGAAGCAGGCGCAGCTTGACGAGTGGAAAAAAGCGCGGTAAGGGGCCTGTTTATGAAGAAGAGCAGACGAAAATTATGGAAGAGATATCTGCCGTTGTATTTGATGATGGTTCCGGGTTTTCTGTATTTCATCATAAATAATTATATACCGATGGCAGGACTTGTCATTGCGTTTAAGAACGTAAATTTTGCGAAAGGCATCTGGGCAAGCGATTGGGTGGGGCTTAAGAATTTTGAATTCTTGTTCGCGACAAAAGACGCATGGGTGATTACCCGGAACACGATCTTATATAATCTTGCCTTTATTGTCATTGGGACAAGTTTTGCGATCCTGATCGCGATTTTGATCTGTGATATGAGAAATAAAAAGTTTACCAAGCTTGCGCAGAATATTGTGATCCTGCCGAGCCTGATCTCTATGGTAGTGGTCGCTGTGCTCGCATACGCCTTCTTGAGTACGGACGCAGGAGTAATCAACAAGCTTCTTGAGGCGCTGGGAATGGAGGGCGTGAACTGGTATAACACTCCAGGAGCCTGGCCGTTCATCCTTGTTCTGGTCTATCTGTGGAAAAACGCGGGGTTCCAGTGCGTCCTTTTCATCGCGTCGATCGTAGGGATCAGCAACGACTACTTTGAAGCCGCGAGGATTGACGGGGCTACGAAATGGCAGCAGATACGCTATATCACACTGCCGTTGATCAAGCCGACGATCATTATGGTGGTGGTACTCGCGCTTGGGAAAATCTTTTATTCCGACTTCGGCCTGTTCTACCAGGTGACAAGGGATACCGGCGCGCTCTATTCTACGACAAACACGATCGACACCTATGTGTTCCGCGGCTTGACGAAGCTTGGAAATGTGGGGATGTCCTCCGCCGCAGGCTTCTATCAGTCAATCGTCGGGTTTGTATTGGTCCTGGTATCCAACCTGGCGATCCGCAGGTCGAATAAAGAAAATGCATTGTTCTAGGAGGGCGTCATGAAAAAAGAAAGCAGAGGATTTGAAATTTTAGGTTATCTTGTATTAGGGATATTGGTGGTTGCATGCATCGTCCCGTTTGTACTGCTGATTTCCGCTTCCTTGACAGATGAAGTCTCGATCACGGCGAAAGGATATTCTATGCTGCCGTCCAAGGTGGGATTGGAGGCTTACCAGTACATATCCAGCCACTTTTCAACCTTTTCCAGGGCGGCGGCGACAAGTATCTGCGTGACAGTGGTCGGGACGATCGCCCACACCGCGCTGGCGGCGCTGATGGCGTACCCGCTGTCCAAAAAGGATCTGCCCGGGAGGAGGATTTTCTCCTTTATGGTACTCATCACCATCTTACTGAACGGTGGACTGGTTCCCACATATCTGGTGTACACACAGATTCTTAATATCAAGAATACGTTCTGGGCGCTTTTGCTTCCGACCCTTCTGTTGAATGGCTACAGCGTAATCCCGATGCGGAATTTCTATTCCGGGAGCGTCCCGGAAGGCATGCTGGAGGCGGCGAGGATCGACGGGGCAAATGAGTGGCAGATTTTTGTGAGGGTTGTGCTTCCGGTTTCCAAACCCATGCTGACGACCGTGGCGTTAATGGCGGGCATGGCATACTGGAACGACTGGAACAACGGTCTTTACTATATCACGGACGCAGACAAGATGGGCCTGCAGAATGTGCTGAACAGTATTATCAAAAACGCGCAGTTCCTAAGCGCCAATGTGGGAAGCGTAAGTTCTAACACGGTGATTCCTGTGGAGTCGCTGCGGATGGCTGTGACGCTGGTGGCAGTCATCCCCATGATTATCGCTTATATCTGCCTGCAGAAATACTTTATCGCGGGAATGACAAGCGGCGCGGTAAAAGAATAGCGAAAGAAAGAGGGAATACAGATGGCTTTGATCCACTATAATTTTAAATCATCTATCCTGATCCAGAATATAGATGTTATGATGATTCTTCCGGACGTTGACTGGGAAAAGGAAAAGGGAGACAGGAAATACCAGACCTTATACCTGCTCCATGGCGGCGGCGAGGACTATACTTCGTATATCCGCTACACGAACATCGAAACATGGGCAAATGAACGAAAGCTTGCGGTAGTCATGCCGACGGGGGTGAACAGCTCCTATATGGACATGGCGCATGGACAGCGGTATTATACCTACCTGTCGGAAGAGCTTCCCAGTGTGATGCAGCATGTATTTCCCCTGAGCACAAAAAAGGAGAGCCACTTTGTGATGGGATTTTCCATGGGAGGAATGGGCGCGATGCATTGGTCTTTCGATCATCCGGAGTTCTTCGCCGCGGCGGCGTTCATGTCCGGCGGCGGAGAATTTGTGAAGGCGACAGAGTACATAAATCCCGGGATCCCGGCGCCGGAGAACGACATTTTCCATGCGCCGTTCGGTGGGATCGACAAGGTGGCGGGAAGCGAGGGGGATGTGAAAATGCTGGTTGACCGGATGACGGCCGCATATCCGAAAGAAATGTGGCCCAGATTCTTTTCCACCACAGGAAAAGAAGATTTCATGCTGACGTCCAGCTATGAATTTGCAAATTATATGAAGTCGCTGGGGATCGACATCACTTTCCACGCTGGGGACGGGGGACATGACTGGGGGTACTGGAATACCTGGATCCCGAAAATACTGGACTGGTTCCAGCTTGCAGGCAGCCTGGTGGAGGCCTGATATGAAGAAAATCCCAATGAACTATCACGAGTACAGGAAATATGCCCTCAGCCACACCCCGGAAGAACTCCCGAAGTTCGATGCGGCTGAAAAGGGATGCCAGTATCCCGATTTAGAATACGAAGAGATGTTTCACAATAAGCTGGATCTGTATCTTCCTGAAGAAAAGAAAGACAACGCGCCGCTCCTCATCTATATCCACGGCGGGGCGTTCACCCTTGGTACAAAACGGTGTACCACCCGGCCGCTCGTTATGCGTAAGTACGGGTATGCGATCGCCATGGTGGAGTACACAAAGGCAGTAGAGGAGGGCTTCCCTCTCCAGATCCGGCAGGTGAAGCAGGCAATCGCATTTCTGAGGAAACATGCGGGGGAATATGGATACGACCCGGAAAAATTTGCGGTCTACGGGGAATCTGCAGGAGGAAATCTCGCGGCCCTGGCCGCGGCGACGGGAAATGAGGAGCTTTTTGGTCTGCCTTCGGAATACGATTACCAGGTGCAGGCCGCGGTCATTGATTTCGCTCCGATCAATTTTGCGGCGATAGAAAGAGAATCAGAGATGCTGGGAAGGACAGAATTGGAAGATTTGCTGTCCCCGCAGTATTATTCCAGCCTGTATCTGGGCGGGTTTATGCAGGAGCAACCGGAGCTTGTGCCGCCAACGAACCCGGAGACATACCTTACGGAAAAATGTCCGCCCTTTTATATCCAGCATGGAATGGAGCATATGCTGCCGTATCTTCAGGCAGTGCATTTCGCACAGATGATAAAGGAAAAAACAAAGGATGAGAATGTATTTTTATCCTTGCTCCCGGGAGTGGGAGGAGGAGACGACCCAAGGTATTTTACAGGGGAAAACACTTTAAAAAAGGCAGCTTTTTTAAATTCGGTTTTTGATATCAGATAATACAGGGATGGATGAGGTTAAAATGGAAAGATTGCGCAAAAACGGGATTTCACCGAAAGCGGTGGATATATTTATTCGGGAAATTAAGAAATATGAAGTGGATATGCATAGTTTTGCAATATATAAGGGAGAAGAGAAGGTATGCGGGGTGTACGGCTATCCTTTCCAGGAGGAGAGCATGCACCGCATGTATTCTTCCGGGAAAATGCTCGTGGCCCTGGCGGTCCTGAAAGCGGTGGACGAGGGCAGATTATCTCTGGAAGATTACGTACTTCCATATTTTGAGGGAAAGCTGCCCAAAGAGATGGACGAAAAATATTCCCGTCTGCAGATAAAGCATATGCTGACGATGAATACCGGGCATGACTATGATACCATGGAGGCCATGCGCGCGGATGAAGACTGGGTGCATGGATTCTTCAAGCAGGCGCCGGAGTACGAACCGGGCGGGCATTTCTTTTATAATAACGGAGTCCCGTATATCCTGACGCAGGTGGTAAAGCAGGCCGCAGGGTGTGATTATCTGGAATATCTGGACCGGAAGTTCTTCCAGAAGATGGATGTCCATATTACAGCGGATAGGACGCCGCAGGGGGACACAGATCCGTCGGGGATCAGCATCCGTATCTGTGATTTTGAAAAACTCCCACTTCTGCTTTTAAATCAAGGGAAATGGGAGCAGGAACAGTTGATCGCAGAGGAATGGATCTCGCGCATGGGAATGTACCATACGCCTTCTATCCAGAGTGAGAAGATTCAGAATGTAAATCTGGATACAAAATATGGCTATGGATATTTCCTGTGGAGAAACAGTGTGGGGGGATACCGTCTGGATGGGGGACGCGGACAGTTTGGCCTGGTATTCCCGGATCTGGATATGACGGTTTCCATCATGTCGGCGGAGGAGGACCAGGGGCTAATCCTGGAACTGTTCTGGAAACATGTCTATCCCTATCTCTGGGCAAAATCCGCGCCAAAGCACACCTCGATCGAAAGCCTCACAGAATACCGCGCTCTTCCAGAATGGAACGAAAGATGCGCCGATACGTCGGATGTACATGGATGCAGCTATATGTTTCCAAAGAACGACTTGAATATAGAAAAGGTAACGTTTACACTGGAAGAAGAACGGATGCGGGTCTATTTTGTACAGGAGCAGAAGAAGACCACCGTGTATGCGGGGCTGGAAGGAAGGGCCTGCGGCAACGAAGAAATGATCGCACTGCCGGAACCGAATTATTTCATGAACCATGTGAGTGGAAATACCGACCATTGTTATTATGTGACGGGGAGATATATTACGGCGCCGGACTTTATGGGAAATAAAGAGGCTACCTTATTTATCCGTACTTTGGATAAAAACATGTACGACATACTCAGTTTCCGTTTCGCAAACCATGCTGTCCGTATGGAATGGGCGCATGGCTCCTGGGACTGTGTGCAAAAGAGGGGGCGACTGGAAATTCTTCCGCACATTCCGACGCCCGTCATGGTCGTGGGGAAGGCGGTGTCGTAATGGAACCGGGCCAAGTCCCCTGTGGTGTGGGAGGACGATGCATATATCATTGAAACCTATCAGAAGGCAGAGAAGCCCCTCGTGCATGTGCTGGCAAAAGGGATGCGCCATGAAGATGAAAAGAAGGTATTCGCACTGGCGTGGGAGAGAATGTTTTCCCAAGTCATCCGGGAAGAGGAGGGAGAAAATGTTCAAAAGGACAGAATTTGAACGGGTCACGCCGGAAAGCGTAGGGATCGCGTCGGAGGACATCATGTGGCTCTTAGATCAGCTGGAGAGCGGTTTTACGGAACCCCATGGGCTTATGATTATGCGGCATGGAAAAATCTGTGCGGAAGGATGGTGGGCGCCGTTTGCTCCCGGTATCCGTCATGGCGAGCAGTCCCACTCAAAGACCTATGCGGCGACAGCGGCAGGGATCGCGTATACGGAAGGAATCCTGGAACTGGACGAGTGGGTTGTGGACATTTTCCCGGATCAGCTTCCGGAAGAGGTCTCCGAAAATTTGAAACGGATGACGGTCAGGGACGTTCTCTGCATGGGCTGCGGGATGGATCGTATGCCGCAGCCGACAAAGGATTGGATCCGTGACTTTCTGGCGATACCTGTAGAGCATGTCCCGGGAACCGCCTATATGTACAATAGTGTCGGCTCCACGCTGATCGGCGCCATCGTGCGGGAAAAGACGGGGATGGGATTGCAGGAATATTTAAAACCGCGTTTATATGATAAGATAGGAATCGACTGTGAAAATCACAGATGGATGAAAATGCCGGACGGTATGGAGGTAGGGGGCGGCGGGCTGTTCGCGACGACGGAGGACAACCTGCGGCTCATGAAGCTCTATGCGGACGGCGGCGTATGGGATGGAGATAGGATTCTGGCAGCGGAATACGTGAAAATGGCGACAACGCTTCAGAATGCGTCGGCAAGCGAAGAGAAGAAGAATCCTTTGGCAAAGGATAATTTTGTGGGATATGGTTTCCAGATCTGGATGTGCCGGCCGAAAGGGGTGTACCGTGCGGACGGGGCGATGGGTCAGTATACGATCGTGGTCCCGGATCTGGATATGATTCTTGCCATTACAGAAAATGCCGGAAGCGCACACTGGGCACAGAGCGTCTTGGATACAATGTGGGAGTTTTTGGAACGTGTAAAGGCAAATTCTGCAAATTTGGAAAATACCGAGGCAACCGGCAGACTGAAGGACAGGATGAACCGTCTTAGCCTTCCGCGTGAAAAATATGCGCCCTACAGTCCGACCGCCGCCAAGTTCCAGGATCAAGTATTTACAGTGGTAAAAGGGGAGATGCGTCTTACCGACTGGGTCACAGAGAATAGTATGGCAGGTAAAGAAGCGCCAAAGCCGGTCGATTCTTTCTGGTTTTCTTTCCGGGCGATGGAATGCACCCTGCATTATGTGACGGAAGGCCAGGAGCACACGGTAAACATCGCAATGGACGGTTCAAGGAGATACGCGGAATTTGAAGACACACTGAACAGCCAGGCGCTTATGAATGCATACTGGGAAGGGGAGAACGAACTGCATGTGGTGACAAGGTGGATCGAGACTTGCAGCAGGCAGGAGCGGATATTCCGGTTCCAGGACGGTAAGGTGGAAATGGAGACAAAAGGGAATCTGTTCTTAGGTGGTCCGGAACCGATTGTGACGGCCCTAATGCAGGAAGAAAAGTCCAGCTAATAAATGTCAATAGAAAAATGAAAAATATTTTATCCTAAAAAAGGGCGCACTTATCCCTTGGTGAAAATACCTCTTTTAAAAAAGATATTGATTTGTTGGATTGCAGTATTATTATGCAGCTATGTCGCA